>NZ_JBYSYL010000003.1:0-719661 GCF_058783235.1 Achromobacter sp. FW305-C-28 | reverse complement strand
TGGCGACGCCCTCCTGGGGGCTAGTTTCGCCGGAATTTTCCAGTTATCAACTGTCCAACTTTTAGGGGGGAGGTCAAAATCCGCGAGGACGGGGTGGTGCGCAACAAGGCGGTGTAGCTGGCGCTGGGCGTGCTGCCTGACGGCACGCGCGACATCCTGGGCCTGTGGATCGAACAGACCGAGGGCGCCAAGTTCTGGATGAAGGTGTTCAACGAACTGAAGACCCGCGGCACCCAGGGCATCCTGATCGCGGTCACCGATGGCTTGAAGGGCATGGAGCAAGCCTTGAACGCGGTGTTCCCGCTCACCACGCTACAGACCTGCATCGTGCATCTGATCCGCGCCAGCCTGGACTACGCCAGCTGGAAGGAGCGGCGCACGGTGGCAGCGGCCCTCAAACCCATCTACACCGCGCCCTCCGTCGAGGCAGCCCTGGCGGCCCTGGCAGAGTTCGAACAAGGTCCGTGGGGACAACGCTACTGGCCGGATCGTCGATGCCTGGCGGCGGGCCTGGGACCAGGTGATCCCGTTCTTTATGTTCCCGCCGGCCATCAGGCGCGTGATCTACACCACCAACGCCATCGAGAGCATCAATGCGCAACTGCGACGGGCGGTCAAGACACGAGGCCACTTCCCCAGCGACGAGGCGGCCACCAAGTTGCTCTGGCTGGTCTTGCGCAACATTACCGAGGGCTGGGGTGGCGCTACCCATGACTGGAAGACCGCCATGAACCAGTTCGCCATCATCTACGCCGAACGCTTCACTGACCCGCACCGCTGAGATAGCATCAACAAGCCTGACCGAAACGTCGTGCGGACAGAGGAGGGAGCGCGCTGTGGGCAAAGGCCGCGGGCCTAGTTAGCACTTGATACGCCTACCCGCCTGGTCAGCATAGCCGGTTGCTCGTGTAGCAATGATCGGAAGAGCAGGGTAGGGCACGGAGCCGGGAATCTACTTCGGCTCTAGCAAAACGCTCCAGGCTAGCCTTTAGGAGGCGTTATGCTGCTGCTTGGCCTCAGCCAGCTCATCGCGAAGCGTTTTCGATGTGTCGAGTTCAAATATGCCCGGCGTTATTGGTGTTGAGCCGACGCGGGATGCCCGCCATGCATAACTGATCGCTGTTACCCATGAACCAACCCTATATGCAGAAATCGCCGAGCGGAAGTGTTTATCTTCGGACGTCGTGGCGTCTCTGCCTTGGGTCTTGAGTTGGTCCAGGAGCCGCTCGATGAGGCGGTGGACGAGGATCTGTATCTCGTCTTCCGGTCGAGAGGGGAGAGCACCATTTGCTATCAGATCAAGGCCTGAGTTGGCCTCGTCAAAGTTCAATACAGCCGTCATGAACTGATCTTCCTCTATGAGATGGCAGTGCCGCGATCGCTCGAGCGACCGACACAGCAGGCTTTCGCGCCAGGTGTTGCGATTGAATTACTCTAGGGCCGCGCGAAGGAACTTGGACCACCATTGCGTAGCCTCGGGTAACTGGAAGGAATCCAGAGAGATGTTATCTCCCAGTACCACGTCGCCGCCGCGGGGCGATGGGATATAGCAGCCTCTGACGACGTCGCCGTACGACTGAATCAAAAAACTCCAATGGCTGCCTGTACCAGGCTGGGCTGCGGCTTTACCCTTGACTGGTATGAACCGCACGAACACGCTCGCACGATCCGTACTGGCGTCCTGCGTGTATTCCGCAGAGATGAGGCCGCATTCCACCATCGACTTAACCTCGGCCGCAAAGAAGTCGTAGATGGATATTTCGTCAAAGTGTTGGCGGGCACGTTTGACGGCCTCGTCCTTCTTCCGCGCTACCTCTTCTGCAGCGGCATGCGCCGCAGCTAGTTCACTCGCCTTGCGGTCTTCTATTTGATTAAGAATTTGGCTGAACATGCTCATGGTGCGCCCTCTGGTAAATAGAGACGACCATTGTCCGCAAGACGCTGGTGGATTCTTGAGCAACAGAGCAGTGCAGATCTGCGGTCGCATAGCCAGTTCCGTGACTAGAGAGGTCATCTTGCCGCGACGAGATGCTTTGGACTGCCGACCAAGCGCGCGAATTGCTTCCTTCGGCATGTAGGGCCCGACAGATTCCAAGCGTTCGATTGGCCTGCCGCGTTTTGTGATGCGAGCGATGGCCACGCTGGCGGCAGGCGAGCGTACAGGCACCGCTATCAGAAACGGTCAGAAACTGCCTTTTTTGCACGACTTGCTTAATTTTCACTCGGAAGTTTGCTTAATTGGACGGCAATGACTCGGTTTGGGTGATTGCCGCCTATCTATTACTTTACATAATATACATTATGCGTATTACGGGCAGCCCGCAGGCGGCCTTGCCCCGGCGCGGCCGCCCTACGGGGATCCGACTGCCGTTCTTGACCCAAGACACGACTGATTCAGCCCCTCGAACTTCCGTAAATTTTGCCCCCATGGACCGAGGCTCTTCTAGGATGCGCGAATCTCCCTGATCTTGCTGAATCATGCAGATAGGCGCTGAACATCTCGGACAAGAAGTCGGCGTCGCGTTGCCATGGCGCCTACCTGCCGCTGACCGAGCTGCCGGCGTCACGCTTCAAGCCGAGCAGATCCAGCATGCCGATCAAGGAAACCAGCGCCACCACCAGGAATGCCAGGCGATAGGCCGCGCCAGGCGCCTGATCCACCCCCAGCACGGGCGCCGTCCACTCGCCAATGCGAATGGCGATCGCGCCCAGCGCAATGCCCATCCCCAAGGCCAGCTGCGACATCGTGGAAAACAGCGAACTGGCCGCACTGAGTTCCTCTTGCGGCATGTCGGCGAACGCCAAGGTGTTCAGGGCGGTGAACTGCATGGACCGCGACAACCCGCCGATGAACAGGATCGCCGCGGTCGTCGGGAAGCTCATGGCCGGGCCGATCAGCGCGCACGCTGCCAGGGCCAGCGTGTTGATCACGCCGTTGCACAAGAGGATGCGCTGAAAGCCGAACCGCTTCATCACGGGCGTCGTGAACATCTTCATCGCAAGGTTGCCGGCGAAGACGACCAGCACCAGCTGGCCGGCATGAAAGGCATCCATGCCGTAGCCGACCTGGAACATCAGCGGCAACAGGAACGGCACGGCGCCCACCGACATGCGAAACAGCGACCCGCCCCGGATGTTCACCGCATAGGTCGGGTGCTTGATCGGTGTCAGCAAGAGCATGGGGTGAGGATGGCGGTTCAGGTGCCGGATGCCGATGGCGAGCATGGCCGCGCCCGCGCCCAGGAAAAGCGTCATTTCCTGCCAGGGCAGCACGGAACGTCCGCACAGTTCCACGCCCCACAACACGCTGGCCAGTCCGCCGCCGATCCAGAAAAAGCCCTGCCAATCGAACGGACGCCGGGTGTCGTCGATCTCGTTGGGAATCAACAGCCAGGCCGCGGCCAGCGCGGCGAAACCGACCGGGATGTTGAGATAAAAGATCCAGCGCCAAGACGTGTACTCGGTAATGAAACCGCCCAACGGAGGCCCCAGGACCGGTGCGAACAGCCCCGGCCAGATCAGGATGGACATGACCCGCATCAGGTCGTGCTTGGGCGTGCTGCGCAGCAGGACCAGTCGTCCGACGGGCACCATCATCGCGCCGCCGATGCCTTGCAACACGCGCAACGCGATGAACGCCCAGAGGCTGTCGGCCAGCCCGCAAGCCAGGGACGCCAGGGTGAAGAGGATCAGCGCCGAGCAGAACACTCGCCGGCTGCCGAAGCGTTCGGCCATCCAGCCGCTGATGGGAATGAACACCCCCAACGTCAAGAGATAGGCGCTGACGCCCAGGCCGAGGTCGGTGGGGATGACGCCGAAGTCGCGGGCCATCGCAGGGACGGCCGTCGTGATCACGGTGCCGTCCAGGTTCTCCATGAAGAACGCGGTGGCCACCAGCAAGGCGGTCAGGGTATTGCGGCGTCTGCCCGCGTAGCCGCTGGCCGCGGGCGGAGGAAGGGTTGGGGTGGAATCTTGAGCCATGAATAGCGTTTCCGATGAGAAACGCCTGCGCCGATGCGACCTGGCCCCTGCGTACACGCGGCCACGCCCGACCGCGGCGAAGGCGGTTTCAGGCGCGTTGGATGACGTGAACGCTTACGGCGCAAAGGGCTGAATGCCCGAGCGCTGGGCGATACGTTAGCACGCGGCAGCGGCGTTTTCTACCGTTTCAACGCCCTGTCGATTCGGCTTAGAATCCGGCCATGGCCGTTTCCGCCCGTCCGGGCCCATCCCTCGCGCTCAAGTCCTGGCATGCCTATGGCATGCTGTGGGCGTTGCTGGTGGCGCTGGTGCTGCGCGGCTTCGTGCCGCCGGGATACATGCCGGACCCCCGCGGCCGGGATGACGGGCGCATTGCCCTCACGCTTTGCACGTCGGCGGGCACCGTGTCCACGGTATTGCTGTCCCTGACGGACAAGCGCGCGGATACGTCCCGCCATGGCGGCCCGTCGGCTTCCGGCCTGGATTGCCCCTACGGGCTGCTTGCCCACGACGGTTCCGCGCCGCCGCCGTCCGATCTGGCGCCGTCCCCGCTACGGGTGGCGGTTGCGGTCGTGCCGGGGGTTGCCACGTCGCAAGCGCTGCCGCCCCTGCCTGGGCAGGGGCCGCCGCTGGGCTCCCGCGCACCGCCCTCCTCTCTCGGCTGATCCGCACTCATGCAGCGCGCCAGGCATGGCGCGTTCGTCCCGTCTTGCCCGCGACCGCCTGGCCCCTTCCGGCCGCGCGATCGCCATTCTGATTCCTATCATGATTGATTCTGTCCTACGTCTTTGCGACCTGGCGTTGCGAGATCGCGCCGTGGTCGACCATATCGTCCAGGAGCGTCCTTCGGACCCCATCGCAGACCGGCTGCGTGACCTGGGGTTCGTCCACGGGGAACCGATACGGCTGACCGCCCGGGGTCCGTTCGGCGCGTCCCCCTTGCTGGTGGCCATCGGCGCCACCCGTTTCGCGCTGCGTCGCCAGGAAGCGGCCCGCGTGATGGTCAAGCGCGAGGTGCCCCATGGCTGACCACGCATTGCGGCTGGCGCTGGTGGGCAACCCCAACTGCGGCAAGACCGCCCTCTTCAACCAACTGACCGGCGGCCGCCAGAAGGTCGCCAATTACGCCGGCGTCACGGTCGACCGCAAGGAAGGATTCTTCGCCACGCCCGCCGGGCGGCGCGCGCGGATTCTTGACCTGCCCGGCACCTACAGCCTGACGGCGGCCAGCGCCGACGAGCAAGTCACCCAGGACATCCTGCAAGGCCGCTATCCCCGCGAAGTGCGGCCGGACCTGGTGGTGATGGTCGTCGACGCCACCAACCTGCGCCTGCACCTGCGATTGCTGCTGGAAATGCGGCGCCTGGACCTGCCGATGGTGGTGGCGTTGAACCTGTCGGACCAGGCGCGGCGGCGTGGTATCGACATCGACGTGCCCGAGCTGGCCCGGCGCCTGGGGGTGCCGGTGGTCGAGACCGTCGCGGTGCGGCGGCAAGGCGCCCAGGCGCTGCTGGATCAGCTGGACCAACCTTTGGCGCCCCAAGCTCCCCTGCCCCGCGCCGCTGATCCGCAGGCCGAATTGCGCCAGATCCTGGCGGACACGGTGCGCACGCCGGCGTCCGCCACCGCCGTGGATGACCGCATCGACCGCTGGACGCTGCATCCGGTGTTCGGTCCGCTGATCCTGGCGCTGATCATGTTCCTGACGTTCCAGGCCGTCTATGCGATCGGCAAGCCGCTGACCGACGCGATCGTCGACGGCATCGGCGGCCTGGGCGTCTGGAGCACGGCCGCCCTGGGCGACGGTCCGTTCAAGGCGATGCTGCGCGAAGGCCTGTTCGGCGGGCTGGGAACCGTTTTGGGTTTTCTGCCGCAGATCCTGGTGCTGTTCCTGTTCATCCTGGTGCTGGAGGAATCCGGCTATCTGCCGCGCGCCGCCTTCCTGCTGGATCAGGCCATGGTGGCCGTGGGGCTGACCGGCCGCGCCTTCATTCCCCTGCTGTCGAGCTTTGCGTGCGCCATTCCCGGCATCGTCGGCACGCGCAGCATTCCCGACAGGCGCGACCGCCTGGTGACCATCCTGGTGGCGCCATTGATGACCTGCTCGGCCCGCCTGCCCGTCTATGCCCTGCTGATCGGCGCCTTCGTGCCTGATGTGCCGGTGCTGGGCATCTTCAATCTGCAAGGCGCGGTGCTGTTCGCGTTGTACGCAGGCGGCATCGTGGCGGCGTTGGGCGTCGCCTATATCGGCAAACGCCTGCGGCCGGCCGGGCAGACCGCGGCATTGCTGATGGAGCTGCCGGCATACCGTCTGCCCAGGTGGCGCGACATCGGCATCGGCCTGTGGGCGCGCGCGTGGCTGTTCCTGAAGAAGTTGACCGGGGTCATGCTGGCGCTGACCGTGCTGATGTGGTTTATCGCCACGTTCCCGGGCGCACCTGCCGGGGCGACGGGGCCGGCCATCGAGTACAGCTTCGCCAATATCCTGGGCCAGTGGATGCAGCCGCTGTTCGCGCCGCTTGGCTTTAACTGGCAGATCACGCTGGCCCTGATTCCCGCCTTTGCCGCGCGCGAATCGGCGGTGGCGACCCTGGCCACGATCTACAGCGTAGCCGAGGGCCAGGAGGACGCCCTGGGCAACGTGCTGGCCGGCAATTTTCCGCTGGCCAGCGCCCTGTCGCTGATGGTGTGGTTTGCCTTCGCGCCGCAGTGCATGTCGACGCTGGCGATCATCAAGCGCGAAACGGGGGACTGGCGCAACGTGGCGCTGTCTTTCGGCCACATGTTCGCGCTGGCCTATGCCGCGTCTTTCTTGACCTACCGGCTTGCGGGGTGGCTGCTATGACGCCGGCCAACGATACGCAAGTCTGGCAGTACGCCGTGGTGGCGATGGCGGTGGCAGCCAGCGCCATCGCATTCGCTTGCCATCTGTCGCCTGCCCTGCGCGCCTGGCTGCGCAAGAAAGTGACGGGTGGCCGCCTGCCGGCAGCATCGGCGGATGCGGCTTGCGATCAGGGCTGCGGCCCGTGCGGCGGCTGCGGTGCGCGCCCATCGCCGCGCGGGTCGGAATCCTCGGTTGCGCCGCCCCGTAGCCGGCGCCCGCCGCAACAGCCTTGACGCGCAGCGATGCCAGAAATGCGAATTACGCCAGCTTCTCGCAAGCGCGCTTCAATCGGCGGCAGCCTTCGTCGATCACGTCCATCGACGTCGCATACGACAGCCGGAAAAATGGCGATACGCCATAGGCCGCGCCTTGCAGCACGGCCAGGTTTTCCTCGTCCAGCAGGTACATCACGAAGTCCTCGTCCGTCTGCAGGGTCTTGCCCGCCGGCGTCTTGCGGCCCAGTACGCCGGCGCAGGACGGGAATGCGTAGAACGCACCCTCCGGCACATGGCACGACAAGCCCGGCATCTGGTTGATCTGCGCCACGATGGCATCGCGCCGCGTCTGGAAGATGGCCGTCCGCTCGGCGATGAAACCCTGCGGGCCGGACAGCGCTTCCTGCGCGGCCGCCTGACTGATGGACGACGGATTCGAGGTGCTTTGCGATTGCAGCTTGGTCATGGCGCGTACCAGTTCTGCCGGCGCCCCGCCGTAGCCGATGCGCCAGCCGGTCATGGCATAGGCCTTGGAGACGCCATTGATGGTCAGCGTGCGCGCCTGCAAGGCGGGTTCGACCTGCGCCAGGGTGTGAAACGAGCGGCCGTCGTAAAGGATGTGTTCGTAGATGTCGTCCGTCATGACCCAGACCTGCGGATGGCGCAGCAACACGTCGGCCAGCGCCTGCAATTCTTCCCGGCTGTAGGCGGCGCCGCTGGGGTTGTTGGGCCCGTTCAGCATCAGCCAGCGGGTGCGCGGCGTAATGGCGCGTTCCAGGTCTTCGGGTTGCAGCTTGAAGCCTTTTTCGGGTGGGCCGGGCACGAATACGGGCGTGCCGCCGGCCAGCAGCACGATATCCGGGTACGACACCCAGTATGGGGTGGGAATGAGCACTTCATCGCCCTCTTCCACCGTGCTCAGCAAAGCGTTGAAAATGATCTGCTTGCCGCCGTTGCCGACGATGATTTCGGTGGCGCTGTAGGCCAGGTCATTGTCACGCTTGAATTTTTCGGCAATGGCGGCCTTCAGTTCGGGCGTGCCGCCGATGTCGGTGTATTTGGTCTTGGACTGCGACATGGCGCGGATGACGGCCTGGGCCACGTTGTCCGGCGTGTCGAAGTCCGGTTCGCCCGCGGTCAGGCTGACGATGTCGCGGCCGGCGGCGCGCAATTCACGGGCGCGCTGGCCCGCCATCGAGCTGGGCGACGGTTTGATGCGGTCCATTCTTGAAGCGATGAAAGCCATGAGGGTTCCTGTGCAAGGGATGCGGGGATGGGTGTAGGAGCGTTATCGATGAATCGTCGTGCCGGCGTCAAGGCCAGCGGCGCAGGTGATCGAGGAATATCTGGTCGACCCGCCCTTCGTTGCCGTCGGAATGGCCGGCGGAATGGGGCGTGACGATGACGTTGTCCAGGTCCCAGAGCGGCGAATCGCGTTGCAGCGGCTCGAATTCGAAGACATCCAGGTAGGCGCCGGCCAGCCGGCCGTCGCGCAGCGCGTCCACCAGGTCGGATTGCACGACGATCTCGCCACGGGCCACGTTGACAAGGCGCGCGCCCGGCTTGAGCGCCGAGAATGTCCGTGCGTCGACCAAGTGGCGGGTGCGATCGCTCAAGGGGCAAGCCAGGATCAGCCAGTCGGCCCGGGCCGCGGCCTGGTTCAGGTCTTCGAATGCCAGGGTTTCCAGCCCGGGCCCGGCGCTGGCGGCGGTACTGCGCGCGACGATCACATTGAGCCGCAGCGCCCGCAGCAAGGCGGTGAGCGACTGGCCGATGGGGCCCCAGCCGGCCACGATGGCGGTCTGCCCGGCGAGGTCAGCCGGTAGCGCTTGGGCGATCAACGATGCCCAGGTGCGTTCGCGCTGGGCCCGCCACAGGCGCGGAAAATGGCGCGCCAGCGCCAGGACGCCCGCAAGGGCCGTCTGGGCGACCACTTCCGCATTGGCGCCCGACGAGGTCGTGACGGTGACGCCCCGGGTCTTGAGCTCGGCAAAGATCGGCCGGTCGGCGCCGGCCGAGTGCGTGTGCACCCAGTGCAGCGACGGCGATTGGCGCAGCGATTCGTAGAAGGCTTCCAGGGTTTCCTGGATGACGTGCTTGGTGGACAGGCCGGTCACGTCGCGGGAAATGAAGGCCAGATCGACATTGCCGGGCGCCTGGCCGCGTACCGGGCTGGCGACGACGGCTTCGAACGGGCGCGGGCCCAGCGTGGCGGCGATGGCCGGGCCCAGGCGGTCCCAGGCCTGGGCCGACAGCAGAATGCGTAAAGGGTCGACGGCGGGCATGGGATCAATTCCGGAACGAAGGGTCCATGCGGTCCAGCTTGCGCAGCAGCGCCGGCCACTCCATCTTGCCGTATGGCCGGCGGGTGCCGGGCTGGTAATTGCTCCAGGTTTCCTGCAGCACGGCATGCGGCACGGCTTGCAGCGGGCTGTGGGTGGCCATGGCGGCCAGTTGCGAACGGCAGGCCAGTTCCAGTCGATGCATCCAGTTGAACGCCTCGCCCACCGTGTTGCCCACGGTCAGGGCGCCGTGATTGCGCAGGATCAGCGCTTCGCCGCGGCCCAGGTCCTGCAGCAGCGAGGCCTGCTCGGCGGTGTCCAGCACCACGCCCTGGTAGTCGTGGTACCCGATGTGCAGAAAGCGCATCGCGGTCTGGGTGATGGGCAGCAGGCCGCACGCCAGTGACGAGACGGCCATCGAGGCCCAGCTGTGGGTGTGGATGACACAGGCGACTTCGGGGCGGGCCTCGTGCACGGCGCTGTGGATCACGTAGCCCGCCTTGTTGATGCCGTAATCCAGGTCGCCGAAATCCGGCCGGGCCAGGATCTTGCCTGCCAGGTCCACCTTGATGAGGCTGGACGCGGTGATTTCCTCGTACATCATGCCGTAGGCATTGATGAGAAAGGCGCCCTCCTCGCCCGGCACGCGCGCCGAAATGTGGTTGGCCATCATGTCGGACATGCCGTACAGGTGCACCAGCCGGTAGCAGGCCGCCAGGTCGACGCGCGCCTCCCATTCCTCGGGCGTGCACCTGGCCTGCATGGATTCGATCTGCAGGGTTCCTTTGGCGTTCATCAAGCGACTCTCCTGAAAAGGCGCGGCCGGGCCGCGGTGGGCGATGGCGGGCAGAGCCGCCTGCTGGAAATTCTAGGCAAGTGTTTTCATCGCTACAAATAATTGGTTTTTGTTGATTATTCGTTTTTGCAAATATATGATCCGGCCAGACATCCCGGGCGGCGTTGGGCTGCCCGCTACTGGTGACCCGCATGCTGAGAAACGTCTCCCTGCGCCATCTGCGCTGCTTCGTGGCGGTGGCCAACGCCGGCTCGTTCACGGTCGCGGCTGCGCGCCTGTTCCTGACGCAGTCTTCCCTGACTGCGACCATCCAGCAGTTCGAGGAATCGGTGGGGGTCAAGCTGTTCGACCGCAATACCCGCCGGGTCGCCATGACGCAGGAAGCGGTGCGTTTCAAGGTCGAGGCCGAAAAGATTCTCAGCCAGTTCGATGGCGCCCTGAGCGACCTGCAGGCGTTCTCCAAAGGGCACCAGGGCCACGTGCGCATCGCGGCGGCGGCGTCGGTCATCAACCATTTCCTGGCCGACGCCATTCACGGGTTTCGCCAGACCTACCCCAACATCACGATTTCGTTGCGCGACGCGGGCGCCGAACTGGTCGAGCGCATGGTCTCGGCCGGCGAGATCGACTTCGCGGTGACCAGCCGGCACAAGGGCTATGACGACCTGATCTACACGCCCTTGTTCGAAGACCGCTACGGCGTGGTCTGCACGAAGGATCATGCCTTGGCGGCGGGCCGCGGCCCGCTGCGCTGGGACGCGCTGGACCCGGCCGATTACGTCGGTTTCACGGCAGACACCGGCATTGGCGCCTACCTGCGCGCCAACACGCCCAATTCGGCCCTGTTCGACGGCACCCGCGACGAAATCTCCAGCACGACGTCGCTGTACGCGGTATTGCGGTGCGGCGGTCGTTATTCGATCCTGCCGGCGCTGCCGGCCAGCGTGGGGGAATTTGCCCAGTTCCGGTTCCGCGAACTGACCGGTCCCAAGCTGGCGCGCGAGGTCTGCCTGATCACGCGGCGGTTGCGGTCCTTGTCGCCCAGTTCCGAACAGTTGCTGCGCTTCATCCGCGAGGAAATGCGCAAAAAGCCGGTGCCCCCCGGCGTGCGCATCCTGGAAGCGCGCAAGCGCGGGGGCACCGGCCAGGGCTGAGCTCAGTCCAGCTTGATGCCGGCCTCGTCGATCACGGATTTCCATTTGCGGCTTTCGCTGCGCATCATGTCGGCCAGCCTGTCGGGTGGGCCGCCGGCGATTTCAAAGCCCATCTCGGACAGCTTCTTCTTGGTGCCATCGTCCTGCAAGGCCTGGTTGAACGCCCGGTTGAGCGTTTGCACGATGGCCGCGGGCGTGCCGGCCGGTGCCAGAAAGCCGTACCAGCCGATCAGTTCGTACCCCGGCACGCCGGATTCCGCCACGGTGGGCAGGTCCGGATAGGCCGCCAGGCGTTGCGCCGTGGTGACCGCCAGGGCGCGCAGCTGGCCGCCTTTCACCAGCGGCATGGCTTCCGGCAGGATCGCGAACATGTAGGTGGTCTGGCCGCCGATCAGGTCCTGCAGCGCGGGTGCCCCGCCCTTGTACGGAATGTGCGTGGCCCGGGCGCCGGTCATGCGCTTGTAGAGCTCGCCGCCCAGGTGCGACGGCGTGCCGGCGCCGGCAGACGCATAGTTGACGGTCCCCCCTGCCCCGCCCGGCTTGAGCAGGGCCGTGAGTTCCTGCAGGGTCTTGGGCGCGGCCGCCTTGTTCACCACCACCAGGCTGGGCAACAGGGTCGCCAGCACGATCGGGCTGAAGTCCTTCTGGGCGTTGTACGGCAGGTTGGCGTACAGGCTCTGGTTGACCGACAACGCCGTCGAGGTGCCCAGGAACAAGGTGTAGCCATCCGGTTCCGACTTGGCGACGTAGGCGGCGCCGATATTGCCGCTGGCGCCAGCCCGGTTTTCCACGATGACGGGCTGGCCCAGCGCGTCGCCCACTTTCTGGCCCAGGGCGCGGGCCAGCACGTCGGTCGAGCCGCCGGCCGGGTATGGCACGATCAGCCGGATGGGCTTGTCGGGATAGCCCGCCGCCAGCACCGTTGCCGACGTCATCGTGGCCGCCAGCATGGCCCCCCGGGCAAACTGCAATGCAATGCGCTTCATTTTTTGTTTTCCCCTTGCTACGTTGAAAGAAGCTGCCGCCCTCAAGAGCGGTCAGCGTGCTGCAACATATCCCTGCAGGCGGTCCTGGCGCAGGCCGGCGGCATCGCGTTGGGCCGCCGGGCCATAGCCGCCGCCGCCCGGCGTGCACAGGGTGACTTCGTCGCCGGGCTGCAAGACGTGCGGACGCCGACTGTCGACGGCCTGGCCATTGATCAGCACGCGGCCCAGCGCGCCGGGTTCGCCGCCGCCCAGCCCTGGCGCAGCCACCTTCAGCCGTTCGGTCAGGAAGACGATCGACAGCGGCGTGTCGTGGGTGCTGACGAAACGGATCTCTTCGCCCAGGCCGCCGCGCCAGGCGCCCTCGCCGCCCGAGTCCTGGCGCAGCGTCTTGCACCGGAACATCAGCGGCGCTTCGCGCTCGGCCACCTCGATGGGCGTGGCCGAGATATTGCTGGGCCAGGACATGACCGACGCCCCGTTCTTGCCCGCGGTGGCCCCCATGCCGCCGTTGTAGAACAGCACGGTGGCAAAGGGCTTGCCGTTGGCGCGGGTGCCGCTGAGATTGGCGATCCACAGGGGCGAGCCGACCCCGGCCATGACCCGCTGCGGCAGCACCGAGTACAGCGCCCCGAAGATGACGGTGGGCACGTAGTGCCCGGTGCAGGCGCGCCCGCCGACGGGCGCCGGCATGCGCGGGTTCAGGATGGTGCCTTCGGGCGCCACGGCGCGGATCGGGCGGAACAGGCCATCGTTGTTCGGCAGGTTCGGCAGCAGCAGGCACTTGATGGCGTAGACGGTCATGGCGCGGGTGTAGGCCAGCACGCAATTGATGCCGCGCGGCTGCTGCGCCGAGGTCCCGGCGAAATCGCATTCGATCTCGCCGTCGCCGATGCGTACGTTCACCGCGTAGCGAAAACGCTCGTCAAAGCCGTCGGTCTGCATCTCGTAACGGTAGTGTCCGGCGGGCAAGGCACGGATCGCGTGGCGCATCGCGGCCTCGCTGCGTTCGAACAGCGCGCCGGCCAGGTCGTCGATGCCCGGCAGGCGGTATTCGCGCAGGATGTCCTGCAGTCGCGCGCCGATCAGTTCCACCGCGCCCACTTGCGACCAGATGTCGCCCACCGTCTGCTCGGGGGTGCGCACATTGGTGCGGATCAGTTGCAGCAGCGTCTCGTCCGGCTCGCCGGCCGTCAGGAACCGCATCAGGGGAATGTGCAAGCCCTCTTCATATAGCTCGCGCGCATCGACCGAGCGGATCTTGCCGCCGATGTCGGGCACGTGGGCCGCCGTGGCCGAAAAGGCCACCAGCGTCTCCTGGTGGAAGATCGGCTTGACCAGGCTGACGTCGTTCAGGTGCCCGGTGCCGATCCAGGGATTGTTGGTGATGAATACATCGCCCGGCTGCATGGCGCGCGGGTCGAAACGTTCGATCACCGCCTGCACCGTGCGCGGCAAGGTGCCGATGAACGAGGGAATGCTGCCGTTGTTCTCGGCCAGCGCGCGTCCGGCCGAATCCGTCAGGACCACGGCGAAGTCGTTGGCTTCGGTCGACAGCGTCGAAAAGGACGTGCGCACGATCAGCTTGGCGGCTTCGTTGACAACCGAGCGTACGCGGGTCCAGAACACTTCCAGGAAGATGGGGTCGGCGGCCGCCGCCAGGGGGGTGGGTTGCAGGTCAGGCATTTACGGTTCCTCAATCGTGATCACGAGATTGCCGGTGGGCAGTTGTTCCACCTGGCCCTTGGGGCCAACGACCAGCGTCGAGCCGGCGTCTTCGATCAACATCGGGCCGCGGGCCTGGAAGCCGCTGCGCAGCGCGTCGCGGTCGTAGACGGGGGTATCCACATAGGCATCTGCCTCGTGGAAGTACACCGGGCGGCGGCTCTTGGGCTCGGGCGCGCCGCCCTGCGCCAGCGCCTGCCATTGCAAGGCCTGGCGCGGCGGCGCTTCGGCCGTGACGCGCAGGTTCATCAGTTCCACCGGCACATCGGGCGGAATGCGGCCGAACTTCTCGCGATAGCCGGATTCGAACGCCGCCACCAGCGCGGCGCGCAAGGCCTGCGGCGTGCGGGCGCCGGGGCCGGCATAGGGGCCGTCCGGCATGCGCACCGTCAAGTTAAAGCCCTGGCCGGCGTAGCGGCCGTCGGCCTGGCGGGTAAGCGCGACGGGGCCAAACGTGGCATCCAGCGGCGCCAGCGCCTCGCGGGCCTGCGCTTGCAGGTCGGCGTAGGCGGCTTCCAGCTCGTCCAGGCTGTCTTCGCTCGGACGCATGCTGACCGTGCGTGATCGGTCGGCGCGCGCGGGCGCCACCAGCAGGCCGTAGGCCGACGCCACGCCGGCAGCCGGCGGGCAGAGAATGGTCTTGACGCCGATCTTGCGCGCCACGTAGTAAGCATGCAGCGGTCCGCCGCCGCCCGTGCACAGCAGCACGAAATCGCGCGGATCGCGGCCGCGCTCGGCCACGTGCACGCGCGCCGCGCCCGCCATGTTCTCGGCCACGATGTCGTGCATGCCCCAGGCGACTGCCAGTGCCTTGCGCTGCAGGCTGGCGCCGATACCGCCCACGGCTTCGCGGGCCAGTACCGGGTCGATCGCGACGGTACCGCCGGCAAAGTAGGCGGGGTTCAGGTAACCCAGCAGCAGGTTGGCGTCGGTGACGGTGGCGGCCTGGCCGCCGCGCCCATAGCAAGCCGGCCCCGGTTCGGAACCGGCGCTCTGCGGCCCCACTTTCAGCAGGCCCAGCGCATCCTGGTGGGCGATGCTGCCCCCGCCCGCGCCGATCTCGATCAGGTCGACCGTGGTGATGCGCACGGGCAGGCCGCTGCCTTCGGCAAAGCGCTTTTGCCGCGCGGCCTCGAAGCCGAACGAGATCGACGGACGGCCGCGTTCCACCAGGCACAGCTTGGCGGTCGTGCCGCCCATGTCGAAGGCCAGCAGGTTTTCCTGGCCGTCGCGCAGGCTGTAGTGCGCGGCAGAGATCGCACCGGCCGCCGGCCCCGATTCCAGCAGTTCGATGGGCGTGCGCTTGGCCTCGTCGATATGCGACAGACCGCCGTTGGACAGCATCATGAGCACCCCGGCGCGCAAGCCCAGGTCGGCCAGCCGAGCCTGCAGCGTGTCCAGGTAGCGGTTGGCCAGGGGCTTGATATAGGCGTTGGCCGTGGCCGTCGACATGCGCTCGAATTCCCGCACCACCGGTGCCACATCACACGACAACGTGACGGCCAGGCCCGGAAACGCCTGCTGGACGATTTGGTGCACCTGGCGTTCGTGCGCATCGGAGGCATAGGAATGCAGCAGGCATACCGCCAGGGATTGCACCCCCTGCCCCACCAGGCCGGCGACCGCGTCCCGGACTTCGCCGGCATCGACCGGGGCGATCTCCATGCCGGCGGCATTCATGCGCGCCGAGATCTCGCCGCGCAGGCGGCGTTCGACCAGCGGCGGCGCGGCTTCGAGGGTCAGGTCGTAGAGATCGTATTTGCGTTCATGGCCGATCTCGATCACGTCCTTGAAGCCGTGCGTGACCAGCAGGCCCGTGGGGCTGCCGCGGCGTTCGATCAGCGCGTTGGTGAAGAGCGTGGTGGCGTGCACCACGCGGGCGACGTGCGCTGGGTCGATGCCGTTGTCGCGGATCAGGCGGGCCACGCCGTCCGCCACCCCTTGTGCCGGATCGCCGTGCGTGGTCAGCACTTTCAGGCTGTGCAGCCGCCCCGCCCCGTAGTCCACCGCGACCACGTCCGTGAACGTGCCGCCGATATCGATTCCCACCGCCCATGAATTCACTGCTGTTCTCCCGAAACGTCTGAGTGACGGGAGTCATGATAGAAATCGGTCTACTTCAAATCCAATGAAAAATTGAGAACGATTATTCGCTCAAAACGATAAATCAAGGCCCCACATACCGCGGCGGCGTCAGCGCGTCGGCGGCTCGCGGGTAGCGTCGCGTGTCGATTCTCGCAGCACACGCGCAAAGGCCTGGGCCGTGGGGTTGAGGTTGTCGGCCCGGCGGGCGCAGTACAGATCCACGTCGAAGGCGTTCGCCCGCCCCGACAGCGGCCGGTACTGCACGCCCGTGCCGCGCAGCGTGGCGGCCGATTCGGGCACCAGCGCCACGCCCATGCCGCATTCCACCATCGACAGCAAGGTGGGCAGCACGCTTTCGTAGACGATGTGCGGCCGAACGTTGTGGTCGCGGAACAGGCGTGTTTGCACGCTGTTGAAATAGAACGAGGCCTCGCGCTGGAAACCGACGACGTCCTGGCCGTCCAGCCGAGCCATCGGCACCCGCTCGTAGCGGTTCAGGGGATGGTCCGCCGGCAGCGCCAGGATCATCTTTTCGCGGTGCACCCGTTCGTAGACAAAGTCTGGCTCTTCGGCGCGCGGCAGGCGGCGGAAGATGGCCAGGTCGATGGTGCCGGCCGCCAGCTTGTCGGCCAATTCGCCGGTCAGGGCGTGTTCCAGCGCCAGTTCGACGTCGGGATATTCAGCGCGATAGCGCGACAGCGCCGGCGGCAGCACCTGGTAGGCCGCCGTGCTGACGAAGCCCACCGTCAGGCGGCCGGCATCGCCGCTGCCGGCGCGCCGCGCGGCGTGCACGGCGGCATCCCCTTCCGCCAACAGCCGCCGGGCGTGCTGCAGCAGCACTTCGCCGGCCCGGGTCAGCTTGACCGAGCGGGTCGAGCGCACGAAGAGTTCAGCGCCCACCTGGGCCTCGAACTGGCGAATCAATTGGCTGAGCGGCGGTTGGCTGATGTTGAGCCGGGCCGCCGCATTGCCGAAATGCAGCTCTTCGGCCACCACCACAAAGGCGCGTAGCGCACGCGAGATCAGGGGCATGGTGTTTTCGGGGACCAGGTTGGCGGGGATCGGGTCGGCAATTAGGTCAAGATTCAACTTAATTACTCGTTTTTATTGTATTAGACAACCCAATCTCCCATCAATAGAGTTCTCGGTGACCTCATCCTTTTTCATGGATCTCACTGTGAAGCCTCTCAATCAATGGACCGCCTGCGAAACGGCGGCCGCCATCGCCCGCGGCGAGATCACGCCCGAAGCCGTGGTGCGGGCCTGCCTGGACCGCATCGCCGAACGCAACGACGTGATCCAGGCCTTCGTGGCGTTCGACCCCGAACGCGCATTGGCCGATGCCCGCCAGGCCGCGCAACTGGCGCACGCCCCGCTGCGCGGCGTGCCATTCGCCGCCAAGGACATCCTGGATTCGGCCGACTACCCCACCGAATACGGCTCGCCCATCTACCGCGGCCACCGGCCCGCGGCCGATGCCGGCTGCATCGCCCTGGCCCGTCACCGCGGCGCCGTGCTGCTGGGCAAGGCCGCCACCGGGGAGTTCGCCACGCAGACGCCCAGCCGGGCCACCAATCCCTTGCGCACCAGCCACACGCCGGGCGGCTCGTCCAGCGGATCGGCCGCGGCGGTGGCGGACGGCATGGTGCCGGTGGCGTTCGGCACCCAGACCACCGCGTCGATCGTTCGCCCCGCGGTGTATTGCGGCGTGGTGGGCTACAAGCCCAGCTTCGGCCTGATCGCGCCGGGCGGCATGAAGGCGTTGAGCCCGTCGCAGGACACCGTGGGCGTCATTGCCCGCGACGTGGCCGACGCGGCCTTCTTCACCCTGGGCCTGCACGCCGCCCGCGACGTGTCGGCGGTGGCGGGCCTGCGGCCCCGTATCGGCCTGTGCCTGTCGCGGCAGTGGGATTACGCCCAGCCGGCCACCGTCGCCGCCATCGACCGCGCTGCGGCCCGCCTGGAACAGACGGGCGCGCAGGTCGAACGCTTCTGGCTGCCGCCGCAATTCGAGGCGCTGGAGGCCCTGCAACTGCGCATATTCGCCTTCGAGGCCCGCCAGTCGCTGGCGACGGAACGGCTGCACCACGCCGACCAGCTCAGCCCCCGGCTGACGGCCAGGCTGCACGCCGAGATCGGCCTGGATGAATACGCGTTGATGCTGCAGGAGGCCGCGCGCATGCGGGCGCGGGTGAACCTGCTGTTCGACCGTTATGACGTGCTGCTCTACCCCGCCGCCGAAGGCGAAGCCGAGGCCGGGTATGACTCGGCCGGCTCGCCGCGCTACGGCGCGATCTGGACGCTGCTGCACGTGCCCTGCATTTCGTTTCCGCTGGACATCGGGCCGGGCGGCCTGCCGGTCGGCGCGCAGCTGATCGGCCCGTATGGGCAGGACACGCGCCTGCTGGCGGCCGCCAAGTTCGCCACCCAGGCGCTGGACCTGCCGTCCGCGGCCTGAACAGATTCAACCGCAGCATCGACAAGGGGAAATACCATGCAAACGAAAAAATGGCTGGCTGCACTGGCGTTGACGTTGCCCGCGCTGGGCGCCCAGGCCCAGGAAACGCTCAAGATCGGCGGCATCGGCCCGCTGTCCGGCGGGGGCACCGCCTGGGGCCTGGCCGTGCAGCGCGGCGTGCAGATGGCGATCGACGAGGTCAACGCCCAGGGCGGCCTGAAGATCGGCGGCCAGACCTACAAGCCGGAACTGGTCATGTATGACGACAAGTACAGCGCCACGGGCGGGCGCAGCGCGGCCGAACGGCTGGTCAACCTGGACAAGGTCAAGTTCATCATCGGGCCGATCGGCACGCCGTCGGTGATGGCGGTGGTGCCGATCGTGAACGACGCGCGCGTCATCATGCTGTCCAACGGCTATGCGCCGGACATCCTCAAGCAAGGCGGCCAGAACGGCTACAACTTCCGCACCATGAACAGCAACGTCGAGTTCGGCCCGGCGATGGTGAAGTGGTTGAAGGAAAACCGGCCCCAGGCCCGCAAGGTGGCGCTGATCGTGCCCAACGACGCCACCGGCCAGGTCGTCATGCCCACGCTGGGCAAGGCCTACCAGGACGCCGGCTACACCGTCTGGTCGGAAAGCTACGAGCGCGGGTCCAAGGAATTCGCGCCGCTCCTGACCCGGATGCTGGCCCAGGGCGTCGACGTGCTGGATCTGAATCTGAACGCGCCGGGCGAAGCCGGCCTGTTGACCAAGCAGGCCCGCCAGGTGGGCTTCAAGGGCATCATCTGGCAGGTGGGCGGTCCCGGCATCGACGAGGTCGCGGACATTGCCGGGCCCTATGCCGAAGGCTTCATGTCGTACGACGTGTTCGACTTCAACGAGCCGGCCGCGCGCCGTTTCGTCGACGCCTACAAGCAGCGCTGGAGCGGCGTCATCAATGCACAGACGCCCGGCTGGTACAACTCGGCGCGCATCCTGTTCAAGGCAATGGAAACCGCCGGCACCACCACCGATACCGACAAGGTGCGGGCCGCGCTGGAAAACCTGGGCGGCTTTGACGCCGGCATCTACGGGCCGGTGGTGTGGGGCGGCGCCAAGGCCTACGGCGTGAACCACCAGCTGCTGAACCGGTTCTGGGTCACCGAGATCCGCGACGGCAAGCCGCACGCCCTGGCGACGTTGTCGCCGGCCCGCGAATAACGCGGCCCCGCCGTCCGAGGCATCGCCATGTTCTCCCTACCTGTCCTGACGCAGGTGCTGGTCAACGGCCTGAGCCTGAGCGCGATCTATGTGCTGATCGCGCTGGGGTTCACGCTGCTGTTCGGCATCATGAAGGTCGTCAATTTCGCGCATGGCAGTTTTGCCATGCTGGGCGGCTACGCCCTCTTCTATTACTTCGGAAAATGGTCGCTGCCCTATGTGGTGGCCATCGTGCTGGCCGCGTTGACGGTGGCCGCCCTGGGCCTGGTGCTGGAATGGCTGGTGTTCCGGCGTTTCTACCAGAAGATGTTCCAGAGCATGATCGGCCTGCTTGGCCTGGACATCGCCATCGTCTACACCGCGGTGCTGGTCTGGGACGTGCAGGAACGCTCGGTGCCGTCGGCGCTGAGCGCCATGGTGCAGCTGGGGCCGGCGGTCATTCCCGCCGACCGGCTGATGGTGATCGGCGTGGCCATCGCGGTGCTGCTGGCGTTCTGGGGCTTCATGGCGCTTACCCGCCATGGCCTGGCCATGCGGGCGGCGGCCGAAGACATCGAGATCGCCCAGGCCCAGGGTGTGAACACGCGGCGCATCTACCAGCTGGCGTTCTTTCTGGCGGTGTTCATGACGGCGGTGGCCGGCGCCATCTATGCGCAGACGTACGCGCTGTCGCCGTTCATGGGCGAGCGGCCGCTGATGGTGGCGTTCATCGTCGTCATCCTGGGCGGCATGGGCAGCATTCCTGGCGCCGCGCTGGGCGGCACCCTGTTCGGCTTCGGCGAAAGCCTGCTGTCGACGTTCTATGGGTCGGCGGTATCGACCTTCGTGTCCTTCGGGGTGGTGATCGCGCTGCTGGTGGTGCGCCCGTGGGGCTTGCTGGGCAAACCTGAACGCTGAAGGACGACCATTCCATGATGCCTCATCCCCTGTCTTTGCCTGGCGTGGCCGCCCGGCCGCGGCGCGCCAGCCTGGCGCTCTCTGCCGGGTCGGCCGCGCTGGCCATCCTGGCCCTGGCGCCCCTGGCGCTGGACAATCCTTTCCTGCTGGCGACCGGCGCGCTCATCCTGCTGAATGTGATCGGCGCGGTGAGCCTGCATCTGATCATCCGCACCGGCCACATCTCGCTGGCCCATGCCGGCTTCATGGGCGTGGGCGCCTATGCCTGCGCGCTGTCGGTGCTGCGGTTCGACCTGCCGCCCGCGATCGGCCTGGCCATCGGCGCGGCCGCGGCCGGCGCGCTGGCGCTGCTGGTCGGGCCGGTGCTGCTGCGCCTGACCGGCAAATACTTCGTGCTGGTGACCTTCCTGCTGGGCGAGATCATCCGGCTGGTGCTGGTCGAATGGCAAAGCGTGACAGGGGGGGCCAGCGGCCTGTCGAACCTGCCGCCCCTGAATGCCGCCTGGACCTCGCCGCTGGCGCAGTACTACGTGGCGCTGGCCGCGGCCGCGTTGACGGTGCTGCTGTGCGTGCGCCTGTTGCTGTCGGAGACGGGCCGGGCCATCGACGCGGTGCGCGAAGCGCCGCAGCTGACCGAATGCACCGGCGTGCGCGGACTGCCCTTGAAAGTGGGCGTATTCGTGCTGGGCTGCGCGCTGGCCGGCGTGCAAGGCGGTCTGCTGGCCTTTTTCATGCGCTACATCGACCCGTCCACCTTCGGCATGGCCGAGTCGCTGAACCTGGTGGTGATGAATGTGGTGGGCGGCATGTACAACGTGGTCGGCCCCATCCTCGGCGCGGTGTTCCTGGTGGCGCTGCCTGAACTCTTGCGCGGCTACGTCGAGATCCAGCGGATCCTGTTCGGGGTGGCGCTGATCGTCGTGATGGCGGCGTTTCCCGCGGGCATCGCCGGCCTGGCGGGCTGGTTCGGCGGCCGCCGCGCCCAGGGGAAAACGGCATGAGCGCCCTGCTGGAAGTCCAGGGCATCGGCCGCAGTTTCGGCGGCCTCAAGGCGGTGGATGGCGTCAGCTTCGATGTGCGCGAAGGCGAGATCCTCGGCATCATCGGCCCGAACGGCGCCGGCAAGACCACCCTGGTCAACCTGGTCAGCGGCGTGTTGCGCCCGACCGGCGGCGCGGTGGCCTTTGCCGGGGAACGCGTCACGGGGCTGGCGACGTCGGCGCTGAGCGCACGCGGGCTGGTGCGTACCTTCCAGTCCACCGCCGTGTATGGCGCCTGCACCGTGCGCGAGAACCTGGTGCGCGGCAGCTACCTGACGCGCTACCCGGGCGTGTTGGCCGCGCTGTTCGGCTCGGCCCGGGCCCATCGCCGCCGCGCCGAGGCGGACGCCTTGGTCGAACGCCTGCTCGACGACATGGCGCTGCGCGACGTCGCCGACACCCCGGCGGGCAGCCTGCCCTATGGCGTGCAGAAGATCCTGGGCATCGCCATCGCCCTGGCCGCGCGGCCGCGCCTGTTGCTGCTGGATGAACCGGTGGCGGGCCTGAGCGCAGCAGAAACCGACCAGGTGCGCGACGTGATCCTGCAAGTGCGGGCGTCGGGCGTCACGCTGGTGGTCATCGACCACAACATGCGTTTCATCGCCGGCCTGTGCGACCGGCTGCTGGTCGTGGCCGCCGGCCGCGAGCTGGTGCGCGGCCTGCCGGGCGACGTCCTGCGCGATACGCGGGTGGTGCAAGCTTATCTGGGGACGAAGAATGTCACTGCTGGAATTGCGTGATCTGGAGGTGCGCTACGGCCCGGTCGCCGGCACGCGCAAGCTGAACCTGACGGTCGAACCCGGCGAAACGCTGGCCTTGATCGGGTCCAACGGCGCCGGCAAGAGCAGCACGCTGCGCGCCGTGGTCGGCCTGGCGCGCCACTATGGCGGCGATGTGCTGTGGCAAGGCCGCAGCATCAAGGGGCTGCCGGCGTCTGACGTGGTCAGGCTGGGCATCGGTTTCTCGCCCGAAGGGCGGCGGGTGTTTCCGTCACTGACGGTGGCCGAAAACCTGAAGATGGGCGCTTTTGGCCGCGGCGGCGAAAGCGCCACGGCGCGGCTGGAAGAGATCCACCGCTATTTTCCCCGGCTGAAGGAACGCAGCCGCCAGGCCGCCGGCAGCCTGTCCGGCGGCGAACAGCAGATGCTGGCGATCGGCCGCGCACTGATGAGCCGGCCCCAGCTGTTTTTGCTGGATGAGCCGTCGCTGGGTCTCGCGCCCATCGTGGTCGAGCGCATCGGCGACATCCTGCTGGAGATCCAGGCGCGCGAGGGGCTGGCGTTCGTGCTGGCCGAACAGAATGCCAACTGGGCGATGCGCGTGGCCCGCCGCACCGCCATCCTGCAATTGGGCGAAAAAGTCTACGACGATCCCTCCGAGGCCCTGCTGTCCGACCCGCGGGTCCAGACGGCATTCCTTGGCGTCTGACAGGAAACCACCCTGAGGAAACCACCATGCAGCTTCCGTATCACGACCGCTACCCTTACAGCGCCATCGTCGAACGCGGCAATTACGACTGGCCGGGCGGCAAGCGCCTGGCCGTGTACATCGGCCTGAACATCGAACACTTTGCCTTTGGCGCCGGCCGCGGCCATCACCTGGGCACCGAACTGCCGCAGCCCGATGCGCGCGGCTTTGCCTGGCGCGACTATGGCAACCGGGTGGGTGTCTGGCGGCTGTTCGATCTGTTCGACGAACTGCAACTGCCCGCTGCACACTTGCTGAACACCGCCCTCTTCGACTACGCGCCGCAGATTGCCGAGCGGGTGATGGCGCGCGGCGACGAGATCATCGGCCACGGCCGCACCAATGCCGAGGCCCAGGGCCACCTGTGGCCGGACGACGAAAAACGCCTGCTGAACGAGGTGCGCGAGGCCATCAAGCGCCATACGGGCCAGGACGTGCGCGGCTGGATGGGCCCGTGGATGTCGCAAAGCCACCAGACGCCGGAGCTGCTGGTCGAGACGGGCTACAAGTTCGTCATGGACTGGCCGGCGGACGACCAGCCGCTGTGGATGCACACCCGCCAGGGGCCCCTGATGTCGGTGCCCTACCCGCTGGAAATCAATGATTCGCCGCAGATGCTGGTGCGCCGGCATACGCCGCAGGACTTCGAGCACATGATCATCGAGCAGTTCGAGGAAATGCTGGAACAGTCGACGCGCCAGCCGCTGGTGTTCGGCATTGCGCTGCACACCATGATCGTCGGCCAGCCCTATCGGCTGCGGTCGTTGCGCCGCGCGTTGAAGTACATCGCCCGGCATCCCCAGCGCGACCGACTCTGGTTCACCCGGCCCGGCGAGATCTACGACCACTGCGCTGCGTTGCCGCCGGCGATCCTGCCGCAGCCCTGAACCCGCGCCGCGCCGGCCGCCCGGCGCGGCGTCGGGCGCGGCTAGGCGGGGCCGCCCGGCACGATGCCCTCAGGCAGGCTCGCCACGTGCGCCGCGATCTGGCCCGGGGTGGCCAGCCAGACGTCGTCGCGCCGGGCGCTGATGTGCCGCAGCACGTCGCGCAGGCGCTTGATGCGCTGGGGTTGGCCGCTCAGGAACGTATGCAGGGCCACGCAATACACCTGCGGAAACTTCACGGATTCGGCCAGTTGCTCGTCGAAGGCGTCGATGGCCATCTGCGCGAAGTCGCCATCGCTGGCGCCGCGATTGATGTAGGCCGGCAGGTCGTTCAGTTCCATGGACGGATACGGCATGGCAAGAATCGGGCCGCGATCGGTGCGAAACCAGGTCGGCTGGTCGTCGAACCACCAATCCAGCATGTAGGAGAAGCCGGCGTCCTTCAACAATTCGGGCGTGCGCGGGCTTTGCGAGATGAACGGCCCCAGCCAGCCTTGCGGCGACGTACCCTCTTCCTGCGCAATGCGTGCGCGCACGTCCTGCAGCATCTGGCGTTCTTCGTCGGGCGCCATGTCGATCTGGCGCTCTGAATTGGTGCGGCCATGGCCCACGAATTCGTCGCCGCGCGCCCGGAACGGCGCCAGCACGTCGGGGCACACGTCATACACCGACCCGTTGACCAGCACGGCCAGCGGGATGCGGAAAGCCTCGAACAGCGCCAGCAGGCGCCAGACGCCCACCCGGTTGCCATAGTCGCGATAGGCATAACCGCGGTGGTAAGGCGCCGCGGGCGACGAGGTGAAATCCTTGCCCGGGTTCAGGCCGAACTCGAAGGCTTCGATGTTTATGGCGAAGTACACGGCCAGGCGCTTGCCGCCCGGCCAGTGGTAGGTGGGGCGGTTGACGATGGCGCTGAAAGGATAGCGGTCGTTGCCCGTGTGGAAGGTTTTCATGTCAGAGGGCTCCTCGTGCGATGTCGATGATCATGGGCGCGTTGTCGACGTGGGCGCCGCGCCAGGCGACGTGGCCGTCGGGCCGCACCAGCACCAGCGGCGCTTCGTACAGCTCGTGGATGGATTCGTCGGCGATCGGCCTGACCGACAGGGGCACGCCGCGGCTGGCGGCGGCGCTGTGCAGGCTGGCCACGCAGCCGGTATGGGCGCCGGCAAAGGCCAGGAGCGCATAGCCGCGGCCGTACAGGTCCAGCGTCGAGCGCCCGGCGTCGAGCCAGGCATGCGGGGCCCGCGCGCCCGGACGCGAGGTGGGCTGGTAGCGTGAATAGTCATCGGGCGTGGGCGGCGTGCCGTCGGGAATGCAGATCGGGGAATTCTCGTAGCGATAGCCGACTTGCAAACCCCACGACTGCCATTCGGTGGCGGTGGCGCGTTTCAGGTCGGCGCCGATCAGGCGGCGCTGGGCGTGGGCCTGCGGGTCGTCTTCCAGCACGCGGTCATAGCGCGGCGCGGACGTCCAGGTCTGGAAGTTGCGGGTGGAATAGGCGGCGTTGCGCACCGCGATGGGCCGGCGTTCCAGCCCGTACGAGGCCAGCAGCGACGCCCCGCCCCACCCTTGCAGCATCGCGTCCAGCTTCCAGCCCAGGTCAACCGCGTCGCCCATGCCCGTGTTCATGCCCATGCCGCCGGTGGGCGACATGGTGTGCACCGCGTCGCCGGCGAGCAGCGCCCGGCCCATCTGGTAACGCTGCGCCACCAGTTCGGTGCGCTTCCAGGGCAATACGGACTGGATCGTGAACGGGATGGCGGCGCCCGGCGTCTCGCCCAGGGCGCGGCGCACGTAGGCCGCCGCGTCGAAGTGTTCCAGGTCGAATTTGTCGGCGGTGCCGTAGACGGTCAGTCGCCACAGCGCGTCGCCGTCGATGACCGTCAGGTTGCCCCAGGTGCCTTCCGGCCCGATCAGCAGGAACCGTTCGGCCGCGTCGCGGCGGCAGCGGCCCAAGAGGCCGGGGCAGGCAAACAGGATGCTCATGGAATAGTTGATGTGCGCATTGCCGACCATGGGAATGTCCAGCTGGCGGCGCACCACGCTCCCGGCGCCGTCGCAGCCGACCAGGTAGCGGCCCCGGAACGTCACGGGTTCGCCGCGGCCGTGGTCCCGCGCGGTGACGATCACTTCGTCGCCGGTGTCTTCGAACCCGGTGACCTCGGTATGCAAGCGCAGCTCGGCCTGCCCCTGGCGGCGCAGTTCCTGCTTCAGGATGGGGTCCATCCACTGCTGCGGACAACGCTGCTTCTTTTCCGGCGTCCACGCCGGCGTGGGCATCTGCGCCATGCTGGGATAGTCGTCGCGCTCCAGGGTATGGCCTTGCAGGCTGGTGCAGAACTCGATCGACAGCGCGTAATCCTTGGGAAAGCCGCAGTCGCGCAGGCGGTCCGCCATGCCCCAGCGGCGAAAGAACTCCATGGTGCGCACCGCGATCAGGCCGGTGCGCGGGTGCGCCACGGCGCCATCGCCCTTTTCCAGCACCAGGCTGGGAATGCCGCGCCAGCCCAGGTCCAGCGCCAGCGCCAGGCCCACCGGGCCGGCGCCGACGATGATGACGGGGTAAGTCGAAGTCATGTCGAAAACCTCTTTTGAACGAAATGATCGGCGCCCGTCATTGCAGGGTGACATGCGCGGCCACCACCGTCTGGCGCCATGTGTCGGCGTCTTGCGCGATGGTGCGGGAGAACTGTTCCGGCGTGTCCCGGATGGCCACGTAGCCCAGCGCCGCGATGGCGTCGGCCACCGCGCGCTGGCTGGCCACGGCGGCGTACAGCCGCTGCAGGCGTTGCAGGACATCCACCGGGGTCTTGGCCGGGGCCAGCAGCCCGAACCATTCCACCGATTCAAAGCCCGGATAGCCGCTTTCGGCCACGGTGGGCACGCCAGGCAGGCTCGCCACGCGGTCCCGGCTGGTCACGGCCAGCACCCGGATGTCGCCCTTGCCCAGCTGCGGCATGACCTGGCCCAGCGCCATGAAGGCCATCTGCAAGCGGCCGGCGCTGAGGTCGGTCAGCACCTCGGCATTGCCCTTGTAAGGAATGTGCGTGATGTCGATGGCCGCGCGCTGGCGGAACATCTCGCCGGTCAGGTGGATGATCGACCCAATGCCGGCCGACCCGAAATTGATCGCGCCCGGCTTGGCACGGGCCAGCGCCACCAGGTCAGCCACCGACCGCGCGGGCAGCTTGCCGTGCACCACCAGCGCCAGCGGACCGGTCATGGCCCGCCCCACGGGCTGGAACGAGGTGTGCGCGTCATACGGCAGCGAGGCATACAACGCCGGCGCCACCGTCAGCGTGCTGGTGCCGGCCCACAACAGCGTGTAGCCGTCGGGCTTGGCGCGGGCCGCGATGCCGCCGCCGGTGGCGCCGCCCGCGCCGGGGCGGTTCTCGACGATGACCGGCTTGCCGGCTTCGCGGGCCATGGCTTGCGCGAACAACCGGGCGGTCACATCCGTCGGACCGCCGGCCGAGAACGGCACGATCAGGGTAACGGGCCGCTCGGGAAATTCCTGCGGCCACGCCGCGCATGGCGCCAGCCCGATCAGGACAGCCAGGGCGCAAACCGGCAAAGGCCCGCGGCGCAAGGGCCGGGCCGGGAATGGAAAGACAGGCATGATGCCGCTCCTGGGACGGCCGGCAGGCGTGCCGGCGCAAATCAAGGGGACTGCGATCAAGGGGGTGCCGAGGGACCGCCCTGGCCCGGCACGCGTTCCGCCCAACCGCCGAACAGCGGCTGGGTCGCATCCGGCGGCGGCAGGTGCTGACCATTGCCGGTCACGCGCAACAGTTCCCAGGCC
The DNA here is from genome assembly GCF_058783235.1 of Achromobacter sp. FW305-C-28. NCBI lineage: Bacteria > Pseudomonadati > Pseudomonadota > Betaproteobacteria > Burkholderiales > Alcaligenaceae > Achromobacter > Achromobacter sp. FW305-C-28. Next base: position 691,805 of record NZ_JBYSYL010000003.1, on the reverse strand, counting down.
AGGCACAGGTTGGACGACAGCACCGGCTTGCCCGTCAGCGCCGCCACGCGCTGTATGGCCGGCAGCGTCGGCATGCCGGTGCCCGAAAACAGCACGGCATCGGCGTCCTGCCAACGCAAGGCGTCGAACGCCGCCATGACGGTGGGCGTGGTGATGGCATAGATGGCGCGGGTGTCGGCGGTATCGAGATCGATGGCGGCCGTGTCGGCCACGTCGATGCCGGCCGCCGCCCAGTAGGCCTGGCACAGCGCGGTCATCCAGGCCGGATACGGCGACACCAGCGCAATGCGCCGGATGCCCAGATGCGCAAACGCCGACTTGATGGCCTGCGATGCCGTCACTATCGGATAGCCGTGGCGCATCTGCAGCGCGTCCAGGCGGCGCCGCTCGAGTTCGGGATCGATCAGGTACGAGCTGCCCGTGCAGGCATAGCCCGCGGCATCCAGCGGCGCGGTGTCGAAGCTGTCCAGCGTGTGGCCCAGGTTGCCGAAGTAATCCGTCAGGCGGGTGCGAGAATCGGTGCGACTGCCGGTGAGGCGCGACGACAGCATCGTGAATCCGCCGGGCAGCAACGCCGCAAGCTCGGGTTCCACCACGGTGTTGGCTTGTGGAATCAGGATGCCGACAAGGCCTTTGCTGCCGTATTCGCGCAGCGGCTGCGGGCTGGAAATCGCTTGCGTGTTCATCTGCCTGCCCCGTTGGTTTTGTTGGGATCAAGGCATTCTAGGCAGCGATGCGCCAGCGGCCTACTGGGGAATTTTGATACCCCTCTTCATGAAAAATGGCCTACCCGCCAGAGGGTCTACCGCCCTTGCACCAGCCTTCACGAAAACTTAACCCCTCCTGCCCCGCGCGGCGTTGAGCGCTGCTTGCCACCGCCCTATAGTGCGGCCAGGATCAGCCCGAAACGGGGCGGCAAGGAGCGTCACATGAGCAGCATCGAACACGGAAAACGCAGGTTGATGGGGCTGGCGGTGGCAGGCGGTGCGTTGGCATCGCTGCGCCTGCGTCCCGCGATGGCACAGGCCGAATGGCGCCCCACCACGGTCGTCAGGCTGATCAACGGTTTCAGCCCCGGCGGGTCCGCCGACCAGCTTTGCCGGGTGCTGGCGCAGCCCCTGGCGGCGCGCCTGGGCCAGCCTGTGATCGTCGAAACCCGCACGGGATCGGGCGGTTTCGTGGCCGCCTCGGCCGTGGCCCGCTCGGCGGCCGACGGCCACACGCTGGGGCTGGCCACCATGGGCATGCTGACGATCTCGTCGCAATTGCGCGGGCTGTCGCTGCCGCTGGACGTGCAGAAAGACCTGACGCCGATCTGCGGCGTGGCGGGCATCTATTCGCTGCTGGTGGCCTCGCCCCAGGCGCCGTTTCGCGACGTGCCCGAATTGATCGCGTATGCCAAGGCCAACCCGGGCAAGCTGTCGTATGCGTCCACCGGCATCGGTTCCGCACCCAATCTGGCGGCCGAACTGTTCCGCAGCCAGGCCGGCGTCAACATCGTGCACATTCCCTACAAGGGCGGCTCGCAGGCGGTGGTGGACCTGATCGCCGGCCGCGTCGACATGCTGATCGGCAATCTGCCCGATTTCCTGCCGCAGGTGCGGGGTGGCCAGATTCGGCCGATCGCCTTTGCCGGCGAACGCGCGGCGCCGGAATTGCCCGACATTCCATTGATCAAGCAATGGCTTCCCGGCTACAGTGTCACGAACTGGTTCGGCATCGTCGCGCCCGCCGGGCTCAAGCCCGACGTGCTGCAAGCCTGGAGCCAGGCGTTGCAGCAGGTGCTGGCAGAGCCGGACACGCGCAACCGCATGACCGAGCTGGGCATGGAGATCATGGGCGGATCGCCGCAGGCGTTCCTCGAACGCATCGACCAGGATCGCGAGCGCTGGAGCGCTGTGATCAAAAGCGCGAATATCACACTGGAATGAGCATCTGCCATGTCATCGCCCGCGCAGCCCGGCCCCACTCCCCCCGATGACGTTCGGCGCAGGCTCGAGGCCTTTCGCCAGCAACGCGGCTACCTGCTGCCCCACCAGGGCGCGCTGGCCGCAGCGCTGCCGGCATTGCAGGACGCCTACGGCCCGTTCTATCGCACGCTGGTGCAAGAGCCGCAGCACCTGACCGCCTTCGAAAGCGAATTCGTCTGGCTGGTGCTGCTGACGGCCGCGGGCGAAGCCCTGGGCACCCACCACGTCGACCTGTTCTACCGCCATGGCGGCACCGGCCGGCAGGCGCAGGCGGCCTTTCGCGTAGCGGCCTGGTCGGCCGGCACCGGCGCCTATGCCTTTCTGGACCGCCATTGGCAAAGCCACTTTCCGGACGTGCCCGCCGCCGCGGCCTACCAGGACGCGATGCGCACGCTGCTGGCAGGCCTGGACGTGCCCGAAGAGCTGGCGCGGCTGGCGCTGCTGTCGGCGCATTCGGCACGCTCGGACCACTGGGGCGTCGAGCAGGCGATCCGGGCGTGCTACGCCGCGGGCGTGGCCGAGCCGCGTATGGTGCAGGCACTGAGCCTGGCGCTGTGGCCCTGCGGCATCAATCGCTTCATCGAAGCCTGCGATATCTGGCTGGCGCTGATGCAGGCCGGCGCGGTAACGCCATCGGCCAGCTTCCAGGCCTGGGCCGATACGCCGGACCAGCACGGCAGCGCCGTGGCCAGGCAGGATCAACGCTAGCTGCGCGCGGACCGCCGGTCCGCCACGCTGGCAGACGGGGGCATCATGGAACTACGCCAGTTGCGCTACTTCGTCGCCATCGCCGAACACGGTTCCATGGGCCGTGCGGCGCTGGCCCTGGGCGTGGCCACGGCGGCGCTCAGCCAGCAGGTGTCGCGCCTGGAAGGCGAACTGGGCGTGCGGCTGCTGCTGCGGCAGGTGCAAGGCACCACCCCCACCGCGGCCGGCGAGGCCTTCCTGCGCCGCGCCCGCCAGATCCTGCGCCAGACCGAAATGGCCACCGAAGAAGCGCGCGGCGCCCGGCTGACCGGCTCGGCGTCGCTGGGTTTCACCCCGGCCACCGCGGCCGTGCTGGGCGGCCCGCTGCTGCAAGCCATGCGTGAGCGCTACCCCGAGGTCCGGCTGCATCTGGTCGAGGCGTTTTCCGGCTTTCTGTCGCAGATGCTCAATGCCCGCAAGCTGGACCTGGCGGTGGTGTTCCAGACCGACATCGCGCAGCGCTGGCACTGCACCCCGATCCTGCGCGAAAGCCTGTTCGCCATCTGTTCCCCGGCTTCGCCCCACGGCTTTGCGGGGGCCAGCGTACGGCTGGAAGACCTGGCCGACAAACCCTTGCTGCTGCCCAGCCGCGCCCACGGCCTGCGCCTGCTGCTGGACGTGGCGTTTTCGCAGATCGGCTGCGCGCCGCGCATCGAGGCCGAAATCGATTCCCTGGGGCTGCTGCTGGAAGCCGTGCGGCTGGGCTACGGCGTGACCATCCAGCAAAGCGCCGTGGCGTCCTGTTCGCCGCGCCCCGGGCTCAGTTTCGCCCGCGTCGCCAATACCGGGGTCGGCGTGCAGAACGTGCTGGTGAACCTGGCCGAGGAAGAAGCCTCGCCCGCCGTCGCGGTGACGGGCAAGATGGTGTTCGACGTGGCGCGCAAGCTGGTCACCGACCGGCACTGGGTGGGCGCCACGCTGGGCGAAGATCCGGGCGCCGGCCTAGCGGCCTGAGCCGGCCTTGGCCGCCAGCCGCGCGCTGACCCGTCGCACCAGGGTGCAATAGTGTTCGGCGGCCGGCGTCAGCGGCAGGCCCGTGCGCCGCACGATGCAGATGGGCGGCGCCGGCAGGGCTTCGCGCACCTTGATTTCCTGCAGCACCCCATGCAGCAGTGGATGCTGCAACCACTGGATCGGCAGCATCATCAGCAGGTCCGAATTGACCAGCGCCGTCAGGAACGTCAGGGCGGACTGCGCTTTCATGGCCAGACGCGGCGCGGGCAATCCGTGCTTTTCGAACAAGGGGCCGAGTTCTTCCTCGGCCTTGTGGGTGATGGACGTGGTGATCCATTCCGCGCCGACCAGGTCGCGCAGCGAGCGGGCGTGCGCCAGCGGGTGGTCTTTGCGGCCCAGGATGACGCGGGTGTTGTCGAACAGCTTTTCGGCTTGCAGCTCGCCCGGCACGCGCGCGGGCACGGGGCCGATGTAGAAGTCCAGCGCGCCGTCCAGCAGCGATGCCTCGGCCAGGGGATAGACCCCGTCGATGATTTCCAGGTGGGTGTCGGGATAGCGGGCGCGAAACGGCTTGAGCACGTCGGCGAACAGGCCCAGGTGCGGTGCGGTGGACATGCACAGCGCGACCCGGCCGTGCGTGGCGCCGCGCATTTGCTCGACTTCGTCGCGGGCGCGTTCGATCTCGTGGCGGATGGCGCTGGCGCGCCGCAGGAACACTACGCCGGTGGGCGTCAGGCGCAGACCCTTGGTGTGGCGTTCGAACAGCGCCACGCCCAGTTCCTTTTCCAGCTCGTGGATGCTGCGGGTGATGGCCGGCTGGGCCAGCCCCAGGTGGCGCGCCGCCGCTCGCACGCCGCCCCGCTCGGCCACTGCCAGGAAGTCACGCAAGGTGTTCAGTTTCATCGCTGGGGCCGCTTTGCCAAAGTGATACGAATCCGGTATCGGTAAGACAATTTTGCCATCTTTCGGTATCTATCGGGGGGTTCTAGGATTCCGTCCAAGCGTCGCCATCCGAGCGACCGGCACAGGAGACAACACCGTGCAACAGCAGGCATCGTTTCGAGTGGTGATCGTGGGGGCGGGGCCGGCCGGACTGGGCCTGGCCATCGAGCTGGGCGTGCGCGGCATTCCGTGCCTGCTGATCGAGCGCAACGACCGCGTGGGCTACGCGCCGCGCGCCAAGACCACCAACGTGCGCACCCGCGAACACCTGCGCCGCTGGGGCATCGCCGACCGTCTGCGCGCGGCCTCGCCGCTGGGCGTGGACTACCCGTCGAACGTGGTGTTCTGCACCCGGCTGGCAGGCGTGGAACTGGCGCGCCACGAAAACGCCATGTACTGCGCGCCGGGCCGCAACCCGCTCTACGCCGAGCATGCGCAATGGATTCCGCAGTACACGCTGGAGGAAACGCTGCGCGCCTACGCCCAGTCGTTGCCCTGCGTGCAGATCCGCTTCAACTGTGAACTGCTGGACGTGTCGCAGCATCCGGCCGGCGTGCAGGTACGCATGCGCGATGGCGCCGATGGCAGCGAACGGCAGGTCCAGGCCGACTACCTGGTGGGCGCGGACGGTGCGCGCAGCAAGGTCCGCGAGCTGATCGGCGCGCGCATGGAAGGCCGCTACGGCCTGTCGCGCAACTTCAACATCGTGTTTCGGGCGCCAGGCCTGGATCGGGCGCACGGCCTGGGGCCGGCCATCATGTACTGGCAGGTCAATCGCGACGTGCCCAGCCTGATCGGCCCGATGGATCGGGGCGATACCTGGTTCTTCATGCCGACCCACGCTGACGGCCACGGCCGCATCGACGACGTGGACGTGGCCGCCTTGATCGGCCGCGCTACGGGCATCGACCTGCCCTACCAGGTCCTGAGCCGCGACGAATGGGTGGCCAGCAAGCTGCTGGCCGACCGCTACCGCCGCGGCCGCATCTTCCTGGTGGGCGATGCCTGCCACCAGCACCCTCCGTTTGGCGGTTACGGCATGAACATGGGCATCGCCGACAGCGTGGACCTGGGCTGGAAGCTGGCCGCCACGCTGCAAGGCTGGGGCGGGCCGGCGCTGCTGGACAGCTACGAGGCCGAACGGCGGCCGCTGCACCAGTGGGTGCTGGACGAGGCCGAGGTCAACCACGCCACGCTGGGCAACCAGCTGCTGGCCGACGGCATCGAGGACGCCGGTCCCGCCGGCCAGCGCATCCGCCAGGAAATCCGCGCGCGCATCGAAGTGGAAAAGATGCGCGAATTCGCGACCCTGGGCGTGGTGCTGGGCTATCGCTACGACGATTCGCCGGTGATCGTCGGCGACGCCGGCCCAACGCCCGAACGCGACTTCATCAACTACGTGCCCAGTTCCCGCCCCGGCGCACGCGCGCCGCATCTGTGGCTGCACGACGGCAGCTCGCTGTACGACCACTTCGGCTTCGGCTTCACGTTGCTGGCCGCGCCGTCCGTGCCGCCGGGCGAATTGGAAGAAATCCAGGGCGAGGCCCGCGCCCGCAGGCTGCCGTTCACCATCATCCAGCCGCGCGAAGGCGCCGTGGCCAGCCACTACCCTGCCCGGTTGACCTTGATCCGGCCGGACCAGCAGGTGGCCTGGCGAGGCGATGGCTGGCCGGGCGCGAGCCTGCTCGCCCGCGTCACGGGCGCCACGACCTTCAGGAGCGCGACATGATGCCTTCCACCGCCGCCGTGCATTCCGTCAACCGCTACGTCATGTCCGTGCCGGACCTGAATGCGGCCGAACGCTTCTATCGCCATTTCGGCCTGGACGTGCGCGCGACCCCGGGCCGCCTGGATCTGTATGCCGCGGGCCATCGCCATTGCTGGGCTTCCGTGTATGCCAATGGCGGCGGCGACAAGCAGCTGGAATACGTGAGCTTCGGCCTCTACGAGCACGACGTGGCCGAGATGCAGGCGCGCGTGGCGGCGCTGGGACTGGCGACGGATCCGCATCCGCTATCGGACGGCGACGGCCTCTGGCTGCGCAATCCCGATGGCCTGCCAATCCAGCTGATCAAGGCGCCCAAGGTGTCGCCTGATGCCAAGTCGCTGCCCTCGCCGCGCGCGGCAGTGCCCACTGGCGAACGCGCGGCCGGCCTGCGCAGCCAGGCCGCCCAGGTGCGTCCGCGGCGCCTGTCGCACGTGCTGTTCTTCACGCCCGATGTGTCGCGCATGGTGGAATTCGCGATACGGGTGCTGGGCCTGCGGCTGTCGGACCGGTCGGGCGACCTGGTGGCCTTCCTGCATGGCCCGCACGGGTCCGACCACCACCTGGTGGCCTTCGCCAAGTCCACCCACGCCGGGCTGCACCATTGCAGCTGGGACGTGGGCAGCATCGACGAGGTCGGCGCGGGCGCCGAGCAGATGCGCGCGGCGGGGTATGCCGAAGGCTGGGGACTGGGCCGGCACGTGCTGGGATCGAACTACTTCCATTACGTGCAAGACCCCTGGGGCAGCTACGCCGAATACTCGTTCGATATCGATCACATCCCGGCGGGCCTGGCCTGGACCGCGGCCGACCATCCGCCGGAAGATGCGCTGTACCTGTGGGGCCCGGCGGTGCCGGACGCCTTTTTCATCAATCATGAACGGGCGCGAACCTGAAGGAGCCCCTGATGCGATTCATCACCTTTTCCGTTGGCGACAGCGGTGCCCACCTGGGCCTGCGGCGGGATGCCGACCACCTTGTCGACCTGACCGCGGCTGGCCTGCCCCGCCATCTGGAAGCGCTGCTGGCGCATGGCGACGAGGGCCTGCGCGCCGCGGCGCAGCACCTGGCGGCGGCGCGCCACGTCCTGCCGCTGTCGCAGGTGCGCATACTGCCGCCGCTGACGCGCCCGGGCAAGGCGCTGGCGATCGGCCTGAACTACCGCGACCACGCCGCGGAAAGCCAATTCGATCCGCCCGCGTACCCGGTGGTATTCGCGCGCTACCCGTCGTCGTGGGTGGCGCATGGCGAAGCGCTGGTGTGCCCGCGGGTGTCAACGCAGTTTGACTACGAGGCCGAGCTGGTGGCGGTAATCGGCAAGGCCGGCCGCCATATTCCGGCGCATCGGGCGCTGGACCACGTGGCGGGCTATTCGATCTTCAATGAAGGGTCGGTGCGCGACTTTCAGCTGCGCACCAACCAGTGGACGCTGGGCAAGAACTTCGACGCCAGCGGCGCCTTTGGCCCCGAATTCGTCACGCGGGACGAATTGCCGGACGGCGCGCGCGGCCTGCGTATCCAGTGCCGCCTGAACGGCCAGACCTTGCAGGACGCCAACACGGCGGACATGATTTTCGACGTCGCGACCCTGGTGGCCGCATGTTCGCAAGCCATGACGCTGCATCCCGGCGATCTCCTCATCACCGGCACGCCTGCCGGGGTCGGCCTGGCCAGGTCGCCGCAGGTCTGGATGAAGCCGGGCGACGTCTGCGAAGTGGAAATCGACCAGTTGGGCGTATTGCGCAACCCCGTCGTTGCCGAAGCCTGATTGGCGACAACAAGAACATAGATCCAGGAGACAACCATGACCACCCTTGTGAATGCCGCGGGCGCGGACCAGGCGGTAGCCGGCTTTCGCAGCAGGGTCCTGCCCTTGCTGTTCGCCGGCTACCTGCTCAACTTCATCGACCGCACCAACATCAGCTACGCGCAGTTGCAGATGGGCAGCGACATTGGCCTGTCGCTGGCCGCCTACGGCTTTGGCGCGGGCCTGTTCTTCTTCGGCTACGCCTGCGTCTGCGTGCCCGCCAACCTGGCCCTGCAGCGGGTCGGCATCCAGCGCTGGCTGGCCTTCGTCTTTCTCAGCTGGGGGCTGGTGGCCTGCCTGATGTCCACCGTACAGGGCGAAAAGTCGTTCTACGCCATGCGTTTTCTGCTCGGCCTGACCGAAGGCGGCTTCATTCCTGCGGTGAATTTCTACATCACCTCGTGGATTCCGCCGCGCTACCGCAGCCGCCTGAATTCGGTGTTCATCATGGCGCTGCCCGTGGCGATGATCATCGGCGGGCCGCTGGCCGGCGGGCTGATGGGCATCAACGTCGGCATGGCCGGCTGGCGCTGGCTGTTCCTGCTGGAAGGCTTGCCCACGGTGCTGCTGGGCCTGGCGGTGCTGCGCTACCTGCCCGCCACGCCGGCCGATGCGCGCTGGCTCACTGACGACCAGCGCCAATCCTTGCGCGCGGTGATGGACAGCGAGACGGCAGCCAGCCCGCCCGCCGCCCAAACCTCTTGGCGCCACGGTTTTCAGGTATTCCGCCAGCCGCTGCTGTGGGGTCTCTTGCTGATCCTGCTGATCGCGTACGCCGCAACCTTTGCGCTGGCCTATTTCCTGCCGCTGATTCTGAAGAACCTGTACCACATCACGCCCTTGCAGATCGGCTCGGCGCTGATGATTCCGAACCTGGTGGCGGCCGTGTTCAGCTACCTGGTGGGCCGTAGCAGCGAACGCAGCGGCGACGTGCGCTGGCACCTGGCGGCCGTGTGCCTGGCCGGCGCGGGCGGCTTCCTGCTGCTGCCCAGCGCGGCCGTGGCGTCGATTGCCGCCTTCCTGGCCGTGGTGTCGCTCATCACCGGCTACACCATCGCCTACTACGGACCGCTGAACGCCGCCATCCAGAACCGCATCGGCGCCCATGCCGGGCCGCTGGCCCTGGTGACCAGCATCGGCGCGCTTGGCGGATTCTTCGGCCCCACGCTGACCGGTTGGGTCATGCAGCAGACAGGCGGAGAATGGCAGCTGGCCGCCTGGATCTTCGCGCTGACCACCCTGGCCAGCGCGGCGCTGGCGGTCATCTGCGTGCGCAACGCCCGGGCCGGCGTCAAGCCGCTGGCCGCCTCGAAGGCCTGACCTGTTCATCGCACCGACTGCAACCAGGAGACATAAAAATGACCAACGACCCGATCAAGACCGCCGTCGTGACCGGCGGCGCCAGCGGCATCGGCCAGGAATGCGCCCGGCAATTGCGCGAGGACGGCTGGCGGGTGGCGGTGTGGGACCGCGCCAGCCACGGCGATGATCCCGCGGTGGACGTGGCCGATTACGCCAGCGTCGCGGCCGCCGCCCGCCGGCTCGATGGCGTGGACCTGCTGGTCAACGCCGCCGGCATCGCGGGGGGACGCGAACCCGTGGCCGACAAAAACCCGGCCGAATGGGCGCAGGTGCTGGCGGTGAACCTGACCGGCACCTTCCACTGCGCCCACGCCCTGTATCCGCACCTGAAGGCGCGCCGCGGCGTGGTCGTCAACATCGCCTCGGTCGCCGGCATCACCATGATGAAGGGGCGCGCGCACTATGCCGTGTCCAAGGCCGGGGTGGCGACCCTGACCCGGTCGCTGGCCAATGAGTGGGCGGCGGACGGCATCCGCGTCCTGGCGGTGGCGCCGGGCTACGTGAAAACGCAGATGATCGAACGTTCGATCGAGGCGGGCGAGCTGGACGAAGCCAAGCTGGCGGCGATGCATCCGCTGAATCGGCTCGCCTCGCCCCAGGAAATCGCCGCTGCGATGATCGCGCTGGCCAAGCCGCCCTTCCTGTTCATGACCGGCAGCGTGGTGCTGATCGACGGCGGGCTGACGTTGGGGAAATAGGCCGACCGCGTCGATAGCCGACCGCGTCGATAGCCGACCGCGTCTAGAGCCGACCGCGTCAAAAGCTGACCGCCAGCCCCACCGAGAACCCGGACACCCCTGTGCCGAACACATACCGGCCCACCAGCCGGGTCCGCGTCACGATGACGTTGTAGGCGCTGGAATCCAGTTCCAGCCCGGCGCCCACCGACGTCAGGCGGTCAAAGCCCAGTACGCCGCGCTGGTCGCCCAGGAACTCGGAATGGGTCAGTTCCAGCACGTAGCGCAGCGGCCGCTGCAGCAGCGTCAGCCCTGTGGGCGCCCGGTAGCGCGCCCACAGGTTGGCCGACTGGGCGATGGCGTTGCCCTGCACGGCGGCCGAACTGGCGAAGCTTTTCAAGCGGATGTCCGAATAGCGCATTTCGACGTCCACCTCATAGCCCGGCCGGTAATGCTCGTAGTCCAGCATCAGCGAGCCGCCCAGGCCGTAGGCGTTCAACGACCCCTTGTCCAGGAAGTTGACGTCCTGCCCGGTCTTTTGCCCCACGTACCAGCTCGCCGCGCGCAGGTCGCTGGTGACATTGCCCAGGGCAACGTTGAAAATCGGCCGCAGCTTCAGTTCGTCGGCCAGCTTGAAGTCCCAGCCGATGCCGCCCGTGGCCGACACGCTGTTCCATTTGGTCGGTATCTTGCGGGTTTCGGCGCCCTGCGAGGCAATGAAGGTGGGGTCGTAGCGGCTGGCGGCCAGCACGCCTTCCAGGTAGATGGGCACCGATTTCGAGATCGTGTCGCCGCCGCCCAGCTGGGTCATGAAGAATTCGGTCGATCCGGACGTGGTGCCGCCGCCCGAACCGATCGACAGCGAACTGGTGGTGATGTCCGGCACGATGGACAGCGACATGATCGCCAGCACCCCGTTGGCGCGCTTTTGCAGATCGTCGTGGTTCAACCTGACGGTGGGTTGCGCGGCGGCGTCGGCGCCCACGGCGCAGACCTGCGTCGCGATCAGCCAGGGCAACAGGCGCTTGATCATGAGGGCCTCCGGGCGCCGTCATTGTGGGGCGGGCAACGCGCCGCCCATCGCCTGGCGTTGCGCCAGCAGCAAGGCATCGCTCTGGTCGATGCGGATGGCCCCGATGCGCGGAAATTCGAAGTCGATGATGATGTACAGCGCCGCGGTCATTACCAGCGCGTAGATCACCTGGTGAAACAAGGTGGCGCGCCTGGCCTGGGCCAGGTTCAGGCCGATCAGGCAGGCGCAGATCAGCGCCAGGAACCCCAAAAATAGATAGGTCATGACCGGGCGATGGACTTTCTGGGCGACGGTCTGGGCGCTGGCCACGTCGAACATGTCGTTCACGGCGGCAATGTAGGACGCGGCAAACGGCGGCGCGGTATTGCGCGCAGCGGCCATCGAGCGGGTCCAGATGTCTTTTTGCAGCGCGCCGACCTGGACGGCGATCTGGTCGCGGTGGTCCAGGTCGGCCACATGCCGGTAATAGTTGACGCGTTCGTCCACGTAGCGCCGGAATTGATCGCGCAGCTGGGGCTGGTCCACGGTGTCGAGCAGGTCGATGCGCAACCAGGCGGTGCCAATGGCGTTGACTTCACTCACCAGCAGGTTGCGCCGGTCCGCCATGCGCTGCGCGGCGCCGGAAAAGGTGAAGGCGATCAACAGGCCCAGCAAGGCGAACACCGAGGCCTCGATGGCGGCGGACCCCGCCTTGCCGTGATCGTCCGCATCGCCATGGCGGCCCAGGGCCTGCCCCAGGCGGATGGCCGCGAGCAACAGGAAGAAAAAGACGATGGCGCCGGCGGCCAGCACAAGTGAATAGTTCAAGATGCCCCTCCTATGCGGGGTCGGTGTTCGGGGATGGGTCGAGCCATCCCCGCCCTCACCCATCCCTTGCGTGCATTACTGGGCCGCGCCGCCCGTGAACCAGCGTAGATAGGGATTGTCCCGGCTGGCCGCCGCCAGCTGGCCCGCGCTGCGCGCCCAGGCTTCGCGATTGCCGTCGTACGCCGCCAGCGCGCTTTGATAGAACAGGTCCAGCCCATCGCGCTCGCGTTCGATGGCCTGCGCCATGGCCGGGTCCGACCCGGCCAGCGGAGCCGGGGTGCGCAGCGCCAGCAGCGCCGGCAGCGTGCGCGAGATTTCGCGCGGGCGCACCCAGGTGGCGTATTCGATGGCCGGCCTGTCGTCGGACACGGCCGGCGTGGCCCCGGCGAAACGGGCCAGTCCCGCGCGGTCAGTCACCCAGGTGGCCAGCAAGGCGGCCGCCGAGCCAACGCCGACTTCGGCCAACGCGGTCGCGACGGCCGGCGCGGCATAGCGGTCGGCAATGCGTTGGGCATCGAGCGGCAGCGGGTCCATCGACCCGACCAGCAGCATTTCGTGCAGCTCGGTCGTCCACAAGGAGGCATGCGGGAACACGTTGATGAAGCTGGCCACCAGGGCCCGCGTGTCGTCCAGGTTCTGCGTGGGCAGCGGCAGCCACTGGGCGACGATGCCCTGCGGCTGCAAGCGCGTGGCGGCCAGCGCATAGAAGTCCTGCGAGTACAGGTTGACCACGCCGGCCGCCGACGGCGGCGGCGGTTCGAGGGTGATGAGGTCGTAACGTTCGGCGTTGCCCAGCAGTTCGCGGCGTCCGTCGCGCAGGCGCCGCTCCAGGCCGGGGTCTTGCGACGCGCCGTAGCTGCCCTGGAACAGCGGCGCGGCATGCAGCACGGCGGGCAGCAGTTCCGCCACCACGCGGCGTTCCAGCCCGGGGTAGCGCGACAAGGCGCCCGCGGTGATGCCGGTGCCGTAGCCGATCACCAGGGCCGAGCGCGGCTCGCCGGCATGCACGATCAGCGGCAACAGGGCCTGCAGGCGCATGTAGCGCAGCGATGGCATGGCATCACCGGAATTGGAGACGCCCTGTATGTAAAGGCGGCGAAAGCGTTGCGTGCCCTGCCCTTGCTCCACCACCGCCACCGTGCCGCCGTGGTTTTCCTCGTAGAACACCAGATCGCCGCCTTGCGCGCCTGGCAGCAGGCGGGCCAGGTGCTGGACGGGGATGGCTGCGCCCAGGATCACCGCCGCGCCAGCCAAAGCGACGCCCAGGCCCTTGGTCATCGACGACGCCGGACGCGCCTGCCAGAGGGCCGCTACGCCCACCACGCAGGCGACGACGGTCAGCAGCGCCAGGCTGCGCACCGTGCCCAGGTGGGGCAGCAGGAAAAACCCGGTCAAGGCGGTGCCGGCGATGCCGCCCAACGTGTTGCAGGCCAGCACCGCGCCGGCCCCCTGCCCGCGGCGCTGCGGCGGCACGGCAATGCGCAGCACGGCGGGAAAGGCAGCCCCGAGCAGCAGCGTGGGCAGCAGCACCACGGCGCTTGCCGCCACGGCAAAGCGCGCGCTCATGCCGGCCAGGGGGCTGCCCGTCCAACCCAGGATGGCCGCTTCGGCAAGGCCCTGGGCGCCGATGAGCCAGCGGCCCAACAACGCGGTTTCGACCAGCGCCAGCAGGCCGGCACCGGCGATCAGGAAGCCGAAGACACGCCACGGGTCGCCCAGCGCGCGTTCCCAGCGGGCATACAGCGCGGCGCCGATCGTCAGCCCCGCCAGGTACACCGCGAGCACGATCGAGAACGCAAAGGCCCGGGTGCTCATGAACGGCACGACCATCTGCGACCAGAGCACTTCGTAGCCCATGGCGACGGCGCCCGCGACGGCATACAGGCCCAGCGCGAGCCGGGCCTGGCCGGACAGGGCTTCCCGCGGGCCGCGCACGGCGGACGGCGCCGGCGCGCTGGCAGCGCGAGCCTGGCGCCGGTCCAGCACCCACGCGCCCGCGGCCGCCGCCAGGTTCAGGCAGGCCGCCGCCCAGGCGCTGCCGCGCACGCCCAGGGCTGGAATCAGGAAAAAAGCCGGTAATAGCGCGCCGATGATCGCGCCGCCCGTGTTGGCGGCATAGAGCGTGGCGCCCGCTCGGCCGATGCGCGCCGCGCCCGTGGCACGCAGCAGCACGGGCAAGGTGCCGCCCATGAAGAACGGTGCGATGCCCACGATCACGACGATGGCCAGCCACGCCAGCCCGGGGCTCACCGCCTCGCCTTGGGCAAAGGCAGCGGCGCCCTGCCCCAGCGCCAGCGTGACGCCGATGCCCAGCGCGGCGATCGCCACTTCAATGCCCGCATACAGCCGGAACGGGCGCGCACTGGCATCCGCCCGCCGGCCCAGCACCCAGCTGCCGGCCGCCAGGCCCAGGAAAAAGGCCCCGACCGCCACGGCGATGGCATGCACTTCCACACCCACGATCAGCGATAGTTGCTTGATCCACAGAATCTGGAAGACCAGCGCCGCGACGCCCGACAGGGCCAGCAAGGCGGCCGCGGGCCACAAGGCCGTGCCGGCGTGCGCGGCCTCGCCCCTGTCGTGAAGCGATGTCATCGGGCGCACAGAGGCTGTCATCTGTCGGATCCTTGTCCAGAGAGAGTCAATGCGCGGATGCGGCCGCACGCCGCATCCGCCGGTCACACCCTATTTGCCTTGCTTCTTGGCCTGCTGCTCGAAGTACTCGTCGATCTGCTTGTCCACCGCCTTCTGGATCTGGTCGGTGCTGAAGCTGGGCGGATTCTGGCTGGGCGGCCATTCAATGAAGGTCTGCAGGAATTCGCCCGCCTTGGCCGAGCCGACGAAGGCCAGATAGGCGTTCTTGGTCAGCCAGTCGTTGTACTGATCGGACACGATATCGGCGCGTTCATAAGGGTCCATGCGCAGGTTGAACACCTTGGGCACCCGCAGGCAGACGAACGGTTCCTTCCACACCGCGAATCCGCCCGGCGCTTTCTGTTCGCAGAACACGACCTTCCAGTTGTCGAACCGCATCGCGACCAGCAGACCGTCGTCATTGAAGTAATAGAAGTCGCTGCGGGCGCTCTTGTCGTCCTTGCCGGTCAGGTACGCCAGCTGGTTGTAGCCATCCAGGTGCACCTTGTAGTCGCGATTGGCGCCGTTGGGCCGCCAGCCCTTGAGCAGCCGTTCCTTCACGCCGTCGTCTCCCGCCGCGGCCAGCAAGGTCGGAAACCAGTCCATGCCGGAGACGATGTCGTTCTTGACCGTGCCAGGTTCGATGTGGCCTGGCCAGCGGATCATCGCCGGTACGCGGAAGGCGCCTTCCCAGTTGGTGTCTTTTTCGCTGCGGAACGGCGTGGTGGCGGCGTCCGGCCAACTGAACTGGTTGGGCCCGTTGTCCGTCGTGTAGATCACGATGGTGTCCTTGGCGATGCCCAGGTCGTCCAGCTTCTTCAACAGCTTGCCGACGTCCTGGTCGTGTTCCCACATGCCGTCGGCGTAGTCGTTGCCGGGCATGCCGCTCTTGCCCTGGTGTTCCGGCCGGATATGGGTGAACAGGTGCATGCGCGTGGTGTTCATCCACACGAAGAATGGCTTGTCTTCCTTGCCATGCTTGTCCAGGTAGTCCAATGCCGCCCCGACGGTTTCGTCGTCGATGGTCTCCATGCGCTTGGTGGTCAAGGCGCCGGTGTCCTCGATCTTGCCGTCGGCCGAGGCCTTGATCACGCCACGCGGCATGTATGCCTTGATGACGGGGTCTGTCGAGTCCTTGGGGAAATAGGGCCGTTCGGGCTCTTCTTCGGCATTCAGGTGATACAGGTTGCCGAAGAACACGTCAAAGCCGTGCTTGGTGGGCAGGTACTCGTCGCGGTCGCCCAGGTGGTTCTTGCCGAATTGCGCGGTGTTGTAGCCCTGCCCCTTCAAGGCGGTGGCAATGGTGATGTCGCGATCCTGCAAGCCCACCGGCGCGCCCGGAATGCCCACCTTGGACAGGCCGGTGCGGCGGGCGGATTGCCCGGTGATGAAGGTAGACCGCCCCGCCGTGCAGCTGTTCTCGGCGTAGTAGTCGGTGAAGATCGCGCCCTCGTTGGCGATGCGGTCGATGTTCGGCGTGCGGTAGCCGACCACGCCGCGCGTGTACGCACTGATATTGGCCTGGCCGACGTCATCGCCGAAGATGACGAGAATGTTCGGCTTTTTGCCGGACGCCTGCCCCTGGGGACTGGACGGCGGCGCACTCTGGGCCTGCCCGTACGCCCCTCCCATTACCGCAAGCCCGCTGGCGGCCACCAGCGCCGCTCCCAACCATCGTCTTGCTTTCATGACTGCTCTCCTCGCCCACAGGGGCCGTATGTACTCCCGGTACAGCACGATCAAGGGTTATCGAAGGCGTAGACGCGGCGCCATTCCGTTTTCATGTCCACGACCGTCCAGCCGCTGCGGCGCGCTTCGTCCAGCGCACGGTCCAGCCGGCCGATGTCGGAATCGCGGTCGTAAGCCCATTCGCGCTGGGCGTCGGTGTGGTGGACGATGCCAGCAAAGCGCTTGCCGGGGCCGGCGGCGGTCCACTGCAGCATCTGCAGGTCCCCGTCCGAGTTGCCGAACGCCAACAGCGGGCGCCGGCCGATGTAGCGCTGGATGGCCACCGGCTTGCCGGGGCCGTCGTCGTTGAATTCCAGCTTGCCCTGGCGCCACAGCACGGGCTGGCCGCCGCGCTGCTCGAACGTGGTGACGAAGCTGCTGCCGATGACCTGTTCGGGCGGTATGCCGTAGGCGGCCTGGGCCCAGGGGCGCATGAATTCCGTTTCGCCGCCGGACACGATGTAGGTCTTGAAACCCTTCGCGCGCAGGTAATCCAGCAATTCGCGCATCGGCGCATAGGTCATCGCGGTATAGGGCTGGTTGAAGCGCGGGTGCCGGGCGGTGGCCGTCCATTGGGTGACGCTTTGGGTGAAGTCGTCGACGCTCATCTGCGTGTGGGTGGCGCCGATGATCTTGAACAGGCCCGCCTGGCCCGACTTGGCCAGGGCGGCCTTATCGCCTTCGATGGCCGCCTTGAACGGCTGGCGGGTCGCCCATTCGGGATGCTGCGGCGCCATGGCCTTGATGCGGTCCAGGGCGAACAGCACCTGGAAGTACAAGGGCTGTTCGGACCACAGCGTGCCGTCGTTGTCGAACACGGCAATGCGCGCGTCGGTCGCCACGAAGTCGGGGCTGCCCGGCTGCGTCACGGCCTGCACGAATTCGAGGATGGCAGCGCGCGACGGCCCCTCGTTCCAGGAGGGCAGTTCCGCGGCGGGCGTCGCCGCTTTCTGGGGCGAGGCGCAGGCAGCCAGCAGCAACATCGCCGCGATGCCGGCCCATCGTGCCGCCCAGCGCCATGCCCGCCGTTCAAGGGTCGCTTGCATCATGCACTCCCATGCGCCTCGCGGCGCGGTTGCGGTTCGCCAGGCGCTTGCGGATTCAACGCGTCGGGCAAGGAATAAGGGGCAATCGGCCTGCGCCGCGTGCGCCAGGTGCGTCGCCAGGCACGCGATGCGCGGGACAGCGCGTGGCGCCACGCTGCGTTCTTGGACGGTTCGGCATAGGCGCCCCGCAACGCATCGGCCGCCGTGCGGCGGGCGTCATCCCCCAAGGGCGCCACGCCCGAGCGCACGTCGGGCGCGGCGGCCGCCAGGCGCAGCCAGCGATAGAAGGCGCTCAACGAGGCGGTCTGGCCGCGCGCCTCGCGCTGCCAGGCGCGCCAATGCCAGGCTTCGCTCGCGCGTCTCGCCGCCAGCGCGTGTTGGACACGCTGGCGCGATCGGCTGCCCAGCCGCCGCCAGCGCGGCCCGGTCAGCCACACCACGACAATGGCCGCCAGCAGCGCCGCGCCCCATTGCAACCCAGCCGCCGGAATCACCCAGCGCAAGCCATGGCGCAGGTGGGCCAGGTCATCGGCCAAGGAGAATGGCGGCGCTGCCGTGGGCGCGGCAGCGACGGTGAATTCGCGGCCAGGCAGCTCCGCCTGCGCCGGCTGACCGGTGGCCTCATCGCGCCACCGCAGGGTGATCGCCGGCAGGCGGTAGGTACCGGCTTCCTGTGCCACATAATCGGCGCGGTCGACGCGTTGCCCACCCAAGAATTGGCCACGGCCGTCGTTCAGCGGCGTCACCAGGGGCTCAAGCGGATAGCGTTTGAATCCCGGCACGTCGGGCATGACGGCCGCGGACAGCATCAGCGCGGGCACGCCGGGCGCGCGCTGAGTGATGGAGCGCGTGACGCGGCCGCCGACCACCAGCGGATCGGGCGCCAGCGAAAAGTCTTGCGATACCGTCAGCTGGGTCGATACCAGGCCGGGCGCTTCGGTCGCGGCCGGCGCAGCCACGGCAAACGTCAGGGCTTGGCTCGTTCCTGACGCGATCTCGTTGTGCGGTCCGACCTGGGCGGTCACCGCCAGCTCCGGCACCTGCACGGCGCCCGCCGCCGTCGGGCTGAGCAGGTAGGTGTAGCGCAGCCCGCTGTAGGCCACGCCATCGATGGTGTCGCGCCGCAATTCGCCCTGCCCCGTCGGCGGCGTGACCGCGATGCCCGGCAGGTTCAGCGCGGGCAACTGCGGCGGCTGCGTGAACCAGGTGGACGTCATGACATCCAGGTGCAGTTGCAACGTCGTGCCGATGCGCACCTGGGCCGGCGCTTGCAGGCTGGCGGTCACGCGCAAGGCGGGCGCGGGCTGGGGCTGGGCCAGCGCGGGTTGGGCGAACGCAATGCCGAATAGCGCCAGCGCCAGGAAGCACGCCAGGTTGCGCCACGGCCAGGGTCCGCGCCAGGTCGTCATGGGCGGACCCCCGCGGCGTTTGTGGCGGCATCTTCCACCGCGAACCGGCCGCGCAGGAACCGGGCTGGCGACAGTGTCAGGTTGTTGAGCCATTGCTCTTCGGACGCCGCCTGCGCCACGGGTGCGGCGGCCTTCTGGCCCTGCTTGGCAGACTTGTCGGCGATGGTCTGGTCGGGCCGCTCGGCCTGGTCACCCTGAGCCTCCTGAGTCATCGACGCCAGCAGTCGCTCGACGATGCCGCGGTTGACCAGGGCGGCGTCCCAGCCCGGCGCCAGGGCCAGCGCACGGTCGTAGGCGGCCAACGCGGCGTCGTACTGACGCAGCCGTGTCTGCGTGTTGCCGACGTAGAACTGACTTTGGGCGCTATCCACCTTGGAAAACGCGGCGAGCGCGGTGGGGTAGTCCCCGGCCTGGTACGCCGCCCGGCCTTTCCAGTACGGGTCCTGGAAGTGTTGCGCGGCGGCGTCGTAATGGCCTTGATCGAATGCCAGGCGGCCTTGCTGGTCCGGGGTCAGGAAGGCATCGGCCAGCGGATTGGCGCGCGTGTCGGCGGGCGCGGCCAACGATACGGCCACCAGCACGGCGGCCGTCCAGCCGACATTCCAGCCACGCCGCACTGCCAGCAACGCCAGCAAGGCCAGCGGCCAGCACAGCCAATAGCCAGCGTCGCGCCAATGAATGGCGCCCGACCGGGCATCCTGCACCGCCTGGAAATGCTGCTGGGCGTGCAGCGAAATCCAGTCCAGGTCGTCGGGGCTGCGCGTCAGGCTGCCCAGCGGCGCACCTGCGGCGCTGGCCAGGCCCCGCAGCGCAGCCTGATCCAGCCCGGTCTGCCCCACGGCCATCACCAGCACCTGCAGGTCATCCGCTTTCTGCGCGCCCTGACGCACCGCGTCGAACTGGCTGGCATCTGCGCCGTCGGTGAGCAGCAGCAAGGTACCGCCGGCACGTTCGGCCGCCAGCACTTGCGCTGCCAGCGCAATGGCGCCGGCCGCATCCCTGCCCTGCGGCCCGATCAGGTCCGACGCCAACGCCTGCGCAAACAGGTCCAGCAGATGCGTGTCGTCCGTGGGGGGCAAGACCAGGTGGCTGCTGCCGGCATAGGCGATCAGGCCGGTCTTGGCGCCCGCGCGCCGGGCGGCCAGGTCGCGTACCAGGTGCTTGGCCGCTTCCAGCCGCGACGGCGGCACGTCGGCGCCGTCCATGGACGGCCCCAAGGCCACCGCGGCGATCAGTGGCGCCACGTTGTCCAGGAAATCGGGCTGGTCGCGCTGCCACGCCGGCCCGGCCGCGGCCAACGAACCGACGGCCAGGATGGCGGCCAGCGCATCGATGGGACGCGGCCCGCGGCTGCCCGGCGTGCGCACGAGCAGGTACGGCAGCAGCGCGGGCGCGATCCGGCTGCCCCGGCCGGCGGCGTCCCGGTCGCCCCGGCCGGACCCCCATGCCAGGGCGGCCGCCAGCAGGCCCAGCAGCCACCACGGGCGCAGGAAATGAAAGGCGCTCAGGTCGACGTCCATGAGGCCTCCTGGTTGGGTACCCGCCGGTCGGCGCGCGGGCGTCGGCCCGCCAGCGCGGCAATGCCGTGCCAGGCTATCAACAGGGCCAGCGCCAGGCCAAGCGGCAGCCAGAAATAGTCGCGCTTGGGTTGGTGCCGCAGCGTATTCACTTCCTGCGGGGTAATGCGGTCCAGCGTGGCGTACACCGCCTGCAGGCTGGCCAGGTCCTGTGCCTTGAAGAATTGCCCGCCCGTCGTCCGGGCAATGCCCTGCAGCACATTGAAATCCACCCGGTCTTCGCCGGTGGCGGCCGGGTCGCCGATGCCGATGGTGTGCACCGTGATGTGATGCCGGGCGGCCAGGGCCGACGCGCGCGCGGGCGGCACGGCGCTGCCGGTGTCGTTGCCGTCGGTCAGCAGGATCAGCACTTTGTCCCGTTCCTTGGCCGCATCGAGCATGCGGATGCCCAGCCCGATGGCATCGCCCAGCGCCGTGTTGGGCCCCGCCATGCCGACCTCGGTGCGGTCCAGCAGCAGGCGCAGCGCAACGTGGTCTTCGGTCAGCGGCGCTTGCGGATAGGCGCCCGTGCCGAACACGATCAACCCCAGCCGGTCGTTCGCCCGTTTGTCGATGAAGTCGGCCACCACCGCTTTTACAGCCCGCCAACGACTTTGCGCCCGCCCCTGCGGGTCGTGGAAATCGGCAGTGTCCATCGACTGCGAGATATCGACGGCCAGCAGCAAGTCGCGCACCGCCTGCGTGTGCGTCAGCGGCGGCTCGACCCACTGCGGTCGCGCCAGCGCCAGCACCAGCAGCAGCCACACGGCCACGTTCAGCCAGAGCTGGCCGCGCCGGATGCGCACGCCAGGCCGCGACGGCGTCTGGCCGGTGAGCGTGGCGACGGTATCGAAGAACGGCACGCGCAACGCGCTGCGGGGCTGCACATAGACTGGCAGCCAGCGATAGGCCGCCAGCGCCAGGGGCGCGGCGGCGAGCAGCCAGGGGTAATCAAGGCGCCACATGGTGATTCACCATCCAGGCACGACAGGACTGGATCAACTGCGCCAGCGCGGCGCGGTCCAATTGACGAACGGCCTCGTCCGGCGCATAGGCCAATTGGGTCAGCAACTGCGGCGCGTCGCCTGGGAAGCTCTGCCCCGCGCCGCGTTCCAGGTACGCAAGCCAGGCTTCGCTGCCCAGCGGCGCCACCTGGGCGCGCGCCGTGGCGGGTTGCGCCGCCAGCGCCGTGCGCTTGAGCAAGGCCGGCAGGCCGCGCGCCGCCAAGGGGTCGCTGGCCGCGTCCCGCGCCAACTGCTTCAACGCCGCCAGGCCTTGGCGCCGATAGCGGTTGCGGCGATGGCGGCGCCAACCGGCCAGTGCGGCCCAGGCGCCGCCGGCCAGCAGCAACAACCCCACCACGGCCCACCCCCAGGTTTGCGGCCAATAAGACACGGCGGGCGGCAGCGGCAGCTCCTGCAATTGATCCAGGCCGGGCAGCGCGTCGCTCATGGCCGCGCCCCGTTCGGACCGACCCCAGCCGGCATCGCCACCTGCTTGCCGAGTTCGCGGCGCAATTGCACGCGTTCGTCGTCCGCCGTGTCGATGGACAGCAGCGGCACGCGGCTGCGGCGCAGCAGTTGTGCCACCTGCAGCAGGCGGCCGCTGAAGAAATCGGCCAGCGGCTGCCTTTCTCGCCGGCGGCCCACGGCAATCTCCAGCTGCACTTCGCCTTGGGTGACCACCATGCGGCCGGCGCTGGGCAGCTGCTGCGCCATGGGATCGAACACCAGCATCGCCAGCACGTCATTGTGGGCGGCCAACAGGCGCAGCGCGCGCAGCGTGTCCTCGTCGGCGCCCGCGAAGTCGCTGATGACGCAGACCAGGCAATCATGCGGCGCGGTGGCCAGCGCGCCGCGCAGCGCGGCGTTCAAGCCTTGTGCGGCAGGCACATCGGGGCCGTCGGCCGACAACGCCGCGTTGGCGCGCGCCACCTCGGCCAGCAACGCGCGTACCCGGTCGCGGCTGCGCAGCGGCTTGAACGCCTTGATGCCGTGGTCGTCGAACACCAGTCCGCCGACGCGGTCGCCGCCCCGATAGGCGATCCAGGCGGCCAGCGCCGCCAGCCGGGCCGCGACGGCGCATTTGAAGGCGCGCACGGACCCGAAGTACATGCTCATGCGCTGGTCGACCAGGATCAGCGCCGGCCGGTCGCGCTCTTCGGTATAGGCGCGCACCAGCGGCTTGCCATAGCGCAACGAGGCGCGCAGGTCCAGGCGCCGCAGGTCATCGCCGGCCGCATAGCGGCGCAGTTCCGCGAAATCCAGCCCCCGGCCGCGCAAGCGCGATCCGTGCGGCCCGGCCAACACGCTGCTCAAGGGCTGCCGGGCGGTGAACGACAGTCCGACCGCCGCCGCTTCCAGGGCGATCAATTCGGCCAGCGGTGGATGGACGGGATGCGGCGCGGGGCTCATGGCGCTTCCTAGGCCGGGACAGCCACGACGTCCAGCATCCGGTCGATGACCTGATCGGCGGTGACGCCATCGGCCACGGCGTCATAGGACAGGTGCAGGCGATGCCGCAACACCGCGTGGGCGACGGCGCGCACATCGTCCGGCGTGCTGAAGTCCGCGTCCGCCAGCCAGGCATGGGCCCGGGCGGCCCGATCCAGCGCAATCGCGCCGCGCGGGCTGGCCCCCACCTGTATCCAGCGCGCCAGGTCGGCGTCATAGTCGCCGGGCCGCCGCGTGGCGTTGACCAGATCCACGGTGTAGCGGTCCACGGCGGGCGCCACGCGCACGGCGGCCGCGGCCTGGCGGCAGGCCAGCAGCGCGTCCTGCGTCAGGCGCGCGTCGTCGGCTTCGCCGGCCGGTTCCGGCGCGCTACGCAAGAGCGCCAGCATGGCCATCTCGTCCTCGGCGCTGGGATAGTCCAGCCGGATCTTCATCAGGAACCGGTCCATCTGCGCTTCGGGCAGCGGATACGTGCCTTCTTGCTCGATCGGGTTCTGCGTGGCCAGCACCATGAACAGCGCGGGCATCCTGCGGGTGTGGCCTCCCACGGTGATCTGCCGCTCTTCCATGGCCTCGAGCAGCGCGGACTGCACCTTGGCGGGCGCGCGATTGATCTCGTCGGCCAGGATCAGGTTGCCGAACAGCGGGCCGGGCTCGAACGCAATCTGGTTGCGCCCTTGCGCGTCCTGGCGCAGCACGTCGGCACCGGTGATGTCCGACGGCAGCAGGTCGGGGGTGAACTGAATGCGGCTCATGTCCGCCGCCAGGTGCCCGGCCATGGCCTTGACCATGCGGGTCTTGGCCAGCCCGGGCAGGCTTTCGAGCAGCACGTGCCCGTCGGCCACCAGGGCGATCAGCAGGTGGCGCACCACCTGCGCCTGACCCAGCACGTCTCGGGAAATTGCCGCTTCCAACGCCAGAATGCCATTGCGCAACGCCATCGGTATCCCTTCGTCAAACGCACACCTGTACGGGTCGCCCGGGCTGCGGGCGAGGCATCAACGGCTGGCGAGGCGTCCCGGGCGGGACTGGGCCTGCTTCCATTGGTCGGGCGTCATCACCGTGCGAAAGCCCAGGTGCGACATGCCGTTCAATGGATCCGTGCCGCGCCGGGCGCTGGCCCGGTAGCTGATGCAGTACGTGTCGCTGCACAGGAATGAGCCGCCGCGCGTCACCCGCTTGGGGGCTGACACGGGAACGTTGGCGTCATCGGGATCAAAGCTGTCGGCCGGGCCGGCGGGGTCCTGCGGCGGCTGGCGGTATTGCGCCTGGATGCGGAACGCATCCGCGCGATACCAGTCGGCGGTCCATTGCCACACATTGCCGGCCATGTCGTACAGGCCATACGCGTTGGGCGGAAAGCTGCCGACGGGCGTCGTGCCCACCTGGATCTTCTCGTCCTTGACCACCGGAAACGGCTGCTGCTGTTGCGTGTCCCAGATATTGGCCATGGGCTTGCCTTGCGGGCTCAGTTCATTGCCCCAGGCATAGGTGGCCTGTTCCAGCCCGCCGCGCGCGGCGAATTCCCATTCCGCCTCGGTCGGCAGGCGCTTGCCGGCCCATTTGGCGTAGGCCTGCGCGTCTTCGTACGACACCTGCACGACCGGGTGGTCGTCCTTGCCGTCGATGGAACTGCCGGGGCCTTGCGGATGGCGCCAGCTGGCGCCCGGAATGAAGCGCCACCAGCGGCTGTAGTCGCGCAGCGAGACCTCGGACGCCGTGCCGACAAAAACCATGGCGCCAGGCACGAGCAACCGGTCGTCGGGGCGTGGGGTGCCCGGCGGAAGCTGGACCTTCAGGTCTTCCCAGCGCGGTTTCTGCTCGGCCGTCGTGACATACCCGGTGGCGTCGACGAAACGGCGGAATTCCGCGTTCGTCACATCATGGGTGTCCATCCAGAAACCGCTGACGCGCACGCGATGCGGCGGCAATTCATTGGGCTGCGACAGTTTATGGTCGTTGCCCATGCGGAATTCCGCCCCGGGAATCCAGGCCATGCCCGCCGGCCCCTGCTTGCCGTCACCGAGCGTGACGGTCGGCGCACCGGGCTGTGAAGGGGTGCCGGTGCTGGCCACATAGGCGCCCAGGGCGCTTGCGCCAAGCAGTATCCCAACCACCGTTAAACCGACTTTCAGTTGTTGCTTCACGTGCCCCTCCGTACTTCCGTGGAAAATAAACGGGGCGCTCTGGCCGAGCGCTTTTGGGTATCACGAATGGCTTATCGCTTTGAAGCTGAAACAGGACTGCGTCTGGCGGGTCCGGGTTGCGTTGCATTAATGCCGAAATGGCTGCCCACATTATCTGAACGGCAAATGGCAAGGCTGACTTTTGTTAGCGCTCGCAACGCGGGGCATTTTCGGGAATACCCGGGTTTTCCGAGAGAGAATATTGGAAAATTCGGGATTATCTGAATTATTTAGTAACCTTAATAATGCGAATACTGCGCCGGGGTGATCGGGATTATCTGGTGCGGCGATACGGGAGGAATGTGCGGATTATCTCTGCGGCGTGCCGTGCCAGGCTTGCGCCAGCCGCAGATGCGATTGCACCCGGTCTTCGTGGCGATGGGCGTTGGTGGTGACGATCAGTTCGTCGGCCTCTGTGGCGCGCACCAGCGTTTCCAGGCCCTGCACGACGGTATCCGCATCGCCGACGAATTGGGTGCGCGTGCGGTCCTGCACCAGGTCGGCTTCCAGTTCGATGCCTTGGGCTTCTTCCGGCGAAAGGTAGCGCGTGGCGCCCTCGCCCCGACGGATACCCTGCACCCAGGCGCCGTACGGCCTGGCGATGCGCTCGGCGTCGGCGGCATCGCGCCCCACCACCACATCGGCCGATATCATCAGGTAGGGCCGGGCTTGCGTGGTCGACGGCACGAACGCGCGGCGATACGCGTCCACGGCCTGTAGCGCAGTCGCCGGGCTGACGTGGTAATTCACCGCGAACGGCAACCCAAGCCGGCCGGCCAATTGCGCGCTTTCACCCGCCGACGACCCCAGCACCCAGGTCTGCAGCGCGGCGCCCACGCCCGGCGTGGCCTGCACGCGGCTGCCGTCCGCTGCCGCATAGGTGCCGGCCAGCAGGGCAAAGAGCGCATCCACGGCCGCCTCGAATGGCAAGGGCTGCGCCTGCGGTTGCAGCAGGATGGCTTCGCGGGCCAGGCCGCGGCTGGCGCGTTGCGGACGGGAGACCGGCGGCGCGGGGATCAGCAGGCCGTTGATGACGCGATCGCCTTGCGTCGCAGGGGTTGCCTCGCTGGGCGCCGCAGCGGCGGTGCCGCCCGCTGGCTCCCCTGCCCCGCCGGCCTGGGGCGCGGCGCGCCTTGCCGCGGCCAGGCCACGGCCCAATCCCAGGTCGATGCGGCCGGGATGCAAGGCGTCCAGCGTGCCGAAGGCCTCGGCAATGGCCAACGGCGTGTGGTAGCCCAGCAACGTCGCACCGGACCCGACGCGCAGTCGCGTGGTCACGGCGGCGACCTGCCCGATGACGATCGGCGCGGCCGAACTGGCAAGGCCTTCGGACAGGTGGTGTTCGGCCAGCCAATAGCGGAGGTAGCCGGCTTGTTCGGCCCGGCGCGCCAGGTCGACGGTGTTGCTCAGCGCCTGGCGGGCGTCGGACCCCGACGAGATCGGCGCCAGGTCCAGGATGGACAACGGCACGCGCGCCGGGCGCCGGGCAGCCCGGGAGAGAGCGCCGCTCATGCCGGCACCGCCTGGGTCGCCAGGCCCAGATGATCTCGCAGCGTGGTGCCGGCGTAGTCTTGCCGGAACACGCCCTTTTCCTGCAGCAACGGCACCACGCGATCGACGAACTCCTCGATGCCGCTGGGGATCAGGTGCGGCACCAGGATGAAGCCGTCGGACGCGTTCTGCTGCACGTAGCGGTTCATCTCGTCGGCCACCTGAGCCGGCGTGCCGACGAATTGCTGGCGGCCGGTGACCTTGATGATCAGGTCGCGGATGCCCAGGTTTTCACGTTGGGCCAGTTCGCGCCATTGACGCGCGGTGGCCAGGTTGTCGTCGTGTTGGCGGGTGCGGCCCTTGGCGACCGTGGCGGCAGACACGTCGGGATCGAAGTCCGGCAGCGGCCCGTCGGGATCGAAGCCGGACAGGTCGCGGTTCCACAGCTGCTCCAGCAGCACGATGGCGGTTTGCGGGCTGACCTGCTGGCGGCGCACCTCGGCATGGCGCGCGGCGGCGTCTTCGGGGGTGTCGCCTAGCACGAAGCCCACGCCGGGCAGGATCTTCAGGTCGGCCTCGGCGCGGCCGTACCTGGGCAGGCGCGCCTTGACGTCGGCGTAGAAGGCCTGGCCCTGTTCCAGCGAGCCGTGGCGGGTGAAGATGGCGTCGGCGCTGCGGGCGGCGAATTCCCGGCCCTGGCTGGAATCGCCGGCCTGGATGATGATCGGATGGCCTTGCGGCAGCGGCGGCACGTCCAGCCGGCCGCGCACGTTGAATTGCGCGCCCTGGTAGTCGAAGGCGCCATGGCCGTCGTCGCCGCCGTCCCAGAGATGCCGCGCCAGTTCGACGAATTCGCGGGCGCGTTCATAGCGCTGTTCATGCGGCAAGTAGGCGCCGCGGCGAAAATTCTCGCCGGTGAACGCGCCTGGCGAGGTCACCACGTTCCAGGCCGAACGGCCGCCGGACACGTGGTCCAGCGTGGCCAGCTGGCGGGCCAGGTTGTAGGGCTCGTTGAAGGTGGCGTTCAGCGTGCCGGCCAGGCCGATGCGCTCGGTGACCGCGGCCAGCGCCGCCAGCACCACCAGCGTATTGGGCCGCCCCACCACGTCCAGGTCGTGCAACTGGCCGCGCTGTTCGCGCAGGCGCAGGCCTTCGGCCAGGAACACAAAGTCCAGCTTGCCGCGTTCGGCGGCGCGAGCAAAGCGCTCGAAGGATTCGAATTCGATCTGGCTGCCTGCTTGCGGGTCGCTCCAGACCGTCATGTTGTTCACGCCCGGGAAGTGCGCGCCCAGGATCACTTGCTTCTGTGCCATGGTCAACGGGCTCCTTGGCCGGCAGTCGCGTAGCGGTTGGTGGCGGTGGCCAGCCCGAGACGGCCGCGCAGGGAAATCGGCGGGAATGACGCTTCGATGTCGGCTGCCGCCGCCAGGCCGGCGTCTTGCAGCAAGGGCAACAGCACGTCGGTCACGACGGCTACGTCGCGCCGTATGTCGCGCGGGTGCAGACGCACACCGGCGAAGCCGGCGTCGCGCCAGGCCAGAATGCGACGGGCCAGCGCCTGGGCGGTGTGGGGTGCGTCTTCCCGTCCTGCCCTTGGCGCCGCCGCGTCGGCGGCGTCGTCGAACGAAACGCGCACATCCACGACGTAGCGCAGCGGCGCCAGATGGCGCCCGGCCTGCTGCTGGGCGCCGTCCAGCGCCTGGCGCTGCGCCGTCCACGCGGCCGAGTCGGCGGGCTCGGGCACGAAGAGAATGTCGGCATGCCGGGCGGCCCAGGCCAGGTCGCCGTCTTCGCGCCAGGTTACGGCGACGGGCGGCTGCCCTTGCGGCGGCCGCGGCACGATGGACGGGCCGCGTATCGACAAGGTCGGCGTCTTCACGTCCACGTAGTGCAGCTTGTCGCGATCGACGAAACGGCCCGTGGCCACGTCGCGGATGATGGCGCCGTCTTCCCAGCTGTCCCACAGCCGCCGCACGCCGTCCACGGCGCCTGCGGCATCCTGGTACAGGCCGTCGCGGGTCAGCGGCAGGCCATAACTGTCGGCGCCGGCATGGGCGACGGCGGCGTCGACGTCCGGCTGCGCGGGCACGACGGGCAACAGCCCCGCCCTGCCCCGCGTCACGTAGTCCAGGGTGGCGATGGCGGTGGACACATGGAAGGGTTCGGTGGTGCTGACCACCACAGCCGGAATCAGGCCGATGCGGCGCGTGGCCGGGCCGATGCGCGCGAGCAGCAGCGTCGCATCCAGCGGGCTTTGGCCGGGTGAGCCGGAGCGGGCCCACAGGTCTTCAAAGGTGGCGAAATCCAGGCCTGCCTCGTCGGCCTGCCTGATGGCGTCCAGCCAGGGACGCCACGCCTCGGTCGTTTCGGCGGCCGCAACGGCGTGCACACGGATGTCGCTGCCATCACGCGGCGCGGACGGCCCGCCGTTGAACGCCAGGCCGATGGAAAAAGGATTGGGTAGGGTCATGGTGTTGCGGCCTCAAGCCGCCAGGTCCAGGGTCAAGGGCGCAGGCGCGGCAACGGCCGGCAGCGCGTGGCGGCCGCCCGGCGTGTCGCCCAGCAGCGCCTGCGTGTAGGGATGGGCGGGCCGTTCGAACACCTGCTCGACCGGCCCCTGCTCGGCCACCTGGCCGCGCCGCAGCACGACCACATGGTCGGAAATCTGTCGCACCACGGCCAAGTCGTGCGACACGAACAGATAGCTGACGCCCAGGTCGGCCTGCAGGCGCTGCAGCAGCGCCAGGATGCGCGCCTGAACCGACACGTCCAGCGCCGAGACGGGTTCGTCCAGCACCACCAGCTCGGGTTCGATGGCCAGCGCGCGGGCAATCGCCACGCGCTGGCGCTGGCCGCCCGACAGGCGGTTGGGCCGGTCGTCCAGCAGGTCGGGGCTGAGTTCGACCGCGTGCAGCAGTTCGGCCGCGCGTTCGCGGCGCGAGGCCCGGTCGCCCAGGCCGAAGGCGTGCAAGGGCTCGGTAATGATGGCTTCCAGCGTGAAGCGCGGGTTCAGCGAGGCATACGGATTCTGGTAGACCACCTGCACCCGTCGGCGAAAGTCCTGCAACTGGCCGCGGCTGAGCCGGGTGACGTCGCGGCCGTCGAACCACACCTGGCCGGCGTCGGGCCGTTCCAGGCACAGCGCGATGCGCGAGGTCGTGGACTTGCCGGACCCGGATTCGCCCACCAGGCTGGTGGTGCCGTGGCGCGGCACGTGGAACGACACGCCGTCCACCGCCCGCATCTCGCCGAAGCGTTTGACCAGGTTTTGCACCACCAGCAGCGGCGCATGCCCGGGAGGCCTGGCCGGCGCAGGCTGGCCGCCCTGCCGCAAGCCGGGCGCGGCGGCCAGCAGCGTTTGCGTATAGGGATGCGCCGGTCGGTCGCGCAAGGGCCGGGCCGCGCCGGTCTCGACGATGCGGCCGCCCTGCATCACGGCCACGCGGTCGGCGCGGTCGAACGCCACGCCCAGGTCATGCGTGATCAGCAGCACCGCGATGCCCTTGCGGCGCACCAGCGCTTCCAGGTGGTCCAGCACCTGCCGCTGCACCGTGACGTCCAGCGCGCTGGTCGGCTCGTCGGCAATGATCAGCGCGGGCTCGTGCGCCACGGCCATGCCGATCAGCACCCGCTGGCGCATGCCGCCGGACAGTTCGTGCGGAAAACTGCGCGCCACCCGTGCGACATCGGCCAGGCCCACGTCGGCCAGAATGCCGGGCACGCGGCGGCGCGCCTCGGCCTTGGACACGCCGTGCACGGTCAGCGCCTCTTCCAGCTGCGCGCCGATGCGCTTGACCGGGTCCAGCGACAGGCCCGGGTCCTGCGGCACGAAGCCGATGCGGCGGCCACGCAGGTCTTGCCAGACGGACTCCGGCGCATGGGCCAGTTCCACCCCTTCGAGTTCGATGCTGCCGCCGCGCCGCTGGGCGTTATCGGGCAACAGGCCGATCAGGGCCGCGGCCGTGGTGGACTTGCCGGAACCGGATTCGCCCACGAGCGCGACGATCTCGCCCGGCTGGATGGCCAGGGACACGTCGTTGACGGCAGCGCGCCAGGCGCCAGTCGCGGCGTCGCGGTAGGCGACGTCCAGGTGGTCCAGGGCCAGCACCGGGCCAGCGTGGGGGGCGGTCATGACGATTCTCCCAAGTCCTGCGCGTGGCGGGCGATCTGGTTGGCCGACAGCACCACCGCCGCGACCACCATGCCCGGCATGGTCGTGTACCACCAGGCCGCCGCGATGTAATTGCGGCCTTCGGCAATCAACAGCCCCCATTCCGGCGCGGGCGGCGGCGCGCCAAAGCCCAGGAAACTGAGCGAAGACACGGCCAGCACGGCGGCGCCGAATTCCAGCGCGGCCAGCGCCAGCACGGGGCCGGCGGCGTGCGGCGCGATGTGGCGCAGCAGGATGCCGCGCGTGCCCACGCCCGAGGCCACCGCGGCCTCGACGAACACCGCGCCGCGCCAGCGCAGCACTTCGCCGCGCATCAGGCGTCCGAACGTAGCCACGTACGAGAGCCCCACGGCAATGGCGATGTGGACGGTGCCAAAGCCCAGCACGGTCACGATCGCCATCGACAGCAGCAGCGTCGGAATCGCCATCAGCACGTCGGTGGCGCGCATCAGCACCGCATCGACCCGCCCGCCCAGGAAGCCGGCCAGCAGGCCGATGGCCCCGCCCAGGAACAGTGCGATCAGCACGGCCAACGCGGTGGCCTGCAGCGACGTCGACGTGCCATGGACGGTGCGTGCATAGATGTCGCGGCCCAGGTGATCGGTGCCGAACCAGTGGCTGGCCGACGGCGCCAGCAGCGCGTCCTGGGGCACGCCGCGCAAGGGGTCGGCCGAGGTGAAGGCCTGCGGCGCCAGCGCCCAGCCCAGCACCAGCACAATCACGGCCAGGCTCAGCGCCAGCATGGGCTTGGCCCGCAGCGTCGCCAGGAACGCCCACAGGCGGCCAGGGCGTGCGCCGGGCCGGGAAGCCAGGGTTTGCGTCGTCATGCCAGCGCCCTCGCCCGGTTGCGGGTGATGCGCGGGTCCAGCAAGGGATACGCCAGGTCCACCACCAGGTTGACAATGACGAACACGGCGGCCGCCAGCACCACCACGCCCTGCACCACCGGGATGTCCTTGACCGCCACGGCACCCTGCGCCAGCCGGCCGATGCCTTCGCGCGAAAACACGGTTTCCGTGACGACCGAGCCGGCCAGCAGGTTGCCCATGAGCACGCCCGTCATGGTCAGCACGGGGATCGTGGCGTTGGGCAGCACGTGCGTGAACAGCAGCCGCCGGCGCGACAAGCCCTTGGCCCGCAAAGCCGCCACGAAGGGCTGCCCCCACACGGCCGACAGCGAGCGCGACAGCACCTGGGCCACGGTGGCGGCGGTGGGCAAGGCCAGCGTGGCCGCCGGCAGCACCAGCGATTGCCAGCCTTCGTTGCCCATGGCCGGAAACACCGGCAACGTGAACGACAGCCATTGCAGCAGCAACAACCCGACCCAGAACGTGGGCAGGCACACGCCCAGCGACGGCGCCGCCTGCAAGGCCGAACGCAGGCGCGGATGACGCGCCGAACTGGCGGCCAGCGCCAGGCCCAGCCCCAGCACCAGGGCGGCCGCCAGCGCACTGAGCGCCAAGGCCGCCGTGGCCGGCGCGGCCTGCGCCAGCATGGCCGACACCGGCTGCCCGGTCTGGATCGATACGCCCAGGTCCAGCCGCAGCGCCTGCCACAGCGCGATGCCGTACTGCACCACGAGCGGCTCGTCCAGGTGGTATTGGGCGCGCAGCGCCGCCACCTGGGCCGGGTCGACCAGGCTGGCATCGCCCTGGTTCAGCATGATGCTGACCGGATCGCTGGGCAGGATGTACAGGATCGCGAACGATACGGTGTAGGCCGCCCACAGCACGAAGGCCGACTGGGCGGTGCGGCTCAGGGCATAGCGCCAGGCATCCGTCCCGGCAGCGGCCGGCAACACGGTCTGCGTCATGCGGCCTCCCTACTTCTGCAGCCAGGTGTCGTAGAACTGCAGCCGCGACGAGGCGTCGTAGTGCAGGCCCTGGACGTGCTTGCCCGTGGCGCCCACCGTGGCCAGCTCCACCAGCGGAATGGCGTGGCCGTCGGCCACCAGCAGCTCGGCGGCGCGGGCGATCAGCTGCTTGCGCTGGGCCGGGTCCTGCGCGGCGGCGGACTGCGCCAGCACGGCATCCACCTCCGCCGGCGCGCGGAAGTTGACGTTGCGGCCACTGGCCAGGAACACGGTGCGCAGGATGTCCGGGTCGGCGCGCGTCAGGTTGTAGAACTGGATCGGCATCTTGCCCGTGTCGCGAATGGCGTTGACCTGGCCGATGACGCTTTTCTTCAGTTGCAGGTCCACCCCGATCTCGCGCAGCTGTTGCTGGATCAGTTCCAGGTAGGTGACCGACTGCCAGTATTCCAGCCGCACCGTCAGCCGTTCGCCGTTCTTTTCGCGGATGCCGTCCTTGCCGGGCAGCCAGCCGTCGTCTTCCAGCAGCTTGATGGCGCCCTTGGGGTCGTAGGCCAGCGCCTGCGACTGGTCGACATACGATGGCGTGGTCTTGGCCAGCACCGACGTCGCCGGCTGCTGGTAGCGCGACAGGATGGTCTGCAGTTCGGGGCGGTTGATGCCCTTGACCAGCGCGCGCCGCACGGCCGGCGTCGCCCACAGGGGCAGCGATTCGTTCGGGAAGAAGCTGTACACCAGCCCCGGATTGCTGCGTGCCAGAATAGGCAGGCCTTGCGCCAGCAGCACCTTTTCGTCCTGCGGCTGCACGCTGGTGTTCACATCCACCTGGCGCGACAGCAGGCTGCCGTTGCGCACGCCCGATTCCGGAATGATGCGAAATTCAATGCCTTCCAGGTAAGCCTTGTCGCGATGCGTCGCCAACGACGACGGCCAGGCGTAATCGTCGCGCCGTTGCAGCTTTGCGCCCTGGTTGTGCGTGAACGAGGTCAGCACGAACGGCCCCGACCCCACCACCTGGCCCTGGCAGCGTTCTTCGTACGACCTGGCCAGCGTGGCCTTGGACAACAGGCCCAGGCTCATCGTCGACGTGGCCTGCAGGAACTGGGCGTTGGGTTCCTTGAAGACGACCACCACGGTATGCGCGTCCGGCGCCTCGATGCGGTCCACGCCGGCCAGGTAGGTCGACGCCAGCGAGGCGCGCGCACCCATCTTCACGATGCCGTCGAAATTGGCCTTGACCGCATCGGCGTCCAGCTTGCTGCCATCGCTGAAGGTCGCGCCGTCGCGCAGCACGAAGGTGAAGCGGCGGTTGTCCTCTTCGGCCTTCCAGCTCGTGGCCAGCCACGGCACGATGTTGCCCGTCTCGGGGTCCTGGTCGGTCAACGAATCGGTGATCTGGCGGCCGATGTTCAGCGCCGTGTTGTTGCCGGGCTGCTGCGGATCGACGCAAGCGGGGTCGCCGTCCAGCGCCACCTTGAGAATGCCGCCGTACTGCGGCGTGGCGCCATGCGCGGGGGCCGCCACCAAGGCGAAGACCGCCGCGCACAGCGCTGCGCCGACCGGGGCGGCCCACCGGGGCGCGGATGCATCCCGGTGCGGATTCATCAAACTGGCTGTGCTGCGCTGCATTACCCTGATTCCTTGTCTTGAAAGTGAAGCAATCCACTCTAAACAGGGCCGGGGCCGCGGCTAAATACATTCTGCGGATTTTCAAATCCGGCAGAAACTAATGCCGGGAAACGCAGCAGCCGTCGCGGCACTTACCGCGACGGCTGGCCCGCACCGCTTCAAGCGGTTCGTCGCGACGCCGCCAGCCGCTGCACCACCTCCAGCAGGCGGTCGATTTCATCAAAGGTGTTGTAGAACGCCAGCGAGGGCCGCACCGTGGTCTCGACGCCGAAACGGCGCAGGATCGGCTGCGCGCAGTGGTGCCCGGTGCGCACCGCGATGCCCTCTTCGTTCAGTGCATGGCCGACTTCTTCGGTGCTGTAGCCGTCCAGCACGAACGACATGACGCTGGCCTTGTCCGCGGCCGTGCCGATCAGCCGCACGCCCGGGATGGCGCCCAGCCCGCGCGTGCCGTAGACCAGCAGGTCGTGTTCGTAGCGGCCGATGTTCTCGATGCCCAGGCGGCTCACGTAGTCCAGCGCGGCCCCCAGGCCGACGGCGTCGGCGATGTTGCCGGTGCCGGCCTCGAACTTGTTGGGAATCGGCTGGAACACCGTTTTCTCGAAAGTCACGTCGGCGATCATGTTGCCGCCGCCCTGCCACGGCGGCATGTCTTGCAGCACCTCGCGCTTGGCCCAGACCACGCCGATCCCGGTCGGCCCGAATATCTTGTGTCCGGAAAACACGAAGAAGTCTGCGTCCAGGGCCTGGACATCCACCGCCAGGTGCGAGACCGACTGCGCGCCGTCCACCAGCACGCGCGCGCCGGCCCGATGCGCCAGGTCAATGATCTGCTTGACGGGCGTGACGGTGCCCAGCGCATTGGACACCTGCGTCACGGCCACGATGCGGGTGCGGTCGTTGAGCAGCTTCTGGTATTCATCGAGCCGCACCTGGCCGCTGTCGTCCACCGGAATCACGCGCAGCCGTGCGCCGCGGGCGGCGGCCAGTTGCTGCCAGGGCACGATATTGGCGTGATGCTCCAGGTGCGACACGATGATCTCGTCGCCCTCGCCCACGTGTTGCGCGCCCCAGCTCTTGGCCACCAGGTTGATGGCTTCGGTGGTGCCGCGCACGAAGATCACCTCGTTTACGTCGGGTGCGTTGATGAAGCGCCGCACCCGTTCACGCGCACCTTCATAGGCGTCCGTGGCGCGCGCCGCCAGTTCGTGCGCGGCCCGATGGATGTTGGAGTTTTCATGGGCGTAGAAATACGCGATCCGGTCGATCACGCGCTGCGGCTTGTGGGTGGTGGCGGCGTTGTCGAACCACACCAGCGGACGGCCGTTGACGCGTTCCTGCAATATCGGGAAGTCGCGCCGCACGGCGTGCACATCGAAAGGCGGATGCGCGTCGGCGCCGGCCTGGGGCGCCACGCGCGCCTGGGGATGCGCGGGCGTGGTGTAGCCGCTGGGCAGCACCACGGCGTCAACGAAGTAATAGCGCGCGTCCGCCGTGGGCGTGGCGGGGGCCGATAGCGGCGCCGCGGGCGGTGCCGCGCGGGGCGGCGTCAGCGGCAGTCCGGCCAATTCGTCGCTGATCCGGGTGTCGCCCAGCACATTCGGCGATGCCGCCGGGTCAGGCGCCGGCTGGCCATGCCCTGGCGTCAGGAAGTAGTACGGCGGCGGCACGCCCGTCGCGCCCGCGCCGAAGCGGGGTTCGTACGCCGGCACCGTCGCCACGACGCTGTCGGGCGCGCCATTGCCCGCTGGGGCATGCGGCAGCAAGGCCGGCGCGCGATGCGCCAGCGACGGCAGTTGTGCCGGAGACGCCGGCACCAGGTTGGCGCCCGGCGCCACGCCTTGCGGAATCGGCGTGCCTGGCACGCTGGGGCCCAGGCCCGCCGGGCTGACCAGCGGCGAGCCTGGCGGCGCCACGTTCAACGGCGCCTGCACCCCGGGCGGCACCGGCGCGGGCGGGGTGACGCCCACCGCCTGCCCCGGCAGCGCCGTGAAGAAGGCATTGGCCAGGCGCGCCAGTTCGCCCGGGTCGATGGGCGCTTCCGGGGCGCCCGGCACTGCGCCGGAAAGCGCGGCGAAGCGCGCAGAAGAATCGGCTTGAGCCATCGTGCCGCCTACTTGTAGGTATCGGGATAGTCGTGGTACTTGCCGATCTCGACCTCGTCGAGCACCGCCAGCGCATCATCGGCCAGCAGGGCCAGCGAGCAATACAGCGAGATCAGGTAGGACGCGATCGCGTGGTTGTTGATGCCCATGAAGCGCACCGACAGGCCCGGGCTTTGCTCGCCGGGCAGGCCCGGCTGGTACAGCCCGACCACGCCCTGGCGCTTGTCGCCCACGCGCAGCAGCAGGATCTTGGTCTTGCCGTCGGCCACCGGCACCTTGTTCGAGGGAATCAGCGGAATGCCGCGCCAGGTGATGAATTGCGACCCGAACAGGCTGACGGTAGGCGGCGGCGTGCCGCGGCGGGTGGCCTCGCGGCCGAAGGCAGCGATGGCCAGCGGGTGCGTCAGGAAAAAGGCCGGTTCCTTCCAGACGCGGGTCAGCAATTCGTCCAGGTCGTCGGGCGTGGGCGCGCCGGTCAGCGGAAAGAGGCGCTGCTCGTCGGTCACCTGCGACAGCAGGCCGTAATCGGGGTTGTTGATCAGCTCGCTTTCCTGGTTTTCCTTGATGGTTTCGATCGTCAGGCGCAGTTGCTCCTTGATCTGGTCGTGCGGGCTGCTGTACAGGTCCGAAATGCGGGTGTGCACGTCCAGCACGGTGCTGACAGCGTTCAGGAAGTACTCGCGCGGCTGCTCGTCGTAGTCCACGAAGGTGCGCGGCAACTGGTTTTCTTCTTCGCGCGCGGTGCACGTGACTTTGATGTTTTCGGGATTCTTGACCTTGTTCAGGCGGTAGATGCCCGCTTCGACCGGTACCCATTGCAGCAGATGCGTCAGCCAGCGCGGGCTGATGGTGGAGAGCTGGGGTACGGTCTTGGTCGCATTGGCCAACTGCCTTGCGCCGTTGTCGCCCAATGCGACGGTCCCGCCTACGGTGGCACTCATTGAAATCTCCGAAGTGAACAAACAAGCAAAACAGACGAGCAAAAAAACAGGGCCGAAGCCCTACGAGGATGAGCGGGAAGTGCTGCGGGGGCCGGCCTGGGTGACCGTGGCGCCGGGCGCGACGTCATCCGTGATCCAGACGTTGCCGCCGATGACGGCGCCCTGCCCCAGCGTCACGCGGCCCAGGATGGTGGCGCCGGCATAGATGACCACGTCGTCTTCGACAATGGGATGGCGCGCCTGGCCCTTTTCCAGGTTGCCCTCGGCGTCGGTCGAAAAGCGCTTGGCGCCCAGCGTCACGGCCTGATAGATGCGTACGCGCCGGCCCAGGCGCGCGGTTTCGCCGATGACGACGCCGGTGCCGTGGTCGATGAAGCAGCCCGGACCGATCTGCGCGCCGGGATGGATGTCGATACCGGTTTCACCATGGGCGATCTCGGCCGCGATGCGGGCCAGCAGCGGCAGGTCCAGCAGGTACAACTGGTGCGCCAGCCGGTGATGGATCAGTGCATGGATGCCGGGATAGCACAGCAGCACTTCATCGACGCTGCGCGCGGCCGGGTCGCCCTGGTAGGCAGCCAGCACATCGCTGTCCAGCAGGCGGCGTACGTCCGGCAGCGCGGCCGCGAATCGGCGCACGATGGCCGTGGCGTGCTCATCGACTTCGGGATGGTCGGGCGCGTTGCGGCGCAGTTCCAGCCGCGCCTGCTCCAGCAGGCTGCGCAGCGCCGCGTCCAGCGTGTAGCCGACGTAGAAGTTCTCGCTTTCATGGCGCATGTCCACCGGCCCCAGCCGCATCGGAAACAGCGCACGCTTGAATTTGTCGAAGATATCGGCCAGCGCCTCGCGTGACGGGAATTCACGCTCGCCCGGTTCACGCGTGCGCTGCTGCGAGGTTCGCCATTCGGCGCGGATGCCGTCCAAGGCCCGCACCACCCCTTCCAGATCGAACACCGCCATATCAGTCCTGCACCCAGGGCAAGCCGTGAAAGCGCCAGCCGTCGCGCAGGCCGCGATGCTGGTGGGCATCGAGTTCGCCTTCAAAGCCTTCGAACACATTGAAAACGGCCGAAAAGCCCGCCTTGGCGGCGGCCTCGGCGGCCAGGGCGGACCGCTTGCCGCTGCGGCACAACAGCAGCACCACGGCGTCCTTGCCGCCGGCGCTGGCGACCTTGGCTTCCAGCTCGCGCACGAACCGCGGGTTGCGCGTCAGGCTGGTGCCGGTGGCCCACGGCACGTGCACGGTGCCCGGGATATGGCCCACGAATGTGCGCTCTTCGGCCGAGCGTACGTCCACCAGCACGGCTTCGCCGTTCTGCGCGAGCGTCCAGGCGTCTATCGGCGATACGCCACCGGCATAGGTCAATTGACGGTTGCGCGCATCGGCGCGCGCCTGCTCCAGGGTGGCGGGCAATTCGGAGATCGCGGCGTCGGGGGTGTCGTAGCTCATGGCGCAAAGGCCTCCAGGCAGTCATCGCATCCAGTGCGACGGAACCCACAATCTAGGCCTGAAACCGCGGAATCCAAATGAATAAAAAGTCGGAAATTAACAACCCCGAGTTGTGAGGCCGGCGCGGCCACGGCGGGCGCGTGCAACGCGCGGGATCAAACAAGCATATGTCTAGATATTCTTTGTCGCGGGGGCCGGGCTTACGTAGCATGACCGCAAGCTATTTCACGTCATTCGGGACCACCAAGCATGAGTTCGTACAAGAAACTGGCGTCGATCGACACCGCACGCCGGCGTTTGCTGTTTCATATCGGCGCCGCCGCGGCGGCCGGCGCGGCGGGCACCTTGCCCGGCGTCACCCTTGCGCAGGCGCGCGAACAGGCCACCTTGGCCTCGGGCAGCGCGGGCTACACCTGGGCCCTGCCCTTTGTTGCCGAAAGCGGCGGTTACTGGAAGGCGCGCAACGTCGACCTGAAGGTCCTGGACTTTCCCACTGGCCGCGATTCGATGCAGGCCTTGCTGGCAGGGTCCGCCAACTTTTCCACTACCACCGACACCCCCGTGGTGTTTGCGGTGCTGCAAGGCCTGAAGCCCGGCATCCTGGCCAATTTCAGCCGCTATTCCTACGACATGAAGGTGGTGGCGCGCGAAGGCAGCGGCATCGTCGCCGACCAGCCCGCCAGCATCAAGGGCAAGAAGATCGGCACACCCGCCGGCACCTCGGGCCAGTACGCGCTCGCCAAATACCTGGAATTCGCCAAGCTGTCGGCCAGCGACATCACGCAGGTCAACCTGGCGCCCACCGACCTGATCGGCGCGCTGGTGCGCGGCGACATCGACGCGTTCTCATGGACCGCGCAAGCCGGCAACGCCGCCTTGCGCCAAAGTGGCGGCAAGGCCTTCTTCCTGACCCAGGCGGGCTACGAAAAGTACTTCCGCAGCCACCAGTTGCTGCTGGTCAACCAGAACACGCTGGATACGCGCCAGGCCCTGGTCAAAGACGCTATCGGCGCGCTGCTGGACGCCGAAAAGCGCATCGCCCAGGACCCGGCCTGGCCCGAGCTGATCGCCGGCCGCATCCGCAGCACGGCTGCCGACGTCAAGGAAGCGACCTCGGTGTTCGAGTTCAAGGTGGGCTTTGACGACAGCTTCATCGACGACCTGGTCAGCCAGGCCAAATGGGCCATCGACGCCAAGCTGGCGCCCGCCCCGGCCGGCGACCTGCGCACCCTGTTCCGCGCCGCCATCAAGGACGCGCCGTTGTCTGCCGCCGCGCCCGATCGCGTCAAACTGGCCTGACGGCATGGCTGCGTTGATCGAGTTCCAGCGCGTGTCGCAGTTCTTCACGACGCGCGGCGATACGCCGGCCCAGGCCCTGCACCAGGTGTCGCTGGACATCGAGGCCGGCGAATTCGTCTGCCTGATCGGCCCGTCGGGCTGCGGCAAGACCACGCTGCTGCATCTGCTGGCGGGTTTTCTGCAACCCACCGATGGCCAGGTGCGCTTTCGGGGCCAGCGGGTCGAACGCCCCGGCCCGGAACGCGGCGTGGTGTTCCAGGAATATGCGCTGTTTCCGTGGATGACCGCGCGGCAGAACGTCGAATTCGGCCTGCGCGCCCTGGCGGTGCCCGCCGACGAACGGCGCAGCCGGGCGCTGGCTGCCCTGGCGCGCGTGGGCCTGTCGGCCGCCGCCGAACGCTATCCCCACGAATTGTCCGGCGGCATGCGCCAGCGCATCGCCGTGGCCCGTTCGCTGGTGGTCGAGCCCAAGGTGCTGCTGATGGACGAGCCCTTCGCCGCCGTCGACGCCATGACGCGCGCCACGCTGCAGAAAGACCTGCTGCGCCTGTGGCAGGAAACCGGCGTGTCCGTCGTGTTCGTCACGCACAACATCGACGAAGCCATCTTCCTGGCACAGCGCGTCGTGGTCATGGCGCCGCACCCCGGTACCCTCAGCGACGACCTGCGCATCGACCTGGACTATCCGCGCCAACGCGGGTCCGTTGCATTCGCCCAGCACTACAACCGCATCGAAGCCGCCCTGGCCGGCGCTCCTGCAAGGCAAGCCGCATGAATTCCCTGACCCTGGGCCGCGCGCCCGACGCCGCCGAGGCGGCCGATCCGCTGGCGGGCGCCGCCGACGCGGGCCATCCCGCCGCCACCATCGCCGAACGCT
The DNA here is from genome assembly GCF_058783235.1 of Achromobacter sp. FW305-C-28. Classification (NCBI taxonomy): domain Bacteria; kingdom Pseudomonadati; phylum Pseudomonadota; class Betaproteobacteria; order Burkholderiales; family Alcaligenaceae; genus Achromobacter; species Achromobacter sp. FW305-C-28. The sequence goes on along the minus strand of NZ_JBYSYL010000003.1, from coordinate 650,956 downwards.
TCCAGCAGGCGCATCGCCGCCAGACCCGCGCCCGGCGCCGCCAGCGGCTGCTGCTGAACCTGGCCGGCATCGCGCTGTTCCTGCTGGCCTGGGAAGCGGTGCCCTACCTGTTTCCGTGGATGAACCCGGCGCTGTTCCCGCCGCCGTCGCGCGTGCTGCAAGCCGCGCTGCCCTTGATCGCGTCGGGCGAACTGGCCTCGCACATCATCGCCAGCCTGTCCCGCGCAGCGGCCGGCTTCAGCATTGCGCTGGTGCTGGGCATCTCGGCCGGCATCCTGACGGCCCGCGTCGAGGCGCTGCATCACCTGAGCGAGCCCGTGCTGCACGGCTTTCGTTCGGTACCATCGCTGGCCGTGGTGCCGCTGGCCGTGCTGTGGTTCGGCATCGGCGAACTGCCCAAGATCGCGCTGATCGCCTGGGGCGCGTTCTTCCCGATCTGGATCACCACCTTCATCGGCGTGCGCGACACGAACATCGTCTACTTGCGCTCGGCGGCAGCGCTGGGCGCGGGCCGGGTGCGTACCCTGTTCCAGGTGATCCTGCCGGCCGCCCTGCCCTTCATCCTGGCCGGCGTGCGCCAGGCCATCGCGGTGTCGTTGATCGTGCTGGTGGCCGCCGAACTGTCGGGTTCCACTCGCGGCATTGCCTACATGATGTCGCTGGGCCACCAGCTGTTCCAGGTCGAGATCATGTTCATCGGCCTGGTGCTGCTGGGCGCTTTCGGCTTCGTGGCCGACCGGCTGTTCGTCTGGGTCGTCAAGCGCCTGTTCCCCTGGTATCAAAGCGCGTCCTGACATGCCCACCCATTCTGCGCGGGCGCATCCCCGCCCGCTGGTGCTGCGCAACGCGCGCATCCATACCTTTGACGATACGCGGCCGTCGGCCCGGGCCATTGCCCTGGTCGACGGCAAGGTGGCCGGGTTCGACGACGCGGCCATTGCCCTGGCCGACCGGGGTGCGCGCGCGATCGACCTGCAAGGCGCCACCCTCATTCCGGGCATCAACGATGCCCATGCCCACATGGAACGCGAAGGCCTGAAGACGCTGCGTCCGTCGCTGGCCGATGCGCGCAGCGTGGCGGACGTGCTGCGCGTGGTGCGCGATGCGGCCCGGACGACGCCGCCTGGCGACTACATCATGACCATGCCCGTGGGCACGCCGCCTTATTACTTCGGCGGCGCGGCGCAACTGGCCGAAGGCCGCCTGCCCACCCGGCAAGAACTGGATGCCGCGGCGCCCGACCATCCGGTCTATATTCCCGCGCCCTTCGGCAATTGGGGCAAGCCGCCCGGCACGGCGGCGCTGAACAGCCTGGCCCTGGCCCGCAACGGCCTTACGCCCGATTCGCGGCCGCAATGCGCCGGCATCGTGCTGGAGCGCGACGCGGCAGGCCAGTTGACCGGCCATATCGTCGAACACAATTCGCGCCCCGCCGTGGAATTCGACCTGCTTGCGGACGTGCCGCGCTTTGGCTTCGCCGACCGCCTGAAGGGCCTGCGCGTGTCGCAGCGGCAATACCACGCCAAGGGCACCACCAGCATCTACGAAGGCCACGGCAGCGCGCCCGAAACGCTTTCCGTCTACCGCAAGCTGTGGGAAGACGGTGAACTGACGATGCGCACCACGCTGGTGGTCAGCCCCACCTGGAGCGACCTGGCCGAGGCCGCCCGGGCCATGCGCGACTGGCTGGCCACGGCCCGCGGCCGCGGCCTGGGCGACCCCTGGCTGCGCGTCAGCGGTATCCACATCGCCTATGGCGGCGATCCGGTCACGGCCTGCTGCGCGCGCGCCAACCTGCCCGATACCGGTTGGTCCGGCTTTGTCGAACAGGCGGTGACGCCGGCGGATTTCCGCGCCCTGTGCCTGTTGGCCGCCGAGCATGACCTGCGGGTCAATGTCATCGTGTCGGACAAGCTGCACGAGGTGGTGCCGGTGCTGCGCGAGGTCGATGCCCGCTTCCCGCTGGCCGGGCGCCGCTGGGTCATCCAGCACATTGCCCGGGCGCGTCGCGACGACCTGCTGGCGCTGAAAGCGCTGGACGTGCTGGTGACCACCATCCCCACCTATTTCCTGTGGAAAGGCGGCGCGGCCTACCTGGACGAGCCCGATGGCGGCGACAGCGTCGTGGCGCACAACACGATGCTTGAGTTGGGTCTGCCGCTGGCGCTGGCCACCGACAACATTCCCTACGACCCGTTCTTTTCGCTGTGGGTCGCGGGTGCGCGGCAAGAGCGCCTGACCGGCCGCGTCATCGGCGCGGACCAGGCGCTGTCCGCCCGCGCCGCGCTGCACGCCTTCACGGTGGCCGGCGCCCGCCTGAGCTTCGACGAAGACTGGAAGGGGCCGCTGGCGCCGGGTTTCGCGGCGGACCTGGCCGTGCTGGACCGCGATCCCCTGGACCTGTTGCCGGACGGCTGGCGCGACACGCAGTGCTTGCTGACCGTGGTCGGCGGCCACGTCGTGCACGACGCGGCGGGCATCGCCCGGGCATAGGCGCCCCGGCATTCCGAGGGCGTGGGCGAGCCGCAGCGCCGTTGCCAACGGCGCCGCCCCACGCTATTTACCTGGCCCCCCGCCCAACAGCTTGAACGACTGGTCCGCGACGCGCAGATTGCGCGATTCGCGGGTCCAGCCGATCTGGCGGCGGTAGCTGCCCAGCAAGCCGGCCTGGACCAGCGCGTCTTCATCGACCTGCACCGGTGCGTCCGCATGCGGCGAGACGTACATGGCGTCTTCGGGGCACCAGGCTTCGCACATGAAACAGGTCTGGCAGGCGTCCTGGCGCGCAATCACGGGCGCCGCGCCCTCGACGATGTCGAAGACGTTCACCGGGCAGACCCGCACGCAGATATTGCAGCCGGTGCAGCGGCTCTCGCTGATCAGCTCGATCATGCCGCCAACCTCGCCGGGGCTTGTTGCGCCTGGGGCACGGCGCGCGGCGCCACCCAGACCTCGTCCAGGCCGCCCGACGTCAGGTGGTGGTATTGCGCGGCGTCCTGCTCCAGGAAGTCGTAGCGCTTGTGCATGCCGCGCGTTTCGCGGCGGGCCAGCGCGCTGCGGTACATCCAGCGCGACGTCGCCAGCATGGCCGCGGCCTCACGCGTGGCCAGCAGGTCGGCGGCCGCCGCCGGCGCGGCGGCGCGCAGGGCCTGCCAGCGGGCATCCAGCCGCGCCACCGACGGTTCCAGCACGTCGGCCGTGCGGAAGTAGTTGCGTTCGAACGGCATCACTTCGTCCTGCACCGCGCGCACCAGCGCGGCGGCGTCGGCCGCCTGTGCACCGGACCCGCGCAGGCCGGCCAGGCCGGCGCCTTGCGCCGCCCTGCCGCGGCCGCGCACGTCCAGGGCATGCCGGGCCGCGCCCGCGCCCGCCCACGATCCGGACGAGATCGCCCAGGCCGCGTTGTGGCTGCCGCCGCCGGTAAAGCCGCCGCAGATCGGCTCGCGCGTGGCCGCATCCCCGGCCGCGTACAGCCCGGGCACCGAGGTGGCGCAGTCGGCGCCGGTCAGGCGCAGGCCGCCGGTGCCGCGCACCGTGCCTTCCAGCCGCAGGGTCACGGGGAAACGCTGGGTAAAGGGATCGATGCCGCTGCGATCGAACGGCAGGAAGAAATTGGGTTGCGCGGCGCGCATGGCGGCACGGGTCGCCTCGTCGGCCAGGTCCAGCCGGGCGTAGACCTTCTGGCGCAGGAGTTCGCGAGCAATGACCGAACGCCCGCCCTTGGACGCCGCGCCAGGAATCGGCACGCCCTCGGCATCGGTGAACGTCGCCCAGTTGTAGAACAGCGTCTTGGTGACCGAACCGAATTCCGGCGCAATCGCATAGGCGTTGGAAAATTCCATGCCCGACAGTTCCGCGCCTAGCTCGGCGGCCATCAGCAGCCCGTCGCCGGTCAGCACGTTGCAGCCCAGCGCGCGGCTCAGGAAGGCACAGCCTCCGGTGGCGATGACCACCGCGCCGGCGCGCACCGACCAGGCGCCGCCACGCTGGCGGTCCACCCCGGCGGCGCCCGCCACGGCGCCATCGGCGTCACGCAGCAGTTCCAGTACCGGATGGTGGTCCAGGATCTTGCCGCCCGCCTGCTTGACCTGCTTGCGCATCAGGCGCATGTATTCAGGGCCTTGCAGCGAATTGCGGCGCGACACGCCGGCTGCGTCCTGCGGAAACGGATAGCCCCAGTCGGCCAGGGTATTGATGCCGTCCCAGGTCTGGTCCAGCACGCGGTTCATCCAGCCGGCATCGGCCAGGCGGCCGCCCATCTCGTAGCGGCTGGCCATGGCGGCCTGGCGCTTTTGCGGGTCGGGGTCCACGTACCAGACGGCGGTGCCCGCGGCGGCCGTGGCGCCCGACGAACCACAGTAGCCCTTGTCCGCCAGGATCACGCTGGCGCCCGCCTGTGCGGCCTGGATCGCGGCCCACGTCCCCGCGGGCCCGCCGCCGATGACGAGGACATCCGCCTCGTAGCCCGAATTGGCGCTGCCTTGCGGCGCCGCGTTGCTGACAGCCATGGAACCTCCGATGCGTATCTGCTTGATGCCAAAAATGGGATGGTAGGCCGGTGCGCCGCATCGGCGAACGACGGATCGGCGATTTGCAAATCACTTCGAACGCCGTTGCGCGGCGCGCCTTGCCACAGGGATCAGGCGACCGCCACCGCCCGCACGGGTTCTGGCGCGCCGTGGCCGAACCCGGGGCGCGCCGCCAGCAGTTCACGCGTGTAGGCGTGCTGCGGCGACTGGAACACCTGTTCCACCGGCCCCTGCTCTACCAGCGTGCCCGCCACCATCACCGCGACCCGATCGCTGATCTGCCGCACCACATCCAGGTCGTGCGAGATCAGCAGATAGGTCAGGCCCAGGTCGGCCTGCAACCGTTGCAGCAGCGCCAACACCTGTTCCTGCACGGCCACGTCCAGCGCCGACACCGGCTCGTCGAGCACGATCAGGTCGGGCCGCAGGGCCAGCGCACGGGCGATCGCCACCCGTTGCCGCTGACCGCCCGACAGCGCAGCCGGCTTGCGCGTCAACAGCGCGCGGTCAAGCGCCACCTCGTCCAGCAATTCCAATGCGCGGGCGCGGCGTTCATGGCGGTTGCCCAGGCCAAAGGCCCGCAGGGGTTCGGTCAGGATGTCTTCGAGCGTGTAGCGCGGGTCCAGCGAACCGTAAGGGTTCTGGTGCACGAACTGGATGCGCTGGCGCAGGCGGCGCAGCGGTTCGCCCGTCAAGGCGCCGATGTCCTGCCCGCCGAATCGCACCTGACCGGCCGTGGGCGCTTCCATGCGCACCACCATGCGCGCCGTGGTGGATTTGCCCGAACCGGATTCCCCGACCAGCGCCAGCGTCTCGCCGCGCGCGATCTCGAACGACACGCCCCGTACGGCCTGAAGGCTGGCACCACCCGCCAGGGAAAACGTCTTGGCCAGGCCGCTCACGGCCAGCAGCGGCGGGCTGGCCGGTGCACTGGGCAACCTTGCCGACCGGCGGAGCTGATCCGTGGCCCCGGGCCGGGCCGCCAGCAAAGCCTGCGTATACGCGTGCCGGGGCTGCTCGAACACATCCCGCGCGGCGCCGGTTTCCACGATCTGGCCATGCCGCATCACGATGACCCGGTCGGCACGCTCGGCGGCCAGCGCCAGGTCATGCGTGATCAGCAGCACCGACGTGCCGCTGTCGGCCTTCATGATGGCCAGCTGATCCAGGATGCGGCGCTGCACCGTCGCGTCCAGTGCGCTGGTGGGTTCGTCGGCAATCACCAGCCGGGGCCGGCAGGCAAAGGCAATGCCGATCAGCACCCGCTGGCGCATGCCGCCCGAGAGTTCATGCGGATACTGGCTGGCGCGCAGCGCGGGCTGCGACAGGCCGACCTGATCCAGGATTTCCAGCGCCCGCTGCTGTGCATTGACGCGGTCGGCCAGGCCGTGGATGCGCAGCACCTCGGCCACCTGGTCGCCGATGCGCATGGCCGGATTCAGCGCCACGCCCGGGTCCTGCGGCACCAGGCCCAGGCGGGCGCCGCGCAGCCGGCGCCAGGTGCGTTCGCTGGCGCGGGTCAGGTCTTCACCCTGGAAGGTGATGCTGCCGCGCACGATATGCGCGCCTTGCTGCAGCAGGCCGATGATGGCGTGCGCCGTGGTCGACTTGCCCGAACCCGACTCGCCCACGATGGCCAGCACTTCGCCGGGCAGCACCTCCAGCGACACGCCGCGCACGGCATGCACCGGCTGGCGGCCCGCCAGGTACGCCACGTGCAGGTCACGGATGGTCAACAGGGGCGGCTCGGCCGCCATCATCGCGTTCATCTCGCCTCCCGCAGGCGCAAGCGTTCAAAGGTCTTGCCCAGGCTGTTGGTGGATAGCACCACCAGGATGATCACGCCGCCCGGCATGGCCGTCAGCCACCAGGCGCGCACCAGGTAATTGCGCCCCTCGGCCACCAGCGTGCCCCATTCCGGCGCGGGCGGCGCGGCGCCGAATCCCAGAAAGCTCAAGGCCGACACCGCCAGGATGGCCGCGCCGAATTCCAGGCCGGCCAGCACCAGCACCGGCCCCGCCGCATTGGGCAGGATGTGGCGGCGCAGCACCGAGAACCATCGTTCGCCGCTGCCGAACGCGGCTTCCACATAGGCGTGCGCCTTGATCCGCAGCACCTCCGCGCGCATCAGCCGCGCAAAGGTGGCAATGGTGGCCACGCCCGCGGCCAGGGCCACGTTGACGGTGCCGAAACCCAGCACGGTCACGACCATCAGCGACAGCAGCAGGGACGGAATCGCCAGCAGCACGTCCACCGCGCGCATCACCGCGTCATCCACAGCGCGCCGCGAGAACCCGGCCAGCAGGCCCAGCACGCAACCCGCCGCCAGGCCCAGCGCCACGGCAATCACCGTGGCCTTCAGCGACAGCGCCGCGCCGTGCACCACCCGCGCATACACATCGCGGCCCAGGTAGTCGGTGCCGAACCAGTGGGCCCATGACGGCGGCCGCAGCCGCAATGCCACGCGGGTTTCGAACGGGCTCTGGGCGCTGAACACGTGCGGCAGAAAGGCCCAGCCCAGCGCCAGCGCCACCACGGCCAGCGCCAGTACCAGCGCCACCGTGCGCCGCAAGCTGCCCACGCGCGTGCGCCAGGCGGCGGGCAGCGTCAAAGACGGGCCGGCATCGCCAGGCGCCGCGGGGGCAATGACATGCAGACTGGCCATGGCTACCTCCTAAGCCTCGCGCCGCCGCGCGGCGACGATGCGGGGATCGAACAAGGGATACAGCAGGTCCACCGCCAGGTTCACGGCCACGAAGACCAGTGTGGACAGCACCACCAGCCCCTGCACCATGGGAATGTCCTGCGCCTGCACGGCGATCTGGGTCAGGCGGCCGATGCCGGCCCGCGAAAACACCGTCTCGGTCACCACGGAACCGCCCAGCAGATGCCCGGCGCTCATGCCCACCAGGGTCAGCGCCGGAATCGCGGCGTTGCGCAAGGCGTGGCGCAAATGCACCCGGCGGCGCGATGCGCCCTTGGCGTAGGCCGTGTCGATATAGCCTTGCTGCAACGCGGCCGCCAGGCTCTTGGCCAGTACCTGCGCGATGGCCGCACTGGTCGGAATGGCCAGGGTCAGCGCAGGCAGTATCAGCGAGGCGAAACCGGTATTGCCCGTGGCCGGCAGGAACGGCCAGCCGAACGAGAAAAACTGCAGCAGCACCAGCCCGATCCAGAACGATGGAATGCTGACGCCCAGCGGCGGCAGGCACAGCAGCAATTCGGACAGCCAGCGTCGCCGCGTGTAGGTCGCGGTCAGGGCCACCGCCAGCCCAAGCGTCAGCGACACCGCCAAGGCCAGTGCGGCCAGCGCCAGGGTCTGGGGCAAAGCTTGCAGCACGGTTGCGGCCACGTCGTGGCCGTTTTCGATGGATACGCCGAAGTCGCCCCGCAATGCTCGCGCAAGGCCGCCCAGGTACTGCACGATGATGGGCTGGTCCAGCCCGTAGCGGGTGCGCAGCTGCGCCACCTGCGCCGCGTCCGCCAGCACGCCCTCGCCGCGAGCATCCAGCATGATGGCGATGGGGTCGCCCGGCAGCACGTACAGGATCAGGAACGATACCGAGAATGCGGCCCACACCACGAATACCGCTTGTGCAAGGCGCGACAGCAGATAGCGGCGCATGGCGGGCTACCGGGACGCCGCCAGCCAGGTATCGTGCAGCACCGGCCAGCGCGGCGTCGACAGCCACAGGCCGTGCACGTTCGGCGCCACCGCGAACACCGTGTTGCTCTCCTTGATCGGCACGGCGTAGCCCTGGTCGATGATGCGGTTCTGGATCTGCGCCACCAGCGCGGTGCGCCGGGCCGGGTCCACCGCCACGCTCTGCTGGTCGAGCAAGGCGTCCAGGTCCGGTTCCGCCGCGCCCAGGCCACGCCCGAACTTGCTTGAGAACGCGGCCAGAATCACATCGGGGTCTGGCCGCGTCAGGTCCGACAGCCGCAGGTCATAGTTGCCCGACCGGATCACCCCGCCGATCTCGGCGTCCGACCGCAGGTTCAGGCGCAGGTCCACGCCGATCTGCGCCAGCTGTTCCTTGATGAGCTCCAGCGTGGGCGTGTAGCCCGGAAAGCTCCACGTCACGCCCACCTGCAAGCGCTGTCCGTCGCGGCTGCGGATGCCGTCCTTGCCCGGCTTCCAGCCCGCCTTGTCCAGCAAGGCCCGCGCTGCCTCGGGCTGGTAGGCCAGCTTGGCGGACAGGTCCACGTAGCCCGGCACGGTGGTCGACACCACGCTCGTCGCGGCCTTGTCGTATTCGGTGTAGAGCGCCTCGATGATCTCGGGCCGGTTCACGCCGATGACCAGCGCCTGGCGCACTTCGGCGTGCGACAGCACCGGGCTGGCGATGTTGGGGTACAGCGTGATGCCGATGCCGCCGGCCGACCGCGCCACCACCGTCGCGCCCGCGGCCTTGATGCGTGCCACGTCTTCGGTAGGCAATTCTTCAATCGCGCCGACCTGGCGGCTCAGCAGCGACCCCACCCGCACGCTGCCTTCGGCAATGGTCTGGAACGTCACCTTGTCCAGCCACGCCGGGCCCGGGTGTTCGGCGTTGGGCGAGGCCCATTGGTAATCGGCGCGGCGTTTCAGGACGATCTTGTCGTTCTTGACCACCTGGTCGATCACGAAGGGGCCGGTGCCGATCAGGGCCCCCTGGCAGCGTTCTTCGGGCGTCCTGGCCAGCGTGGCCAGCGCCAGCGGCGCCAGCGTCTTTTCGGTCAGGGCCTGCAAGAATCCGGCCTTGGGATGGTCGAACCGCAGCGCCACCGTCGAATCGTCGATGACGTCCGCACCCAGGTAACCGGTCAGGTAGCCGCCGGCTTGCGGCGCCCGGCCTTCCTTGGCGTACGTCGCCAGCGCGTCGAAGTTCGCCTTCACCGCCTTGGCGTCCAGCGGCTCGCCATTGCTGAACGTCACCCCGCTGCGCAGGTGCAGCCGCAGTGTCTTGCCCTCGTCCAGGTATTCCCAGCGCTCGGCCAGCCAGGGTATGACCTGGCCCGTGCGCTTGTCCTGATCCAGCAGCGTATCCAGCGCCTGGCGGCTGGCGTTCTGGGCGCGTGCGCTTTGGGCCAGGTCCAGGCACGGCGGGAATGAACTTTGCGCCAGGATCAGCGAGCCGCCGGCTTGCGGCTGGGCGTCGGCGGCCTGGGCGGCTGCGCCTGACAGCAGGCCGGCTGCCGCCAACGTCAACGCGCCTGCGCGCTGCCAGGCGGCGCCCACGGCAAAGGAGGGGAATGAGGACGTCATGATTAACCTTACGAAGGCGCGGGACAGGGCACGGGTTTCAGGCAGCTGAGTCACAGGCGAAAGCGCGCCACGCCAAACGGCGCCAGCACGTCGGGGCGCTGGCCGTTCACCAGCCACTCGGCCACCGCTTCGGACACGGCCGGCCCGATGGCAAAGCCGTGGCCGCTCCAGCCTGTGGCGTACAGCACGCTGTCGTGGCCCGGCACGCGGTCGATGATCGGAATCTGGTCCACCGCGCTGGAATCCGCCCGGCTGGCGTCCAGATGGGTCACTTCGGTGTCGGTGGCCGTGCGCGGGAATGTGGCGGTCAGCGCGGTCAGGCTGGCGCTGAGCGTGGACAGGTCGGTGTTGCCGGTTTCGGTCTCGTCGTCCCAACGGCCGACGGCACCGCCCGTTACCGTGATGTGGTCCGCGTCGGCCCGCTTGATCGACAGCGTGCGGTTGCTGTGGTTGATCAGGTAGTCCAGCTTCAGGTCGCGCGACACGCGCAGCTGCGCCACCTGCGGGTTGAACGACCACACCGGCAGTTGCAGGGCGAAGGCCTCGCGCAGCAGCTTGGGCACCTGCGTATTGGCGGCCAGCACCACGGCGCGCCGGGCCGCGAACACGCGGCCATCGGTCAACGTGACCTGCGCCCCGCCCTGCGCCACCGACTGCACGGCCTGCACGTTGGCGCCTTCGATCAGCGTCGTGCCCAACGCCACGGCGGCCTGGGCAAAGGCGCGCGTGGCCACGTTGTGGTCGGCAATGCCGTCGTTGGGGCTGTACAGCGCATAGATCACTTTGTCCGACACGTCGGGCAGCTTTTCTCGCACGCCGGCTGCGTCCAGGATTTCGGTGCGGGCGCCAAAGGCGTTCTGCACCGCGGCGCGCGCGGCCAACGTCACGCGACCATGCGTGCCGCCCACGCGTTCCAGTTCGCCCAGGCTCAAGCCGCCCAGGCGTTCAAAGCCGCTGTCGGTGCCCAGCAGTTCGGTCAAGGTCGGCCAGATTTGCAAGGCCCGCACGGCCAGCGGCAGTTCGCGCAGGTCGCGGTTGTTGGCGCGCACGCCGCGGTGGCCGGGCCCGCCCGACGCGCCGCTGGCGACTTCGCGCCGTTCCAGCACGGTGACAGTATGGCCGGCGCGCGCCAGCGTCCAGGCCAGCGACGCGCCGAAAATGCCGGCGCCGACGATGACGTAATCGGTCGAGACTTCGCTCATGGAATATCCAGGATGGAAAGAAAAAGAGAATGCGAGGGGCGTCAGGCCGCGAACCGGCCGGGCCGGAAGTCGGCCAGCAAGGGAGAGCGCGTGCCGTCGAGGATTTCCCCGGCCAGCAGTTCCGACAGAATCGGCGCCAGCGTGGCCGCGCTGTGGCTGAACGCCACCGACAGGCCGCCCACGCTGCCCACCTCGCCTACCACCGCGCGATGGTCGCCGGGAATGGGACGGTGGCCGATGCCGGTCTGCACGTCGGTAAAGGCCGGGCTGCCGGCCAGCCAACGGGCGGCGGCTTCCGTCACGGCGGTCACCACGTCGGGCGCGACGTGCCAGCCTCGTTCATCGCTGCCCGTGACCTGGGCATCGGCCCATTCCGCATGCAGCGACAGCGTGCCGTCGGCCCGCGGCCGGATCGCGATATCGGGCGCGCGCAGCACCGCCTTGGGTGCGGCGGCGCTGCTGCGCGCCGTCACCAGCAAGGCGGTATTGGTCTGCGCCGGCAGGTTCACGCCCACCTGGCGCAACAGGTCCGGCGTGCCCGCGCCGGCGGCCAGCACCACCGCGTCCGCGTCCAGGAACGTGCGGGCATCCACTTGGACCCCGGTGATTTTTGCCCCCGCCACGCGCAGCGTCGGCGCTTGCGGCAGGGTCACGAACTGGGCGCCGCGCGCCACCAGGCGGCGGCGCAGCTGGTGCAGGTATTCGGGCAGGTCGACCCAGCCTTCGCGCGGCACGTGCACCAGGTCATAACCGTCCAGCGCGGCGCGATCGAGCGCCGGTTCGGCCTGCACCGCCTGGTCCGCATCGAACCAGGCCGCGCCATAGCCCGACCGCGCCAGTTCGGCGGCCCGGGCTTGCAGCGATTCAAGCTTGTCGGCGTCGCGCCAGGTCAGCGCGCCGTCGAACTTCAACCACGGCGTCGGCGACGACTCGGCGGCAATGGCCCGGTAGCGTTCCAGCGACAGCAGCCGCAGGCGGCGGTAGCTTTCCGGCGCTGCGCCAAACGCATTCAGCCACGAGTAAGACCGCAGGGACGCGGTCCGATAATCCAGCGGCGGCGCGGCCAGCACGACCTGTGCGCCCCGATCGGCCACCTTCGCCGCCACGCTCAACCCCAACACCCCTGCCCCCACCACCACGACTTTCTGCACTGCTGGCATCGCAAACCCTTCAACCCCGAATCAAGAGCGATCCATTCTGGGCGCGCACGCGCACGCCGCCAACGACGGAATCCGCATATCGATATCGGATACCCGCCGGGCGCGCAAAGGGAGTTTGAGATGCGCCGCGACACGCAACGTGCCGCGGGCAATGGCGAACGGCCTAGTAGTCGTCGCTTTCGCCGCGGCGATTGCCGCCGGTGATCGGTCCGGTGCCCAGGATGTGCAAGGCCACGGCCTCGGCGACCTTCATGCCGTCGATGGCGGCCGACATGATGCCGCCCGCGTAGCCGGCGCCTTCGCCGGCCGGGAACAGGCCGTTGGTGTTCATGCTCTGGAAGTCGTCGCGGCGCGTGATGCGCAGCGGCGACGAGGTGCGCGTTTCCACGCCGGTCAGCACCGCGTCGCGCATCGCGAAGCCCTTGATCTGGCGTTCGAACGCGGGCAAGGCTTCGCGGATGGCGGCAATGGCGTAGTCCGGCAGGCTGGTCGACAGGTCGGTCAGCTTGATGCCCGGTTTGTACGACGGCGTCACGCTGCCCAGCGACGTCGACGGCCGGCCGTCCAGGAAGTCGCCCACCAGTTGCGCCGGGGCGCAGTAGTCGCGGCCGCCCAGTTCATAGGCACGGGCTTCCCAGTGGCGCTGGAAGTCGATGCCGGCCAGGGGCGACGCCTCGATGCCGGGATAGTCCTTGGGCTGGATGCCCACCACGATGCCGGCGTTGGCGTTGCGTTCGTTGCGCGAATACTGGCTCATGCCGTTGGTGACCACGCCGCCGGGTTCGGACGCCGCCGCCACCACGGTGCCGCCCGGGCACATGCAGAAGCTGTACACCGACCGGCCGTTGGCCGCATGGTGCACCAGCTTGTAGTCGGCCGCGCCCAGCACCGGGTGGCCGGCGCTGGGGCCGAAGCGCGCGCGGTCGATGAGCGACTGCGGATGCTCGATGCGGAACCCCAGCGAGAACGGCTTGGGCTCGATGAACACGCCGCGCGCATGCAGCATGCGGAAGGTGTCGCGAGCGCTGTGGCCCACGGCCAGCGCCACATGGCGCGATGCAATGAATTCGCCGCCCGCCAGACGCACGCCGCGCACCTGGCCATCCTCGATCTCGATGTCGTCCACGCGGCTTTCAAAGCGGAATTCGCCGCCCAGGGATTCGATCTGGGCGCGCATCTGCTCGATCATCTTGACCAGGCGGAAGGTGCCGATGTGCGGCTTGCTGACGTACAGGATTTCGGGCGGCGCGTCGGCCGCCACGAATTCCTGCAACACCTTGCGACCGTAGTGCTTCGGGTCCTTGACCTGGGTCGACAGCTTGCCGTCAGAAAACGTGCCCGCCCCGCCCTCGCCGAACTGCACGTTCGATTCGGGCTGCAGTTCATGCTTGCGCCACAGGCCCCAGGTGTCCTTGGTGCGTTCGCGCACCACGCGGCCGCGTTCCAGGATCAGCGGCTTGAAGCCCATCTGCGCCAGGATCAGCGCGATGAACAGGCCGCAGGGGCCAAAGCCGATCACCACGGGCCGGCTGCCTGGCGGCAGGTCTGCCGGGGCGTGGCCCACGTATTGGTATTCCAGCGGCGGCGTCGGCATCACGGTACGCACGCCAGCCATGCGTTTGAGCACGGCGGCCTCGTCGGCCACGTCGATATCGATGGAGTAAGTCAGCGTGATCGCGCTGCGTTTGCGCGCGTCGTAGCTGCGGCGAAAGATGGTGAGCGACCGCAGGGCCTCTGGGGCGATGCCCAGGCGGGCACAGGCGGCGGTACGCAGGGTGTCGTCGATGTCGTCTTGCGAAGTCGACAGGGGCAGGATGATTTCAGTCAGGCGCAACATGAGGCAAGGGAACCGTGTCAGGGTTCAAGGGCTCGTAAAACGCGTATTAGACCATGGCCGCCGTGGGGTGTTACATCTTTTACGCCAAAGAAACCGCCGTCATTTTGGCCGGGAATAGAATGCGGCCTTTCGGACTAGCCTCAAAGAAGCGCCACAATGTTCCGCCACCTCCCCCGCCCCACTTCAGTCTGCGCGTTCCGCTCGATTTCCCGCCCCGCTTTGCGCCCCATCGCCCTCGGTTCCGTCGCCCTGGGCCTGGCCTTGCTGGGCGGTTGCGTCTACCACCCGCCCGCCAATCAGCTGGACCGCTACGCCCGCAGCATGATCGGCCAGAACCTGGCTTCGGTCACTGCCCAGTTCGGCCCCGAAGACGCGCAAGGCGGCTCGGCCGCCTACCCCAATATCGGCACCCCGCAGAACCCGCGCTACGTGCACACCTGGAGCCGCTTCGGCTCCACCCAGCACCGGCGCTTCGTGCAAACGGGCACCGCCTCGGCAGGCAGCACGCTGGTCACGGTGCTGCCGGCCGGCGGCGGCCAGGGCGCCATTCCGATCTACCAGCAGAACACCGCGCCCACCGGCTACTACACCGAGGAAGGCGAGTCCTGCTACATGTCGTTCACCACCGATGCCAGCAAGCGCATCGTGAGCTACGACCTGCTGGGCGGTTATTGCGACAACCTGTTCCTGGGCGGTCGCTGAATCTACGTCAACGCCGGCTGCTGGTGCGTGACGCAGTGGATCCCGCCGCCGCCCGAGGCAATCGCATCGATGTCCAGCTGCACCACGGTGCGGTCCGGATACAGCGCCTGCAACACCTCGCGCGCCTTGGCATCGGCCTCGCGGTCGCCGAATTCCGGTGCGATCACCGCGCCGTTGATGACGAAGTAGTTGATGTAGCCGGCGGCAAAATCCGGGTTGTCGTCCTGGAACACGCTGGGCCGCGGGTTCAGCGGCGGCGACACGGTGTGCAATTGCAGCCGGTTGCCGTCGGCGTCGGTGGCGGTTTTCAGGATGTCCAGGTGCCGGCGCGTCAGGTCGTAGTCGTACGAATCCGGGTCCATGTCCAGGTTGGCCAGCACCACGCCGGGCCGCACGAAGCGGGCGTAGAAATCCACGTGGGCATCGGTGATGTCGCGGCCCTTGATGCCCGGCAGCCAGATGATCTTGCGCAGGCCCAGGCATAGCTTCAGTTCCGCTTCCACGTCGGCGCGCGACCAGTCCGGATTGCGGTTGCGGTTGATCCAGCTGCTTTCGGTCATGATGCCGGTGCCGCGGCCGTCGACTTCGATGCCGCCGCCCTCGCCCACCAGTTCGCTGCGCACGTGGCGAGCCCGCGCTTCCTTGGCCATGCGCGCGGCCACCAGCGCGTCGGCGTCGTGGTCCTGCTTTTCGCCCCAGCCGTTGAAGTTGAAATCCATGCCGGTCAGGCCGCCCTGCCCGTCCACCAGGAAGTTGGCGCCGATGTCGCGCATCCAGATGTCGTCCAGCTCGGCCGCGAGGAAGGTGGTGTTGTCGGTGCCGCAATGGCGCCGGGCCAGCGCCATTTCATGGGCGCGGCAGAACACGGTGACTGGCTGATAGGCGGCGATGGCGCGGGCGATGCGGCCCAGCGCGGCCTGGACGGCGGGAGTGAAGTCCTTCCAGATAGCCGGCTGCGCGCCGAACGCAATGAACGCCCGCACCTGCTTGTCGCCTTCGTCGGGCATGCGCCAATGCCCCCCGGCGCCGGCCTGGGCGCGCGTGGCCCACAGGCCGGCTCCCGAGGTGGCGGCCAGGCGGGTGGCGGCCAGCGCAGACAGTTGTTTGACGAAATGGCGACGCGTAAACATAAGTAAATCCAATCAGTGGTGACATGCGCTGAAAGCAGGCTTGCTGCTTGGACAGCATCGTAGAGCCACGCGTTCAAGGCGAACAAGCGATATGTTCGGTGGACGCCTGATTCGATTGACTTATCAAACATGGCCGCGGGGGGGCCTGGCCATGCGAGGCGTTGGGGGGACAGAAAGCGATGGCATGAAGGCGGCGGAACCCAGCCCGCGCGCGCAATGCTGGGCCCCGCCCCACTCGCCGGTCAATGCAGGATCCGTTCCAGGAACGCCCGCGTCCGCTCGTGCCGGGGGTTGTCGAAGAACTCCCCCGGCGCGCCCGTCTCGATGATGCGCCCGCCATCCATGAACACCACGCGGTCGGCCACGTTGCGCGCAAAGCCCATTTCGTGGGTCACGCACAGCATCGTCATGCCGTCGTCGGCCAGCGATGTCATCACGTCCAGCACCTCTTTGACCATTTCCGGGTCCAGCGCCGACGTGGGCTCGTCGAACAGCATGATGCGCGGCTGCATGCACAGCGACCGCGCGATCGCCACGCGCTGCTGCTGGCCGCCCGACAGTTGGCCGGGATACTTGCCGGCCTGGTCGGGAATGCGCACGCGTTCCAGGTAGCGCATCGCCAGGTCCACGGCCTGGGCACGCGGCATGCGTCGCACCTGGGTCGGCGCCAGGATGCAGTTTTCCAGCACCGTCAGGTGCGGGAACAGATTGAAGTGCTGGAACACCATGCCGGCATCCGTGCGCACGCCGTCCACGGCGCGCAGGTCATCCGTCAGTTCCACGCCGTTGACGACGATGGAACCCTGCTGGTGCCGTTCCAGCCGGTTGATGCAGCGGATCATGGTGGACTTGCCCGAGCCCGACGGCCCGCAGATCACCAGGCGTTCGCCCGTCTGCACTTGCAGGTCGATGTCCTGCAGCACATGAAAGTCGCCATACCACTTGTTCATGCCCGCGATGGTGATCGCGGGCGGCGCCATCACAGGCTGCGCCGCGCCGTTGGCGTGCGGTTTGGTCATCGGAGTTCCCCTTGTTTGTAGCGGTGTTCCAGCCACATCGAATAGCGCGACAGGCCGAAGCAGATGCAGAAATAGATCGATGCGATGAAGAGATAGGTTTCGACGTACGGCGTGGGCCAGGCCGGATCGGTCAAGGCGGCGCGGCCGGCGCTGAGCAGGTCGAATAGGCCCACGATCAGCACCAGGCTGGTGTTCTTGATCATCACGATGGCGGTGTTGGTCAGCGGCGCGATCACCTTGCGCAGCGCCTGCGGCAGCACCACCAGCCGCGTCATCTGCCACCACGACAGGCCCAGCGCGCGTGACGCCTCGGCCTGGCCCGGCGGTATCGCCTGCAAGCCGCCGCGGATCACCTCGGCCAGGTAGGCCGCCGAAAACACCGTCAAGGCGATGCCGGCGCGCAGCAGGCTGTCGATCGTCATGCCGGCGGGCAGCATGATGGGCAGCACGATGGACGCCATGAACAGCAGGCTCACCAGCGGCAGGCCCCGGATCAATTCGATGATGCCCACGCTGATGAAACGCGCGGTGGGCAGGCTGCCGCGGCGTCCCAGCGCCAGCAGCACGCCCAGCGGCAGGCCGGCGCCCAGCGAGCACACCGCCAGCAGCAGCGTCACCGGCAGGCCGCCCCACGAGGCCGTCGGCACCCGCGCCAGGCCGAACACGCCGCCCTGCATCAGCGCGAGGCCCGCGGCCATGCCGGCGATCCACAACACCGCCGTGCGCAGGCGCCAGTGCCGCGGGCTCAGCGAATACACCGTCATGGCCAGGATGAAGCCGCACACGACCGTGGGCCGCCACTGCTCGCCCGGCGGATAGATGCCGAACAGGATCTGGCGCATCTTCTCGCCCAGGAAGGCCCAGCAGGCGCCACTGGCCTGGCGGCAGACATCGCCGGCCGCGCCGGGCCAGACGGCGTCGATCACGGCCCAGTTGAAGAGGCGGCCGGCCGCGGCCAGCACCAGCGCCAGCGTTGCCACGGTGGCCAGCGCGCTGAACAGGCTACCGAACAGCCGGTGCCACACGGTATCGCGACGGTCGCGCGGCGCCTGGCGCGCCGGCTGCGGCGCGGCGGAGGAAAGGGTCAGGCTCATGCGCGTTGCGTCCTCAGAAGGCGGCGGTTGTACAGGTTCATGAACAGCGACACGGACAGGCTGATGCTCAGATACACCGCCATCAGCACCGCCACGCCCTCGATGGCCTGGCCGGTCTGGTTGATGGTGGTCGTGATGACGAACGACAGGTCGGGGTAGCCCACCGCCAGCGCCAGCGTGGTGTTCTTGATGATGGACAGGTACTGGCTGGTCATCGGCGGGATGATCACGCGCAGCGCCTGCGGCACCACGATCCAGCGCAGCGCGGCCGCCGGTTTGAGGCCCAGCGAATGCGCCGCTTCCCATTGGCCGCCCGGCACGGCGTCGATGCCGCCGCGGATGATCTCGCCCGAAAACGCGGCCGAGTAGATCGTCAGGCCCGCCAACAAGGCGGTGAATTCCGGCGTGAAGGCCGTGCCGCCGATGAAGTTCAGGCCGCGCAGCCTGGGGCTGTCCACCTGCAAGGTAGCGCCGCCCCACCCTGCGGCCAACGCCACCACCGCCAGTGCGGCCACCACGCCCAGCGAGCGCCACGGCACGGCCCGGAACGTGCTACGGCGAGCCAGTCGCCATGCGCCCCACAACACCAGCGCCGCCGCCAGCAGCCCGCCCGCCAGCGCCTGCGTATTGCCTTCTACCGACACGCTGGGAAAGAACAGCCCGCGTACCGACAGGAACACGCCCGGCAGCGGTTGCAGCGCCTGCCGCACGGGCGGCAGGTTGAGCGTCACGAGGCTATACCAGAACAGCAGCTGCACCACCAAGGGCGTGTTGCGCACGGCTTCCAGGTACACGGTCGCGATGCCGTTGACCAGCGGATGGCGGCTGCGCCGGGCCAGCGCCAGGCCAAAGCCCAGCACCGTCGACGCCACGATCACCAGCGCCGAGATGTACAGCGTGTTGACCAGCCCCACCACGAAGGCGCGGCCATAGCTGTCGGTGGGCTGGTAGGCGAGCAGGCTTTCCGCCATCGGAAAGCGCGCCGCTTCGCCCAGGTAGTCGAACCCCATGGCAATGCCGCGCTGGGTCAGGTTGGCGTGCGCGTTCCAGGCCAGCCACCCCACCGCCCCGAGAAAGCCGCAGGCGATCAGCGTCTGCATCAGGACGGCCCGGGCACGGCCGTCGAACCAAAATCGCTTGAGCATGATGTGCCTCTACGCAATGCGTCGTCGTGAGCCGCGCCGCGGATCAGTTGAAGACGTAGGGGTACATCAGGCCGCCGTCGCGGTACAGGCGATTCAGGCCACGCTCGAGCTTCATCGGGCTGTCCTTGCCGACGTTGCGCTCGAAGATCTCGCCATAGTTGCCCAGCTGCTTGACGATGTTGTAGGCCCAGCGCTCGTCCAGCCCCAGCGCCTTGCCGTTGCCGGGTTCCACGCCCAGGAAACGGGCGATGCGCGGGTCGGTGGATTTCAGCATCTCGTCCACGTTGGCCTGGGTGATGCCCATGTCTTCGGCCGCAATCGGCACCTGGATGACCCATTTGACGATGTCGAACCAGCGGTCGTCGCCGTGGCGCACCGACGGCGTCAGGGCCTCGCTGTGGCCGCTGGCCGGGAAGATCACGTAATCGTCCGGGTTCTGCGCCTGGGTGGCGCGCACGGCGGCCAAGGCCGACGCGTCGGTGATCAGGCCATCGCAGCGGCCCGAAAAGAAGGCCTGGCGCGAGGCCGCCACGTTGTCGAACAGCACGGTTTTCAGGCCCAGCTTGAACTTGCGCGACAGGTCCGCCACCGTCACTTCATTGGTCGACCCCGTCTGCACGCAGATGGTGGCGCCCACCATGTCCTTGGTCTGCGTGATGCCCAGGTCCTTGCGCACCATGAAGGCGTCGAACTCGTAATAGTTCGGGTAGGTGAAGTTGATGCCGTTGGCATCGCGCCGCAGCGTCCAGGACGTGGTGCGCGGCAGCACGTCGATCTGGCCGGTCTGCAAGGCGGTCAGGCGCTGCTGGCCCGTCAGCGGCACGAAGCGCGCCTTGGACGCATCGCCCAGCACCGCAATGGCGATGGCGCGGCAGGTGTCCACGTCCAGCCCCTTCCAGTTGCCGTCCTTGTCGGGCGCCGAAAAGCCGGTGGTGCCGTGGCCGGACCCGCAGATGACGTAGCCGCGGGCGCGGATCTGGTCCACGGTGGGGCTGTTGGTCTGGGTGACGGCGGCGGCCACCGGGGATGCGCCCGCCGCGGGGGCCTCGGGCGCGGCGGCAGGCGCGGCGGACTGGGCGAATACGGCCGACGGCGCCAGGACGGCCGTCGTGGAGACCACCGCGGCGACCAGGACCCGGCCGCCGAAACGCGAAGTGAAACGAGACAACATGGCAATTCCCCTTGCTATATATAGAGCGCCTTCTGGCGCTTCGAGTCCGCCGCCGGCAAGATGTGCCGGCGGCGGGCGTTCAAACCGGAGCAGGCGATCCGGGCCGCCATGCCGCGAAACGACCGCGCTGCGGCCAAAAAATCAGCGCTGCGCCTGGTACGCCGCCAAGCCCGCGCGCAGGTCATCCTTGAGCACGTCCACGTCTTCCAGGCCGATGGACAGCCGCACGATGGGCCGGTCCGTGGCGGCAAAGGCGCGCCCGGCCTGCAACCCCGCCGGGTAGTACGCGGCCAGGCTGTGCACGCCGCCCCAGCTCGCGCCGATGACGAAATGCCGCAGCGAATCGAAAAAGCCGTTGAAGGCCGATTCGGGCGCGGGCGCCAGCACCATCGAAAACAGGCAGCCGTTGGTCGAGAAATCACGGCGCCACAGCGCGTGGCCAGGGTCGCCAGGCAGCGGCGGATACAGCAGGCGTTCCACCTGCGGCTGCGCCGCCAGCCATTCGGCCACCTGCAGCGTCGCATCACTTTGCGCCCGCACCCGCAGGCCCAGTGTTTCCAGGCCGCGCAGCACCAGGAAGCAATCGTCGGGGCTGACCTGCTGGCCCAGGATGCTCTGGGTCTCGCGCAGCACGGCGTAGTGGTCGGCGTCGTTCATGCTGATGGCGCCCATCAGCACGTCCGAGTGGCCGCTGAAGAATTTCGTGGCCGCCTCGACGCTGAAATCCACGCCGTGCGCCAGGGGCTTGAACCCCAGCGGGCTGGCCCAGGTGTTGTCCATCATCGTCAGCACGCCGTGGCGGCGCGCGGCGGCGGCAATGGCCGGCACGTCGGCCATTTCCATGGTGACAGTGCCCGGCGCTTCGACGCAGATCAGCCGCGTGGTCGGGCGGATCAACGCCTCGATGCTGGCGCCGATCGACGGGTCGTACAGCTCGACGTCCACGCCCATGTGGGCCAGCCATTTCTCGCCGAACGTCTTCAATGCGCCGTAGCAGGCCGCGGAAATCAGCAGGTGGTCGCCGCCGCGCACGAAGCCCATCACCACCGTCATCAGCGCCGCCGCGCCCGACGGCGTGATGACGCAGTGACGCCCGCCTTCCAGTTCGGCGATGCGGTCTTCCAGCAGCCGCGCCGTGGGCGTGCCGGTGACGCCGTAGCTGAAGCCGTCGGGCTGGCGGTGCTTGCGATTGACGAAGTCTTCCAGCGAGCCGAACACCACGGTCGAGGCGCGCTGCACCGACGGCGACAGGCTGGCAAAATCTCTATTAGTCTGGTTGATAGCTTTCATCTACTCTATTCGCTGGGCTTAGAAGGGGATCGGGAACAGCGCCAGTGTCTGCCTTTCGCCCCATTGCCTCAACAATTGAAAATACTCAGTCGATAAGCGGGACTTATAGATGGACATGCGCGAAATCCAGGTCTTCCGGGCCGTGATGCAGGCCGGCACGACCAGCAAGGCCGCCACCCTGCTCGGCATTTCCCAGCCGGCCGTCAGCCAGGCCATCCGCAAGCTGGAAACCTCGTCGGAACTGCGCCTGTTCGAACGCGTGCGCGGGCGCCTGGTGGCCACGCAAGAGGCCGAGGCGCTGATGGAGGAAGTGGACCGCTGCTTTGCCGGCTTCGAACTCATCGAGCACCGCATCCGCAGCCTGAAATCGTTTGGCGTGGGCCGCCTGGCCGTGGGCTCGCTGCCCGCGCTGGGCACCGGCTTCATGCCGCGCGCCATCGCCGCCTTCGGCCTGCAGGACCGCCGCATCCAGATGTCGTTCCAGATCATGAGCTCGCGCGAGGTGCTGCAGCAGGTGGCCGCCGGTCAGCTGGATTTCGGCCTGATGGCCGACGAGCTGTCGGTGGCCGGG
This sequence comes from Achromobacter sp. FW305-C-28, assembly GCF_058783235.1. NCBI lineage: Bacteria > Pseudomonadati > Pseudomonadota > Betaproteobacteria > Burkholderiales > Alcaligenaceae > Achromobacter > Achromobacter sp. FW305-C-28. The sequence continues at coordinate 628,858 of NZ_JBYSYL010000003.1, read as the reverse complement.
CTGGAACACTCGGAATTCGTGCGCATTCCCGGGGTTATCGCGATGCACAACCGCCATCCGCTGGCGGCCAAGCCGCGCATCGCACTGCAAGACCTGATCGACCACCCCTTCATCGCGCTGAACCCCGAAGACGCCAGCCGGCGCCGCCTGGAAACCGCGCTGAACGACCAGGGCCTGGCGCTGCGCCCGATCCTGGAAACGCCCTATTCCAATTCGGTCTGCGAATTCGCCCTGCACGGCCTGGGCATCGGCATGGTGCACCCGGTGATGGCGCTGGACTACCTGGCCCGCGGCCTGACCATCAAGCCGCTGGACCTGGACATCAGCTTCACCTGCCTCTTGGTGTTCCGGCCCGGCACACCGCTGTCGGAAAACGCACGGGCATTGCTCAAAGCAATGCGCATTGAACTGGACCGCGACTTGAAGCGGATCAGGGCGGCGTTGGCGGGGTAAGCCTGTGCCCGGGCCTGATGCGCGGCCGGGGTTTCACCCCGTCGCCGGCACGCCCCGCAATCGGCGTCGCCCCGGGTCCGGCCGCGGCACCGCGGCGATCAGCTTGCGGGTGTAGTCCTGCTCCGGCGCCTCGAAGATCCGGTCGCACTCGCCCTCTTCGACCAATTCGCCTGCCGCCATGATCGCCACGCGGTCGGCGAAGTGCCGCACCACGCCAAGATCGTGGGAAATGAAGAGATAGGTCAGGCCGTGCTCGACCTGCAGGTCGGCCAGCAGGTCCAGCACCTGCGCCTTCACCGACACGTCCAGTGCCGACACCGCTTCGTCCGCGATGATGAAGCGCGGCTCCAACGCCAGGGCGCGGGCAATCGCGATGCGCTGGCGCTGGCCACCCGAAAACTGATGCGGAAAGCGCTGTGCGTGGTCCGGTTGCAGGCCCACCCGCGACAGCAGCGCCAGCATGCGGGCGCGGCGCTCGTCGGCGGTGTAGAGCTTGTGGATCACCATGCCGTCCATGATCGCGTCGCCCACCGTGCGGCGCGGATTCAGGCTGGAATACGGGTCCTGGAAGATGGTCTGCACCTGACGGCGAAACGACATCAGCGCGGCGCCCGTCAGATGCCGCACATCGTGGCCGGCCAGCTGAATGCGGCCCGCGGTGGGTTGCAGCAGCCCGGCCAGGCAGCGGCCCAGGGTGCTCTTGCCCGAGCCGGATTCGCCCACCAGCGCCAGCGTGGTGCCCTTGTCCACGGCCAGGCTGACGCCCTTGACGGCCTGCACCCGCCTGGTGGGCCGGCCCAGAAAGTCGCGCGCGGCCACGTAGTCCTTGGCGACGCCATCGGCTTGCAGGATGAATTCGGTCATCGCGTGGCTCCTTCGGCCGACACGTCAGGGGCGGCCGACCCTGCCGCCTTGGGCGCCAGGCGGCGCGCAGGGTCGCGCGGCGCGTCCACGTCGGGCACGGCCGCCAGCAAGGCCTGGGTGTACGGATGGCGCGGCTGGTTGAAGATCTGCGTCACCTCGCCTGTTTCGACCACCCTGCCCGCCTGCATCACGACCACGCGGTCGGCGATCTCGGCGACCACGCCCAGGTCGTGCGTGATGAACAGCACGGCCGCGCCGGTTTCCGCCTGAATGGAAAACAGCAGTTGCAGCACCTGCGCCTGGACCGTCACGTCCAGCGCCGTGGTGGGTTCATCGGCAATGATGAGCTTGGGCGTCAGCGCGCAGGCAATCGCGATCATGACGCGCTGGCGCATGCCGCCCGACAGTTCATGCGGATAGGCCCGGGCGCGTTGCGCCGGTTCGCGGATGCCCACCCGATCCAGCAATGCCACCGCGCGTTCCCACGCCGCGCGGCGGCCCAGCACGCCATGGATGCGCAGCACTTCGGCGATCTGGCTGCCGACCGTGCGGCCCGGATTCAGCGCAGTCATGGGTTCCTGGAACACCATGGCGATGTCCTTGCCCCGCAGCGCGTCTTTTTCGCGTTCCGACGCCCGCAGCAGATCGCGGCCGTCAAACTGCATGGCATCGGCGGCGACGCGCCCGGGCGGGTCCACCAGGCCCATCAAGGAAAAGCCCGTGACCGACTTGCCCGAGCCGGATTCCCCCACCAGGCACACGACTTCGCCGCGCGCCAGCGTCAGGTCCACACCCTTCACGGCGGCGACGGTGCCGTGGGCGGTGTCGAAATCCACGGTCAGGTTCCTGACCGACAGCAGTACGTCGGATGCGCGCGTCATCGTTGCAGCTCCGGATTCAGCGCGTCCTGCAGCCAATCGCCCAGGACGTTGACGGCCAGCACCGTGAAGAACAGGGCCAGCGCCGGCACCAGCACGGGCCACGGATTGGTGAACAGATAGTCTTTCAGCGACCCCACCATCTGCCCCCACGACGGCACCGGCGGCCGCACGCCCAGCCCCAGAAAGCTCAAGCCCGCTTCCAGCAGCATGGCGAACGAGAACGTGAACGACGCCTGCACCGCAATGATGGACCGCATGTTGGGCAGCACCTCGTGCCAGATGATCCAGCCGGTGCCCGCGCCCAGCGAACTAGCCGCCAGCACGTGTTCGCGCGCCCGGATGCCGCGCGCCACGCCCCAGGCCACCCGGGCGAACTGGGGCGCATACAGCACCCCGATGGTCGCCACCAGCGTCGGCAGGTTGCCGCCGATGAAGGCCAGCACCACCAGCGCCACGAAAATCTCGGGCAGCGACACGAACACGTCCACCACCCGGATGGCGGCAGACTCCAGGCGGCGGCCCAGAAAGGCCACGCCCACGCCGACCGCCACGCCCAGCACGCCGGCCAGCACCACCGCCGCGGCGGCCACGGTGAGCGACACGCGGGCGCCGTATACGGCCCGCGCCAACAGGTCGCGGCCCAGTTCGTCGGTGCCCAGCCAGTGCGCCCGGGTCGGGCCCGACAGCAGATTGGCGGCATCGATCTGGTAGGGATCCGCCAGCCCCAGCGCCGGGCCGAGCACGGCGGCGAGCACCACCACGGCCAAAAAGCCCAGGGCCAGTCGCACGGACAGGCCGCCGCTGGAAGTTCGAAGGAATGCGATCATGCGGACGGCCTGCGGATGCGGGGATCGACAAGGGCCTGGGCCAGGTCGATGACCAGGCTGATCAGGATGAAAAGCGCGAAAATGGCCAGCAGCGAACCTTGAATGACCGGGTAGTCGCGCGAAAACGCCGCGCTGACCAGCAGCGAGCTCAGGCCCGGCCAGTCGAACAGCGCCTCGATGATGACCGTGCCGCCCAGCAGGTTGCCCGCGCGGATGCCGATGATGGCAATCACCGGCACCAGCGCGTTGGGCAGCGCGTGGCGCAGGATCGCCTTGCCGCGCGGCAGCCCCTTGGCCCGGGCCAGCTTCACGTAGTCGCGGCTCATCACGTCGGACAGGCTGGCGCGTGTCATGCGCGCCACCACGCCCATGAAGTTCAGGCCGATGGTCAGCGACGGCAGGATCAGCGACAACAGGTGCTGCACCGGGTCATCGGCAAACGAGACGAAGCCGGACGATGGCAGCCAGCCCAGCGCCAGGCTGAACACCAGCACCAGCAGGATGCCCAGCACAAATACCGGGGCCGAAAACCCCGCCACCGCCAGCACGGACGCCGCCATGCCGGCCAACCGGCCGCGCGAACGCGCCGCCACCACGCCCAGCGGCACCCCCAGCACCACCGCCACCAGCAGTCCGGCGCCGATCAGTTCCAGGCTGCGCGGAATGCGCCGCGCCAATTCGTCGGCCACCGGTTCGCCGGTGCGCAGCGACACGCCCAAGTCGCCGTGCGCCAACGCGCCGGCCCAATGGGCGAACTGCGTGCCCAGCGGCAGGTCCAGCCCCAGCTGGCTGCGCACACGCGCCACCGCCACCGGGTCGCTGCCCGCCTGGTCGCCCAGCATGATGGCCACGGGGTCGCCGGGCAGCAGATGAATCGCGATGAAGACCACCCCCGCGGCCAGCGCCAGGGTGACCAGCGCCGACGTCAGGCGCCTCAGCAGGAAAGGCAGCATGCCGGCGCGCTCAGTTCAGCCACATGGTGGGCAGCGAGATGCCGGGGCTGCTTTCGCTCAGCGCCCCGCCCAGCTGCGTATAGCCGTGCACCTTGCGCAGGTAGCCCTGGCCCTGTTCGCGCCAGCTCACGAAGACCCACGGGCTGGTGTCCAGAATGCGCTTTTCGGCCTGCTGGTAGATCGGCTGGCGGGCCTTGGGATCGGTCAGCGCGCGGCCGTCGGCCAGCAGCTTTTCCAGTTCGGGGTCGCGATAGCCGACCGGCTTGGCCCAGTAGCTGGAATCGCCGCCCAGGTAGTAGGCATAGGCGTCCGGGTCGGGCAGCTTGACCGACACGCCGTAGATCATGGATTCATAGTCGCCGCGGTTCTTGCGTTCGACCAGCGTGGCCCATTCCACGGGTTCCAGCTTCAGGTTGATGCCGACTTCCTTCAGGTTGGCCTGCACCACCTGCGCCATGGTCGTGTAGATGCCCAGCCCCTGGAACACCACCATCGACGCGTCCACGCCATTGGCATAGCCGGCTTCGGCCAGCAAGGCGCGCGCCTTGGCGGGGTCGCGCTTGTAGGTGCCGTCCAGCGCCTTGTCGTAGTACGGCGAATCGTCCGGCGTGGGTGCGCCGTAGATGGGCTTGCCGTAACCGAAGAACGCGGCCTTGGACACGGCTTCGCGGTCGATCGCGTACGACACCGCGCGGCGCACGCGGGCGTCGTCGAACGGTTTCTTGCTGGTGTTGAACCAGACGCTCATGAACGCACCGCCGGCCGTGTCGATCTTGATGCCGGCGTTGCGGCGCAGCACGTCGATGTCTTTCCAGGGCACGAAGTCGATCATGTCGAGCGACTGGCTGCGCAGTGCGTTCACGCGCGCGTCATCGCTCTTGATCATGCGGAAATCCACCCCGTCCAGGTAGGGTTGCCCCGTGACGAAATAGTGCGGATTGCGCACCAGATTGGCGCGCACGGCGGGCTCGTAGCTTTTCAGCTGGAACGGGCCGGTGCCGTTGGCGGACAGCTTCAGGTTGGCGCCGCCCTGTACCCACTTGCGCGACACGATCGCCGCTTCGGGCAATGCCAGCACGCTCAGCATGGTGGCGTCCGGCGAGGGCTTTTCGACCTTGACGGTGGCCGCGTCCACCACGGTGACCGTGGCGCCCTGCAGGTTCGAGCGCAGCGTGGCGCCCGTGGCCGGGTCCAGGATGCGGTCCAGCGAGAACTTCACGTCGTCGGCCGTGACCGGCGTGCCGTCCTGGAACGTCACGTCCGGGCGCAAGTGAAACACCAGCGTGCGGGCGTCGGGCTGGTCCCAGCTTTTTGCCAGCCGCGGTACGATCGCGCCGCTCTTGTCGTAGCCTGCCAACGGGCTGTACAGCGCCTCGATCAGCACCTTCCAGGCGCTGCCGCCATACACATGCGGATCGAGCGACACGATTTCGGACACGGTGCCGTAGCGCAGCGTGCCGCCGGGCTTGGGCGTGTCGGCAGCGACGCCGCTGGAAGCCCAGGCCGTCAGGGCGCAGGCGCCCAGGGCTAGCGCCAGCCGGCGCCAGGGTTGCAGGATTGCCATGGTGTTCCCCTTGTTCATGATGGTCAGCCTGTGCGCGGCGCGCCGTCAGGACGGCAGCGCCTCGACCAGGCGGTCGATGTCATCGGTATCGTTGTAGTAGCTGGGCGAAATGCGCAGGTTGCCCCCGCGCACCGCCAGGTCAACGCCGGCCTCGCGCAGCCGTTCGGCCAGATCTTGCGCATCGTGGCGGGCATGCTTGAACGACAGGTTGCCCGAGGCCTCGCCCGGCACCCGCGAGCTGACGATCTGGAAGCCCTTGCGCTGCAGCGCCACGGCGGCGTGGTCGGTCAGTTCCAGGATGTGCGCCTCGATGCGGGCCGGCGTCAGCGCCAGCTGGATGCGCACGGCCGCATCCAGGCCCCAGATGCCGGTGAAGTTGGCCAGCGCTTCCTCGAAACGGCCGGCGTTGGGCCGGTATTCCAGCAGATAGTGCATGTGGTCTTCGGTGCTGTCGACGCTGTGATAGCCCACGCTGGGCGGGTCCAGCAGGCCCAGCACGCTCTTGCGGCAATAGAAGTAGCCGGTGCCGATGGGCGCCAGCATCCACTTGTGTCCGCCCACCGACAGGAAGTGCACGCCCAGCCGTTCCACGTCCAGCTCCAGCGCGCCGGCCCACTGGATCGCGTCCAGGTTCAGGTACACGCCGCGTTCGTGGCACAGGTTCGAGGTGGCCTCCAGGTCCTGCCGGAAGCCGTTCGAAAATTGCACCGCGCTCAGCGACACCAGGCGGGTGCGGTCGTCCATCAGCTTGCGGATATCGTCCACCAGGATGCGGCCGTTGCGGTTCTTCACCCAACGGATCGTAACGCCGCGCGCCGCCAGCTTCATCCAGCAATACACGTTGGACGGGTACTCGATGTCGGGCAGGATCAGGTTGTCGCCGTCGCGCCACGGAAAGCCGTTGGCCACGTTGACCAGCCCTTCCGTGGTGTTCTTGACGTACGCGATCTCGTCGCGCCCCGCCCCGATCAGCCGGCCGATGCGGGCCTTGATGGTTTCCTCGGCGTAGCGACACCACTCGGGATAGGCGTTGCGGCCGTTGTCGCGCACGTCCTCCATGAAGCGATTCACCGCCGCCACCACCGGCAGGCTCAGCGCGCCGATCGACGCGTTGTTCAGGTACGCCCGCCGCTGCTTGATCGGGAACGCCTGCCCGATGTTGCTCCAGTCGAGCTGCTCGATGCCATTGCGGTCATCGGGAAACAGTGCCGCGGGTCCGCCCACGGAAACCGATTTGTCCAGGATATTCACGCCGCGCCTCTTTCATTGAAGGTGGGATGATCCTAAGATTGCGTGAATCCATGCGTCAATTTCGTTTGGAGTATCGATTCATGCACTTTTGTAATGTATCGCGGCGGCCTGGCCGCTTTCTCCTATGGCGCAGCGGGAACGGCCCAAGTTTGTCCCTGCCCGCCCTTTCGGGTTTGTCCCTATGCGCCTGAACCGCCTGCAAGCCCTGCGCGCCGTCATGGAAACCGGCAGCGTGACCGAGGCCTCGCGCCGCATCCACCGCACCCAGCCCCAGATCAGCCGCCTGATCTCGGCGCTGGAAGAAGAAGTCGGCTTTTCGCTGTTTTCGCGCCAGGGGCGCGGGCTGATACCCACCCAGGAATGCCTGCGCTTCTACGAGGGCACGCGGCACATCCTGGCCGGTTTCGAAGAGGTCGATCGAATCGCCGGCAACATCCGCAATCAGCAGGACGCCTGGCTGCGCATCCTGACCCAGCCCTACTTCGCCTACAGCGCCATGCCCGGCGCCATCGCCGAATTCGGCCGCAGCCATCCGCAGGTGCGCATGTCGCTGGAAGTGCGGTCGCGGGTGGACGTGGGGCTGTGGATGTCGGGCCAGCAGTTCGACCTGGGCGTGGCGGCGCTGCCGATCGATTTCCCGGGCATCACCAGCCGCACCTTCGCCCAGGTGCGGCTGGTGATCGCCATGCCCGAAGGCCACCGTCTGGCGGCCAGGCGCGTGGTCACGGCCGCCGACATCCAGGACGAACCCTTCATCGCGCTGCGCCCCTACACCCTGCTGCGCCAGCACATCGACGATCTGATGGAAAAACGCCGGCTGCCGCTGCGGCTGGTGATGGAAACGTCGTCCGGCCAGTCCGCCTGCCAACTGGCGGCGCTGGGCATGGGCATCGCCCTGGCCGACCCGATCCTGGCGGCCAACGTGCCCGGCATCGTGCTGCGCGACTTCGAACCGCGTTTGACCATGCCGTATGGCTTCCTGCTGCCCAGTTCGTATGCGCCGTCGGAGCAGGCGCGGGAATTCGCGCGGCTGCTGATCCGGCGGGTGAAAGAGATGGCGCCGGAACGGGTGGACCTGGTGCCGCAGGATGCCGCCGAGGGCGATGGCGGCATGGCGTTTCCGTAGACGAACAGGGCCCGTCCACACGACAAGGCGCCTCGCACCGGCCCTAGCCGCCCGGCGTCGGCCGGGCCACCCAGCAGAACCAATTCAGGCGCGGCACCGAGCCGGCCAACGCGGGATCGTCGTGTTCGAAGCCGACCTCTATTCCACCTGACGTGGTGACCAGAAAGGCATAAGGCGGCGCGTGCGGCCGCACGTCGCCGACCGCGATACCGCGGCGCGCCGCGTTGTCCAGAAAGCGCGCCAGGGGCGTGCCGGCCCGCAGGATGCCGGTGTCCGTCAATGCCAATGGACCGCCTCGGACATACCCGCCCCGCCCGCTGAAACCGTCCACGAACACCGTGGTCAAGGCCGTCTCGGATTCGAAATGGAATTCGATGTCGCCGTAGCCGACGATCAGCGGAAAACAGCGTGCGTCTCCGCGCCGATAGGAGCGGTCCAGGTCCGTGGGGGTGTAGACCTCATCGGGCGGCCCCAAGGCGGCGAAGACCGCTTGCGGCGTGCTGTCGGCGCCGGGGCGCCACGGCCCGATCCGGCCATGCTGGAGGAAGGCGATTAGTGAAATCATCGCGGCATTATCGCGCAGCCCGCAGGATGCGCCAGCCCTTGCCCCTGCCGGTGCCTACGCCAGCCGTTCGAACTTCTGCACCAGGAAATCGACGAACACCCGTACCCGCGCCGGCACCAGCCGCGACGCGGTCATGACGTACAGCGGAATCGGGTCCAGCTGCCAATCCGGCAGCACCCGCACGATCTGCCCGGCTTGCAGCAGCGCCGACGCCTGCGTGCGGCTCAACTGGCCGATGCCCATGTCCTGCCGGATCAGCTGGCGGATCAGCGACTGGCTGTTGGTGACCAGCAGCGGGGTGGGCCGTACCACCACGGCATCGTCGCCGTTGTGCAGCGTCCAGCCGGCGCCGGCCTCGGTCTCTGACGTGAACAGGCACTGGTGATGTTCCAGCTGGGCTGGCGCCAGCGGCGTGCCGTGCGCGGCCAGATAGGCCTTGGTGGCATACAGGTGGCGCCGCACCAGGCCGACCCGCCGCGCCACCAGGCGCGAGGCCGCGGGCGGGTCGCCGGTGAGGATGCTGACGTCGTGCCGCTGCGTCATCAGGTCGGGCAGCAGCGAGGTCAGGAAGATGTCGAAGCTGATCTGCGGATAGGCCGCGTGGAACTCGGCGAAATGCGCGTCGGCGAAATAGGTGGCGAAGTCGTTCGACATGCTGACCCGCAGCACGCCCGACGGGTCGGATATCTCGCTGTTCAACTCGTCGTTGACGGTCTTGGCCTGCTGCACGATGTCGTCGATCTGCTGCAGGTAGCGCGCGCCGGTCTCGGTCAGCGTCACGCGGCGGGTCGAGCGGTTGAACAGCTTGATCTTGATGTCGGCTTCGAATTCGGTGATGCGGCGCGACAGCGTGGACGTGGGCACGCCCAGCGCCTGCGAGGCTTTGGTGAAGCTGCCCTCTCGGGCGACCGCCGCGAAAAACGCCATGTCCCGCAGGCGGTCTATGTCTCTGCTCATCGTCTACCTCTTGCTGCGTCGTTCTTGAAATTAGATGACAACTCATCTATATTAGATGATAAGTCATTTAATTCGCAAACCCTGCCATGTCCCAGGAAACCGCCGCCCCGCCCCAAGGCCGGCTCAGCACCAAGATCGGCGTCGTCGCGCGCCAGTGGCGCCGCGCCGTCGATCAACGCCTGCAACCGTTCGACCTCACCCAGGCCACCTGGCTGCCGCTGGTGCAACTGGCCCGCGCGCCCGGCCCGATGCGCCAGAAAGACCTGGCGGCCGCCCTGTCGCTGGACAATTCCGCCGTGGTGCGGGTGTTGCAGAACCTGGAAGCCAACGGTTTCATCGAGCGCCTGGAAGACCCCGACGACCGCCGCGCCAAGGCGCTGGCCATCACGGCCCAGGGGCGCCAGCTGGTGCGGCGGGTCAATACCGTGTCCGCCGCGCTGGAACGCGAGCTGCTGCACGGCATGGCGCCCGAAGACGTCGACGCCGCGCACCGCGTGCTGGAACGGCTGGGCAGCCTGCTGCTGGATATGAACGGCGCCACTCAGGCCCGCGCTTGATGGCGCTGCCGTCCGCGCCTGAACTTGCACACTGACGTCCCCCCACCGTGACCGCCGCCGCGCCCACCCCAGCCTTGCCGGATGCCCCGGCCGCCAGCGGCCTGCGCTCGCTGTTGTTTCCGCTGGCGATCGCGCTGGCCGTGGGGCTGGACTATTTCGACAATTCCGCCTTTTCGTTCTTCATCAGCGACATCGCCGGCGGCATCGGCGCCCCGCCCGATGAACTGATCTGGTCGTCCAGCGCCTACGCCGTGGCCGGCGTGCTGGGCATCCTGCAGCACCAATGGTGGGTCGAACGCCTGGGCCACCGCCACTACCTCGGCGCCTGCCTGCTGCTGTTCGCCGCCGCGGGGGTGCTGGCCGCGCTGAGCCAATCGTCGGCCGAACTGGCCGTGGCGCGTGCTTTGCAGGGCTACCTGATGGGCCCGATGATGGGCGCCACGCGCATCCTCATCCAGCAAAGCTTCGCCCCGCGGGAGCGCGGGCGCGCCACGCGGCTGTTCCTGTGCAGCATTCTGCTGTGCAGCGCGCTGGCGCCGCTGGCGGGGGGCTACCTCGTGGCCGACTTCGGCTGGCGCGCGGTGTTCGTCTGCACCATTCCCGTGGCGCTGATCACGGGCGGACTGGTCATGCTGGCGGTGCCGGCCACCGGCCGCCTGCCGCCCGAACAACGCGGCGAGCCCCACCTGTGGCCCTACGTGATCGCGGCGCTGGCGCTGGGCGCCTTGCAGATCGTGGCGCAGCAATTGCGCACGTCGCCGTTCAGCGAATCGCCCGGCCTGGAAGGCCTGACGCTGGCCGGGGTACTGCTGCTGGGCGCCTTTCTGTGGCATCAATGGCATCATCCGCGCCCGCTGTTGCACCTGCATGGTCTCAAAGAAGCCACCTTCCGCACCGGCCTGATGCTGTATGCGCTGTACTACTTCATCAGCAACGCCTTCAGCTACCTGGTGTCGCGCTTCTTGCAGGCCGGGCTGGGCTATCCCGTGGAAAACGCCGGGCACCTTGTCGGGGTGACGTCACTGGTGGCGTTGGCCGGCGCCCTGCTCTATTTCCGTTTTGCCGGCCGGCTGACGCGCAAGAAGGGGTTGATCGCCACCGGTTTCGTGCTGGCCGCGCTGATCGGCGCCTGGCTGGCGCATCTGCCGCCCGACGTCAGCCAGTCGTGGCTGCTGCTGCCCCTGACGTTGCGCGGCCTGCTGTTGCTGTTCATTGCGCTGCCGGTGGCCAACCTGGCCTTCCAGCCGTTTGCGATGGAGCTGTATCCGCACAGCTACCGCGTCAAGAACATCGTCAAGCAGATGGCGTATTCGTTTTCCACGGCCACCATCATCGTGTTGGAACAGCACCGCCTGGCCCTGCACCAGACCCAGCTGGCCGCCAATGCCAGCCTGTCCAACCCGGTGTTCGCCAGCGCGCTCGACCAGCTGACGCAGCGTTTCGCGCAGGCCGGCGCGGCGCTGGCGGCCGCGCATGGCCTGGCGCTGGCCGAAATCCAGCGCGTGATCACGCAGCAGGCCAATTTCATGAGCGTGCTGGACGGCTTCGTGTTCCTGGGCGGGGTGTCGGCGGTGGCGGCCGGGTATGCGTTGTGGCAGCGCCGGATTCATTGACCTGGCGGCGCAACCCAACGCCCGGCTATTAGTTAAAAGTAATTGAATATTTCCGGATAAGGGCGGGCTTGCGCATCATGCAGGGTCGGGACGCGGCCCTGCCGCCTGTCTTTCACGCCCACTCTTTCCGGAGAAGCCCTTTGTTCCAACGACTGCTCGCCTCGGCCCTGACGCTGACGGCCCTGGCCGCCGCCCCGGCCCACGCCCAGCAAGCGCCCCAGGCCCTGCTGAACACGTCCTACGACATCGCGCGCGAGCTGTTCGCCGCCATCAACCCCAAGTTCCAGGCCGACTGGAAGGCCAAGACCGGGCAGGACGTCAGTATCGAACAGTCGTTCGCCGGCACCTCGCGCCAGGCGCAGTCCATCATCCAGGGCCTGAAGGCCGACGTGGTGACCTTCAACCAGGTGCCCGACGTGGACATCCTGGCGCAGAACAAGCTCCTGGCCGCCGACTGGCAGAAGAAGTTCGCCAACAACAGCTCGCCCTACTACAGCACCATCGCCTTCCTGGTGCGCCGCGGCAACCCCAAGAACATCAAGACCTGGGACGACCTGGTGCGCGATGACGTCAAGCTGGTGTTCCCCAACCCCAAGACGTCCGGCAACGCGCGCTATTCCTACCTGGGCGCCTGGCTCTACGCCCACGAGAAGTTCAAGGGCGACGACGCCCAGACCCGCGCCTTCGTCGGCAAACTGCTCAAGAACGTCGAAAGTTTCCCCACCGGCGGGCGCGGCGCCACCGTGGCGTTTGCCCAGAACAACCAGGGCGACGCGCTCTTGACCTTCGAATCCGAGGTCAACAACATTGCCCAGGGCGACGAATTCAAGGCCCAGGGCTTCGAAGTGGTGGTGCCGCCGGTCAGCGTGCTGGCCGAATTCCCCGTGGCGGTGGTGGACAAGGTGGCCGACGAGAAAGGCACGCGCAAGGTGGCCGAAGCCTATCTGCAGTTCCAGTATTCGCCCGCCATCCAGAAGCTGCTGACCGACTTCAACTACCGCGTCCACGACGCCGAGGCAGTCAAGGCCAGCGCCAGCCGCTTTCCGGCGATCCGCCTGATCAACCCGCAAGACGTGCTGGGTTCTTGGGACCAGATCACCAAGACCCACTTCGCTGCCAACGGCGTGCTGGACCAACTGCTGGGCGCCGGGCGCTGACACCGCGCTCTTGCCATTCGCCATGACAGCCGGCTGCCCCACGGGGTGGCCGGCGCATTTTCGTTCGGGTCCGCATGCCTAAGTTCTTTCGCCAGCACCCCACCCTGCCCGGTTTCGGGCTGAGCTTCGGGGTCAGCAGCCTGTTCATCACGCTGGTCATTCTGCTGCCCTTGTCCGCGCTGCCGCTCTACAGCAGCCAGATGAGCTGGGGCCAGTATTGGCAGGCGGTGACCGACCCGCGGGTGCTGGCCAGCTACCGCGTCACGCTGCTGTCGGCCGCCTATTCCACCACCGTGGTGCTGGCGGTGGGCTTGCTGCTGGCGTGGATCCTGGTGCGCTACCGCTTTCCGGGCCGCGCGCTGCTGGACGCAGCCGTGGACCTGCCCTTTGCCCTGCCGACGGCAGTCGCCGGGCTGACGCTGTCAGTGCTGCTGGCGCCAGGCGGCTGGGTCGGCCAGTTCTTCGCGCCGCTGGGCATCAAGATTTCCTACGCCTTTCCTGGCCTGGTCATCGCCATGATCTTCACCAGCCTGCCATTCGTGGTGCGCTCGGCGCAGCCGGTGCTGGCCGATATCGGCACCGAATACGAAGAGGCCGCGCGCACGCTGGGCGCCAGCGGCCGCCAGGTGGCCTGGCGCGTGCTGCTGCCCGCGCTGGTGCCGGCGCTGTTCACCGGCGGCTCGCAGGCCTTCATCCGCAGCCTGGGCGAGTTCGGCGCCGTCGTGATGATCGCCGGCAATATCCCTTACAAGACCGAAGTGACGTCCCTGATGATCTTCAGCCGCCTGGCTGAATACAACTACCCGGCCGCGGCCGCCATCGCCACCGTCGTGCTCGCCGCGTCGCTGCTGCTGTTGTTTGCCTTGCAGGTGTTGCAGGGCCGCCTGTTGCCGTGGCAACGCGTGGCCGGGGTCTGACGGATGCGCCCGGATTCCCCCTGGCCGCGCCGCCTGCTGATCGCCGCGGGCCTTCTCGCCGCCCTGTTGCTGCTGGTGCTGCCGCTCAGCCTGATCTTCACCCGGGTCATCGTCGGCGGCTGGACGGCCCTGGTGCAGAACCTGGGCAGCAGCGACATGCGCGCGGCCATCGGCCTGACCTTGCTGGCCGCCCTCATCAGCGTGCCGGTGAACCTGGTGTTCGGCGTGCTGCTGGCCTGGTGCGTCACGCGCTACGACTTTCGCGGGCGGCGCGTGCTGATCGCGCTGGTCGACATCCCCTACGCCACCTCGCCGGTGGTCGCCGGGCTGTGCTACCTGGTGGTCTACGGGCTGGAAGGCGCGTTCGGCCGCTGGCTGAACGGCCATGGCGTGCAGCTGATGTTCGCCTGGCCCGGCATCGTCATGGTGACCATCTTCGTGACCTCGCCCTTCGTCGCGCGCATCCTGATTCCGCTGATGCAGGCGCAAGGGCCCGAAGAGGAACAGGCCGCGCTGACGCTGGGCGCCGGCGGCTGGCAGATCTTCCGCCGCGTCACGCTGCCCAACATCAAATGGGGCCTGCTGTACGGCGCCGTCATCACCAACGCCCGCGCGGTCGGCGAGTTCGGCGCCGTATCGGTCGTGGCCGGCGCCATCCGCGGCAAGACGCTGACGCTGCCGCTGCTGATCGAACAGCTCAACGACGACTACAAGACGGTCGCCGCCTTCACCGCCGCCGCGCTGTTGGCCTGCATGGCGTTGCTGACGCTGCTGCTGAAGACGATGATGGAAAGGCAGCGGCCGGGATTGTGACACCCGCCAGGCAGGGAAGACCTACGCAAAATGCCGATTCGCTGGCCGCGGCAGCCCCAGATTCTCGCGCAGCGTGCGGCCTTCATACTCGCGCCGGAAGATCCCCCGCCGCTGCAGTTCCGGCACGACCTGCCCGGCAAAGGCATCCAGCCCGCCCGGCAGCCACGGAAACATGACGTTGAAGCCGTCGGACCCCTCGGTTTCCAGCCATTCCTGCATCTGGTCGGCGATGTGCGCGGCGGTGCCCACCATGGCCAGTCCGCCGTAACCGCCCAGGCGCTGGGCCAGTTGCCGCACCGTCAGCGATTCGCGTTCGGCCAGGCGCAGCACGCGTTCCTGGCTGCTCTTGCTGGCGTTGGTCTCGGGCAGCGGCGGCAGCGGCGCGTCGGGGTCAAAGCGCGACGCGTCACAGCCCAGGGCGATAGACAGCGACGCGATGGCGCTTTCGTAGTGCACCAGGCTGTCCAGCTTGGCGCGGATGGCGCGGGCCTCGGCGTCGGTGTCGCCCACCACCACCAGCACGCCGGGCAGTATCTTCAAGTGGTCGCGGCTGCGGCCCAGCTTGTCCATGCGCCCTTTCACGTCCGCATAGAAGCGCTGGCCGTCCTGCAACGTGCCCGCCGCGGCAAAGACGACCTCGGCGGTTTCGGCGGCCAGCTGGCGGCCCGGTTCGGACGCGCCGGCTTGCACGATCACCGGCCAGCCCTGCACCGGCCGCGCAATGTGCAGCGGCCCGCGCACCGACAGGTGTTCGCCCTGGTGATTCACGGCGCGCAGCCGCGACGGGTCGAAATAAATGCCGCTGTCCGCATCGCGGATGAAGGCGTCGTCGGCCCAGCTGTCCCACAGGCCCGTCACCACGTCGTAGAACTCGCGGGCACGGGCGTAACGGTGGGCGTGGTCTGGCTGCTCGGTGCGGCCGAAATTCAGCGCGGCGTCGGGGTTGGACGTGGTGACGATGTTCCAGCCCGCCCGGCCGCCGCTCAGGTGGTCCAGCGACGCGAAGCGCCGGGCCAAGTGGAACGGCTCGTCGAACGTGGTGGACGCCGTGGCCACCAGCCCCAGCCGCTCGGTGGCCTGGCTCAATGCGGACAGCAGCGTGAACGGCTCGAACGACGTCGCGGTATGGCTGCGCTTGAGCGCCTCGATGGGCATGTTCAGCAACGCCAGGTGGTCGGCCATGAAGAAGGCGTCGAACTTGGCCTTTTCCAGCGTCTGGGCGTAGCGCTTGAGGTGTTCGAAATTGAAATTGGCGTCGCGATGGGCGCCGGGGTAGCGCCAGGCGCCTGTGTGGATACTGACCGGGCGCATGAATGCGCCCAGCTTCAATTGACGTTGCGCAGCCATGGGTGCCGGCCTGTGTAGCGGAAACGAAAAAGATAGCGCCGGGCCCGCCCGCCGCGAACGAACCAAATGTTATATGGCTATGCCGCCGATTTGCACCGGCGCCGCTTTGTCTTTACGCTTGCCTGCTTTGCCCGCCTCGATCCCGGCCCCGCATGATCGCGTTCCTGCAGCCCTATTTCCGCGAAGAATGGCGTGTCTACGCCGAGTCCGTGCAGCTTGCGCCCACCCGCGCCGGTGAACGCTTGGCGGGCGCGCTGCTGCACGATCCGGACGGGCTGGGCGACGCATTGGCGCGCCACCGCCGCCACTGGTCGGACGCTGATCCGCGCGCGGTGGCCTCGGCCTGGGCCATGCGTTATCTGTGGGCGCTGCTGCCGCCGGTGGTGGCCGCCGCCAGCGGTGCGTGCCGGCCGTTGCCGATGGCCGCCGACGCCATGCGGGTGGAACTGGATGACACGGGCGCGCCCGTGCGCTTCCTGATTGCCGACCTGGGCGACGCCAAGGACGGGGATCCTGCCATTACCGCTGGCAGCACCGTCACACGCCGCGCCGAAGCGCCCGTCCACGCCCCCTCCGACGTCTGGCACCGCTACGGTCCCCTGGTCTGGAACCACCTGCACCTGCTGGCCGACGCGCTGTTCCAGGCCAGCCGCCTGCCGCGCAAGACGGTCTGGGGCGGCGCGGTGCGCTACCTGGAAGCCGTGCTGAAGGCGATGGAAACCCACGGCGCCGCGCCGCATGCCGCGCACGACCGCCAACAGTTGCTGCACGAATCCGCGTGGGGTCCGGCCTGCCAGGAACGCGACAACCCCTTGTGCCTGCCACCGCGCGTATCGCGGGGCGACGGCCCGGTCATGACGCTGCATCGCGAATGCTGCCTGTACCACCTGCTGCCCACGGCGCAGTACTGCGCGGCCTGCCCGTTGGCGCCGCAGCACCGGGCGCCAACTCGGCAATCTCAAGCCACGACGTAATCGGCCCAAGGTCGGGCCGACGGCCGGGTCGCAAGCCGCCCTTGCGCTCGCTACCCCTCAGATATCCGCGGCTCGCGTGATGTGGCGCTTCAGCAGCGCCGCCGCATACTCCCGGTCTCCCTCCGCCAGCGCCGCCAGGATCCCCAGGTGGTCGGTACAGGCCTGGCGGATGTGCACCTCGGCGAGATACCCGAAATTGGCGTATTCCGTCATGCGCCGCAGCGAATTCTGGCGCCGCACGGCCTCGGTCAGAAAGCGGTTGTTCGACCACGACGCCAGCGTTTCATGAAAATTGGCGTTGGCGTTGAACCAGACGTCGCGCTGCAATTGCGCCACCGGCATCTGCAGTATTTCGCCCTGCTCGCGCTGCAAGGCGGTCAGTTGGTCCGGCGGCGCGTGATAGCCCGGCGCCGTCAGCGCGCTGCATTCGACGATCAGCCGAAATTCATAGCTTTCGTTGACCGCCTGCTCGTTGTCCAGCGTTTCGGCGAACTGCCAGCCGTGGCCCGGCAGGCGCTCGGCCAGCCCTTCGGTGGCCAGGCGCATCAGCGCACGCCGCAGCGCGCCCCGCGTGACCTGGAACTGTTCGACCAGTTGCGCTTCGGACACCTCTGCCCCCAGCCGGCCGTCGGCGCGGGCGCTCATCAATTCGCCGTACAGGCTTTCGGATTCGGAATGCGGAACCAGCGCATCCAGGCTTTCGTCGCTGGCGGGCTCGCGTTCCAGCCGGTAGCCCTTGCCCGCCGTGTAGGCCAACAGGCCCTGGCGCGTCAGCAGGTTCAGCGCCTGGCGAATCGGCGAGCGCGACACCTTCAGTTCCTGCGCCAGGCGTAGATCCGACAGTCGCTCGCCCACCTGCCAGCGGCCGCTCTGGATCAGGGCGGTCAGCTTGCGGGCGACTTCGATCTGTAAGGGACTCAGCTCTTGCATGGCGTCGCGCTCCTTTGCCGAAGGATTATCCATGCCCGACCCGCGGGCGCAAGCGCGTGCTTGCCCGGGGCGCCGCGCGCTGCCCTGCCGCGTCCCGTGAGGTCGTACACGTTTTCCCTAGATTTCATATATCGCCCCATAAAACCGATTGACAGGAGATAACAGCGGTATTTAGTGTATTACGCAGCAACAAAATACAAAAGGAAGGACAGATGGCAATCACTCCCTTTCCCTGCGTTACGTTGACCGGCGGCCCTGAAAGCCGCGGCCGCCAGTATGGGCAGGCACTGCAACCCCGCATCCGCCAGAGCGCGGCCCTGTACGGCGGGGCGCTGGACGCATTCGGCATGGGCGCTGCGCAAAAAGCGGCGTTGATCGCCGACTACGCGCGCCGCATCGCCGACTTCGACGAGCACTACGTCGAAGAAATGCGCGGCATCGCCCAGGGCGCCGGCGTGCCCTTCGAAGACATCGTCATGATCAACGCCCGCACCGAAGTCATGGCGCTGGCGCGGGCCCAAAGCAGCGCGGCCAATCCCGACGACGAAGCCGACGACGGCTGCACCGGCACCATCCTGCTGCCCGAGCGCAGCGCCTCGGGCAACCTGATCCACGCGCAGAACTGGGACTGGCGCGCCGAATGCGCGGCCACCGGCGTCGTGCTGCGGGTACGCCAGGAACACGGGCCCGACTACCTGACCTTTGTCGAAGCCGGCGGCCTGGCCCGCAGCGGGCTGAACGCCGCGGGCGTATCCATCACCGCCAACTACCTGGAATGCGAGCGCGACTACAAGACCCTGGGCGTGCCCCTGGGCCTGATCCGCCGCAAGGTGCTGGAACAGGAACACTTCGCCCTGGCCGCCAAGGTCGTGGCCACCACGCCCAAGTCCTGCTCGAACAACATCATGATCGCGTCGGCCGCCGGGTTCGGCATCGACTTCGAATGCGCGCCGGACGAGGCCTTTCCGCTGTACCCCGACGACGGCCTGATCGTGCACGCCAACCACTGGGTCGGCCCCATTGCCCTGGCCAAGCTGCGCGACACCGGTATTGCCCATGTACCCGAAAGCTTCTACCGCGACTGGCGCGTGCGCCGGCTGCTGCAAGCCCAGGGCCGCCTCCTGGACCGCGAAGGCGTCAAGGCCGCGCTGTTCGACGACTTCCTGGCGCCCTATTCCGTCTGCCGGCCCGAACGCCACGGCGACGGCGGCAACCTCACCGCCACGGTCGCCATGATCGTGATGGAGCCGGCGCTGGGCCTGATGGAAATCGCGCCCATGCCGGCCAGCAACCGCCGCTTCACGACCTACCGGCTGGACGGCGACGAGCCGCGGGATGCCGTCGATACCCGCGAATCCGAGCTGGCCGGAGCCTGAGCGCCATGTTGCGCTTCATCGTGTCGCGCATCGGCATGGCGCTGCCCACGCTGCTGATGGTTGCGCTGGCGGTGTTCATCCTGGTGCGGCTGATTCCGGGTGACCCGGCCGCCTTGATGCTGGGCGATTCGGCCGATGCCGCCAGCCTGGCCGCGCTGCGCGAACAGTTAGGGCTGAACGCCAGTTGGCCGACCCAGTTCCTGTTGTGGGGCGGCCACGTGCTGCAAGGCGACCTGGGACTATCCATCGCCAACCGCGAACCCGTGCTGTCGCTGATCCTGGAACGCTTCGTCGTCAGCGCGCAGGTGGTGCTGCCCGCCGTGCTGCTGGCCACGCTGCTGGCGGTGCCGGCCGGGATGCTGGCGGCGTGGCGCCAGGGCCGCCTGGCCGACCTGGCGCTGGTGGGCGGCGCCACCCTGCTGCTGTCGTTGCCCGCCTTCTGGATGGGCCTGCTGCTCTTGCTGCTGTTCTCGCTCAAGCTGGGCTGGTTTCCGATGGTGGGCTTCGTCACCTTCGCCGAGAACCCGGGCCGCGCCTTGATGTACCTGGTGCTGCCGGTGGCCACGCTGCTATTGCACGAGATCGGCGTGATCCTGCGCATGACCCGCGCGTCCACGCTGGAAGTGCTGAACCTGGACTACATCACCCACGCCCGCGCCAAGGGCCTGTCCGAATTCAAGGTGCTGCGCCGCCACGCCTTCAAGAGTTCGTTCGGCCCCACCTGGACGCTGCTGGGCCTGATTCTGGGCAACCTGCTGGCCGGGGTGGCCGTGATCGAAACGGTGTTCACCCTTCCCGGCCTGGGCCGCCTCCTGGTCGACGCCATCTTCGCCCGCGACTACCCGGTGATCCAGGGCTGTCTGCTGTTCATCGCCAGCGTGTACGTGCTGGTCAATCTGGCGGTGGACCTGCTCTACCCGCTGTTCGACCCGAGGGTGGCCGCGCAATGAAACGTCGTTCCCTGACCTCCGTGGTGGGCGGCACCCTGGTGGCGGTGGTGGTCGTGACCGCCCTGGTGGCGCTATTCTGGACGCCCTACGATCCGCTCAAGCTCAACTTCAAGGCCCGCCTGGCCGCGCCCAGCCTGACGCACCTGATGGGCACCGACGAGCTGGGCCGCGATGTCTTCAGCCGCCTGATGCAGGGCGCCACCGCCAGCCTGCGCGTCAGCGTGATGACGGTACTGCTGGCCACCGGGGCGGGCGTACTCATCGGCGCCACCAGCGGCTTTCTGCGCGGCTGGACCGACCGCGTGCTGATGGCCATCAACGACACCCTGCTGGCCTTTCCCGGCCTGTTGCTGGCGCTGGGCCTCCTGGCCGTGTTCGGCGCCAGCGAAACCGGCATCATCCTGGCGCTGGCCCTGGCCTACATGTCGTCCGTGGTGCGGGTGGTGCGCGGCACCGTGCTCAGCCTGCGCGAACGCGAATTCGTGCGGGCGTCGCGCATCATGGGCAATTCCGAGTTCTACACCCTGATGCGGCACTTGCTGCCCAACTGCCTGGCGCCGGTCATCGTCATGGCAACGTCCATGTGCGGCTGGATCATCCTGGCCGAAAGCTCGCTCAGCTTCCTGGGCCTGGGCGTGGCGCCACCCGCGCCCACCTGGGGCAACATGCTGGCCGGCAGCCGCAGCTACATCGGCCAGGCCGCCTGGCTGGCGATCTTTCCCGGCCTGGCGATCTCGCTGTCGCTGCTGGGCATCAACCTGTTGGGCGACGCGCTGCGCGACCGGCTCGATCCCCGCATGCGGAGGCGCGCATGACATCCCCCGTGTTGCTCGACATCGACCGCCTGACGCTCGCCGCCGGCCCCCATCGCAACGTGGTGGCCGACGCCAGCCTGCAAGTGGCGCGCGGCGAGATCGTCGGCGTGGTGGGCGAATCCGGCTCGGGCAAGACCCTGCTGGGCCGCGCCATCATGCGCCTGACGCCCGACGCCATCGCGCGTACCGGCGGCGACATCAAGCTGGACGGCACGTCTGTCTACGGCCTGCGCCCGGCGCAGTTGCGCGCCCTGCGCGGCCCCAAGGTGGCGATGGTATTCCAGGAACCCATGACCTCGCTCACGCCGTCGCTGACCGTAGGCGAACAGCTGGTAGAAGGCCTGCTGCAGCACGCGCCGCGCGAACGCGCCAGCCACCGCGCTCGCATCGAAGCCATGCTGCGCCGCGTCGGCCTGCGCGACATCGACCGCGTACTGCGGGCCTATCCGCATGAATTCTCGGGCGGCATGCGCCAACGCATCATGATCGCCTCGGCCATGCTGCTGCGCCCCGCGCTGCTCATCGCCGACGAACCCACCACCGCGCTGGACGCCGTGATCCAGCGCGAAGTGATGGAAATGCTGGTCGAGCTGACCCAGGAACACGGCACCGCCGTGCTGCTGATCAGCCATGACTTGCCGATGGTGGCGCGCTACGCCAGCCGCATGGTGGTGATGCGCCGCGGCGACATCGTCGAAACCGGCGCCACCGCCCAACTGCTGGCCGCGCCCGCCCACGACTACACCCGCCAACTGCTGGCCACCCTGCCGCAGCGCCGCGCCCCGCGCCCGCTGGCCACTGCCGCGCCGCTGCTGTCCGCGCGCGACCTGACCGTGGACTATGGTGCCCGTAGCACCTGGTTCAGCCGCCAGGCCGGCGTGCGCGTGCTGCACGGCATCAGCCTGGACATCCACCCGGGCGAAGTGGTGGCCGTGGTGGGCGAATCGGGTTCGGGCAAGACCACGCTGGGCTCGGTGCTGACCGGCCTGGTGGCGCCCACCGGCGGCACGCTGCGCTACAAGGGCCAGCCGCTGGCTGCGCGCGGCGCGGGCTTTGACGACTATCGCTACCACTGCCAGATGGTGTTCCAGGACCCGTATTCGTCGCTGGACCCGCGCATGACGGTGTCGGCCCTGGTGGCCGAGGCGCTGCGGCTGGCGCCCGGCTTGAGCGCGTCCGACAAGGCCCGGCGCGTGGCCGAAACGCTGCAAGACGTGGGGCTGGGCGGCGACTTCGGCCAGCGCTATCCGCACGAACTGTCCGGCGGCCAGCGCCAGCGCGTGGCGATTGCGCGCGCCCTGGTGCGCCGCCCGGCGCTGCTGATTGCCGACGAGGCGGTGTCCGCGCTGGACGTCACGGTGCGCGCCCAGGTGCTGGACCTGCTGGCCGACCTGCAGCAGCGCTATGGCTTTTCGTGCCTGTTCATCAGCCACGACCTGGGCGTCGTCGAACAGATTGCCGACCGCGTCATCGTGATGCAGACCGGCCGCATCGTCGAACAAGGCACCCGCGACGCCATCTTCGACACCCCGCGCGAACCCTATACCCGCCAGCTGCTCGGCGCCATTCCGCTGCTCGAACCCACGCCCGCGGGCGGCGTGCGCCTGAAATGGCGCCGCGACACCGGCGGGCAGCCTGTCGATGACCGCCAAAGCCTGCCCGCCGGGCAATCGCCGGCGGCCTCCGCTTTCAGCACCGACCGGCCCCAGGAGGCCCATCCATGACCACGCTACCCGCCCGCCGCCAGGGCCACGGCATCAAGCTCAGCTTCTACGACTTCGGCGCCACGCCGTTCTTTGCCTGCCAATACGACCAGCGCTTCAGCTACTGCCTGTACGTGCCGGCCGATTACGACGAAACCGCCGCCAAGGCCTACGACCTGGCCGTCATCGTGCACGGCACCGGCCGCACCGCCACGCAATACCGCGACCTGTTCGCCGATTTCGCCCAACGCCACGACTGCATCGTGCTGGCGCCGCTGTTCCCGGTGGGCATCATCGAACCCGGCGACCTGGCCAACTACAAGCGCATCCAGTTCCACGACATCCGCTACGACCACGTGCTGCTGGCCATGGTGGACGAAGTCATCGCCAAATACCGCGTGAACGGCGGCCGCTTCCTGCTGTACGGCTATTCGGGCGGCGGCCAGTTCTGCCAGCGCTTTTTCATGCTGCACCCCGAACGCCTGCAAGCCGTCTCCATCGGCGCGCCCGGCGTGGTGACGCTGCTGCATCCCGACTACGACTGGTGGGTGGGCGTGCGCGACGTGCCCGCGCGCTTCGGCAAGGCCATCGACATCGACGCCATGCGCCAGGTGGCCGTGCAGACCGTGGTCGGCACCGACGACACCCAGACCTGGGAAATCACCATCCCGCGCGACAGCAAACTGTGGATGCCCGGCGCCGACCTGCAAGGCGACAACCGCATCGAGCGAATCGAGGCGCTGGCGCAAAGCTTCGAACGCCACGGCATCAAGGTCCGGCGCGACACCGTGCCGGGCGTGGCGCACGAGCCGTTCAAGGTCATCGACCCGGTCCAGGCGTTCTTCGAGGAATTTCTGAAGGCCCGCCGCTAAAGCCTGCCATCAAGACCCACAAACACAAGGGGAACCCCATGACACGCAAACCTGCCCTGGCCCTGCTGCTGTGCGGCCTGCTGGCCGGCCCGGCCGCCCACGCCGTCGGCGACATCGGCACGCTGCGCGTGGCGCTGCACGCCGATATCGCCAGCATCAACCCCGGCGTGAACCGCGATGCCAACGCCGACATGGCGCTGGCCCACGTGGTCGAAGGCCTGGTGGCCTATGGCGAAGACCTGAAGATCAAACCCGTGCTGGCCGAAAGCTGGCAGGTCAAGGACGATGGCAAGGTCTACGAGTTCACCCTGCGGCCCAAGGTGCATTTCCACAACGGCGCGGTGCTGACGGCCGCCGACGTGACCTGGAACTTCAAGCGCTATCTGGATCCGAAGACCAACTTCCAGTGCGTCAACCGCTACAACGGCAAGATCGGCCCCGCCTTGCAGCAGGTCGACGCCGTCGATGCGCAGACCGTACGGTTCACCTTCGCCTCGCCCGCGCCCAACTTCCTGATGACGCTGGCCACCATCCAGTGCACGCCGTGGATCCTGCACCCGGATTCGGTCAACGCCGACGGCAGCTTCAAAGCCCCCATCGGCACCGGCCCCTATGCCTTCGCCGGCATGATGACCGGCCGCCAGCTGGACTTGAAGCGCTTTGAGGCCTACGACGCCCTGCCCGGCGCACGCGACGGCTACGCCGGCAACAAGACCGCCACCATTGCCCTGCTGCGTTTCATGACGGTGCCCGACGCCAGCACCCGCAGCAACGGCCTGTTGTCCGGCGACCTCGACGTCGTGGACGGCATCGAGCCCGCCACCATGCAGACGCTGCGCGGCCAGGGCCTGACGGTACAGGTGCAGCAGACCCCCAGCTGGCTGGTCATGCAGGTGCAAAGCAATGCGCCCGCGCTGCAAGACGTGCGCATGCGCCAGGCGATTGCCCACGCGCTCAGCCTGCCCGACCTGGCCGAGGCCTCGGGCGAAGGCCTGTACAGCGCCAATCCGTCGGTGCTGGTGCCGCAAAGCCCGTACTACGACGCCCGCAGCAAGACCTGGCCGGCCTACGACCCGGCCGCCGCCCGCACCCTGATGGCGCAGGCCGGCTACAAGGGCAAACCCATTACATTGCTTGTCGCCAACCGCCAGGAACGCATCCAGGCCGCCACCATCGTGCAGGCCATGCTGGCGGCGTCGGGCATCAACGTCGAACTGAAAGTGCGCGACTGGGCCTCGCAGCTGGACCTGTACGGCCGTGGCCAATACGAGCTGGCCATCTTCGGCTATTCCGCCCGGCTGGACCCGCTGCTGATGTACGAATCGCTGATCGGCGACAAGAAGGTCGAACCCACCCGCCAATGGGACGACCCCAAGGCCTCGGCCCTGCTCAAGCAGGTGGCGATGGAACCCGACCCGAACAAACGCCGCGACCTCTTCAACCAGCTGCACGAACTGATGGCGCAAGACATCCCCATCATCGGCCTGTTCAACCTGCCCGTCGTCACCGCGCTGCGGCCGTCGGTGCAGGGCTACCAGGGCTGGCCGGGCGGCACGCACCGGTTCTGGGGCGTGAGCAAGACGCAACCGTGATGCCAGCTCGCACCGCCCCGCCATTGGCCTGTTTCCATTCATACTGACCCGCATTCCCGCAGCCATGCCCATCCCTGATTCCGACTATCTCCAGGCCGACGCCACCGCGTTGGCCGCCGCCATCCGCGCCGGCCGCCTGACCCCGGCCGAAGCCGTGGCGCAGGCCTTTGCCGCCATCGACCGCGTCAACCCGCAACTGAACGCCGTCATCCTCACCATGCGCGACGAGGCCGAAGCGCAATTGCGCGAGCTGCCCGCCGACGCCCCGCTGCGCGGCGTGCCCGTGCTGCTCAAGGACGACTGCCCCACCTACGCCGGCACGCCCATGTCGTTCGGCTGCCGCGCCGCCGTGGGCTACACCCCCGCGCACGACCACGAACTGGTGCGGCGCTACAAGGCCGCCGGCCTGGTCATCGTCGGCAAGACCAACTTGCCGGAATTCTCGGCCAATATCCACACCGCGCCCACCCTGCACGGCGCGACGCTCAACCCCTGGGACGCCCGCCGCAGCCCCGGCGGCTCGTCCGGCGGCGCTGCCGCGGCCGTCGCCGCGCGCATGGTGCCGCTGGCCTATGGCAACGACGGCGCCGGGTCCATCCGCATCCCGGCCGCCTGCACCGGCCTGTTCGGCCTGCGCCCTTCGCGCGGCCGCGTGCCTTGCGGCCCCGTGTCCAGCGAAAACTGGGGTGGGCTGGTCAGCCATCACGTCCTGACCCGGTCGGTGCGCGATTCCGCCCTGTTGCTCGACCTGACCGATGCGCCCGAACCCGGCGCGCTGTATGCCGCCCCGGCCAAGTCCGGCGCGTACACCGAGGCCGCCGGCCGCGATCCGCGCGCGCTGCGCATTGGCCTCATCACCCAGCCAGGCCTGGACATGACGCTGGACCCCGCCGTCGCCGCCGCATTGGACGACGCCGCCACGCTATGCCGTCAACTGGGCCACCGAGTCGAGACCGCGGCCTTCAACTTCGACCAGGCCGCGCTGGCCGACGCCTACCTGCGTATCGTGGCCGCCTACACCGCGCTGGAAGTCGACGCCATCGCCGCCGACACTGGCCGCCCCGCCGACCCTGGCGGTTTCGAACCCGCCAACCTGGGCCTGGCCGAATACGGCCGCGCCCTGTCCGCCCCGGCCCTGCTGGCTGCCCGCAACACCGCCAACGCCATCGCCCGCAGCGTGGGCCGCCTGATGGCCGATTACGACGTGCTGCTCACGCCCGTGCTGCCCACCCTGCCGCCGCCCGTGACCGCGCTGGACGTGCGCAGCAGCGACTGGCGCGCCTTCGCCGACGAGTTCATGCGCGGCACCGTCTTCACCCGACCCGCGAACGCGGCCGGCGTGCCCGCCATGAGCGTGCCCCTGTGCCGCGACGCGAACGGGCTGCCGATCGGCATCCAGTTCATGGCGTCTTATGGCGACGACACCACGCTGATCGAACTGGCCGGACAATTGGAACGCGCGCGGCCCTGGGCCGACCGCTTGCCGCCGGTGCATGCGTGACACCATCGCGCCCGTCGCACGGCAGATCCGGGCGCGCGACCCTGCACACACCCGGGCCCGGGCCTGCCGCGCTGCACACAATGTTCACGCACGCTTAACATTTCCGTCATTTCGCGTTTCTAAGCTTCCCACTTTTTCATTGGGGTGGCACAGATGGCGCACGACCGGAAAGACCTGAAACAGCGCGTTAATACGCGGCACGACGATCATGACATGGCCGAGACAAGCGGCCTTGTGCCAACCGCAACGGACCCGCGCCGCCGCAGCCTGCTCAAAGCCGGCCTGGGCGCCACGCTCATGCCGGTCGGCGGCTCGCTGCTGCTGTCGGCCTGCGCCAGCGACAACGACGACGAAGACCCCGCCGCGCCCGATGCCCCCGCGCCGGCGCCGCAGCCGCAACCGCAGCCCAAGAACATCTCCAGCTTCGCCGTCGCCGTGCTGCCCGACACGCAGTTCTATTCGCGCTACGCCACCGACGCCGAAAACCAGCAGTTCATGCGCAAGTACGGCAGCGAGCCCTACAAGGCGCAGACGCAATGGGTGGCCAACAACGCCAAGGCGCTCAGCATTCCCTTCCTGATCCACCTGGGCGACGTGGTCGACCAGCAGAACAAACCCGACCAGTGGAAGGTGGCCGACGCGGCCATGAAGATCCTGGAAGACGCCAAGGTGCCGTATTCCATCCTGGCCGGCAACCACGACGTGATCCTGGACCGCGACTACGTCGATCAAAGCAGCCAGGCCAGCGCCACCGACGCCCAGCGCATCCTGGCCAACGAACCCTATCTGCAGACCTTCGGCACCGACCGCGCCAAGAAACAGGCCACTTTCGGCGGCCGCGACCCCAGCGGCTTTCACGAATGGCACGTGTTCGAAGCCGAGGGCCAGAAGTTCATGGTGCTGTCCCTGTCGTGGCGCATTTCCGACGCCGCGCTGGCCTGGGCCAACCAGGTCATTCGCGCCAATCCGGCGCTGCCCGTCATCCTGGTCAACCACCAGTTGTTGAACATCGACAAAGACGGCATCAGCCCCCTGGAAGTGCCCTATGGCCTGATGCTGTGGGACAAGCTCATCCGTGACAACGACCAGATCTTCATGACGCTCAACGGCCATTACCATGGCGCGGCGCTGCTGACCAAGACCAACGCGTTCGGCAATCCCGTACATGAAATGGTCGTCGACTACCAGATGGCCTACCAGGGCGGCAACGGCCTGATGCGCCTGTACGAATTCGACCTGTCCAATAACGAAATCCGCGCGCTGTCGTTCTCGCCCTGGGTGCCGCAAAAGCCCAAGAACACGCTCAACGCCTTCGACCAGGCCGTTCTGCCCGGCACCAATGAGGAATTCACCATCAAGATGGATTTCGCCAAGCGCTTTGCCGGCTTCAATAAGGACTTCAAGGCCGGCACGCCCAGCCACACCGCGCTGATCGACCAGGCCCGCGCGCTGATCCTGGCCAACTACACCGAGCCGCCCGCCACCACGCAAAAGCCCGCCGCCGACAGCGACGACTACCCGCAGGTGTCCGGCACCCTGGCCCACTGGCGCTTCTTCGGCGGCGCCGACGGCCAGCCCGTGCCGGTGGGCACCGTGGTCGCCGATCGCACCGGGTTGAATCCCGTGCGCCGCGCCGCGCTGAACATCGACGGCGTGGCCGGCGCCCAGCTGGGCGACCTGCTCTGGTCCAACGACCACCACTACCTGTCCGCCGCCCCGGGCTCGGTGCGCTTCTTGAACACCGACAAGAACACCGCCCGCATGAGCTACTTCACCACCGATACGGCCGCGGCGATCAATGCGGAAACCGTGCCCAACGGCTACACGGTTGAAGCCTTCATCAAGATCGACCGCGACTGGACCGCGGGCAAGAACGCCTGGATGAACATCATGACCCGCGACGGCAAGCGCGGCGACCTGCCCGGCTTCAACGGCGGCGACGGCGAATCCCCGCCGCTGCTGTTCGCCGTGTCCAGCCTGCGCGAAATCCAGTGGGAAGTCGTGCCCGACGTCACCGGCACGCGCGACGCCAAGACCAACTGGTCCGGCGAAATCATCGCCGACAAGTGGCTGCACATCGCCGTGGTCAATGACAACACCACCCACGAAACCATCCTGTACGTCGAAGGCGCCCCGGTCCTGCGCAACGCGTCCGACGCGCCCGGCCTGGCGACCCTGGCCGCCAACATGCCGTGGGTCGTGGGGGCTGGCTCGTGGGATGGCAGCCGGGCCGACGGCTTCTTTGGCAGCATCGGCGAGGTGCGGATCGTGAACAAGGCGCTGCTGCCGGCGCAGTGGCTGACGGCGCGTCGCAGCTGAACACGGGGCGCTGTGCCCGGGGTGGGCATGGCCCGGGCCAGCGAGGTGCCGCTCATGTGCCAGGCGGCAGGCCAATGCCTGCCGCCTGGCGAACATCGGGGCGATGCCCATGTAACTGATAATCGTTCCTGTTAAACTCCCGGGGTATTTCGTCACGTTGCCCCGCCATGCGCCCCGACTCCTCCCCTTCGGACATCCATCACCTGTACCAGGCGCACCACGGCTGGCTGCGTACCTGGCTGCTGCGCCGGCTGGGCAATGCGTTCGATGCGGCCGATCTGGCGCATGACGCCTTCGTGCGCCTGCTGGCCGCCCCCCGCGCCTTTGACACGCCGCAAGGCGCCCGCGCCTATCTGCGCAGCATGGGCAACGGGCTGTGCATCGACCTGTGGCGACGCCAGGAAGTCGAGCGCGCCTGGCTGGACACCTTGAACACCTGCGCGGGCGCGGCGGCGCCGTCGGCCGAGCAGCAGGCGATCATCATCGAAACGTTGATGCAGGCGGCCGAGATGCTGCGGCAACTGCCGCCCAAGGTGGCGCGGGCGTTCATCCTGTCGCATGTGGATGGCTTGAAGTACCGGGAAATCGCCATCGAGCTGGACGTGTCCGAGCGCACCATCAAGAAATACCTGGCGCAGGCGATGCTGCATTGCGCGCTGTTGGAAGCGGCGCACCATGCCGCCACGCAGCCCGTGCATGTGCCGCCGGCCGCACTGGGCGCCCCCGCCCCCTCGGCAAGCTGATGGGCCGCCCCGCTTTCTCCACCGCGCCCGCAGGCGCCGCCGATCATCGCAGCCTGCAACAGGCGGCCGACTGGTATGTGCGGCTGCATGACGAGGCCGCCAGCGCGGCCGACTGGACGCAATGGCGCGCCTGGCTGGACCGCAGCCCGGGCCATCAGGCCGCCTGGCGCTATATCGAGGCCGTGAGCCAACGCTTTGCGCCGCTGCGCACGGACGGCGAGCCGCGGGCCGCATCCGCCGGCTTGCAGGCGGCGCTGATGCCGGCGCGGCGGCGCCACCTGCGCACCCTGGCCTGGCTGTCGGGTGGCGTGCTGGGCAGTTGGCTGGCGTGGCGCCATACGCCGCTGCGCATCGAACTGCAGGCGCTGGCGGCCGATTACCGCAGCGCCACCGGCCAGGTCCGCGAATGGCGCCTGGCCGATGGCAGCCACTTGTGGCTGAACACGGCCAGCGCCGCCGATTTTGCCATCGGGTCCACCGAGCGGCGCCTGACGCTGCTGCGCGGCGAGATGCTGGTGGCGGCGGCAGCCGATGCCGCCCGCCCGTTCGTGGTATCCACGCCGCAAGGCCGCCTGGCCACGTCGGCCCCGCCCCGGACGTCCCAGCCTGCAGGCGGGCCGCAGGGACAGGACTTCGGAATCCTCTCGGGATCTTCCGCGATCGCCGCTGCCCCCGGCGCCCGCTTCAGCGTCCGCCTGCTGGACCAGGCCACCCGGCTGGCGGTGCTGGACGGGGCGGTGCAGGTCCGCACGGCGGACAGCGGCGAGCGGCTGACCGTCGCGGCCGGCCATCAGGTCGTGTACACGGCGGACCATATCGGCCGCCCGGGGCCGGCCGACGCCGGGGCCGCCGCCTGGACCCAAGGCATGATCGTGGCCAACGACATGCGGCTGGACGAGCTGGTGGCCGAACTGGCCCGGTACCAGCGCGGCCACCTGGGCGTGGCGCCCGAGGCCGCCGGCTTGCGCGTAATGGGCACCTATCCGCTGGCCGACCCCGAACGCACGCTGCAACTGCTGGCCCGCGCCCTGTCGCTGCGGGTCGAGAAAAAGCTGCCCTGGTGGACCACGCTGACACCGGCGTGAGCGCCGCGCCTTCCCCTTTTTCCGTTTCGTTCGATCAGGTAGATGCGGGGCTGCCATACCTGGCGCCCCAGCCCGCCTGACGCACGCTTACGGAACCACGATGAAACGCCCGCACGATCTGCCCGTCGATTTGCCTTTCGATTTGCCCCACGCTTTGCCTGCCGCCCCTGTTGCGCCCCTGCCCACCGCCCGGACGATGCGCCCCTGGCTCCTGGCCGCCGGCCTGACGCTGACCGCGCTGTTGCCCACGGCGCCAATGCCTGCCCATGCCCAGACGGCCCCCGCCGACGGCCGCCGCAGCTATCAGATTCCCGCCGGTCCGCTGACCCAGGCCCTGAACACCTTTGGCCAGATGGCGGGCATTCCGCTCAGCGGCGCCATGCCGTTGACCCAGGGCAAGTCCAGCCCCGGCCTGTCCGGCCGCTACACGGTGCCCGAAGCGCTGGCTGCCCTGCTGGCCGGCTCCGGCCTGACTGCCACGCGCACCCGCGACGGCCAGTACGTGCTGGAACCCCAAGCCACGGGCCCGGCCACGCTGGCGCCGATCGCAGTGGTCGGCGCATCGGCCGGCGTCGACGGTTTCGTGGCGCAGACCAGCAGCAGCGCCACCAAGACCGACGCCTCGCTGATGGAAACGGCGCGCTCGGTGAGCGTGGTGACGCGCGAACAGATGGATGCGCGCGGCGTGACGTCGATGCCCGAGGCGGTGCGCTATGCCGCGGGCGTGGGCACGGGCAGCGCGGGCTTTGACCCGCGCTTTGACCAGATCACGATCCGCGGCTTTCCGGTCAACACCACCGGCGACTACCTGGACGGCCTGCGCCAGACGCCGGGTTCCTATGCCTATTTCCGCACCGAGCCCTATGCGCTGGAGCGCATCGACATCGTCAAGGGCCCCATGTCGGTGCTGTATGGCCAGGGCACGCCCGGCGGCGTGGTGAACCGGATCTCGAAGCGGCCCGGCCCCGACCCCATTCATGAAATCGTGCTGCTGGGCGCCACCCACGACCGCAAGCAGGCCGCCTTTGACATCGGCGACAACATGAACGAGTCCGGCTCGGCGAAGTTCCGCGTGGTCGGCCTGCTGCGCCGGGGCGACACCGACCGCATGATCGCCGACGATCGCGACCTGTTCGCGCCGTCGTTCGAATTCCGTCTGGGCGAAGACACCACCCTGACGCTGCTGGGCCAATACATGAAGGACGAGACCGACGCCAACGTCGGCAACTACGTGGAAAACGGCAAGGTGACCCACATCCGCGTCAGCGATCCGCGCTATGACCACCAGCGCCAGACCCAATACCAGGCCGGCTACGAGCTGGAACACCGCCTGGGCCAGGACGTGACGCTGAAGCAGCAGTTGCGCTACGGCCATATCTCGCTCGATGCCCGCTACCTGAGCGGCGGCGCGCTGGAACCCGGCACACGCCTGTTGACCCGCAGCGCCTGGGGCGTGGAAAGCACGGTCGAGACCCTTTCCGTGGATAACAACGCCACCTTCCGCTTCAATACCGGCGCGGCCGCGCACAGCCTGCTGGCCGGTTTCGACTACCAGTGGCTGAAATGGGACCAGGGCGTGGGCTACCTGGCGTCGGGCTACCCGTCGTTGAATCTGGACAATCCCCAATACGGCTACGTGCCCGGCCCCACGCCGCCCATGAACATGGTGTCGGTGCTGCAACGCAATTCACAGTACGGCACCTACCTGGCCGACCAGGTCAAGCTGGGCAACTGGCGGCTGTCCTTGGGCGGGCGCTACGACATCGCCAGGCAGGACAACCGCAACCTGCTGACCCAGGCGCCGGCCCAGGCCAAGACCGACAAGGCCTTTACCTGGCAGGCAGGCGCCCTCTACCTCGCCGACAACGGCCTGGCGCCGTATGCCAGCTATTCCACGTCGTTCACCCCCAACACCGCCATCGACAAGACCGGCAAAGTGCTGGGCCCCACCCGCGGCTCGCAAGTCGAGGCCGGCATCAAGTACCAGCCCGATGGCTCGCACAGCTACATCACCCTGGCGGCCTACCGTATCGAGGAAAAAGACGCCGCCCGCGTCGTGCCCGCCACGCCCTATTCCGAACTGGCGGGCAACCTGCGGTCTACCGGTATCGAACTGGAAGGCCTGGCCGAACTGGACCGCGGCCTGCAGCTGGTGGCCAGCTACAGCTACAACGTGGGCAAGGTCACCCAGAGCAACAACCCCGCCGAGGTCGGCAAGGTGCCGTCCTACCAGCCGCGCCACATGGCCAGCCTGTGGCTGGACTACCGCCTGCCGCAAGGGCCGCTGGCCGGCGTGGGACTGGGCGCCGGGGCGCGCTATATCGGCACCAGCTATGGCGATTCGCTCAACGTCATGCGCAACCCGGCCGCGACGCTGTTCGACGTGTCCCTGAGCTACGAACCCGGCTATGCCCACCCCGCGCTCAAGGGCTGGCAGGCCAGCATCAGCGTGCAGAACCTGGCCAACAAGGAAGTGCAGACGTGCAGCGACGGCTACTGCTACCTGGGCCAGGGACGCCAGATCGTCGGACAGGTGCGCTACAAATGGTGAGGCCGCGCATGACCCAGACACGCGCGGCGATGCGCCAGACGCCAGGCGCTGCCCGGCGCGTCGCCCTGGCCGCGCTGTCGGCGATGCTGGCGCTGTCAGCGTCGGGGCTGGCTATCGGGCAGCAGCCCCTGACGGCCACCGCCACGGCCAAAGCGCCCGCCGCCCAGGCCTTACCCGACACCCGCGCCACCCTGCCCGGCACCGTGCAGTTCGACCTGCATCCGCCCGGCCAGCCCGACCGCGCCTACCGTATCCAGGTGGTCGAGCCCCGCGGCAAGCCGCCGGCAAGCGGCAAGCGTCCGGTCATCTACCTGCTGGACGGCAATGCCGTGTTCGGCGCCTATTACGACGCGGTGCGGCTGCAGCAGGACCTGGCCGGCAGCGCGATCGTGGTGGCGGTGGGCTACCCCACCGACCTGCCCTTTGATTTCCTGCGGCGTTCGTACGATTTTTCGCCGCCGGAACCGCCCGGCAAGCCGCTGCCGCGCGTCAACGGCTATCCCCCGCCGCTGGGCGGCGAACAGGCCCTGCTGGCATTCCTGGAAGGCACGCTGTTACCGGAGATCGCCCGCCGCTACCCGGTGGACGAGCGGCGCCTGACGCTGGCCGGCCATTCCTTTGGCGGCATGTATGCGCTGAACGTGCTGTACACCCGGCCGGACCTGTTCAACCAGATCGTGGCCATCAGCCCGTCGCTGTGGTGGCAGGACCACTACCTGCTGGACCGCGAAAGCGTCTTCGTGCGCCAGGCCCAGGCGGGCAAGGCAGACCTGCGCCGCAGCCGCCTGCTGCTGATGGCGGGTGGCGCGGAAACCGCGCAGACGGTGCACGAGGCGCGTTCCCTGGCCCGCCGGCTGGACGTGGCGCTGGCGCCGCAAGGGCTGGCCACGGTCTATGTGGAACTGCCCGATGAGACGCATATGTCGGTACCGGTAGCGGCGGCCACGCATGTGCTGCGGCACGTGCTGACCGCACGCCAGCAGTAGCGGCAGCCCCGCTCGCGGCCCCCCTGGCCCGGCCATTCACGCCGGGCCTGGGGCGGCCGGTTATTTGAAAATGCCGCACAAATAAAGAACAAAAGCATCGTTTGGCGTTGCCCGCGCCTCCCGTAAGGTGTGCCGACAGCCAGGGGATTTCCTCTGGCGCCCTGCACCCACCCTACGGAGCGCGCCAGCATGAACCAGCCTTTGAAGCCCAGCCAAGCGTCACGGTCCGCCGCCGTCAAGGCCACCCTGGACTACCCGGTGATCGACACCGACGTGCATGTCAACGACTATGCGCCCGTGCTGGAAGACTACGTGCAGCACTACGGCGGCGGCAAGCTGGTCGACGCGCTGCGCAAGGCGCTGGGTTCGCGCTTCGCGACCAGGAGCGGCGGCAAGGACTGGTACCAGCAGACCCCGGCGGAACGCCAGCACCACCGCACGCTGCGTTCGCCCTGGTGGGCGCGGGTCACGCGCAACACGCTGGACCTGGCCACCTACACGCTGCCCGAGCTGCTGAACGAACGGCTGGCCGAGCAAGGCGCCGACTACTCCGTGCTGTTTCCCAATGACGTGCTGGCGCCCCTGGCCGCGGGTAACGAGTTCCGCCAGCCGCTGCACCGCGCCATCAACCACTTCCACGCCGACCAGTACCGCAAGTACAGCGACCGCCTGACCCCGGTGGCGGGCATTCCCCTGAACACCCCGCAGGAAGGCATCGAAGAACTGGAATTCGCGGTCAAGACGCTGGGGCTGAAGGTCATCAACATCGCCGGCGGCGTGAAGCGCCCGATCAAGGCGGTGGCCGACAAGTACCCGGCCGCCGACCACCCTGAAGTTGCCAAACACGCCAGCTATATCGACTTCTACGGCATCGACAGCGAATACGACTACGACCCGTTCTGGGCCAAGGTGGTCGAGCTGGGCGTGCCCGTCACCACGCACTACGGCAGCCAGGGCTGGACCGGGCGCCATTCGATCAGCAACTACATGTTCAATCACATCGGCCACTTTGCCGATGGCTCGCAGGCCTTTGCCAAGGCGCTGTTCTTTGGCGGGGTGACGCGGCGTTTTCCGAACCTGCGGGTGGCGCTGCTGGAAGGCGGCGCGGACTGGGGCTCGCACGTCTACACCCACCTGGTGGACCGCTGGGAAAAGCGCAACCGCCACGCGGTGCAGAACTACAACCCCGCCAACGCCGACGTGGCGCTGCTGCACGAGCTGTTCCAGCGCTACGGCGCCGATTTCATCAAAGGCCGCGACATCGACCCGCAGCAACTGCTGCGCGACAGCCTGGGTATCTCGGCGCTGCCGCACAGCCGCGACCCGCACCCCGACGAACTGGACGACTTTGCCGCCGCCGGCATCGAGTCCGCCGAAGACATCCGCACCCGCTGGGTCGACAGCTTCTACTTCGGCTCGGAAGCCGATGACCGCACGGTGGCCGCCGCCTTCAACGACAAGGTCAACCCGCTGGGCGCCAGGATCAACGCCATCTGGTCGTCGGATATCGGCCACTGGGACGTGCCCGACCTGACCGAACCCCTGGCCGAAAGCTGGGACCTGGTCGAGCAAGGCGTCATCAGCGCGCAGGACTTCAAGGCGCTGGTGTTCGGCAACCCCTACCGCTTCTACACCCAGGCCAACCCGGACTTCTTCCGCGGCACCGCCATCGAACGCAAGCTGGCCAACCCCGTCGCCCGCGCCGCCTGATCCACCTTCCCGACAAGAGCCTCTACCCATGAAGTCATTGATTCGCTTGAAATTGTTCCGCCTGGCGCTGGCCGCCAGCGCCTTGTTCGGCGGCGCCGCGCACACCGCTGCGCATGCCGCTGCGCACGCCGCCGACGTCATCCGCGTGGGCGTGGCCACCGCGGGCGGCGGCGACCCGATCACCTGGGGCGGCTCGCCGGGCGGCGTGGTGCGCGTGAACCAATGGCTGGAACAGGCCTTCGCCGCCGACGGCGTCAAGGTCGAATGGCTGTTCTTCAAGGGCGCCGGTCCCGCCGTCAACGAAGCCTTGTCCAACAAGCAGATCGACTTTGCCTACCAGGGCGACCTGCCCCAGGTGGTGGGCCGCGCCAATGGACTGAAGACCAAGCTGCTCTTGGTCAGCGGCGCGCGCAACAACCTGTACCTGGTGGCCCCGCCCAATTCGCCGCTGAAATCCATCGAAGACCTGAAGGATCGCAAGGTCTCGATCTTTCGCGGCACCAACGGCCATCTCGTCGCCATCAACGTGCTGGCGGCCCACGGCCTGGCCGAACGCGATATCAAGGGCGTGAACCTGGATGCCGGCAGCGCCCAGGCCGCGCTGGTGTCCAACGGCGTGGACGCGGCCTTTGGCGGCTACGAATGGTTCAAGGTGCGTGACCAGGGCCTGGCCAAGGTCATCTACAGCACCCAGGGACAGGACCCCGCCTACACCCGCCAGGCGTCGCTGCTGGTACGCGAGGATTTCGAACGCGACAACCCGGCCCAGGTGCAGAAGGTGGTCGACGTATTCGTGCGCGCCGCGCAGTGGTCGTCCGATGAAAAGAACCGCGACGCGCTCTTCAAAATCTGGGAAAAGAGTGGCGTGCCCTATGCGTCCTGGGCGGCCGAGTTCGACAAGCAGGACCTGGCCTCGCGCAATTCGCCCCTGATCGATGACTTCATCATCGCCCGCTACAAGGCGGTGGTGGCCGATGCGGTCAAGCTGAAACTGATCCGCCGCGACGTCTCGCTGGATGGCTGGTTCGATCCGCGCTATTTGCAGAACGCGCTGAAGGCGCAGGGGCTGGAGAAGTACTGGACGGCATTCGATGCCAGCGGCAAGCCCGCGGCGGGCAATGCGGCCGCGGCAAAGTCCGTCGACGCCAAGCCTGTTGCCGCCGCCCCCTCCGCTGCCGCTCTCACTGGCGCCACATCCACCACCGCCACGGTCGCAGGCGCCAGCCAGGCCGCCGCGCGCTGACCCGGGGCGCCGCCATGTCCCCCACTACCCTCTCCGGCGCGACGCCGCTGGGCGCCATCACCTGGCCGGCCTGGGCTCGCCAGGCCGCCTGGACCGCCGCGCCCTGGCTGCTGCCCCTGACCCTGATCGTGTTGTGGCAGACCGGCGCCAGCCAGGGCTGGATCTCGCCGCAGGTGCTGCCCCCGCCCGCCTACGTCTGGGACACCCTGCGCGACCTGGCCACCAGCGGAGACCTGTGGCTGAACACCCGCGCCAGCCTGCAACGCGTGCTGGTGGGCTTTGCCCTGGGCAGCGTGCTGGGCCTGCTGCTGGGCACCGCCATGGGCCTGTCGCGCCGGCTGGAAGCCTACGTGCTGCCCACCTTCAATGCGCTGGTGCAGATTCCGGTGCTGGCCTGGCTGCCCTTCGTGCTGCTGATCGTGGGCATCGGCGAGCCCCTGAAGTACATCCTGATTGCCAAGGCCGCGCTGGTGCCGGTCACGCTGAACACGCTGCAAGGCTTTCGCCAGGCCAGCCCGGCGCTGCGCGAAGTGGGCAGCGTCTACGGCTACAGCCGCCGCCAGGAAGTGCTGGAAATCGTGCTGCCGCTGGCCCTGCCGACCCTGTTCACCGGCCTGCGTTTGGGCTTCACCAAGGCCTGGCTGTCGCTGGTGGTGGTGGAACTGGTGGCGTCCAGCGAAGGCCTGGGCTACCTGATCGTCTACGGCCGCCAGCTGTTCCAGCTGGACCTGGTGATGGCAGCGGTCATCGTGGTGGGCGCCATCGGCTACGCCATCGACCGCTTCCTGGACTGGGCCGAAACGCGGCTGATCCACGGCCGCCGCGCGGCGCGTCTTGTCCCTGCGGAGGCCCGTCCATGAGCGCATCCCTGTCCCCCGCGTCGTCCCGCGACGCCGCCGAGCTGGCCGTGTCCCAACCCCTGGCCGTGCGCGGCGCCGGCCGCTGGCGCGGGTTGGTGCTGCCAGTGGCCGCCATCGTGCTGTGGTGGCTGGCGGCGCGCGCCGACCTGGTCAATTCCGCGCTGCTCGTATCGCCCGAGAAAGTACTGGCCACCGCCGTCGACCAGATCCTGGGCGGCAAGCTGTGGCGCGCCCTGGGCGCCAGCCTGGGCCGCGAACTCACCGGCTTTGCCATCGGCACCGTGTCGGGCCTGATCCTGGGCGTGTTGCTGGGGCTGTCCCCCGCGTTCAACCGCCTGGTCGGCCCCAGCTTCAACACCTTCAAGCAGATTTCCCTGTTCGCCTGGATTCCGCTGATCTCGGTGTGGTTCGGGCTGGGCGACACCGCCAAGGTGGTGTTCCTGTCGCTGGCCGCCCTGGTGCCGGTGGTGGTCAATACCTGCGACGGCGTGCGCAACGCGCCGGCCAAGCTGCTGGAAGTGGCGCGCGTCTACCAGTACAGCCGCTGGCAGACCTTCAGCCAGGTCGTGCTGCCGGCCGCCGCGCCCGCCATCTTCACCGGCGTCTACCTGGCGCTGGTCTATTCCTGGCTGGCCACCATCGGCGCCGAATACCTGCTGGTGGCGGGCGTGGGCATCGGCAACCTGCTGATCGAAGGCAGCGAACACTTCCAGATGGACCTGGTGATCTTCGGCATGTTCGTGGTGGGCCTGGTCGGCTGGCTCATGAATGCCCTGGCCCGCCTGGCCGAGCGCCGGCTTGCGCGCTTGCGCGGCCAGGACCAATAACCCGCGGGAAACCTCAAGCATGGCTCAAGACAATTCGCTGGACCTCGAACTGCAATCCGTCGGCAAGCGCTACCCCAGCGCGCAGGCCGAAGGCGGCGTGCTGCAAGTGCTGACGGGCGTGGACCTGGCCATCCCGGCCGGGCAATTCGTATCCATCGTGGGCGCCAGCGGCTGCGGCAAATCCACCCTGCTGCGCCTGATCCTGGGGCTGGACGACAGCTACGAAGGCGCCATCACCCTGGGCGGCCAGCCGGTACGCGGCACCAGCCCCGAACGCGGCATCGTGTTCCAGGACCATCGCCTGTTCCCCTGGCTGAACGTGGCGCAGAACATCGGCGTGGGCCTGCGCAACGCCAACCTGCCGGCTTCGGAAAAGCGCGACCGCGTGGCCGAGCACATCGCCCTGGTCGGACTGGAAGGCTTCGAGCAGTCGTATCCGCACCAGATCTCGGGCGGCATGGCGCAACGCGTGGCCATCGCCCGCGGCCTGGTCAACCGGCCGCGCGTGCTGCTGCTGGACGAGCCCTTTGGCGCGCTGGACGCGCTGACCCGCGCCCGCCTGCAGACCGAACTGCAGCGCATCTGGCAGAAAGAACGCATCACCATGATCCTGGTGACTCACGACGTGGAAGAAGCCGTCTACCTGGGCGACCGGGTGGTGATCATGCAGCCGCGCCCTGGGCGCATCCGCCGCATTGTGGACGTGCCGCTGCCGCACGCCCGCAACCGCAGCGACCCGCGCTTCATCCGCCTGCGCGACGACGTGCTGTCCGACTTCCTGGAACCGGACGGCGCCCCCGCCGACGACAGCCCGCCGCTGGGCGTGGATGCCAATGCCGGCGTGCCGGCGCTGCCATCCCTGGCCTCGCTGCGCATGGCCTGGTAGTGCCGCCCGGGCCGCACCGCCGGGGCGGCCTGCCCCCAAACGTATCGACCCCGCGATCCCTGGCCGCCGCGTCCGCGGATCGCCTATCCCTTTGCCTGGAGTCCCCCCATGTCCCGCCCTTCGCGCCAGATCAAGCTCGGCGCCTTCCTGATGCAGACCGGCCACCACATCGCCGCCTGGCGCCACCCCGATGCCCAGGCCGACGCACCCGTCAATTTCCGCCATTACGCCGACCTGGCCCGCCGCGCCGAGGCCGCCAAGTTCGACGCGGTGTTCCTGGCCGACTCGGTCGGCGTGCGCAATACCGACCTGCCATCGCTGTCGCGCACCGCCCGCAGCGACCATTTCGAGCCCCTGACGCTGCTGTCCGCGCTGGCCGCCGTCACCGAGAAGATCGGCCTGATCGCCACCGTCTCCACCACCTACAACGAGCCCTATCACGTGGCGCGCAAGTTCGCCTCGCTGGACCACATCAGCGGCGGCCGCTCGGGCTGGAACCTGGTCACGTCCAGCGGTCAGGGCGAAGCGCAGAATTTCAACCTGGACGAACACGTCGAACACGCCCGCCGCTACGCCCGCGCCGCCGAGTTCCACGACGTGGTGCTGGGCCTGTGGGACAGCTGGGAAGACGACGCCTTTCTGCGCGACAAGGCCAGCGGCCAGTACTTCGATCCGGACAAGCTGCACCCGCTGAACCACCGTGGCGAACATTTCTCGGTACGCGGTCCGCTGAACGTGTCGCGCTCGCCGCAAGGCCGGCCGGTGGTGGTGCAGGCCGGCGCGTCGCCCGCCGGCCGCGACCTGGCCGCGCGCACCGCCGAGGTGATCTTCGTGGCCCACCAGACCTTCGACGAGGCCCAGGCCTTCTACCGCGACATCAAGGGCCGCGCCAGCGCCTATGGCCGCGATCCCGACGGCATCAAGATCATGCCCGGCATCTTCCCCGTCATCGGCCGCACCCAGGCCGAAGCCGAAGAGAAGTTCGCCCGCCTGCAGGACCTGATCCACCCCGTGGTCGGCGTGCAACTGCTGTCCAACATGATCGGCGGCTTCGACCTGTCGCGCTACCCGGTGGACGGGCCGCTGCCCGAGATCCCCGAAACCAACGGCGGCAAGAGCCGCCAGCAACTGTTGATCGACCTCGCCCGCCGGGACGGCCTGACGATCCGCCAGCTGTACCTGCGCATCGCCGGGGCCCGCGGCCACCAGCAGGTGGTCGGCACGCCGCAAAGCGTGGCGGATCAGTTGCAGCAATGGTTCGAGGAAGACGGCGCCGACGGCTTCAACATCATGTCGCCGTGGCTGCCGGGCGGGCTTGACGACTTCATTGAACTGGCGCTGCCCGAATTACGCCGCCGTGGGCTGTTTCGCACGGAATATGAAGGCAATACGCTGCGCCAGCACCTGGGGCTGGCGCGGCCGGGGCATCGCGCCGTGCCGCAGGCGCCGGTGTCCCTCACCGCCACGCCAGCGCCACGATCCCACGTCGCGCTAGCGTGATTCGTCCTAGATTGAGGCATGCTTGCCGCAAACCTCACAATTTTGAGAATGTTCTAATTCCGCCAGCCGCTTCGCCCCGGGAGCATGGGGTTTCCTGCAACGTCTACGCTCTGGCTGGCAAAGCTCCTGTGCGCGAGAACAACGCCGCTGTCATCTGGCTGCGTCCTGTTCGACGGGTATCGGTGTTCCACGGCCAAGGGCAAGGAACCCCGCATGCGCATTCCTTTGAATCCCGTCATGGCAAGCTTGCTCGCGGCCTTCCTGCCGTATGTTCCCACCATCGCACTGGCAGCAGAGCGTGGCCAGGTCGTCAACGAGACCTATCCCGGCGGCCGTACGATCAACCTGAACATCGGCGATACCATCACTTACGCAGGCGCCGGCGCCGCCATTGTCGTGTCCCAGCCCGGCAATATAGTGCAAGGCGCTGGCGCCCTGGTCACCGCTGGATCCGCGCAGTACCGCAACACCATCGGCGTACTGACGCGGCTCGGCGGTGTGGCCGTCCTGAGGGACAGCACCGTCATCACGCAGGGCGACGGCCAGAGCGCTCACGCCCTGGCCGTTCTCGGCACGAACGTTCCCTACGGGTCCGGCAGCGGCATTTCGATGCACGGCGGCACGGTCAAGACGCGGGGGAATTCATCCTACGGCGCCATTGCCCGGGACGGCGGCCGCATCACCCTGATGAATACCTTGATCGCCACGACGGGGATGGGCTCTGCCGGCCTGTGGGCCGAGGGTGTCAGGGATATCGACCACATGCGCACGGTCATCGCGGGCACGAACGTGACGATTTCCACCCAATCGACCAATGCCCCCGGTGTGCAGGCCTCGGTGGGCGCAGAGGCCATCCTGACCGGCAGCAACATCTCCACGGGCTTTGGCTCGCCCGGCGTCAGCGTCAACGGTGACGGCTCGCGGGTCGTGCTGACCGACACGCACGTGCACGCTACCGACGACATGGCGGCCCGCCTGTTCGGCGGCAAGCTCGAGGTATACGGCGGCAGCCTGACGGGCGCCTCGGCGGTGCTGCTGGGCGCCCCCACCCTGCCCTCCACCCGCACCCCCGCGTCTGCCTTGATCCGCAACGCCACCCTGACCGCTACCGGCGCGCATGGCTATGGCCTGGACATCAATGCTGCAGGTACGTCAGCCGTTGTCGACAACGTGACCATCACGGCCCTGGGCGCGCAAGGCAGCGGCATCTGGCTAACGGGCGTCGGCAGCCGCCTGTCGGCCAGCGCCTTCACTATCACCTCCAGCCAGGTTGGGGTGGACGCCCAGGGCGGCCAGGCTGAGCTCACGAACGGGTCGATCACCACGCTGGGGGCCCAGGCTCATGGCCTGTACGCGTCGAGCGGAAGGGGTAATCTCTCCATCCTCAACGTCTCCCAGGTTGATATCGAAACCCGTGGCGTGCTGGCCATTGGCGCCGTCGCCCGACTAAGCGGCGCCGAAGTCACGTTGCAGGACGTGCGCATTACCACCCGCGGCCAGGCTGCGCACGGCATCAGGGCCTCCGAGACGGGTGCCCAGCTGACGACCCGCGGCACGCGCGTCAGCACCACTGGCGCGGAAGCGGCCGGGCTGGTGGCCGCCAATGGCCCCATCGTGTCCCTCGACCATTCCGAGCTCGTCGTCCAGGGGCGCGGCAGCCCAGGCATCTGGAGCTATCAACGCAACCCCGCCCTGGGCAACGCCATCGCCATTGCCAACAGCAGCCAGGTCAGCACCCAGGATGGCGTCGGCCTGCTGGCCGCCGGCGGCGACCACGCGTTTCATATCAGCGATTCCACCATCACCGCGCGGTCGGGGGGCAACGTCGATCAAGGCGTCCTGCTGCGCAGCGAACGCCTGCCCAGGGGAATAAGCGGGGCGTCGGCCGACACCGATAGCGGCCGGATTTTGCTCGATGCCCGGCATTCGCTGCTTGTCGGCGACGTGCAGGCCGACAACGGCGCCATCGACATTTCGCTGACGCGCGGCGCCATGCTGGTCGGGGCGGTTACGCCCAGCGGCAGCGGCCGCATCGATACCCTGGCGCTGGACGCCACGAGCACCTGGCTGGTGCGCGGCAATTCAATCGTAGGCACACTGACCCATACCGGCGCCATCGCGTTCAGCCCGCCCGGCAACGACGGCTTCAAGACCCTGACCGTCAACCAGTATCAAGGCGGCGGCCTGCTGGTATTGGGTAACCGCCTGCGCGGCGACGGCTCGGGCGGGGACAGGCTGATCATCAATGGCGGCACGGCAACGGGCGTCACGTCGCTGCGCCTGCTGAATCACGATACCGCCGATGGTGCCGATGGTGCCGTGCGTACCAGCGTCCCGCTGGTGCAGACCGTCAACGGCGGCAGCACCTCGCCCGACGCCTTCAGCCTTGACCCGGGGTCCACCGGCTACCGGGCCACCACCGGTACGCTCGCCCTGTACGGCTATGACTACAGCCTGTTCCGAGACGACAGCAACGGCTCGCCGCAGTGGTATCTGGCCGCCGAAGATATTCCTGCCGAAACGCTTGTTCCCGCCGTGACCACTGCCGCCGCCAAGCCGGCTCAAGCGCTACGGCCCGTAAAACTGCCTTTCCAGAACATTTCGCCCGAAGGCGGCGCCTACCTGGGCAACCGGCTGGGCAGCAGCCGCTTCTTCAGCCATGGCCTGCGCGACCGTGTGGCGTCTCCCCCACAAGACGGCGCCGCCGGCAGCGGCCTGCAGCGCCGTCTGTGGACCCGCGTGGAAGGCCGCCAGGACGCCGGCCTGCATCTGGCCCAGGGGCGGGTCGACATCGCCACGGACAGCGCCATCGTGCAACTGGGAGGCGACCTCATCGCGGCGTCGCTCGGGCCGCAAGGCGCCGTGTACGCTGGCCTGATGGCTGGCTATGGCAGCGCCCGCACTCGCGCCAACGCCACGTTGCTGCACGCGGGCGGCTCCACTGTCCAGGCCCGTGCCGACGGCAAGGTGTCCGGCTATTCGATCGGCCTGTACGGCACGGCCTACCAAGACTGTACAACCGAGATGGGCGCCTACGTTGACGCCTGGCTGCAATACGGGCGCCATGCCAACCAGATCACCAGTGAACTGGGGTCGGCGCGCTATCACTCCAACCAGCTCGGCACCTCGCTCGAAGCCGGCTACGCCCTGGCGCCGTTCGCACCCGGTTCGGCCCTGGGGCCGGTGGTGCTGGAACCCCATGC
Organism: Achromobacter sp. FW305-C-28; assembly: GCF_058783235.1. Lineage (NCBI taxonomy): Bacteria > Pseudomonadati > Pseudomonadota > Betaproteobacteria > Burkholderiales > Alcaligenaceae > Achromobacter > Achromobacter sp. FW305-C-28. Next base: position 584,387 of record NZ_JBYSYL010000003.1, on the reverse strand, counting down.
GCAACTGATGTACAGCCGCTACGCCGCCCAGGACGCCACCCTGCAAGGCACCCGCATGCGTAGCGGCAGCGACAACGCCTGGAATTCGCGTATCGGCGTGCGCCTGTACCCGCGGCTTGCCCCCAACGCGCCTGCCGTGCGGCCCTTCCTGGATGTCAACTGGCTGCACAGTTTCGGCGGCCCGTCAGTCGCCATGGGACCCCACACCGTGGAGGCCGCCTTGGCGCGCAACACCCTGGAGCTGAAGCTGGGCGCCCAAGGACAGGTCACCCGCGCCGTGCAGGTCTCGGGCCATGTGTTCGGCCAGGCTGGCAACAACAACCAGCGCGGCTACGGCGGCATGCTGAACGCCGGCTACCGCTGGTAGCCCGACGCGTTCGTTTCAGAATTTTCCAATTCCGTTTTTAGAGTTATCCAATATCAACCCGCCCTCCTTGTCTGCATCATGAAAACCACCTCGACATAACCGCCCCCCCAACGTTCTCCGCTGTCATCCGCGCTCCCGGCCCGTTCAAGGCGCGCGTTTGACGCACGGACACGTCTGTACACGGGGGCCAGGAGCCTCCGTGCAACCCTCCCTCAAGCCCATCATGGTCGGCCTGCTCGCGACCACGTTGCCTACCCTTGCCTCGCCCGCCTGGGCCGCTGAACATGGCCGCGTCGCCGTCGCCGACCCCGGCGGCAAGACGCACATGCAGTTCAACCAGGGCGACACGTTCACCTTTGACGCCCCTGGCGCGGCAATTGACGTGTCGGTTTTCGGCAATTCGGTGCAAGGCAATGGCATCACCGTCTCAGCGGGCTCAAGCACCCAGAATCACACTCGTGGCGTGGCAGCGAGCGCAGGCGGCGCCGTGCATCTGTTCGACAGCACGGTGCAGACCCTGGGCAACGGCCAATCCGCCCACGCCCTGGCGGCCTCGGGCGCCGACAGCGTGATCACCGCCACCGGCGGGCAGCTTGCCACGCGCGGCAACGCCTCTCACGGCGCCTACGCCACGAGCGGCGGGCGCATCGACCTGCAGGGCGTCCGGATCACCAGCAGCGCCCATAACAGCGCCGGCTTGCAGGCCGAGGGGCGAGGGTCGTCCATCACCAGCAAGAACGCCCTCATCACCACGCAAGGCAGCAATGCCAGCGGCGCAGCGGCCGGCGCGGGCGCAACCATCACCCTGGAAGGCGGCCGCATCTCTGCCGGCGGGGGCTATGCCAACGGCGTCACCACGCAGGGCGCCGACGCCCTGCTGCGCTTGACCAACACTGAAGTCTTTGCCACCACGCACGGCGCGCGCCTGGCCGGCGGGCGGCTGGACATGACGGGCGGCAGCCTCTCGGGCGGTGAATCGGCGCTGCTGCTGGATGCGGGCATGGGGGGGGCGCCCAGCGCCGTGTTGCGCAACGCCGCCTTGGTCAGCACCGGCATGTTCGGCTACGGCATCAACCTGAACGCGGCCGGCTCGTCGGCCACGGCGGACAACGTGACCATCGCTGCCCAAGGCCCGGGCGGCACCGGCGTCTGGCTCGCGGCCGCGAACACCGCGTTCTCGGCCACGCGCTTTGACATCGCCTCGACGCATGTTGGCGTGGACAACCGCGCCGGCCAGGTCCGGCTGGCCCAGGGCACGATCCGCACGCTTGGCCGGGGCGCGCACGGCCTGTATGTATCCCACGAATACGGCGCCGCCGCCGGCCTGCAGGGCGACCAGTTGCAGATCGAGACCCGCGGCGAATCGGCGGCCGGCGTGTGGGCGCGGCTGGATGGCGCCCGCATCGACCTGCGCAACAGCAGCGTCGTGACGCACGGTGAAGGCGCACATGGCGTGCAGGTCAGCGCCGCGGGCGCCCGCTTGTCGTCGCAAGGCAATACCATCCAGACCCGAGGGGCCGGCGCCAGCGCGGCCGTCATTGGAGATCGCGGCGAGATCGTGCTGGACAGCACCCGGCTCACGGCGTCAGGCCCGCGCGGCCGGGGCATCTGGAGCTATCAGACCAGCCCCGACCAGCCCAATACGGTCACCCTCGCCAACGGCAGCCAGATCAGCACGCAGGACGGCGCGGCGCTGGCCGCTGCCGGCGGCAACCATCGATTCCTGCTGTCAGACGTCAATGTCGCGGCACGCGCGGGCGGCGGTCTCGACGGCGGCGTCCTGCTGCGATCCGACTCTCTGACCGTCACCCGGCCCGCCAGCACCCTTGTCGTCGACACCGGACGCGTCAGCCTGCAGGCCAGCCGCAGCGCGCTGACGGGCGACGTGGTGGCGGCCAACGGCACCATCGACCTGGCCCTTGCCCAAGGGTCCACGCTGACCGGCGCCATGACCGAACGCGCCGGCGCACGCATCAGCGGCGTGACGCTGGATGCCTCCAGCGCCTGGTACGTGCGCGGCGACTCCACGCTGGGCACGCTCGCCAACGCCGGCACCGTGGCGTTCGTGGCGCCCACGGAGGCCGCGGGCTTCAAGACCCTGACCGTCCGCGACTATGTCGGCGGCGGCACGCTGGTGCTGAACACGCGGCTGGGCGGCGACGCCTCCGCCACCGACCGGCTCGTGATCGACGGCGGCGCCGCCACGGGCAATACGGGCCTGCGCCTGATCAATGCAGACGGCGCCGGCGGCCAGACCCTGGCGGGCATTTCCCTGGTGCAAACCGTCAATGGCGGCACCACGGCCCCTGACGCCTTTCACCTGGACGCCGGCTCCACGGGCTACCGGGCCAGCGCCGGCACGCTCGCCTTGAACGGCTACGACTACAGCTTGGTGCGCGACGAGGCGGCATCCGGTTGGTACCTGACCTCGCGTTATACGCCGCCCGACGTCGTGCAGCCCGTCGTGCCCGCCCCTCGCAACGTCTCGCCCGAAAGCGGCGCGTACCTGGGCAATCGCCTGGCCAGCGCCCGGTTCCTGGCCCACGGCATGCATGACCGCACTGCGGCGTCGGGCCTGAACGACCCCTCGCGCACGGGCGGTGACGGCGGTGACGAGAGCGCCGACAACGGCTCGGGTATCCGCGCCGGCCGCCGTCTGTGGACGCGGGTCGAAGGGCGGCAAGACAGCGGCCTGCGCATGGCCCAAGGCCACGTCGCCACGAATACGGACAGCACGATCCTGCAGTTGGGCGGCGACTTGATCCAGGCGCCCGTGGCTCAAGCCGGCATGATCTATGCCGGTCTGATGGGCGGCTACGGCGATGCCCGCAGCGCGGCCACCTCGACATTGCGGCTTCCCGGCGGGGCCACCGTGCAGACTCGCGCCCGCGGCAAGGTCTCCGGCTACTCAGCAGGCATCTACGGCACGGTCTACCAAAACGACGTCACCCGCCTGGGCGCCTACGCCGACACGTGGCTGCAATACGGCCGCTATCACAACCAGATCAACAGTGAACTGGGTGCCACCCGCTACCGCTCCAGCGTCTGGAGCGCCTCGGTCGAAGCCGGTTATGCCGTCAAGCCCTTCGACGACGGCACGGCCCTGGGCCCCGTGATCATCGAACCTCACGTCCAGTTGGTCTACAGCCGCTACGACGCCCAGGACGCCACCCTGCAAGGCACCCGCCTGGGCAGCGGCAGCGACAACGCCTGGAACTCGCGCATCGGCGCCCGCCTGTATCCGCAGGCCACGGCCAACGCACCCAAGGTGCGCCCCTTCCTGGAAGCCAACTGGCTGCATGGCTTTGGCAACCCGTCGGTGCAAATGGGGCCCAACACCCTGGATGCCGCCCTGTCGCGCAACACCCTGGAACTGAAGCTGGGCGCCGAAGGCCGCGTCAACCGCGCCGTGCAGGTCTCCGGCCACGTCTTCGGCCAGGCCGGCAGCAACAACCAGCGCGGCTATGGCGGCATGGTGAATCTGGGGTACCGCTGGTAGGCCAGCACGCAGGCGGCCTGGCGGGAGCCGCCTCACGCCGGTCATCAATCACGTCCGCCGCTCAATTATTAGAATGTTCTGATTCCCACGCCCTTTTCAGTCCTTCAAGATGACGCATTCACCCGAGCCTATCCGGCAGCTGGATACCTCGCTTTATGCGTCACCAAATGCCTTCTTTTCCTGATCAGGATTTTCTGCGCGTTGCATAACCGAGCTCCAGTTCAATCAAGGAGCCCCCAATGCGCAGCACCCTCACCCCCATCATGTTGGGACTGATCGCCGCCGCGATCCCCACCGCGATGCTGGCCGCCGAACGCGGGCAGATCCTGATCAAGAATCCCGCCGGCCCCACTCAAATCATCCTGGACGATGGCGACACGGTCACGACTGATGTCGACCCGGCCATGCCGGCGGCCTCCATTGAAGTTTGGGGGGCCGGCAATTCCGTGCAGGGAAACAACATCACCATCAACACCAGCGCGTCCCCGTCAGACCTTTCCTGGAGCGTGCGCGCGGTGAATGGCGGACTGATCACGCTGAGCAACAGCATCATCAACAGCGTTGGGGGGGGCGGCCCAGGTTCCAGTACGATTCTCGCCAGCGGTGTCAACAGCCGGGTCATCGTACGCAATGGCCAGATCACTTCGCACGACGCTGGCCCGGGCGCCACTGCCATCAATGGCGGCCACGTGGACATTGACGGCGGGTTCATCGAAACCTCCAGCCACAATGCCTCGGGCGTTTCTGCCCAGACCAGTGGTTCTGTTCTTACCGCCAACGATGTGACCATTTCCACGCAAGGCCGCTACAGTTCAGGCGCAACGGCCCTTGGCGGCGGTGACGTGACGCTGACAAGCGTGACCATCACGACCGCCGGCAACGCTGCCCACGGCCTGCGTATGGATAGCTTTGGATTGACCGCTACGCCCACCACTCTGTCCGCCACCAACACCGAGATACGAACTACCGGCCAGCAGTCGCACGGTCTGCAGATCGCTGGCGGCGCCAGCGCCACTTTGGACAACACGCATCTTCGCGTGCAAGGCGTCCAGGGGAGCGGCATCGAAAGTCAACTGACGCTAGCTGGACCAACCAACACCGTCCACCTGGCCAACGGCAGCCTGGTTGATACCCGGGACGGCGCCGGGATCGTCGCCAAGGGCGGCAACCACACCTTCGTGGTTTCGGACTCCACCCTTATCGGGCGCACCGCGAGCGACATCGACACCGGCACGCTGCTGCGCGCCGATGTCGGCCTTGACGCCAGCACCGGCGGGCCTCTTGCCACCGGACAGGTCACCCTGGACGCTACCCGCTCGACGCTCACCGGCGACGTCGTGGTCAACGACGGCACGGTCAACGTCGCCCTCAAAGACGGTTCGGTGCTCACCGGCGCGGTGACACGGCCCGCAGCCGGCACGGGCGTTGCGAATGGTCTGTCGCTGGATGCCAGCAGCGTCTGGAACGTGCGCGGTGATTCCCGGCTGACCACGCTGAACAACGCCGGCACGGTCGCGTTCATGGCGCCTTCGGGCGGTGCGCGCTTCAAGACCTTGACGGTCACGAACTACGTCGGCGGCGGCACGCTGGTGCTCAACACCCAGCTGGGCGACGACGCCGCGGGCACCGACCGGCTGGTGATCGACGGCGGCACCACGTCCGGCACGACCTCCCTGCGCATCCTGAATGCCGGCGGCACGGGCGCGCAGACCGGCAATGGCATCCCCGTCGTCCAGACCATCAATGGCGGCATGACCGCCACCGATGCCTTCCGCCTGGACGCCGGCTCCACGGGCTACCGCGCCAGCGCCGGGACCTTGGCCGTGAACGGCTACGAATACAGCCTGGTGCGCGGCGGCAATGGCGGCGCAGCGCCTGATTGGTACCTGACGTCGGACTATTCGGCCATTGTCCCGCCCGGTCCCGGCACGTCCATTGACATTGATCTTGTCGTCCCCGTCGACCCGTCCGCCAAGCCCGCGTTCCGCAACGTCTCGCCCGAAAGCGGCGCGTACCTGGGCAATCGCCTGGCCAGCGCACGTTTTTTCTCCCACAGCCTGCGCGACCGCAACGCGGCCGCTGGCACGGGCGGCGCCGTGGCCTATTCGGGCGACGTCACGGGCGGTGACGGCAGCGACGCGTCCGCCGACAGCCGCCAGCTGGCTACCGCCGGCCGCGGCCTGTGGACGCGGGTCGAAGGGCGGCAAGACAGCGGCCTGCGCATGGCCCAAGGCCGCGTCACCATGGATACCGACAGCGCCATCCTGCAACTGGGCGGCGACCTGATCAAGGCGCCGCTCGGCCAGGCTGGCGCGGTCTACGCTGGCCTGATGGGCGGTTATGGTGACGCCCGCAGCACGGCCACCTCGACATTGCGGCTTCCCGACGGGGCCACCGTGCAGACTCACGCCCGCGGCAAGGTCTCTGGCTACTCAGCAGGCATCTACGGCACGGTCTACCAAAACGACGTCACCCGCCTGGGCGCCTACGCCGACACGTGGCTGCAGTACGGCCGCTATCACAACCAGATCAACAGCGAACTGGGTGCCACCCGCTACCGCTCCAGCGTCTGGAGCGCCTCGGTCGAAGCCGGTTATGCCGTCAAGCCCTTCGACGACGGCACGGCCCTGGGCCCCGTGATCATCGAACCCCACGTCCAGTTGGTCTACAGCCGCTACGACGCCCAGGACGCCACCCTGCAAGGCACCCGCCTGCGCAGCGGCAGCGACAACGCCTGGAACTCACGCATCGGCGCGCGCCTGTATCCGCAGGCCACGGCCAACGCACCCAAGGTGCGCCCCTTCCTGGAAGCCAACTGGCTGCATGGCTTTGGCAACCCGTCGGTGCAAATGGGGCCCAACACCCTGGATGCCGCCCTGTCGCGCAATACCCTCGAACTGAAGCTGGGCGCCGAAGGCCGCGTCAACCGCGCCGTGCAGGTCTCTGGCCACGTCTTCGGCCAGGCCGGCAGCAACAATCAGCGCGGCTATGGCGGCATGGTCAACATCGGGTACCGCTGGTAGGCAAGCGGTTGCTTGCCACGACGGCAACCGGGACGGCTCATGGACGAATCTGGCGGCGATATCAACGCCACGCATACCAGATAGGCTGTTTTTCATATTGATGAATGTGCGTGCAGGGGGCATCATGGCGCTCGGCCCAACCGGGCCGCCGTTCCCGTCCCGCCACGCCATGACAAACAGACCCCTGGCCATCCTGCAACTGGGCCGCCCGCCCGAAGACCTGCGCGCCACGCACGGCGAACAGGGCGACTGGGTCATGGCCGCGCTGGCCGGCATCGACGTGCCGTTGACGGTCCTCCATCCCGCCGATAGCCCCACCCTGCCCGACCCGGCCCAGTTGCGAGGCGCCGTGCTGACGGGGTCCTGGGCCATGGTGACCGACCGCGAGCCCTGGAGCGAGCGCACCGCCCAATGGCTGCGCCACGCCCTGCACGCGCAACTGCCGTTGCTGGGCATCTGCTACGGCCACCAGCTGATGGCTCACGCCTTCGGCGGCGTGGTGGGCTACCACCCGCGCGGCCGTGAAATCGGCCAGCACACGGTGCAAGGCTTGCCGGCCCTGGCGCACGATCCGCTGCTGGCTGGCTTGCCCGCCCGCTTCACCGCCAACCTGACCCACGAGCAAACCGTGCTGCAGCCACCCGCGTCGGCGGTCGTGCTGGCGGGATCCGCGCACGATCCGCACCAGATCCTGCGCTACGGCCCGCAGGCGCTGTCGGTACAGTTCCACCCCGAATTCACACCCGGCGTCATGGACGCCTGCCTGGCGCGCCGGCAGGACCTCTTTGTCCGCGAAGGCCACGACGTGGCCGCCCTGCGCGCCGCGCTGGCGCCCACCCCGCACGCCCGGCAGGTCCTGCGCGGCTTTGCCCAGGCTTGCGCGGCATGACGCCCTTCTCCCTCCCCATGCCCCATGGCGGGTGCGCACCGGCGCCCACGGCCCGCCTCATCCCATGACCTACCTGCTGTGGTCCCTGCCCGCGCTGATCGTCATCGGCGCCATCGCCAGCGGCCGTCTCAACACCACCCTGGCCGCCGTGCTGGGGCTGCTTGCCGCCATCCCGGTGGCGCTGTTCGCCGCGCCCGCCGCGTTCGGCGCGGCCCCGCTCGGCCATGCGCTGGCGCGCGGGCTGTGGATCGGCGGCATCATCACGCCTTACATCCTGGGCGGCTTGCTGTTCTGGCAGATGGCCGCGCGCGGCGCGCCGGGTCAAGCGCCCACGGCGCATTCAGCCAACGGCGCGGCGGCGCCGCAGACCGGCCCAGCGGCTTCGGCCATCAACCCGGCTTCCGATTCCGCTGCCGCCGACACACTGGCGCGCCGCCGCCTGCTGTTCTTCGCCTGCTTCCTGGTCGGCCCGTTCGCCGAAGCGGCTACCGGTTTTGGCGTCGGCATGCTGGGCACGGTGCTGCTGATCCGGCCGCTCGGCTTCAAGCCGCGTGAACTGATGGTGTTCGCCCTGCTCAGCCAGACGCTGATCCCCTGGGGCGCCATGGGCAGCGGCACGCTGCTGGCCTCGGCCTATGCTCGCGTGCCGCCGGCGCAACTGGCCTTGTACGGCATGGTGCCGGTGGCCCTGTTGATGATTGTCTGGATGACGCTGTTCTGGTTCACCGCGCGCCGGGCAGGCCTGCCCGCCCCGGCCGCCGAGCGCGGACGCGAAGCGCTCTGGCTGCTGGCCAGCCTGGCGCTGCTGGCCGCTGCTACGGCCCTGCTCGGCCCGGAAACCGCGCTGCTGGCCGCCTACGGTCCGCTGATCGTGCTGCGTTTCGTGCTGGATCGTCGCCCCGGCCGGGCCCAGATGCAAGACGCCGCGCGCGGCGCGCTCCCCTACATTCTGCTGATCGCCGGCCTGGTCGCGACCCGCCTTGCGCCCGGCCTGAACCAGGGCCTGGCGGGCCTGGCCCGTTTCAGCCCCTACCCCGACCTGCCGAGCTGGACGCCGTTCCTGCACGCCGGCAGTTGGCTCATCGGCGGCGCGCTGCTGATGGCAGCCGTGCGTCGCCAGCCCGGGCTGCTGGGCACCAACGCGCGCCACGCCTGGACCACCGGAAAACACGCGGTGATGTCGGTGTTCCTGTTCGCGATGATGGCCGAAGTGCTGGCCGGCGCCGGCATCTCGCAGGCCTTCGCCGACGGTCTGTTCCGCACCATGCAGGACTGGACCTTGCTGATGACGCCGCTCATGGCCGGCGCCTTCGGCATCCTGGCCAACAGCGGTAACGCCCCGAACAGCCTGTTCATGCCGTCGCAGCTGTCGCTGGCGCTGCATGCCGGGCTGAGCGTGCCCGCCGCCGCCGCGCTGCTGCACGTGTCCGGCACCTCGATGGGGTTTTTCTCGCCGATACGCATGTCCATTGCGGCAGGCCTGGCCCATGGCCGGGGGCAGGAGCGCGCGGTCTATGCGCAGTTGCTGCCGTGCGCGCTGGCCGCCTTTGCGATCTTGCTGGCGCTGGCCGTGCTGCTGGTGCTGGCCGGATAGCGCGCGGCGGCAAGCCGCAGGGCGGCAGCCCTGCGACGTCTCGCTGCGTCCTACAACGGCGACATCAGCCCCAGAAAGCCCACGGCCGTCAGCACCGCCGCTCCCAGGACCAGCTCCACGATCGTATTGCGGTGAATGGCCTGCAAGGCATCCGCCCGCTGCGTGCCGATACGCGGAATCCAGCGGTAGCGGTTCACCACCGCCAGGCCCGTCATGACCAGCGCCAGCGCGATCTTCACGGCCAGCAGGCGTTGATAGTCCGAGCCAGGGTCCACGCTGCCGGCGCCCAGGATCAAGAGCGCATTGCCGATACCCGTCGACAGCAGCATCGCCACGGCGACGTGTCCCCAGGTGGAAAAGCGCAGCAGCGCGCGCGCCGCCTCGGCGCGCCTGCCTGGAAGCCGCCACGCTGCCAGCCACAGCAGGAACACCGGCAATGACCCCAGCCAGAAGGCCGCGGACAGGCCATGCAGGTAATCATTGAGCGCGTGCGCTACGCCCAGCCCGCCCTCGTGCATGGCCGCATGGCCGCTGAAACTCAAAGGCGCCAGGGCCAGCGCCGCCACCCCGGCCAGCACCCAGGGGCGGCCGGGCGGCACGGCCACCGCCACCGCCAGCGCCAGCAGCGCGCCCAGCACGCGCGGCATCCACGCCTGGCCGTAGCGGGTTTGCAGCGCCACCGTGCCCAGCATGTCGCCATTGCCCAGCGCGCCCCAGTCACCCGCGATGCTGACGGTCTGCAGCGGCAGCAGGCACAGCGTGGCCACCAGCCCGATCGCCGCCGCGCCGCGCAGGGTGCGGCGCAAGGCGGTTTCCGCTTCCAGCGCCAGGCGCGGCGACCCGGCCAGGGCCAGCATCGCCGCGGCCCCGAACAGCAGCACCATCGCCGCCGCGCTCACCGCGCGGCACAGCGCGAACGCGGCGAACAGCAGGCTCATCTCAAGGCTTGACCGTGAAGGTCCATGCGCCGTCGGTCTTGTGGCCGTCCTTGGACAAGGCCTGCCACTTCACCGTGTAGGCGCCAGCCGGCAGGTTCTTGGGCACCGGCAGCACCAGCGTCTTGTCGTCGCCCGGCGCGGGCGCGGCCTTGGCCGTCGCCGCCGGCTTGCCCGCGGCGTCCAGCAAGGTCAGGGACGAAAACGCGGGCTCCAGGCCTTCGGAAAAACTGGCCGTCACCGAGGCCGGAGCGGCCACCACGGCTTTGTCCGCGGGCGTGGCCTGCTTCAGATGGGCGTGGGCCCAGGCAAACTGCGGGGCCAGGGCCAGCGTGGCGGCGGCGATGAGAACGGGCTTGAACATCGTGGGACTCCTGATGCAATGGCGGCGCACAGCCGCGCGTTAGGTCACGCGTAAGGGAGTCAGCCACGCCACCCCGCGCCGGCAGGGGGCGGCGTGGCGCATAAACGTAACAGACGGGGGCAGATGCATGGTGCCAAGGAGCTTACGACGCCCTTCGGGGCCCCCGCAACTTCAATCTGTCGGGTAACAGCTGTTATGCTCCCTGCTTTCAACATCAGAACGTGCAGCACACACTATGGGTCTAGAACAGCTCGCCGCCATCCGAGGACTGCTTTTCAAGCAGGATCCCGAAGTAACGGCTTCCCCCAAACCTGCGCGCCCCGCCGCCGCCAAAGGCGACGGCAAGCGCGATGAAAAGCGTGGCGGCAACCGGAACGGCAAGCGTGAAGGACAGCGCGACGGGCAGCAGGCTGGCCAGCGTCAGGCGCCGCGCGAAAAGCGCGAGACCGATGTCGACCCGGTCCTGATCGCCATTTCGCGACTGCAACGCCAGTTTCCCAAGGCATTCCCCAAGAAGCCGGCCGCCAAGGTCCCGCTCAAGCTGGGCGTGCTGGAAGACCTGCAACAGCACGCCAAGGCCTTGCAGCTCACCGCCGAAGAAATCAAGGTGGCCGTCAAGACCTGGTGCGACGGCCGTCGCTACTGGGACAGCATGGTCGAAGCCGCCGCGCGCGTCGACCTGAACGGCGAACCCGCCGGCGCCGTCACCGCCAATGAAGCGCAGCACGCCAAGCGCATGGCCTCGCGCCGCCATTCCAAGGGCGCCGCTGCCCGTGGCAAGGGCAACGCCAGCAAGGCCAAGCCGCAAGCGGATGCCGCCTCGGCGGAGGCCGCCCAGGACGTCGCTGCAACCCCGGTATTGGCTGATGCCGCCGCTCCCGTCGCCAACGCCCCCGTGAAAGCGTCGGCCGCCGCGCCGGCGCAAGCCGCGGCCGACACCCCGGTTGCCCAAGCTCCCGAGCAAACGCCTGATCAAGCAGCGGCCGATACGCCCGCCAAAGACTGATCCCCGCTTGACAAAACCGCGGACCGCGCAGCGCCTGCCCAGGCACTGAACGGTCCGCGGTTTTTCATGGCCGGGCCACGCTCAATCCAGCCGGATATCCGCGCTGGCCACCACCTTGGCCCAACGCGCCCGTTCGCTGCTGAAGAATTGCGCCAACTCGGCGGGATTGCGCACCACGATCTCGGCGCCCTGCTCGTTCAGTTGCGCCTTCACGTCGGGTTGGTTGACGATCTGCCCCATCAGCGTGGCCAACAGGTTCGCGGTCTTGTCCGTGGCCGTCACCGGCGCCATCACCCCTTGCCAGGTGCCGGATTCAAACCCCGCCACGCCCTGCTCGGAAATCGTCGGAATGTCGGCCACCAGCTGCATGCGTTCCTTCTTGGAAATCGCAATGGCGCGCAGCTTGCCGCCCTTGATGTGCGGCAGGGTGGCCAGCAAGCCGTTCATGATGACCTGCGTTTGCCCGCCGATCGTGTCCGTCACCGCTTGCGAACCGCCCTTGTACGGCACGTATTCCCACTGCGCGCCAGTCGCCTGCTGCACGGCCACCGCTGCCAGGTGTGGCGCGCTGCCGATAGCGGTCACGGCGAAATTCAGCCGCTGTTTCCTGGACAGCGCCACCAGTTCCGGTACGGTCTTGGCCGGCACGTCCGGATGCACCGCCAGCACGTGCGGCGAATACGCCAGCATGCCCACCGACCGCAGGTCCTTGGACGGATCGAACGACAGCTTGGTGTAGACCGACGGGCTGATCGCCAGCGCGCCCACGTCGCACAGCAGCACGGTGTGGCCTTCCTGCGCCGACTGCACCACGATGCCCGCACCCAGGTTGCCGTTGGCGCCGGGCTTGTTCTCGACCACCACGGTCTGCTTGAGCGCCTCGGCCAGCCGCGGCGCGATGACCCGCGCGATGATGTCCGACGAGCCGCCGGGCGGGTACGGCACCACGATGCGCACGGGCCGGGTGGGCCAGGCGTCGGCCTGGGCCCAGGCCGGTGTGATGCGCGCCAGTCCCAGCGCGGCGGCGCCGGCCAGCAGATGCCTTCTGTTTGAATCCATGTTGTCTCCGTTGTTGTAGAAGCCCGCGCCTCGATGGGCCGGTGCCAGGTGGTGTCAGGCCCGCTCCACGGCAAGCCCGTCGAAACCGAATGGGTCAGGCATGCACGCTTCCAACTACATGCCGCAAAGCCCGCGACGCCAGCGCCTCAGGTCACCGGCCCCGGGTTGAACAGCGCCAGCGCGTTGTGCAGCTTGAGCTTTTCCGCACAGGTCTGGCGGCGGCCGCTGGCCACGTCCAGCATCAGGCGAAACAGTTCCCAGCCCACGTCTTCGATGCGGGCCTGGCCGGTGGCGATGCGGCCCGCGTCCACGTCCATCAGGTCGTGCCAGCGCCGCGCCAGGTCGCTGCGGGTGGCGACCTTGATGACCGGCACCTGCGCCAGGCCGTAAGGCGTGCCGCGCCCCGTGGTGAAGATGTGCAGGTTCATCCCGGCCGCCAGTTGCAGCGTGCCGCAGATGAAATCGCTGGCCGGCGTGGCCGCGAAGATCAGGCCCTTGCGCGTCAGCCGCTCGCCCGGCGACAGCACGCCGTCGATGTTCGACGAGCCGGATTTCACGATCGAGCCCATCGCCTTTTCGACGATGTTGGACAGGCCGCCCTTCTTGTTGCCCGGGCTGGTGTTGGCGCTGCGGTCGGCGCTGCCGCGTTGCAGGTAATCGTCGTACCAGGCCATCTCGCGCACCAGCGCCTCGGCCACTTCCGGCGTGGCGGCGCGCGCGGTCAGCTGGTCGATGCCATCACGCACTTCCGTGTTCTCGGAAAACATCACCGCGGCGCCCGCGCGCACCAGCAGGTCGGCCGCAAAGCCCACCGCCGGGTTCGCCGTCACCCCCGAAAACGCGTCGCTGCCGCCACACTGCACGCCCACCACCAGGTCAGCTGCCGGACAGGTCTCGCGTCGCCGCTGGTTCAGCTTTTCCAGGTGGCGTTCGGCGGTGCGCATGATGTTGTCGATCATGGATTCGAAACCCACGTGCTCGTCATCCTGCAACACGATGGTGTCCACGCCGTCCTGGCCGTCCGCCATGCCCTGGCCTGCCCGGATCGGAATGGCGCCGGGGGCCAGGAGGCGTTCGGGCTGCAGCTTTTCACAGCCCAGGCTGACCACCATGGTGGTGCCGCCAAAGTTCGGGTTGCGGGCGATGTTGTGCAGCGTGCGCACCGGAATCGCCGCGCCCGGCGCATCGATCGCCACCCCGCAGCCGTAGGTGTGTTCCAGCCCCACCACGTCGTCCACGTTCGGATAGCGCGGCAGCAGCTCGCGCCGGATCCGCGCCACGGCGTGTTCCACCACGCCCTGCACGCATTGCACCGTGGTGCTGATGGCCAGGATATTGCGCGTGCCCACCGTGCCGTCGGCGTTGCGGTAGCCCTGAAAGGTGTAGCCGTCCAGCGGCGGCAGCGGCGCCGTGCGGCGCGTGCCCACCGGCAGGTCCTGCAGGGTGCGGGCGGCGGGCATCGTCGTGACGCGCTCGTTGACCCAGCTGCCGCGCGGCAGCGCCTTGGCCGCGTAACCCACCACCACGTTGTAGCGCCGCACCGCCTCGCCCTCGGCCAGGTCCTGCAACGCCACCTTGTGGCCCTGCGGCACCGTGTCGACCAGCACCAGGCCGTCCGGCAGCGCGGTGCCGGCGGGCAAGCCGCCGTCGTTGGCCACGATGGCGACGTTGTCCTGGGGATGGATCTGGATAAGCACGGGCGCTTGGCCTGCCGCGAGCTGCATTCGGGTCTCCTGATCTTGTTCGGTGCCGTGAACATCGGCATCCCGTACGTTATCGTACAACTAAGAGAATAGCTGCTGCCGATTGCGTCAATGAATTGCGGATTTCCCCAAGGCTGTTCGGCACGTCATAGGGGAACTGGTCTTGAAGCGTTAAAAATCATGTTGTACGATGACGTACCTATTCACCGCGACCGACTCGGCAGACCATCCGCCGGCGCGTCGCCCGCCTCACAGGGAACCCCGCCCATGACCACGCCGCAGGAACTCAAGGAAATCGTCTCGGAAGGCTTGCTGTCCTTTCCCGTCACCGATTTCGACCGGAATGGCGACTTCAACGCCAAGACCTACGCCCAGCGCCTGGAATGGCTGGCGCCCTATGGCGCCACCGCCCTGTTCGCGGCAGGCGGCACGGGTGAGTTCTTCTCGCTGGCGCCGTCCGAGTATTCCGACGTCATCCGCACCGCCGTGAACACCTGCGCCGGCAAAGTGCCGATCCTGGCCGGCGCGGGCGGCCCCACCCGCGTCGCCATCGCCTACGCCCAGGAAGCCGAGCGCCTGGGCGCCAAGGGCGTGCTGCTGTTGCCGCACTACCTCACCGAAGCCTCGCAGCAAGGCATTCTTGACCACGTCGAACAGGTCTGCAAATCGGTCAAGATCGGCGTCATCGTCTACAACCGCGCCCAGTCGCGCCTGTCGGCCGACAGCCTTGCCGTGCTGGCCGACCGCTGCCCCAATCTGGTCGGCTTCAAGGACGGCATCGGCGACATCGAAGCCATGGTCCGCATCCGCCGCAAGCTGGGCGACCGCTTCTCGTACCTGGGCGGCCTGCCCACCGCCGAGGTCTACGCCGCGGCCTACAAGGCCCTGGGCGTGCCGGTGTACTCGTCCGCCGTCTTCAACTTCGTACCCAAGACCGCGATGGATTTCTATCGCGCCATTGCCGCGCACGACCACGACACCACCAACCGCCTGCTCGACGAGTTCTTCCTGCCCTACCTGGAAATCCGCAACCGCTGCGCCGGCTACGCCGTCAGCATCGTCAAAGCCGGCGCCAAGCTGGTCGGCCACGATGCCGGCCCGGTCCGTGCCCCGCTGACGGATCTGAAGCCCGACGAGCTGGAAGCGCTGAACGCCCTGATCAAGAAGCTCGGCCCCCAATAAGCCGGCCTTGCAGCCACGCCTGCCCGCCCCCTGCCTGGGGGCGTTTTCATTCGGAGAATCACGCATGACTTTGACCGGCAACATGTTGATCGGCGCCAGCGCCGTCAAGGGCACCGGCGCCCCGCAGCACGCCATCAATCCCGCCAACGGCCAGGCCCTGGAACCCGGCTTTCCCGCCGGCACCGCGCAAGACGTCGCCCGCGCCGCCGAGCTGGCCCAGGCCGCCTTCGACCCCTACCGCGCCGCGCCCCTGGAAACCCGCGCGCAGTTCCTGGAAAGCATCGCCGACGGCATCCTGCAACTGGGCGACGCGCTGATCGAGCGCACGCATCTGGAAACCGGCCTGCCGCTGGCCCGCCTGCAAGGCGAGCGCGGCCGCACCGTCGGCCAGCTGCGCCTGTTTGCCCGCGTGGTGCGCGACGGCGACTTCCTGGACGCCACCATCGACCCCGCCCAGCCCGACCGCCAACCCTTGCCGCGTGCCGACCTGCGCCTGGCCAATGTGCCACTGGGCCCAGTCGCCGTGTTCGGCGCCAGCAACTTCCCGCTGGCTTTCTCGGTGGCAGGCGGCGACACCGCATCGGCCCTGGCGGCCGGCTGCCCCGTCATCGTCAAGGCCCACAACGCCCACCCCGGCACCTCGGAAATGGTCGGCCGCGTGATCCAGCAGGCCGTTGCCAAGCACGGCCTGCCCGAAGGCACGTTCTCGCTGCTCTTTGGCGCCGGCAATGACATCGGCACCGCGCTGGCCACCCACCCAGCCATCACGGCCGTGGGCTTCACCGGTTCGCGCCGCGGTGGCCTGGCACTGGTCGCCGCCGCCAACGCCCGCCCCGTGCCGATTCCCGTGTACGCCGAGATGTCCAGCATCAACCCGGTATTCCTGCTGCCGGCGGCCCTGGAAACGCGTGCCGAGGCCATCGCCAAGGGCTTTGTCGACTCGCTGGTGATGGGCGTGGGCCAGTTCTGCACCAACCCGGGCCTGGTCATCGGCATCGAAGGCCCGGCGCTGGAACGCTTCCGCCAGGCCGCCGCGCAGGCCGTCCAGGCCAAGGGCGCAGCCACCATGCTGACGCCCGGCATCTTCTCGGCCTACGCGCAAGGCGAACAGGCCCTGGCCGGCCACGCCAGCGTCGCCACGCTGGGCCGCGGCGAAGCCTCAAAGCCCGCCGCCAACGCCGCCGGCCCCGCCGTCTTCGGCACCGATGCCGCCCGTTTCCTGGCATCGCCCGAACTCGAAGCCGAAGTCTTCGGCCCGGCGTCCCTCGTCGTGGCCTGCCGCGATGCCGCCGAGATGCGCGCCGTGGCCGAACACCTGGAAGGCCAGCTGACCGCCACGCTGTTCGTCGACGACGCCGACACCGATGCCGCGCGCGCGCTGCTGCCCGTGCTGGAACGCAAGGCCGGCCGCATCCTGGCCAACGGCTACCCCACTGGCGTCGAAGTCAGCCATGCCATGGTGCACGGCGGCCCCTTCCCGGCCACGTCCAACCCCGCCTCGACCTCGGTCGGCGCCACCGCCATCCGCCGCTTCCTGCGCCCGGTCTGCTACCAGGACCTGCCCGATGCGCTGCTGCCCGATGGCGTCAAGCGCACCAATCCGCTGAACCTGCCGCGCAGGGTGGACGGGGTCATCGCCGCCTGACGCGTCCTGCATTCGGCCAAGGCGGGCGGCGATGAGCCGCCCGTTTTTTCGCGGTGATTTTGTTGTACGACAACATCAGCCAGAGATTTTTTCTGCTTTGCCCCACCATCTTGTATGTTGTACGATGACATACATCTACTGATCTTTCTTCCCGCCGTCCTCACCGATGGCTTCTTCCCGCTATCACGGATCCAGGTATGACCACTCCCCAGGAACTCAAGGCCATCGTCTCGGAAGGCTTGCTGTCCTTTCCCGTCACCGATTTCGACCAGAACGGCGACTTCAACGCCAAGACCTATGCCCAACGCCTGGAATGGCTGGCGCCCTACGGCGCCACCGCCCTGTTCGCGGCCGGTGGCACGGGTGAGTTCTTCTCGCTGGCGCCGTCCGAGTATTCCGACGTCATCCGCACCGCCGTGAACACCTGCGCCGGCAAAGTGCCGATCCTGGCCGGCGCGGGCGGCCCCACCCGCGTGGCCATCTCCTACGCACAGGAAGCCGAACGCCTGGGCGCCAAGGGCGTGCTGCTGTTGCCGCACTACCTCACCGAAGCCTCGCAGCAAGGCATTCTTGACCACGTCGAACAGGTCTGCAAATCGGTCAAGATCGGCGTCATCGTCTACAACCGCGCCCAGTCGCGCCTGTCGGCCGACAGCCTTGCCGTGCTGGCCGACCGCTGCCCCAACCTGGTCGGCTTCAAGGACGGCATCGGCGACATCGAAGCCATGGTCCGCATCCGCCGCAAGCTGGGCGACCGCTTCTCGTACCTGGGCGGCCTGCCGACTGCCGAGGTCTACGCCGCGGCCTACAAGGCCCTGGGCGTGCCGGTGTACTCGTCCGCCGTCTTCAACTTCGTACCCAAGACCGCGATGGACTTCTATCGCGCCATTGCCGCGCACGACCACGACACCACCAACCGCCTGCTCGACGAGTTCTTCCTGCCCTACCTGGAAATCCGCAACCGCTGCGCCGGCTACGCCGTCAGCATCGTCAAGGCCGGCGCCAAGCTGGTCGGCCACGACGCCGGCCCGGTCCGCGCCCCGCTGACGGACCTGAAGCCCGACGAGCTGGAAATGCTCAACGCGCTTATCAAGAAGCTGGGCCCGCAGTAAAGGCGATGCTTGGGGTGACGCTCGACGCGTCACCCCAAGCATCGCGCCCCTACCCCACCGACGGCTGGTTCAACACCGCCAACATCTCTTCCAGACGCGCCTGTTCCTGGTCTGCGAATTCCCAGTTCGGATACTTGCTGCGCGCCCGCGCGTTCAGCCACAGCTGATCCGCAATGGCCGACTTGGCCAGGCCCAGCAATTCGGCATCGATACGGCCGGCAATCTTCAGCTGCCCGAACGCCGTCGCCACGATCGCACGGCATTCGCCCTGGAAAAAACGTTCGTGCATGTCGTCTTCGTCCAGCCACTGCGTCCTGGCGTCCAGGTCATGGCGAATGCGGTCCCAGGGCACGTCCAACCCCCAGTCGGCCAGAAACTCGTTCATGAACGTGACGATGCCGCGGCCGCTCTTGTTCTCGCGGTACCAGTCCTGCAGGCCGCTCAACGCATCATTGCCGTCATCGCTGCCAAACGGGCTGAAATCGTCGGCGCAGTCGTAATAGAAGTCATCGCCGGCCAGCGCCACGAAGTTGGGGTGGCTGGTTTCCCGAGCCAGGCCTTCGTCTTCATCGTCAAAGTACAGATCGTTTTTCGGCATCGTGCGTGGGTTCCATTTTTTGTGTGTGTCGGAAGGGGCATGATAAGCCAGCCCCCCCCCCCCAATTCCTCTCCTGTATGCTGTCATACGGCCCCAGCCGTTTATCATTAGGCCTTCGTCCCCCGGCACTACCCCCCAAAAAGAGACAATGGAAACTCCCCGGCCCCGCCCGCGTTCGCGCTTGACCGACGTCGTGATCGACGAACTGACCAAGCGCCTGGACGCCCGGCAGTACCGCCCCGGCGACAAGCTGCCGTCCGAACACGCGCTGTGCGCCGAGTTCGACGTCAGCCGCACCGTCATCCGCGAAGCCGTGGCCTCGATGCGCCTGAGCGGCCGGCTGGTCAGCAAGGCCGGCATCGGCGTCTTCGTCACCGAAGACCGTGAAAAACCCATCGACTTCGTCGTGGCGCCGGCAGGCGACCCGCGCTGGGCCCTGCACATCATGGAATTGCGCGCCGGGCTCGAGGTCGAGGCCTGTGGGTTGGCGGCAGAGCGCCGCAGCGCCGCCGACCTGAGCGGCATCGTCGAGGCGTTCGACGCCTTCAACCGCGCCACCCGCGACATGGAAGCCGCCGTCAAGGCCGACTACGAATTCCATCTGTCCATCGCCCGGGCGTCCAACAACCCGCACTTTCCCGCGCTGCTGCAGGCCGCGGTGCGCGACGTCATGCTGGACCTGAACATCAAGCACGGCGGCAAGACGCCCGAAGAACTCGAAACCTACGAAACCCGCAACGTGCAGGAACACGAGGCCATCCTGACGGCCATCATGCGGCGCGACCCCGGCGCCGCCCGCGCCGCCATGGCCCGCCACCTGGGCGACAGCATCGCCCGCTACCGCAAGCTGCTGTCGCACCCGCCCGCCTGATCGGCCGCGGTCACGTCCCTTCCCTGGTCGGATGCGCTCATGCGCATCCCACAAGACCACGACAGCACGCTGCCCCAGGCATCGGCCCTGAATATCCTTCGGCGCCCCGCGGGCGCCATATCCCCCAGGCATTCCTCAAATTACGGGAATCCCCTTACTTGCTCACTTGTATGATGGCTGCCATCATATGTCTCATGTGTTCGTAAAGCCCGCCAGTGACAGCCGCCACTCGGGATCAGTTACGCAAGACCTGCCGTCCAAGTGCCGCCGATGACCACGTTGCCTGCCCTGCGCCCGACCTTCCAACGCTACGCCACCCGTATCCACCGGTAGCCGCCCGTCTGGAAAGCCGCTGCCGCGACCTCGCCGCATTCCTCGCTTTCCCCTCCCCTGTCCGTACCCGCACACACCGCCGCTTCTGCCCGACAGGCGTGAGGCGCGTTGTCGCGCGTCCGGTCTCTGCCCTTCGCTTCGTCCTACCCCCTCCCCTGGAGAACACTTTCATGCGCAAGTTCCTGACCACCGCCGTCGCGGCGACCCTGCTGTGCGTGGCGTCCGGCGCCCAAGCCGGCGTTACCTTCGAAGCCGTCAAGAAAAAAGGCTTCCTGCAATGCGGCTTTGCCGGCATTCCCGGTTTCTCGGTGCTGGACAGCAAGGGCGAATGGACCGGCCTGGACGTGGACATGTGCCGCGCCGTGGCGGCCGCCATGTTCGGCGACGCGTCCAAGGTCAAGGGCAACGTGCTGACCGCCCAGGCCAAGTTCACCGCCTTGCAGTCCGGTGAAATCGACATGCTGTCGCGCAACACCACCCAGACCCTGACGCGCGACACCACGCTGGGCCTGATCGGCGTGGGCGTGAACTTCTATGACGCGCAGGGCCTGATCGTGAAGAAGTCCATGAACGTGAAGACGGTCAAGGAACTGGACGGCGCCACCGTCTGCGTGCAGCCCGGCACCACCACCGAACTGAACCTGGCCGACTACTTCCGCGCCCGCGGCATCACCTTCAAGCCCGTGCTGGTCGAGAACTACGACGAGAACTTCCGCCTGCTGGAATCGGGCCGCTGCGACGCCTACACCAACGACAAGTCCAACACCGCCGCCAACATGCGCACGCGCCTGGCCAAGCCCGACGACTGGGAAATCCTGCCGGAAAACCTGTCCAAGGAACCGCTGGGCCCGATGGTGCGCCAGGGCGACGAACAGTGGTTCAACGTGGTGCGCTGGTCGCTCAACGCCATGCTGGAAGCCGAGGAATACGGCATCACCTCCAAGAACGTCGATGAGATGCTCAAGAGCACCAACCCCAACGTGCAGCGCATCCTGGGCGTGACGCCCGGCATGGGCAAGAACCTGGGGCTGGACGACAAGTGGGCCTACAACATCATCAAGCAAGTCGGCAACTACGGCGAAAGCTATGACCGCGCCATGGGCAAGGAAAGCCCCCTGAAGCTGGACCGCGGCCTGAACAAGCTGTGGACGCAAGGCGGCCTGATGTACGGCTGGCCGGTGCGTTGATGCCCAGGCTCGCCTTGCCTTCCGGCAAGCGGGCCGCCTCGCGGCCAGGCGGGTTCCGCCCGCCTGACCGCGCCACACGTTTCCCTTGATTTTCGCGGGGCCGGCGGGTGTGCCGGCCACCGCCTTTTTTCAGAAGCAGTCACCATGAACAGCATCGTCAACGCCCGCCTCAAGCAGATCAAACCTTCCCCCAGCATGGCCGCCAAGATCGTCGTCGACGAACTGCGCCGCGCCGGCCGCGAGATCGCCGACTTCACCCTGGGCGAGCCCGACATGCCCACGCCCGCCCACATCGCGCGCGCCGGGCAGGCCGCCATTGCCGGCGGCGACATCCGCTACACCAGCCCCAACGGCACGCCGGGCCTGCGCCGCGCCATCGCCAACAGCCTGGAACTGTCGCTGGGCGCCAAGTACGGCCTGGACCAGATCACCGTGGGCGCCGGCGCCAAGCAGATCATCAGCGCGGCACTCACCGCCAGCCTGGAACCCGGCGACGAAGTGATCGTGTGCGCCCCGTACTGGGTCTCGTACCCGGACATGGTGCTGCTCAACGAAGGCAAGCCCGTCGTCGCCGCCGGCCCGGAATCGCAAGGTTTCAAGCTGGACGCCGCCACGCTGGAAGCCGCCATCACGCCGCGCACCCGCTGGCTGATCCTGAATTCGCCCAGCAACCCCAGCGGCGCCGTCTACAGCCGCGCCGAAATGCGCGCCCTGACCGACGTGCTGCTGCGCCATCCGCGCGTCTGGATTCTCAGCGACGAGATCTACGCGCCCTTCTGCTATGGCAATGAGCCGCACGTGTCGCCCGTGCAGGTGGAACCGCAACTGGCCGACCGCACCCTGATCGTCAACGGCATGTCCAAGTCGTACGCCATGACCGGCTGGCGCGTGGGCTACGGCGCCGGCCCGGCCGACCTCATCAAGGCCATGAGCACCGTGATGTCGCAAAGCACCAGCTGCCCCAGCGCCATCTCGCAAGCCGCCGCCCAGGCCGCCCTGGAAGGCGACCAGACCAGCGTCACCGACATGGTTGCCATCTTCAAGGGCCGCCGCGACCTGATCGTGCGCCGCCTGAACGCCATTCCCGGCATCTCGTGCGCCATGCCCGACGGCGCCTTCTATGTCTACGCCAACGTCAGCGGCCTGATTGGCCGCACCGGCCCCGACGGCGAGCTGAAGACCGACCTGGACGTCAGCCTGTTCTTCCTGCGCCAGGCCGGCGTGGCCGTGATCGATGGCGGCTCGTATGGCCTGTCGCCCTACGTGCGCTTCTCGTTCGCCACCGCCACCGAAGTGATCGAGCAAGGCATGGACCGCCTGACCGCCGCGGTCAACGCGCTGATGGCGGGCTGAACCGTGGGTAAAGCACGTTCCGCCAACGCGCGGCGCGCGCCGCGCCGCTGGTCCTGGAACGACCCCGCCACCCGCGCCCTGGCCTATCAGGCCCTGGCGCTGGCCCTGGCGGGGTCGGCCATCTGGTTCCTGGTCCACAACACCCTGCAAAACCTGGCGCTGCGCAACATCGCCACCGGCTTTGGCTTCCTGTCGCGCGAAGCGGGCTTCGCCATCGGCGAATCGCCCATCGCCTACGGCCCGGCCGACACCTACGGCCGCGCCATCGCGGTCGGCATTCTGAACACGCTGCGCGTCGGCCTGATCGCCCTGGTCGCCGCCACCGTGCTGGGCGTGCTGATCGGCGTGGGCCGGTTGTCCAGGAACTGGCTGATCGCGCGCCTGGCCTCGATCTACGTCGAAGTGATGCGCAACGTGCCGCTGCTGTTGCAGCTGTTCTTCTGGTACGCGCTCATCACCGAGAACATGCCCGGCCCGCGCCAGGCGCACCATCCGCTGCCGGGCGTATTCATTTCCAACCGCGGCCTGAAGGTGCCAGGGCTGGAAGGCGCCTCGCTGGATTGGGCGCTGGGCGGACTGGGCCTGGCGATTGTCGCCATCCTGTGCCTGGGCCACTGGGGCAAGAAGCGCCAGGAAGCCACCGGCCACGTGTTCCCGCTGGGCCGCGCCGCCCTCGGCCTGTTGATCGGCCTGCCGCTCATGGGCTGGCTGGTCAGCGGCGCCTCGCTGACGCTGGATATGCCCGAATTGAAGGGCTTCAACTTCACCGGCGGACTGACCCTGACGCCGGAATTCGCCGCCCTGCTGCTGGGCCTGGTGATCTACACCGCCGCCTTCATCGCCGAAGTGGTGCGCTCGGGCATCCAGGCAGTCGGCAACGGCCAATGGGAAGCCGCGGGCGCGCTGGGCCTGCGCCGGCCCCTGGCGCTGCGCCTGGTGGTGTTGCCGCAGGCGCTGCGCGTCATCATCCCGCCCATGACCAGCCAGTATCTGAACCTGTTGAAAAACAGTTCCCTGGCGGTGGCCATCGGCTATCCGGACATCGTGTCCGTGGTGAACACCACGCTGAACCAGACCGGCCAGGCCATCGAGGGCATTCTCATCATCATGGGCGCCTACCTGACGGTCAGCCTGTCGATCTCGATATTCATGAACGGGTACAACAAGCGCATCGCGCTGGTGGAGCGTTGATATGAGCAGTCATATGAGCCCCCCCGCGCAACTCCCCACCGAAGGGCTGCCGCCGCCCAAGGCCCACGTCGGTGCGTGGGCCTGGGTGCGCGAGCGCCTGTTTTCCTCGCCCCTGAACATCCTGATCACCGTACTGGTGGCGTGGTTCCTGTTGATGTCGGTGCCGGCGTTGGTGGAGTGGGCCGTTATCCGCGCCAACTACACCGCCGCCAACGCGCAGGAATGCCGGGCATCCGTCGGCGGCGCCTGCTGGGCCTTCATCATCGAGAAGCATCGCCTGATCCTGTTCGGCACGTATCCGTACGACGAGCAATGGCGTCCGCTGATCGCGACCCTGATCCTGATCGCGGTCATCGTCTGCAGCGGCATCCGCCGTTTCTGGA
The DNA here is from genome assembly GCF_058783235.1 of Achromobacter sp. FW305-C-28. Lineage (NCBI taxonomy): Bacteria > Pseudomonadati > Pseudomonadota > Betaproteobacteria > Burkholderiales > Alcaligenaceae > Achromobacter > Achromobacter sp. FW305-C-28. The sequence continues at coordinate 560,093 of NZ_JBYSYL010000003.1, read as the reverse complement.
ACGGCAAGCTCGCTGTCATCTGGACCGTCGGCCTGACCGCCGTGGCCCTGTTGATGTGGGGCGGCGTGTTCGGCCTGACCTACGTGGAAAACGCACGCTGGGGCGGCCTGCCGCTCACGCTGATCCTGTCCACGTTCGGCATCGCCTTCGCCTTCCCGATCGGCGTGCTGCTGGCCCTGGGCCGGCGCTCGAAGATGCCCGCGATCAAGGCGCTGTGCGTCGTGTACATCGAGCTGATCCGCGGCGTGCCGCTGATCAGCCTGCTGTTCATGTCGTCGGTGATGCTGCCGCTGTTCCTGCCCGAAGGCTTTTCCATCGACAAGCTGTTGCGCGCGCAGATCGCGATCATCATGTTCGCGGCCGCGTATATCGCCGAAACGGTGCGCGGCGGCCTGCAGGCGATTCCCAAGGGGCAGTACGAAGGCGCCGATTCGCTGGGCCTGAACTACTGGCAGCAGATGCGCAAGATCATCCTGCCGCAGGCCCTGAAGATCGTCATCCCGCCGCTGGTCAGCATCTTCATCGCGCTGTTCAAGGACACCTCGCTGGTGGTCATCATCGGCATCTTCGACCTGACGCTGGCAGCCAAGGCGGCGCTGTCCGACGCGGCTTGGCGCGGATTCGGGGTAGAGGCGTACCTGTTCATCTCGCTGATCTACTTCGTCTTCTGCTTCTCCATGTCCAAATACAGCCAGGCACTGGAAAAACGCCTGGCCACGGGTCATGAACGCTAGGGTCAACGGCCCCACACTTTTGCCGCGCGTCCGCCCAAAGCGGGCGCGCACCGCGATACTTAGGGAGTACAGGCATGTCTGATGCCATCATTGAACTGCAGGACGTGAACAAGTGGTACGGCCAGTTCCACGTGCTGCGCAACATCAACCTGGACGTGGCGCCGGGTGAGCGCATCGTGGTGTGCGGGCCGTCCGGTTCGGGCAAGTCCACCATGATCCGCTGCATCAACCGGCTCGAAGAGCACCAGAAAGGCCACATCATCGTGGACGGCACGGACCTCACCAACGACTTGAAGCACATCGAGACCATCCGCAAGGACGTCGGCATGGTGTTCCAGCACTTCAACCTGTTCCCGCACCTGACGGTGCTGGAAAACCTGACGCTGGGCCCCATGTGGGTGCTGAAAAAGCCGCGTGCCGAAGCCGAAGCCACGGCCATGAAGTACCTGGAACGCGTGCGCATTCCGGATCAGGCCAAGAAATTCCCCGGCCAGCTGTCCGGCGGCCAGCAGCAGCGCGTGGCGATTGCCCGGTCGCTGTGCATGAGCCCCAAGATCATGCTGTTCGATGAGCCGACCTCGGCCCTGGACCCGGAAATGGTCAAGGAAGTGCTGGACGTGATGGTCAACCTGGCCCAGGAAAGCGGCATGACGATGCTGTGCGTGACCCACGAAATGGGCTTTGCGCGCAAGGTCGCCAACCGCGTCATCTTCATGGACCGCGGCGAGATCATCGAGCAGAACAGCCCGGACGAGTTCTTCGACAACCCGCAGAACGAACGCACCAAGCTGTTCCTGAGCCAGATCCTGCATTGATCCGAATCGCGGGCGCTGCACCGTCGATCCCAGGCCGCCTTCCCGCGAAGGCGGCTTTTCTTTTGGGCGAGACCTTTTCAACCCCCTTCCCCGTGATCTTCAGGACCTGCGGATCAAGTCGGCGCTCCGGTTCATACCGCCCAAGCGTCACATGCTGGCCCATCCGTTCCCACCCGCGCCTTAACAAGATATTGAGACTCGCCTACCTAGAATCGCCAACGATTCTCATTGGCACTTCTCTTGGAACTTCTCATGGCGCAGTCCTTCTCCCCTCCCCGCGGCGCGTTCGCGCTCAAAACCCTGGGCATCGCGCTAGGCGCCGCCGCCAGCGCCCAGGCCCAGCCGGCCGACACCGCCGTGCAACTGGCCCCCGTCACGGTACAAGGCGACGCGCCCCCCTACAAGGCCGACCGCGTCCAGTCCGGCAAATTCACCGAGCCGCTGCTAGACACCCCGCAAAGCATCACCGTCGTGCCCCGCGCCGTGCTGGAAGAACAGCAGGCCCAGAGCCTGCAGGACGTGCTGCGCAACGTGCCTGGCATCACCTTCAGTTCCGGCGAAGGCAACCTGGGCTGGGGCGACATGTTCACCATCCGCGGGTTCTCGGCCGAACAAAGCATCACCGTCGACGGCATCCGCGACGCCGGCCTGTCCAGCCGCACCGACATATTCAATCTGGAACAGGCCGAAGTCTTCAAGGGCACCGGGTCCATTGAATCCGGCGTGTCCGCCGTGGGCGGCAGCGTCAACCTGGCCAGCAAGCAAGCCCGCCTGGGATCGTTCTACAAGGCCTCGGGCGGCCTGGGCACCGACCACTACCGGCGCATCACCGCAGACCTGAACCAGGAGCTGACCGACAGCTCGGCCCTGCGCATCAACCTGATGCGCCACCACAACGGCGTGGCCGAGCGCGACGTGACCGAGTTCGACCGCTCCGGCATCGCCGCATCGCTGGCCATGGGCTTGGGCACGCCCACCCGCGTCACCTTCAACTACCTGCACCAGGAAGACAACAACATCCCCGACGGCGGTGTGCCCATCCAGCGCGGCACCGGCGGCCAGCGCATGCCCAACGTCGCGCGCAACGCCTGGTATGGCGATCCGTCGCTCTACACCGAGCAGACCCGCACCGACCAGGCCACCCTGAAAGTCGAACACGACTTCAACCAGGGCGTGCGCCTGTCCAACATCAGCCGCTGGCAGCAAACCGACCGCATCGGCGTCCTGTCGCCCGCGCGTTTCAACAGCACGTCACGCACGTCCTACGGCTATGTCGGCGCCGGCCCGCTGGTCACCAGCGCCGATGGCATTGCGTCCTACAGCGGCTACACCGCGCTGGACAACCCCAGCCCCTACGCCCAGCTGCGCGGTAACGACTTCGGCACCTCCAAGCGCTACACCATCCTGGCCAACCAGAGCAACCTGAACCTGGACTTCAAGACGGGCGGCATCAAGCACCAGGTCGTTACCGGCATCGAGTTCTACCAGGAAACCTACGGCGACCACGAACGCACCATCAAGGCCCCGTCCACCAACCCCACCATCGACCTGCGCAACACCGGCGGCGTCGACATGGGCGGGGTCGACACCGTCAAGGGCAACAGCGGCAACGAAGCTCGCGTATTCAATACCGGCCTGTACGTCGCCGACACCCTGACCCTGACGCCCCAATGGCTGGTGCAAGGCGCGCTGCGCTATGACCGCTACCGCGTCACCCAGGTATCCGGATCGGCCGGCAACCACACCACCAACCGCATCGAAGACGGCGCCTGGAGCGGCCGCGTCGGCCTGACCTACAAGCCCGTCGAACAAGCCAGCCTCTACGCCGCCTACAGCCAGGCTGCCCAACCGTCGGCACTGGGCGCCTCGACCAACAACAACATCTACGGCGCCACCGGTGGCGACAGCTACAAACCCGCCGTCTCCAAGACCTGGGAACTGGGCGCCAAATGGGACGCCGCCGGCGGCGACCTGTCGCTGACCAGCGCCCTGTTCCGCACCGAGCTGTCCGATTCCTGGGAATACGGCGACGACGCCACCGACGTCGTGCGCGCCCTGCCCGCCAAGCGCGTCGACGGCATCGAACTGGGCCTGTCCGGCAACATCACCCCGCGCTGGTCCGCCTTTGCCGGCGTCAGCGCCATGAAAAGCCGCATCACCAAAGGCGCCAACAGCGGCGAAGAAGCCAAGAACGTCCCCGACCTGACCTTCAACCTGTGGACCACCTACGCCGCCACCGACCGCCTCTCGCTCAGCTACGGTGCGCAATACGTCGGCAAGCGCCGCTACACCGACAACAAGTATGTCGGCGGCAAGAACAACAACAGCGCCACCGTCGCCGGGCCGTCGGGCACCCATCCAATCTGGGTTCGTGATGATGAGAAGGCCCCGTCGTACTGGCTGCATTCCGTGGCGGCGCGCTATCGCGTGGACAAAGCGCTGACCGTGGGGATGAACGTCGAGAACCTGTTCAATAAGTTCTATTACAGCCGGGTAGGTGCGTCGCTGGATGGGTTCCAGCTGTATGGGGTTCCGGGGGCTGGGCGGACGGTGACGTTTACGGCGGAGTTGTCATTCTAGAAACGTCCTGAAAATTAAGAATCTTCCAATTCTCTTTTGCGTCCGGAATGCGTAGCTTGGGTGCGCATCCCGGATTTTTTCTTTTTACGGATGCCCCTTCGAGCCTCAGCAGACAACCCATCAGAATTGCGTGCCGGCATCTCACTGACAACCATAGACGAGAGAAAAATGAGCGAAGCCGCGATTCAACTTGATTTACTTGAAGAGAATATCGACCTGAAGGCCATCCCTTTTGACGAATCCGCCCTGATCCTGTCCAAGTTTCTCCAGCAACTCGCAACGGAAATGTGCGAGAAACGACAATTTTCGAGGGCGTTCTTGCGGCGGACGACCGAGACGCTGGGGCTGCGACTCACTCTCGGAAAAATTCCTGCCGTGGCCGAGCTACGGCAAGCAAGGGCGAACACGTGGAAGCTGTACCACGCCGAGCCAGAGTCCCCCAAGAAATACTTTCTCAGAGCCGTGATCTGCTGCCTCTACGATAAAGACACCGACAACACCACCGAGCTTGAGACCCCGGAAATGGTTGAGTTGTTCTTCTTTGTGCTCTCGGATGTCGGGTCGGGAATCTGCGAACGGTTTCGGGTGTTCTTTGAGTCGCAGGCCCAATAGCAGGGCATCATCCGGCCCTGTCAAAGTCCCTGTACAAGCGTCGTCCCGGGCGGCCTGTACACTGCCCCTCAAGCCCACCACCCGGAGCGCAAGACCACCATGGAGATCACCCCCGTCGACTACCGCGAGCAGTACGCATTTCAGCCTGTCGACACCCTCAGCCATCGCCGGCTGTCCGGCGCCCTGTCGCTGCAAAAGGTTCTGGACTGCCTGGACGAGTTGCGCCGGGCCGACCCTGGCCACCGGTACTTCTGCACGCTCGACGACATCAACCAGTGTTGCTACACCAGCGGCCACGCGGGCAATGACGATCGCATCGACATGGACTACGGCGACACCGACTTCGACGACCCGGAATCGGTGCACGCCTTCGAGGTGCGCCGCGCGGCTCACGTGGCGGTGCGATTGCAGGACGCGGCGTTGCGTCAGTCCTGGGAAGACGTGTGCGGCACGCTGATGACCACCCAGGAAGACGTGGACGTCCTGGTAGCCACCAACCGCGATCCAGACCGGCTGATCGATAGCGTGGTCTATATCCAGCGCGTCACCGTGCCCGACGACACCTTCATGATCGCCGCCCTGCCGAATGGCTACTTCTCCTGCGACTGGGATGTGTTTCAGAACCATGCGGTGATTCGGCGCATGCATGAGCGGCATGGCTACCGCTTTGTCGGGCTTGGTGCGTCGTGGTTGGGGTTCGCGCGGGATACGCCGCTGCAGCCGGCGGCGGCCGATGCATTGGTGGCGGACCTGGCGGACTTGTATGGCTGCGCCCGCGACGAGCACCAAGCCGCTTGGCGTGAGCTTGCCGGGATTGCGGCTAGCGGGAACGTACTGCTGCTGGGGTACACGGAGAATTTCGCCGAGTAGCGATTCAGGATCGGCCGACGCGCAGCCTCACTGTCGCATGGCGCCTTCAAGTTCCACCCGAAACACGCTCCCCTGCCCCGGCGCCGATTCCAGCGAGACCGTCCACCCCTGGTGCTCGCAAATCCGCTGCACCAGCGACAGGCCCAACCCGAGATTGCCGTTGTCCGGCTGCGTGCCCCGCACGAAGGGGCTGAAGATGGCTTCCTGGCGTTCGGCGGGAATACCGGGGCCGTCGTCGGCGACTCGCAGGTAGCCGCCGCCCGCCTGGATGGTGACGCGTGCCCCCGGGCCGGCGTACTGCAAGGCATTGCGGATCAGGTTGGACAGGACCGCGCGCAGCAATGGGGCGGGAAACGTCGGGCAGGCCTTGGCCGCGCCACGATCCGCATCCCCCTCGAACACCAACGTCATGCCGCGCCGCTGTGCGACGGCGGTCCATGTGGCCAGTTGCTCGCGCGCCGCCTCGGGCGCGCTTTCCCGCACGAATTGCCCGCCTGCGTCGCGGCCGCGGGCCAGCATCAGGTAGGTGTCCAGCCGCTCGCCCATATCCGTTGCGGCAGCGGCAATGCGTTTGACGCGGGCCGCGCCGTCTTCATCCAGCCCCGGCTCTTCCAGCAGCAATTCGCACGAACTGGAAATGACCATGAGCGGCGTGCGCAGCTCGTGGCCGACGTCGGCGGTGAAGAGCTGTTCGCGGCGCAAGGCCTGTTCGAGCTGGTTGTAGGTGGCGTCGAAGGCGGCGGCGAGGCGGCCGATTTCGTCGGGGGGATAGTCTTCGGCCAGGCGGGTCTGGGGCGGTTGCGCGCCGCGCGCGGTGACTTGCGCGGCCAGGCGCGCCAGCGGGCGCAGCATGCGGCGCGTGGCCAGGGTACCCAGCACGAAGGCCAGGACCAGGCTGGCGGCGAGCCCCGTGACGACGGTCCAGTGGGAGGTGGCCTGGTTGCGTTCGTATTCGGTGTAGTCGCGCAGCAGCATGTAGCGCTGGCCGTCTTTGTCGTCGACCATGGCGTGCCACACGCGGCCGTCGCGCTCGATCTTGTGAAAGCCGGGGCCCAGGCGCCGCAGCCAGTCCGGAAACGCCGAGCCTCCAGGGTCGCCATGAAAGAAGCGATGTGGCCGGCCCGGGTCGATGCCGGCCAGGAAGTCGCCGCGCACGCGGTCCACGGCCATGCCCATGTCGATGCGTTGCAGGTGGACTTCGAGCTTGTTGACGCTCCAGATGGACACCCAGGTCAGCGCGCCGCCGACCAGCAGGGCCAGCAGTACGTAGGTCAGCACCAGGTGGCGGGCCAGGCCGCGCCGCGCGCTACGCATCGGCAGCCCGTAGCTGGTAGCCGATGCCGTGCACCGTGACCAGCAAGGGGGTGTCGAACGGCTTGTCGACCACCTGGCGGATCTGGTGGATGTGGGTGCGCAGGCTGTCGCTGTCGGGCGGCGAGTCGCGCCACAGGGCTTCCTCCAGGCGGCCGCGATGCACCACGGCCGGGCTGGCGCGCATCAGCAGCATCAGCAGTTGCAGGGGCGATGGCGGCAGGCGCAGGGGCTGGCCGGCGCGGGTCAGCGCCAGCGTGCCGGTATCCAGCGTCAGGTCGCCCACACGCAGCACGCGCGCAGCGCCCGCGCCGCTGGCCCGGTGCAACAAAGCCTTGGCGCGGGCGGCCAGTTCGGCCAGGGCGAAGGGCTTGACCAGGTAGTCGTCGGCGCCGGCATCAAAGCCGGCCAGCCGGTTGTCCAGGGTGTCGCGCGCGGTGACCATGATGACGGGGGTGTCGCAGGCGGCCTCGGTGCGCAGGCGGCGGCACAGGTCGTAGCCATCCAGCCGGGGCAGCATCAGGTCCAGCACGATCAGGTCGAAGCCGCCGGTGGCCGCCATGGCGTAGCCGCGCAAGCCGTCTTCGGCGCAGTCGACGATGTAGCCGCGGCGCGTGAGGTGGTGCGTGATGTTGGCCAGGATGTCGGGGTCGTCTTCGATGACAAGAACGCGCATGTCGGGCAGTGCCGGAAATGGAAATCAGTCTCATATTGTAAGCGCCGCCTCCGCCCGGCCATCCGCTGGCCTGGCGCTTGCGGCCCCGGCGCCACAGCGGCGACGCGTCTTAACGCTTTCTTGAGACGGGATGGCGGAGACTGCACGGCGATAGGAATGGTTCGCGTTACCCGCATCCCCGCGGCGCACGTCGTGGCCACAGGATCCCTCCATGCGTTTGAAAGCTATGTTCCCCGCGGCGCTGGCCGTCGCCGCTACCCTTTTCGCCGCCGCGCCCACCGCCCAGGCCCGCCAGGTGACCGACCTGGCCGGGCGCGTGGTGACGGTGCCCGACCACCCGCAGCGGGTGCTGCTGGGCGAAGGCCGTTTTGTGTTCGCGATGGCGTTGCTGGACCGCGCCGACCCGGTGGCCCGAGTGGTTGGCTGGCAAGGCGAACTGAAGCAGCAGGACCCGTATTCGTGGCAGCAATTGGTGAAGCGCTTTCCGAAGGCGGCCGACGTGCCGCTGATCGGCAAGACGTCTGAAGCCAGCGTGAGCCCCGAGAAGATCGTGTCGCTCAAGCCGGACGTGGCGGTCTTCAGCCTGAGCGGCCACGGCCCGGGCCGCAACAATCCGATGATTGCGTCGTTGCAGGACGCCGGCATTCCGATCGTGTTCATCGATTTCCGGCAGCATCCGGTGCAGAACACCGTGCCCAGCCTGCGCATCCTGGGTCAGGCGCTGGACCGCCAGGACGCGGCCGAGCGCTATATCGGGTTCTATGAATCGCACATGGCGCGGGTGCGCCAGATCGTGCAGCCGGTGCCGCAGGCCGAGCGGCCGCGCGTGTTCGTGGAAATGCTGGCGGGCGTGTGGCCGGCGTGCTGCCACACCACGGGCAACGGCAGTTTTGGCGACCTGCTGGAAGCGGCGGGCGGCGTGAACGTGGCCGCGCCGGTACTGCCGGGGGCCATTGGCGATGTCAGCATGGAATTCCTGCTGCAGGCCCAGCCCCAGGTGTATATCGCCACGGGCAGCCGGTCCGAACCCGGCCGCGCAGGCCTGTTGGCGGGCCCCGGCGCCGCGGCGGACGTGTCGGCCGCCAGCCTGTCCACGTTGCTCGAGCGTGACGGCATTCGCGACCTGGATGCGGTCAAGAAGGGCCGCGCCTTCGGCCTCTGGCACGCGTTCTACAACTCGCCCTACAACGTGGCGGCGGTGGAAGCGATGGCCAAGTGGCTGTATCCGGAACGCGCCGCCGCGCTGGACCCGCGCGCCACGCTGGACACGCTGTACCGCGACTTCCTGGACGTGGACGGCGCGGGCACCTACTGGACCGCACCGGCGGGCCGCTAGGCACGGCCGGGCACGCTGATCATGTCGCTTTCCGCACTTGCCACGGCGGCCACCGCCGCCGCCCCGCTTGACGCCATTGCCCTGCACCGCCGCACGCAGAAGCGGCGGCTGGCGCTGGCCTTGCTGTTGACGCTGGCCATTGCCGTCAGCCTGTTGGCCGACATTGCCACCGGCCCGGCTGGCCTCGCGCCGGCCGACCTGCTGCGCACGCTGCTGCACCCGGACGCGGCCGATGCCGGCGCGCGCGTCATCGTCTGGCAGTTTCGCCTGCCCTATGCGCTGATGGCCCTGCTGGTGGGCGTGGCGCTGGGTCTGGGCGGCGCCGAGATGCAGACGATGCTGGACAACCCGCTGGCCAGCCCCTACACGCTGGGCGTGTCGGCGGCGGCGGCCTTTGGGGCGTCGCTGGCGATCACGCTGGACTGGCACGTGCCGGCGCTGCCGCCGGGCATGGTGGTGTCGCTGTCGGCCTTTGCCAGCACGCTGGTGTCGGTGCTGATCCTGGAACGGGTGGCGCGCTGGCGCGGCGGGTCGACGCTGGGCGTGGTGCTGTTCGGCATTGCGCTGGTGTATTCGTTTCAGGCGCTGGTGATGCTGCTGCAGTTCGTGGCCAGCGAAGAGGCCCTGCAAGGCATCGTGTTCTGGACCATGGGCAGCCTGGCCCGCGCCACCTGGACGACCGTGGGTGTGATGACCGCTGCGCTGGCGCTGGCCTTGCCGTTTTCGATGCGCGACGCCTGGAAGCTGACCGCCGTGCGGCTGGGCGAAGAACGCGCGGCCAGCTTCGGCATCGACGTCAAGCGCCTGCGCCTGGTGAGCCTGCTGCGCGTTAGCGCCCTGGCGGCGCTGGCCGTGTCGTTCGTGGGCACCATCGGTTTCGTAGGCCTGGTGGCGCCGCACATCGCCCGCCTGCTGCTGGGTGAAGACCACCGCTATTACCTGCCCGGCAGCGCGCTGGCCGGCGCGTTGATCCTGTCGCTGGCCTCGGTCGCATCCAAGACCGTGCTGCCCGGCGCGCTGATTCCGGTGGGCATCGTGACGTCGCTGGTCGGCATTCCCTTTTTTCTCACCATCGTCGTCCGCGCCTTGAAGCGCGCCTGACGCATTTTTCTGAACTTCGGAGACGCTTTCCCATGCAACACCGCTACACGCTTGCCCTGGCCACCCTGTTCGCCGCCGGCGCCGTCCATGCCGCCGAGCCCGCCCCGACGACGCCCGCTGCCGCTTGCACCATCGACGTGCAAGGCCAGCCCGGCAAGAAATTCGAACCCAACCACATCGTGGTGCCCTCGACGTGCAAGGATTTCACGGTGCGCCTGATCCACACCGGCAAGAACAGCAAGGAAAAGGCCGGCCACAACTGGGTGCTGACCAAGACCGAGGACATCGATGCGGTGACGATCGACGGCCTGAAGGCCGGCGCCGAGCACGAGTTCCTGGCGCCCGGCGACGCCCGCATCCTGGCCAAGACCCCGATGCTGGGCGGCGGCGAAACCGCCACCGTGACCTTCCCCGTCAGCCGCCTGGCCGCCGGACAGTCGTACACCTTCTACTGCTCGTTCCCGGCGCACGCCCAGCACATGCGCGGCACGCTGACGCTGCAACCCTGACGCCATGAATCTGCGGGACATTCCCCTGCCTGGCGGCACGAAAACGGCCAACGCGACGCTGGAAATCCGCGGCCTGACGGCCGGCTACGGCAGCCGGCCAGTGCTGCGCAACCTGCACGCCAAGGCCTTGGCCCAGGCCTCGTTGACGGCGCTGCTGGGGCCCAACGGCAGCGGCAAGTCGACCCTGCTCAAGACCCTGGCGGGGCTGAACCCGATGCAGGGCGGCACGCTGCGGCTGGACGGTGCGGATTTCGGGCGCCTGCCACCGGCACAGCGGGCCGCGCAAGCCATGTACATGCCCCAGGCCCTGCCCAAGGGCGTGCACATGACGGTGCTGGAATCCGTCCTGGTGGCCGCCCGCTCGGGCCGCCACGGCCAGGGCGGCGACGCGCTGATGGGCGAAGCCATGCGCGTGCTGACCGAACTGGGCATCGGCCCGCTGGCCAGCCGCTACCTGGATGAACTGTCGGGTGGCCAGAAGCAGCTGGCGTCCCTGGCGCAGGCGCTGGTGCGCCGGCCGCGGCTGCTGCTGCTGGACGAACCGCTGTCGGCGCTGGACCTGAACTACCAGTTCCACGTGATGGACGTGCTGCGCCGCCAGACGGCGCGCCATCGCCTTATCACCTTGGTGGTGCTGCACGATCTGAACATCGCGCTGCGCCACGCCGACCGGGCCTTGCTGCTGCATGGCGGCGCGCTGCTGGCCGAAGGGCCGCCGCAAGACGTCGTGACCGCCGACACGCTGCGCCGCGCCTACGGCGTGCGGGCGCGGGTCGAACGCTGTCCGCAAGGCCAGCCGCAGGTGCATGTGGACGGGTTGGCCTGACGACGGGTTGACCTGACGTTATATAGTCAAGGCTCCGTCGACCGCCGACCTGCTTGCCGAGAGCCGAACGATGAAAGCCCGCCGCGCGCTGACACTGAACCTTTCTTTGCTGGCGTCTTTGCCAGCCGCCCTGCTGGGCACGTCCGTCACTGCCGACACGATCTACAACCGCGATGGCCTGGTGGCCGAGGTCAACAGCGGCAGCCGGCAGGACTGGAACACCGGCCAGCGCCAGCAGACGCGCAGCACCACCATCACCTTCCAGGGCCAGGCCCTGTGCGGCAAAGACGTGACCGACCTGCTGTTTGCCGATGGCAAGGGGCCGCCGCAACGCGCCTTCTATTGCCCCAACGGCGCGCAGGCGCTGGACGGCGGCGTGCTGGCATTCTTCACCAGCGGCAGCGCGAGCACCGTGCTGGCCTACTTGCAGGTGGTGAACGGCGCCCTGCGCGCCCAGCGTATCGATGTCTCGAAAGACCCCAAGCGCAACAGCGTCCAGGTCACGCGCTTTCTGGATGCGCGCCTGCCCGGCTGGACCCGCGTGGAAACCGCCTGGAACGAAACCGTGCTGATCCGCCATGCGCCTTTGCAGGCCATCAACCTGGGCGCCGGCCGGCTGCTCGACGTCGACGGCGACGTGGCCTACCTGGCGGTGCCGGCAGGGTCCAGGGCCATCGAGACCCAGCCCGCCAAACAGGTCAAGGACGCCTACGGCTATATGCAGCTCGTGCCCGCCATCACCGAATTCGTGCCGACCCCCGCGGGCTTTCGCGTGGCGCGGCTGGCCGATGGACGCGAGCTGGCCCGCTGGGACGCCAAAGACACCTGCCAGCAACTGCCGGCCATGCAGTTCGACCCCGGCGCCACGGGCGCCAGCAGCAAGGTCGACATCCGCTACGACGAGCTGCCCGCCTGGCGCGCACGCTCACTGCAATTCACGCCGGGCCCGCCGGGCAAGGCCATGCTGCACCTGAAATCGGGCGTCGACCTGCCGCGCAAGCCCCGCTGCACGCCGGCCTGATCAGGCCCCGCCCAATACCCCTTGCGCGGCCAGCATCCCGCCCCGGCCGGATGCCGGTGCTTGGGCGTTCAGACCAGGAACTGACGGTACGCCTCGTTGTCCGTTTCTTCCCAGTGCGCGTAGCCCAGCTGCGCCAGGAACTTGTCCAGCGCCGCGTCGTCCGCCAGCGGCGCCTGGATGCCCACCAGCACCGAGCTGAAATCGGCGCCCTGGGCGCGGTAATGGAACAGGCTGATGTTCCAGTTGGGCGCCATGGCCGACAAGAACGTCATCAGCGCGCCGGGACGCTCGGGAAACTCGAAGCGGAACAGGCGTTCGCCACCGGCCAGCGGCGAGCGTCCGCCCACCATGTAGCGGATGTGCTGCTTGGATACCTCGTTGTGGCTCAGGTCGCTGACCGCGAAACCCTGTTCCGTCAGCGCCTGCATGATCTCGGCCGCTTCGCCGCGACGCCCGATCTGCACGCTGACGAAGATGCGGGCGGTGCGCGCATCGGCAATGCGGTAGTTGAACTCGGTGACGCTGCGCTGGCCGATCACGCCACAGAACCGGCGAAAGCTGCCGCGTTCTTCGGGCACCGTCACGGCAAAGACCGCTTCGCGTGCTTCGCCGACTTCCGCGCGATCCGCCACGAACCGCAGGCGATCGAAATTCATGTTGGCCCCCGACGTGATGGCCACCAGTCCCTGGTCCTGCGCGCCTTCGCGTTCCACGTACTGCTTCAACCCCGCCACCGCCAGGGCGCCCGCCGGCTCCAGCACGCTGCGGGTATCCAGGAACACGTCTTTGATCGCCGCGCAGACGGCGTCGGTGTCCACCAGCAGCACTTCGTCCAGGAATTCGCGGCACAGGCGGAAGGTTTCCTCGCCCACCAGCTTGACCGCCGTGCCGTCCGAGAACAGCCCCACCTCGGCCAGATTGACGCGTTCGCCTGCCTCGATGGACTGCGCCATCGCGCAGGAATCGGCGATCTGCACGCCGATCACCTTGACCTGCGGCGCCACCGCCTTCAGGTACACCGACACGCCCGCCGCCAGGCTGCCGCCGCCGATGGGCACGAACACCGCGTCCAGTCGCCCCGGGTGCTGACGCAGGATTTCCATGCCGACCGTGCCCTGGCCGGCGATGACGTAGGGGTCATCAAACGCCGGAATGAACGTCAGGTTCTGTTCGGCGGCCAGCGTCTGCGCATGCGCATAGGCGTCGCTGTACGAATCGCCCGCCAGCACCACCTGCACCGTCGGGCCGCCGTGGGCGCGCACCGCATCCACCTTCACCTGGGGCGCGGTCTGCGGCACCACGATGGTGGCGCGCACGCCCAGCTTGGCGGCGGAAATCGCCACGCCCTGGGCGTGGTTGCCGGCCGATGCGGTAATGACGCCGCGGTCCAGCGCCGTTTGCGGCGTGTTGCGCATCTTGTTGTAGGCGCCGCGCACCTTGAAGGAAAACACCGGCTGGTTGTCTTCGCGCTTGAACGACACGCGGTTCCCCAGGCGCCGCGACAGGCCCAGCGCGGGGTCCAGTTCGGTCTCGCGGGCAATGTCGTAGACCCGCGCGGTCAGGATCTGGCGCAGGTATTGCATGGGCGTGGCATGGCCCTGGGCAAAGGTGTCGGTGTCTGTGGCGGTGGCGGCTTGCGGTTGTTGCATGGCGGATCTCTGCGGCAGGGGAAACGGGGAAACCCGGCAGAGGCGGCAACAAAAAACCCGCCTCGTGGGGCGGGTTCGTTTGACTGACTACGGTCGTGCGCTAACCCACCATTCTCGGAATGATGGTAATAATCAGCGAAATGCGGACGGCGCGGGAAGTCATGGGGGTAAAGCTTCCTCCAACCTCGGCGCTTTGTCAAATCGCGGCTGGCCAGCGCTGCGGCCAGCCCCTTGCCCTACAGACCTTCGCCCGCGCCGCCCTCGGCATACATCCGCACCGGCGCCGGCAGGTCATCCAGCGGCCGATGCTGCGCCAGTTGCGCCAGCACGCCCCGGAACATGTTCTTTCGCCCGGCCGCATCCGGCACGCGCCGCACGAACAGGTAATCGAAGTGCAGCAGCAACCGGCGCAAGAGGCCCGCGTCCAGCGACAGCAGGATCTGGCGCAGGTCGTCGGGCAACACCTCGTCGGGCGACGTCAGGAACAGGCCCATCTGCATGCGCGTCAGCGGCTTGGTGCGATACAGCGTCTCGCAAGCCGCCAAGCAGGCCTGGCGGTCGTCCAGCGCCAGCAGCGTGGTGCACTTGAGCACCATCAGGAACACCTGGAATTCCGAACCGGGTTCGGCCAGCTCGATGCCCTGGTCGAAGTAATCGATGGCTTCGGGCAGGCGGCCGCGGTTCAGGCGCAACTGGCCCAGCACGGCAAAGGCCGACGCGAACGCGGTGCTTTGGGCGAAGGCGTCTTCGGCCAGGGCCTCGGCCAGTTCCAGGTGATCTCGGCTGACAAAGCACAGCAGCTTGGCCGCGGCCAGCGCCAGCATGGGGTTGCCGCGGGCGTGCGGCAATGCCTGGAACACCAGCGCCTCTATCTGCGGTTCAAGCTGGGCGGGGTCGCTGGCCAGGTCCAGCACCAGGCGGGAATACAGGTGCGAGGCCCACATCAACGCGGTCTGGGGATCGTCCGGGTCCTCGGCGCGCAACTTTTGCAGTTCGGCCTCGGATTCCAGCCAGGTCTGCGGCGTGCGCGACAGCAAGACCGCGGCGCGATGCAGCCGCAGTTCAATAGGTTCATCGGTGGGGCCGGCCAGGCCGCCGGCGGTGGCCAGGTGGCGCCAGATTTCGCTTTTGATGGCCGCGGCAAAGGCCGTGGCGGCGGTGCGGGCGGCGCCGGCCAGATCGTCGGGCGCGATGGTCCAGCGTTCGGCCCGCAGCGCGGCGCCGCTGGCGGCCGCGCGCAGCACCACCGCGCAATGCACGCCGGCCGCATCCTGCCGCAGCCCGACCTCGACGCGATACGGCGCATCGGCGCCCTCGCCCGCCTTGGGGGCCAGCAACCGCACGCCGCGTTCGCTGGGCAGGCGCGCACGCAAGGCGTCGGCCAGATCGTCCAGGAACGCCCGCACGCGCGGCTCGATGCGCAGCGCCTGCGGGCCGGCCGCCGGGCCGATGGCCACGTAGACGTCTTCGCCCGGTTCGGGCGCGGACGCAGCGATCCAGCTGTAGCCTTCGCCGTAGCTGGTC
Source organism: Achromobacter sp. FW305-C-28 (assembly GCF_058783235.1). Taxonomy (NCBI): domain Bacteria; kingdom Pseudomonadati; phylum Pseudomonadota; class Betaproteobacteria; order Burkholderiales; family Alcaligenaceae; genus Achromobacter; species Achromobacter sp. FW305-C-28. The sequence goes on along the minus strand of NZ_JBYSYL010000003.1, from coordinate 544,529 downwards.
GCGATGAAACGCGGGGTGCGGGCCGAGTCGCCCAGTTTGGTGCGCAGGCGATTCACCAACAGGTCGACGCTGCGTTCCAGCGCATCGACTTCGCCGCGCTGGGTGGCGTCCAGCAGGCGATGGCGCGGCAGGATCTGGCCCGCGTGGGCGGTCAGGAGGGACAACGCCGCGCTTTCGACCGGGGTGAAGTGAATCGTCTTGCCATCGTTACGGCTGGCGTAGCGGAACATCGGATCGAACTTCAGGTTGCCAAACCGCATTGCCTCTCCCTCGCGCCGGGGCTGTACAACGCCCATCGTCATCCGGCGCCCAGGTGCCTGCCGCGCGCCTGGGCGCCGGCAGATGCCGAATATTAGCCAATACTTGCACGCCGAAGCCAGCAGATTGATGCGATTTGGCGCCATTCCTGGGCGCAAAACGCGGCCTGTCGACGAAAAACCCTGCCCATGCGACCGCCCTTCGGGCGTTTGGCGCCTATTTCTGTGCACGGCAGGCGGGGCGCGGTATTACAATGTTCGGTTCGTGGCAGTCGTACCTACCGGGTGGCCCAGATCTGGGCACACAAAAAAGGACGGACGGCGCCATGTTGGGCTGATCAAGGCCGGGCTGGCGACAGCGCGGCTTTCATCAGCCCATACGAACCCACTCTCGACAACATCTACCGGCTGACGCCGCATAGCATGTTCGGGTTTGCGCCTAGCGCCACAGCCGAACAGATTCAAGGATCATGTCTCTTACTCCGAAGATTATCTATACCCTCACCGACGAAGCTCCGGCGCTTGCAACCCGTTCGCTGCTGCCCATCGTCCAGACCTTCGCGAAGTCCGCTGGTATCACGGTCGAGACCCGCGACATCTCTTTGGCAGGCCGCATCATCGCCCTGTTCCCGGACTACCTGGACGACGGCCAGAAGCTGGGCGACGCCCTGGCCGAGCTGGGCGCCCTGGCCGTCACGCCGCAAGCCAACATCATCAAGCTGCCGAACATCAGCGCCTCGATGCCCCAACTGAAGGCGGCCATCAAGGAACTGCAGGAACAAGGCTACAAGCTGCCCGACTACCCGGACGCCCCGGCCAACGACACCGAGCGTGACGTCAAGTCCCGCTACGACAAGGTCAAGGGCAGCGCCGTGAACCCCGTGCTGCGCGAAGGCAACTCCGACCGCCGCGCGCCGCTGTCGGTCAAGAACTACGCCCGCAAGCACCCGCACAAGATGGGCGCCTGGACGGCAGATTCGAAGTCGCATGTGGCCCACATGGACGGCGGCGATTTCTACGGCACCGAAAAGTCGGCCCTGATCGCCGACGCCGGCGACGTCAAGATCACCCTGGTCGCTGCCGATGGCACCCAGACCGTGCTCAAGGAAAAGACCCCGGTCAAGGCCGGCGAGATCATCGACGCCGCCGTGCTGTCGACCACCAAGCTCAAGGCTTTCCTGCAGGCCCAGATCGACGACGCGCGCGCCCAGGGCGTGCTGTTCTCGGTGCACCTGAAGGCCACCATGATGAAGGTCTCGGACCCCGTCATCTTCGGCCACGTGGTGTCCGTGTTCTACAAAGACGTGCTGGCCAAGCACGCCGCCGTCCTGAAGTCGGTCGGCTTCGATCCCAACAACGGCATTGGCGACCTGTACGCCAAGATTCAGTCGCTGCCCGCTGACCAGCAAGCCGCGATCACCGCCGACATCGACGCCGCCTACAAGACGCTGCCGCAGCTGGCCATGGTGAATTCCGACAAGGGCATCACCAACCTGCACGTGCCCAGCGACGTCATCGTCGACGCGTCCATGCCCGCCATGATCCGCGACTCGGGCAAGATGTGGAACGCCGAAGGCAAGCTGCAAGACACCAAGGCCGTCATTCCCGACCGCAGCTACGCCGGTGTCTACCAGGCCGTCATCGAAGACTGCAAGAAGAACGGCGCCTTCAATCCGGTCACGATGGGCAGCGTGCCCAACGTCGGCCTGATGGCCCAGGCCGCTGAAGAATACGGTTCGCACAACAAGACCTTCATCGTGCCGGCCGCCGGCACCGTGCGCGTCACCGACGCGTCGGGCAAGGTCCTGCTGGAACAAGCCGTTGAAGCCGGCGACCTCTGGCGCATGTGCCAGACCAAGGACGCCGCGATCCAGGACTGGGTCAAGCTGGCCGTCACCCGCGCCCGCGTCAGCAAGACGCCGGCCGTGTTCTGGCTGGACGAAAACCGCGCCCACGACGCCCAGGTCATCGCCAAGGTCAAGCAGTACCTGAACGACCACGACACCAGCGGCCTGGACCTGCGCATTCTCGACCCGGTCGAAGCCACCAAGTTCTCGGTCAAGCGCATCCGCGAAGGCCTGGACACCATCTCGGTCACCGGCAACGTGCTGCGCGACTACCTGACCGACCTGTTCCCCATCATGGAACTGGGCACCAGCGCCAAGATGCTGTCGATCGTGCCGCTGGTCGCCGGTGGCGGGCTGTTCGAAACCGGTGCCGGCGGTTCGGCGCCCAAGCACGTGCAGCAGTTCCTGGAAGAAGGCTTCCTGCGCTGGGATTCGCTGGGCGAATTCATGGCGCTGGCCGCCTCGCTGGATCACCTGGGCCGCGCGTACAACAACGCCCGCGCCCAAGTGCTGGGCAGCACGCTGGACCTGGCCACCGCCAAGTTCCTGGACGAAAACAAGTCGCCCGACCGCAAGGTCGGCGGCCTGGACAACCGCGGCAGCCACTTCTACCTGGCCACGTACTGGGCCCAAGCCCTGGCCGACCAGAACGAAGACGCCGCCCTGGCCAAGCTGTTCGCGCCGGCCGCGGCCGCTTTCGTCAAGAACGAAGCCAAGATCCTGGAAGAACTGAAGGCGGCCCAAGGCCAGCCGGTCGACATCGGCGGCTACTACCAGCCGAACGAAGACAAGGCCAGCCGCGCCATGCGCCCCAGCGCCACGCTGAACCAGGTGCTGGCCGACATCGGCTAAGCCCTGCCCCGCCCCGGACCGCCAGGCCCGGACGCGACAAAGCCGGCGGTCCCTTGCGGGGCCGCCGGCTTTTTTTGCGGGCTCGTCAATTACAGATCCGCGTAACGCGGCAGCAAGTCCTGGTCCACCAGGCGCATTTCAATCAGGTTCGCCAATTCCACATGCCGTGGCTTGTCCAGCGAGAAAACCTCGTTCGCCACGCTGACGATGATCGTACCGGTCTGCTTCTTTCCGGCAACGGGAACGGGAATCAGCGCCTGGGCTTCCGGAACTTGTTTGGCGGTGATCACTCGGGGCAGATACAGCATCCAGCCCACACCGGGCTTGTCCGTGAAAACTCGCTGGGGGAAATACCCCTCAGGAAACACTTCAATGAAGAAAGGGCGAAATTCCTCAATGACGACTCTTATCGTGTCCACCATATCTTTTGGTCTGCTGTAGCACGCGGGGTCACCGATCCGAAGCGCTATCCTGTCAGGAAGAACCTTTGGCCCGACGTGGCAGACCATTGACCCCCCTTCGCCTCCTGCCTCTTGGCCATTCCAAATTGCTACGAACGAAAACGTGCCCTTTTCCCCGCGGAACTCCTCATTCAGAACTGCCAGAGCAGCGGGCGTAGCTTTGCCATCTATGTCGAACACCTTATAGAGGTTCGCTTCCTCTATGCTATCTCCCTTGAGCAGCCAATTGTTCGTAGCCATGGAAGGACTTTGGGTTGCGAGTGTTGACACGATTTTGAACTCGCGCTCCAGGACCGCCTCGAAATTTCTCGAAGCAAGCATCTCATCGCGGAACATTGCAGAGATATGCATGACTGCCTTACGGTTTGGTTTCCGACAAAACGCCCAATTGTGCTAGCAAGAAAGACATCCTCTGGTGGGTGAGACCAGTTTGAAAATACCACTTTAGCTTAGCTGGTGGATGCGTCCGCACTCGAGTCCCTTGCAAGATCGCTTGCCGTTCCATGGAGTCAAAACCTTTGAAAAAATCCTCTGATCCCGGAATGGATCCGTCCAAGAATTGGTCATAATTTCCCTTGGTCTCCTGGAGTAAGCACTCAGCTGACACGAATCCGTCAAAGTCAGTGTTCTCCCAGCTCCATTCATCACTCCACTGACAATATTCAGTGTCGTAGGCAAATCCCGTTACCCTGGCCTGGTATTCGTAGGCGTTCCAGTTCACGCCGTGCCTGCGCCTGACCATCAAGCCCCGATCTGGCGGGCATTTCTTGCAAGGCTCCCCCGTTCTGGGTAAAGCGCGGTCAGTGGGCTTGGCTTGACTATCCTCGCGTGGCGTATCACCCGGCAAGGTGGCGACGCCACCCAGTACCGCGCCCGCTGCGGCCCCTGCGGCAGCTCGGGCGAATGCCGCCGCTATAGCTTCCGCGATCCAGCCGGCTATGGGAATTGCCAACGGTCCGGGCATATCGCTCTACTCCGCTTGTTGTATGTCCGCATCCTGACGCGATTGCCACCGCATCACCTGCATGAAGTCATGAAATCGCTGATCGGCCGGACGCCCGGATTTTTCCATCCAACGACACAGCCCCGGTTGCTTGTAAAAACCCGGCACGAGCGCTTCGGCTCTGAGGAAGTCAACCAGGTTCGCATCTTCATCAATTCCCATGGCGCGCGCGTGCGCCAAGGCGCAGGCAAGCCGCTCGGGCAACCCGCCTCGGGAAAGGCCTGGGTAGTCTCGCGCGATATCTTGCTCGACGGCCTGAACAAAGCCTTTTGCGTCAATCGCGCATAGGCATGCGACTTGCTGCTGCGTGAGCTCAAGCGCCATGGGTTGGGTAAATCCTGGTGAGTTGTCCATCCCGTTGGGTCAGCCAATCCTGGACGGGTGCGAAAAACGCAGCTCGTTGGGCTGGGTCCAAGAGCGCGGCAATGTCGCCCGTGATTCTCGCATCGTAGTAACGCAATAGCGCGGTCGTGCCGTTGGGCATGCGCACATCCAATCGCGCACGCAACGCCGCCGCCAAGTCCTGCGGCGCATAGCTGCTGACAATCCAGATGCATCCCAACGCGCTGTCGCCCATCCGTTGCAGCGCAGGCATATGACCATCTCGATCGGCCAAGCAATCCAGTAGCCAAGGACCGCCATTGGCCAGCGCTTCATCGGCCGTGCCGTCGAATAGCGCAATGCAAGATGAGGACCGGGACAAGGGAACTTCGGCTACACCTTCTGCGTATAGCAACCCATCCACCAAACCATATAGCCGCAGGGGATAGGCCATTTGCTGTTGACGCACGCTCAGGTATTGCTCGACTTGAGCCGTCACTGCGCTACCCTCGCGCCACGGTCGTTGCGGCAGTGCGTGCCGCAGATTCCAAGCATTCCTGGCAAAGGGTGTCAGTTTGCGGCGTCGCCTGACTCGCGGGGCCGGACAAGCCTTCGGCGTCACCGACCCGCGCCACCATCTGCGAAGCAATCAATACTGCTCCGCATGCGGTGCGCATTCCCTCCACGGCGGTGTCGTTGTCCATGAAGGAATGATTGCGCCCTGGGTCGGGAAGAATGGGAAAAATCCCCTTGCATCGCGGGCATGCAACTTTGTGGCCGACCAGCGCGATTTCGCGGCCGAACAACATTGCGGCGGGATGGCCTTGCACCACGACCCCACCATGGGAGGTGCGATCCCCTTTTCGGACAATGGCTCGTTCAGGCATGGCGGCTCCGTTACGCAGGGCCATCGGCTGATATCCCGTGCCCATCACTTTTAGACGCCTCACCCGATCCAGGAATATTGGAACATTCTTAAAGTAACGTAATGCTGCTGCCTCGCGCGACGTTTTCGCACAGCGCCCACGTCATATAGGCACCACGGATCGGGCTCCACGAAATGGCGTCTTCCCAATACGCGTTGCCGCTGACCGCACAGGCAACACACATCGACGCGATCCACGGCTGGCTGCAAAGCCACAATCTTTGACGCCGCTGCGGCACGCGGCATCGGTCACTGCTGATCGTAACGCGCCTGGCAGGCCTGGATGACGTCCATGTTGTCGACCGTCCAGCCGTATAGCGCAGCGAATGGCGCTTCGAGCGATGTGCCCAGGGGCGTCAAGGCGTACTCGACCCCAAGCGTTTTTCCATCGATCACGGTGCGCGTCACCATGCCGTTGCGTTCCAGCTTGCGCAGGGTTTGCGTCAGCACGCGTTGGGTAATGCCGTCCAGACGCCGCTTGATGGCGTTGAAGCGACGCGGTTCGCGCAGCACCATCAAGACCAGCATCGACCATTTGTCGGCGATTTGGTCGAGGATGGCGCGGCTGGGGCAATCGGCGCGATAGACGGGGTCGAGATCAGCGTGCATAGGTATGTTCCGGCATACTTGGGATGCTCAAGGTGCGTAATTGACACTAGGTATGCATTAGATACCATGATTGCACAGGCCGGGAAACCCTGGCCGCGCAATCCCTGACAAGGTGTCTCATGAACCATTCGACGTATTCCAGGCTTCACATCGAGCATGAACAAGGCGTAGCGACCGTCACGCTCGACAATCCCCCCGTCAACGTGCTGGATGTCGCGCTGATGCACGACCTGCGCCGCTTTCTCACGGCAACGCGCGACGATCCCCGGACGCGCGTGATCGTGTTTCAAAGCGCCGATCCCGAGTTCTTCATCGCGCACGTGGACATGACGCTGATCGACGAGCCCCATGCCTTCGACGAGATCGCCAAAGACGCGCCGGATGGCTTGAACCCGTTCCAGGCGTTGGGCGAAATGATCCGCGCGCAACCGCAAGTCACGATCGTCAAGCTCGAAGGCCTGGCGCGTGGCGGTGGCGCGGAATTCGTGGCGGCCGCCGACATGACGTTCGCGGCCATCGGCCGGGCGGGCCGGGCGCAATGCGAGGCCTTGATGGGCATCATCCCCGGCGGCGGCGCCACGCAATACCTGTCACAGCGCATGACGCGCGGGCGTGCTCTTGAAGTGATTCTGGGCGCCGACCTGGCCGATGCGCAGACGGCCGAGCGCTATGGCTGGGTGAACCGCGCCCTGCCGGCGGACGAGCTGGAGGCCTTTGTGCGCCGGCTTGCCCGCAATATCGCGGCACTACCGCCGGGCGTCATCGCTGCCGCGAAAAAGGCCATTCCGCCAACGGATCTGCGATCAGGCTTGCACCGCGAACATGAAGCCTGGGCAGATCTGTTTGCGCTTGCCGCCGCCGAAAAGCGGATTCGTGGCGGCTTGCAGGCCGGCGCGCAGACCAAGGCTGGCGAGCGGAATCTGGAACGGCTGCTGCGTGATCTGGATGCCCAGGCAGACAGACCGGCTCAGCACCATGACTGAAAGGCCGGCCTGACCTTTACGACTGCTGCGCCAGCTTGCGCGCCCGGCGCAGATGCAGCCACTGCCACACGACCGGAATCAACGACAGTCCGATGATGATGACGGATACCCAGTGCAGGTTGGTGCGGACCCAGGCGATGGAGCCCAGCCAGTAGCCGGCCAGGATCATCGAACCGACCCAGACGATGCCGCCGATGACGTTGTAGGCAAAGAACGTGCGGCGCGGCATCTGCGAGAGGCCGGCCACGAACGGCGCCACGGTGCGCACGATAGGCACGAAACGCGCCACGGTGATGGTCATGGCGCCGTAGCGGGCGAAGTAGGAACGTGCGCGTTCCAGGTGGTCGGGCTTGACCCATCGACTGTGGGCCAGTTTCTGGCCCCACCTTGATGAGGCAATGGCGTAGTTGAGCGCGTCGCCCGCGATGGCGGCCGCGGTGATGGCGGCGATGGAAACGATGGGGTCGATGCCAGCGAGGCCCAGGAAGGCGCCGGCAGCGAACAGCAGTGAATCACCGGGCAGAAACGGCATGACCACGAAGCCGGTCTCGATGAAGATGATGGCGGCGATGATGCAGGTGCCCAGCACCCAGTTCTGCGCCAAGAGGGCCATCAGGCCCTGTTCGCTGGTGAGCCAGGCGAACATCTCGGTAATACTCATTCGGATTCCTGTGCGGGGGCCGGCGGACCCGGCGTTGATATCAAGGCCGCATTATGCAGGATGCCCCGTTGATATTTCATCAAATCGGCCAACATTGCCGCCCGACCGTGCCCCGCGGCATCCGAGCCGCGATGCGATTGCGCCCGGCGGCCGATCCGACCTGCCCAGGCGTTCAATGGTCCGCGTTCAGGCGGTCCAGCCGCAGCCGGCCGCGGTCGTCCGTCAGGCGCCGCATGGCGCCGTAGGCCGCGCCCATGGCGGCCATGCCGCTGGCGCCGCACAGCAGGAACATCAGCAGGATCTGGTACTTGGCGGCGTCGATGGGGTCCATGCCGGCGATGATCTGGCCGGTCATGATGCCGGGCAGCGTGATGATGCCGGCCGCCGACATCTGGTTGATGCTGGGCACGATGCCGCGGCGCACGGATTCGCGCAGCAGCGAGGCGAAGGCCTGGTGCGCGGTGGCGCCCAGCGACAGGCGCGCCTCGATGGCGAGCTTTTCGCGGCGCACGCCGGACAGCACGCCGTCCAGCGCCAGGCTGGCGGCGTTGAGCACGCTGCCCAGCACGATGCCGACCAGCGCGATGGTGTAGCGGGGGTCGTACCAGGGCTCGGGCCGCAGCGCGGTCGACAGGATGAAGAGCGCGGTGATGACGGTGGTGGCGACGACGGCCATGGCACCCACGTAGCCGTTGCCGTGGCCGGCCAGGCGCGCCTTGGGCCGGGCGGCGACCTCGCGGGCGGCCAGCGCCATCATCACGGCCACCACCAGCGCGGTCAGCCAGGGCGCCGCGTGCGCGAACACGATGCGCAGGATGTGGCCCACCAGCAGCAGTTGCACCACGGTGCGCAGCGCCGCCCACAGCACCTGTTTTTGCAGGTTCAGGCGCAGCACAAACGAAATGCCGGCCGACAGCACTACCAGCAGCGAGGCAATGATCAGGTCGGTGGCCTGCAGTTTGATCACGTCCATTGCGGCTCCAGCTTGCCCTGCTCCATGCGCCAGCCGCGATGGGCCATGCGCCGGGCCTGGTCGGGGTTGTGCGTGACCATCAGGATGGCCGCGCCGCCGTCCAGATAGCGGCGCAATTCGGTTTCCACCCATTCGGTGGCAGCGGGATCGAGCGCGGCGGTGGGTTCGTCCAGCAGCAGCGCACGCGGCGACAGCGACAGGGCGCGCGCCAGGGCGGCCCGTTGGCGTTCGCCGGTGGACAGTTCCTGCACCAGCGCATCCATTTTCTCGGCGGCCAGGCCCATGCGTTGCAGCAGCTCGGTGGCGCGTGCACGGTCGGTGAAGTGCGGGGCAACATAGTCGTCCCACCAGCCGGCCTCGGCCTGGCAGTAGATCACCTGGCGGCGCCACTGGTAGCCGCGCATGGCCGAGCGCGGCGCGCCGTCGAGCTCGATTTCGCCGTGGCCGGGGTCCAGGTCGGCGACCTGGCGCAACAGCAGCGATTTGCCCGACCCGGAGGGGCCGGTGATGGCGGCGCATTCGCCCGCCGCGAGATCCAGGCTGACGGGCGACAAGCGCTCGCTGTAGACGCCGCGCAGCCTGAGCACGGGACGTTTATCTGACATGGCGGCAAGCATAACCCGCGCGGGTTCATGCGGCACTCGCGCGCGCTGCCCTGTCCTGGTGCGGGGTCGCTTTCACCGCATAACCCTATGCCCGCCGACCGTGTCCCTATGCGCGTTGCCACCCTGCATATGAGCGCCGCCTGCATGGCGCTGGCGATGCATCACGCCCAAAAACCATTTGCTAGAGTGTCTATATTGCAAATGAAAATCATACCTAAACAGATGTTCAATTCATGCAATACCGGCGATGGAAATGCTTTGTGCTTGCAGTGGACCGACGGCCCAACGAGTCGGTCGCGTCCCGTTCCGCCTGATTAGCCGGCCCTGTTCCGAGTATGCCCTGCCCCGGGCATCGTCCGTGCAACGAGAGACTCCGCAAAAAGGCGTAACCACCATGAACCGTGAAATCTATGACTTTGTCGCGATCGGCCTAGGCCCCTTCAATCTCAGCCTGGCGTGCCTGTCGGCGCCGCTGCCCGACGTGCGCGCCCTGTTCCTGGACAAGAAGCCGGGCTTCGATTGGCATCCGGGCATGCTGATCGAGGCGTCGACCCTGCAGAACCCGTTTCTGGCAGACCTGGTCAGTCTGGCCGATCCGCGCAGCGAATACAGCTATCTGAACTACTGCAAGCAGACCGGCCGCATCTATTCGTACTACATGCGCGAGAACCACTACCTGACGCGCGCCGAATACAACCGCTACTGCAAATGGGTGGCGGCCCGCCTGCCCAACCTGCGCTTCAATAGCGACGTGCAAAGCGTGCTGCACGACCCGGAAACCGACACCTACCTGGTGACCGGCCAGCATGCGGTCAATGGCGAACGCTTCATGGTCCGCTGCCGCAAGCTGGTGCTGGGGCTGGGCTCGCACCCCGTGCTGCCGGGCTGCTGCGACCGGCGCGAGGCGCCGTACATCCATAGCGCCGACTACCTGCGCCACAAGGCCCAGTTGCAGCGGCGCGCATCGATCACCGTGATCGGCAGCGGCCAGAGCGCGGCCGAGGTGTTTCATGACCTGCTGCGCGACAGCGACGAACACGACTACAGCCTGGCGTGGATCACGCGGTCGCCACGGTTCTTCCAGATGGAGAACACCAAGCTCACGCTGGAACTGATTTCGCCGGACTACACCAACTACTTCTACGACCTGCCGGAAACGCGCCGCCGCGAGATCCTGGCCGAGCAGAGCAGCCTGTACAAGGGCATCAACGCGTCGCTGATCAACCAGATCTATGACCTGCTGGACGAGAAGATCCACAACGGCGACCGGCGCTACACGCTCTTGACCAACGCCGAGCTGCGCGCCAGCCGCCACGACCGCGCCAGCGGCCGCTACCAGCTGGAATTTCGCCACGTCGACACCGGCCAGCCGTTTTCGCACGCGACCGACGGGCTGGTGCTGGCCACCGGCTACGCCCGCAGCATACCGGCGTGCGTCAACCCGATCCACGACCGCATTGCGTGGGCCGAAGACGGCGGCTACCAGATCGCGCGCAACTACACGATCGACCACGGCGGCAACGAGATCTTCGTGCAGAACAGCGGCCTGCTCAGCCACGGCGTGACCAACCCCGACCTGGGATTCTGCTGCTACCGCAATTCGCAGATCCTGCGCGAGCTGACGGGCCACGAGCACTACGCGATTGAACCGCGCACGGCCTTGCAGGAATTCCGCCCGCCCGCCAATGGCGTACTGGGCCACCGCGCGCCGCAGGCCGCACCCGCCTGCCGCGGCAGCGTCGCCCCCGAACTGATGCCCATGCTGGACGGGCATCGCGCCGCCACCGTCTGACCCCGGAGCCGCCATGATCACCATGACATCCGCCTTTCTTGGCGAAATCGACCGCCAGGCGCGCAGCCATTACGACGAGGGCCAGGGCCTGGCGCTGCGCCCGCTGGACCCGGCCAAGGACGCCGCCCTGCTGCGCCAATGGTTCTCGATGGACTACGCCCGCTTCTGGTCGATGCAGGAATTTTCCGACGCCCAGGTGCGCGAATTCTACGAAACGCTGCAAGGCAGCGGCCATGCCGGCGCCTGGCTGGGCAGCCACGACGGACGCCCGACGTTTCTGGTGGAGTGCTACGACCCGGCCCACGACCAGGTGGGTGAGCATTACCCGGTCCGCGAAGGCGACCTGGGCATGCACATCTTCATCGGTCCGCCTCAGGTCCGCATTCCCCACTTCAGCCGCAACGTGCTGGCCTTTGTGATGCGCTTCATGTTCGAGCGCCTGCAAGCCCGCCGCGTGGTGGTCGAACCCGACAGCAACAACAGCAAGATCCATGCGCTGAACCTGGCCATGGGTTTTGTGTACGCCGGCCAGGCGCGTTTTCGCGAGAAGACCGCCAGCATCGCCTTCTGCACCCGGCAACAGTTTGAACAGGCCCAACTCCAGGAGTCCACCGTATGAGCACCCTGCCCCACCCCGCCCAGATCGCCAGCCACCTTGCCCCCGAGGTCTGGGAAAAAGCGAACCGCCTGCTGGTGAAGAAGGCCATTTCGGAATACGCCCACGAATGGCTGCTGGAACCCGAGCGCCTGGGGCCGTCAGACGCCCCCGGCTTTGACCGCTACCGCCTGGTGCTGGCCGACGGCCATGCCGAATACCAGTTCGATGCCCAGCTGATGGCGATGCGCCACTGGCGCATTCCGGCCGAGTCGATCAGCAAGACCATGGCCGGCACGCCCGCGCCGCTGGACGCGTTGCAGTTCGTGATCGAAATCCGCGACAAGCTCGGCATGCCCGAAGACCGGCTGCCGATCTACCTGGACGAGATCACCAGCACGCTGCACGGCAGCGCCTACAAGCACACCCGCGCGGCGCTGCCGGCAGCCGAACTGGCGCTGGCCGATTACCAGACCATCGAAACGTCGATGATCGAAGGCCATCCCAGCTTCGTGGCCAACAATGGCCGGCTGGGCTTTGACGCCGAGGACTATCACGTCTATGCCCCCGAATGCGCCAGGCCGATCCGCGTGATGTGGCTGGCGGTGCACAAAGACAACGCGCATTTCGCGTGCCTGTCGACGATGGACTACGACAGCCTGCTGCAAGACGAGCTGGGCGCGGCCACCGTGGCCCGCTACACCCAGGCGCTGCGCGACCAGGGGCTGGACCCGGCCGACTACTTCTTCATGCCGTCGCACCCGTGGCAGTGGTTCAACAAACTGTCGCTGGCGTTCGCACCCTATGTGGCCACCCGCAAGATCGTGTGCCTGGGCTATGGCGACGACGAATACCTGGCGCAGCAGTCCATCCGTACCTTCTTCAACATCAGCCAGCCGGGCAAGCACTACGTGAAGACGTCGCTGTCGATCCTGAACATGGGCTTCATGCGCGGGCTGTCGCCGTATTACATGTCGGGCACGCCGGCCATCAACGAATACCTGCACGGCCTGATCGCGTCCGACCCGTGGTTGCGCGAGAACGGCTTCACCATCCTGCGTGAAGCGGCGTCGCTGGGCTTTCGCAATTACTACTACGAAGCGGCCATTTCCGTGGATACGCCGTACAAGAAGATGTTTTCGGCGCTGTGGCGCGAGAACCCCACGGAATTGATCGGACCGGAGCAGCGCCTGATGACCATGGCGGCGCTGCTGCACGTGGACCCGGACGGCCGCGCGCTGCTGCCGGCGCTGATCCGCGCCTCGGGCCTGGACGCCGCCGCGTGGCTGGAACGCTATGTGGACGCCTACCTGACACCGCTGGTGCATTGCTTCTATGCGCACGACCTGGTGTTCATGCCACACGGCGAAAACGTGATCCTGGTGATCGAAGACCACGTACCCGTGCGCGCCTTCATGAAGGACATCGCCGAGGAATCGTCGATCCTGAACCCGAACGCCGTGCTGCCCGAGAACGCGCGCCGCCTGGCCGCCGACGTGCCCGAGGAATTCAAGCTTCTGACCATCTTCGTGGATGTGTTCGAAGGCTATTTCCGCCACCTGTCGCAGGTGCTGGCCGACAGCGGCGTGATGCAGGAAGACGCCTTCTGGAAGCTGGTGGCCGGCCGCGTGATCGCCTACCAGGAAGCGCACCCCGAATTGCGGGACAAGTACCGCCAGTACGATCTGTTCGCGCCCGAGATGATCCATTCGTGCCTGAACCGCCTGCAGCTGGCCAACAACCTGCAGATGGTCAACCTGGCCGACCCCATCGGCAGCTTCCAGATGGCGCCCAACCTGGCCAACCCCATCGCCCCCTACCGGCCCGAGTGGCTGGGCCAGGGCGTGGCCGATACCGCACGGGCGCTTGCGTGAACCGCGACCTGGACGATCTGCTGGACCTGACCGACCGCCTGGTGCCCGGGCTGTCGGGCCAGGTCGCGCCGCCGACGGCCCCGGGCATTCGCCCGGGCGCCGACAACGGCGCGCTGATCGCGCAACTGCGCGACTGCTGGCAGCGCCGCTACCCCGAAGCCGGCCCGCACTACCTGGCGCTGCGCTGCTGGGGGCTGCTGATCTGGCAGCCGGTGTACCTGAGCGTGTTCGCCGCGCACCGCAGCCCGATCGTGCCCGACCTGTCCAGCATGAACCAGCCGGTTCCGCCAGACGGCTTTGTCATCGGCTACACGCTGGACCCGCATGAACCGCTGCGCGGCAGTCTGCTCGAACGCATGCAGGCCGCCGCCGCGCAGCTGCGCAATATCTGCGCCACCTTCTATCGCGAGCTGACCCAGGTGCTGCGGGTCAGTCCGCGCGCCGCCGAGAGCATGCAGGCCGATTGTGTGCTGTACGCCCTGCTGGCCGCGCGCCAGGGCGACTGCGCCGCGGCCAATGCCTGGGCCCAGGAACAGGCCGCCCGTTGGCTGGGCCTGTTGGGCATCGACGGACGCAGCGGCTACCTGACCTACGAGCGCGCATCGCTGCCGGTCATCGCCGTTGACCGGCAGGTCTGCTGCCACTACTTCCGCAGGCGCGACGGCGACTATTGCAGCACCTGCCCCAAATTGGATCTTGCCGAACGCATTGCCCGGATCGACGCCGAGAGCGCCGTGCCCGCCTGAGGGGCGGCCGGGGCGCGGCGCTCGGCACAAGGAGTCGGATATGACGGACATTGGCCGCCTGGAGCACGTGCAGCAGGCGTTGAGCCCGCTGCACGTTCGGGCCTATTTCGACGAAGCCCTGTTCGCCCGCGAACAGGAAATGATATTCAAGCAGTCGGCCCTGTACGTGGGCCACGAGAAAGGCGTGCCCGAGCCGGGCGACTGGCGCCGCCTGCCCAACGAGGAAGGCGGCCGGGTGCTGGTGCGCAATGCGCACGGCGTGGAACTGGTGTCCAACGTGTGCCGCCATCGCCAGGCATTGATCCTGGGCGGCGAGACGGGCGCGGTGACCGGCCCGGCCAATCCGGCGGGCAACCTGTCGGCCACCGGGGGCAACATCGTCTGCCCGCTGCACCGCTGGACCTACGACAACCAGGGGCAGATCCTGGGCGCGCCGCTGTTTCCCAGCACGCCGTGCCTGAACCTGCCGCGCTTTGCGCTGAAGAACTGCCACGGCCTGCTGTTCGAAGGCCCGCGCGACCCGCAGCGCGACCTGGGCAGTCTGTTCACCCGGCCCGAGTTCGATTTTTCGGACTACGTGCTGGACCACGTCGAGGTGCACCAGTGCAACTACAACTGGAAGACCTTCATCGAGGTGTACCTGGAGGACTACCACGTGGGGCCGTTCCACCCCGGCCTGGGGCGCTTCGTGACCTGCGACGACCTCAGCTGGGAATTCGGCCAGCAGTACAGCCTGCAACGCGTGGGCGTGCACGACGCGCTGGAAAAGCCGGGGTCGGACGTCTATGCCGACTGGCACGACACGCTGATGCGCTACCGCGGCGGCTCGGCGCCCGATTTCGGCGCCATCTGGGTCACCTACTTTCCCACCCACATGATCGAGCTGTACCCGCACGTGCTGGTGCTGTCGACGCTCTACCCCAAGAGCCCGCAGGAAACCATCAACATCGCGGAGTTTTATTACCCCGAAGACATCGCGCTGTTCGAACGCGAGTTCGTCGAGGCCCAGCGCGCGGCCTACATGGAAACCGCCATCGAGGACGACGAGATCGGCGAACGCATGGACGCCGGCCGGCTGGCGCTGCTGCGCCGAGGCGTGTCGGAAAGCGGGCCGTACCAGTCGCCGATGGAAGACGGCATGCAGCACTTTCACGAGTGGTACCGGGACATCATGGGGGACCAGCTGGGCGACTGCGCGGCGCCTTGAAACCGGGCCGGGAGGCAGGCGGCGGCCCGTACGGCGGTGCCGGAACGATGTGGGAAATTTCCGGCAACAATGCGAATATATGTTATTCTCATTTGCACATTTGGCGGTGGTTTCCGCGCCGCCAAGGGCTCATCCCGTAACGCGAGTGACGATCTTGAACCCATCTGCCTCCTCCGCCCAATTCACCGTCGCCGACTTCAACCGCATGGGCGACCAGAGCGGTTTCCGCTACCGGCTGCCGCAGCTGGACCGTGCGGTGCGTGGCGACCCCGACCACCTCTGCATTGCCGAGGGCCGCGTCGAGAAGTGCGCCATCCGCCCGGGCCTGACCCTGGTGCTGTCCGACGTGCGCGTGCATCAGCACTACGAAGCCACGTCGATGATGTCGCCGCGGTTCTCGGCCATCGTCATGCTGCAGGGCCACGCCCGCACCCGCATCGACCACCACGACGAAGTTCGCCTGGCCGCGCATGGCGGCGTCAGCGCGCTGTATGGCGATACCGTCGCCATGACCGGCATCCACGAAGCTGGCCAGCGCCTGCGCAGCGTCAACCTGTCGCTGTCGGACCCCGACGGCGCGGGCGATGACCAGACCAGCGAAATGATCTGGAAGGCGCTGCGCTCGCCCGCCCTGCGACTGCGCCGCTGGCAGGTGCAGGGCCACCTGCTGCAGGCCATCGAACACCTGCTGGACTGCGCCTGGGACGGGCCGCTGCAGAACATGCTGCGCGAAGGCGTGGCGACGCAGCTGCTGGCCCATGCCCTGGCGTCGCTGGAACCCGGCGCGCCTGCCGAGAGCGCCGTGTCCGAACGCGACCGCCTGCTGCTGGAACGGGTGCGCGAACGCCTGCACAACGCGCCTGGCGAAGAACACACGCTGGACGACCTGGCGCGGCTGGCCTGCATGAGCCCCAGCACCTTGCGCGCCAAGTTCCAGGCCACCTACCAGCGGTCGGTGTTCAACTGGCTGCGCGAACGCCGGCTGGAAGTGGCGCGCGAACAATTGGCCCAGGGCTGCAGCGTGCAGCAGGCGGCGCATTTCGTGGGCTACCGCCACGCCACCAACTTCGCCACGGCGTTCCGCGAACGCTACGGCATCGCGCCCAGCGAGCTGAACTGAGCGGCTCGGCCGTGGGCGGGTCGGTCCTCGGGTCTGGCGGCAGACAGGTCACCCGGCCCGGTGGCGCCTTACGGCGCTGCCCATTGCTCTTGCAGCGTTCCCCATTCATCGCCAGACGCCAGGCAGGCGACCATGCGGCAGCGCTTCCCATTCCGGGAGGCCCCCGCCATGGATGCCGTCGTGCCGCGCCCCGAATCCCCGCCGTCTTTTCCCGTCATGGTGCTGATGCTGGGCCTGTTGGCCTGCGTCGCGCCCGCCACCATCGACGCCTACCTGCCCGCCTTCGGGGCGCTGGGCCGGGAATTCTCCGTGTCCCAGGAAACCGTGCAGCTGACGCTGGGGGTCTACATGGCCGGCTATGCGTCCATGCTGCTGCTGCACGGCACGCTGTCCGATTCCCTGGGCCGGCGGCGCATCGTGATGACGGCGCTGGGGGTGTACATCTGCGGTGCGCTGATGGCGGCGCTGGCACCCAGTTTCGGCTGGCTGCTGGCCGGGCGCGCCGTGCAGGGGCTGTCGGCCGGCGCGGGCATCGTGGTGGGCCAGGCCATCATCCGCGACTGTTACGACGGGGTGCCGGCGCGCCGGGCGATGTCCTACCTGATCCTGGTGTTCAACCTGTCGCCCGCGCTGGCGCCCATCATCGGCGGCTACCTGGCGGCGCACCAGGGCTGGCGGTCGATCTTCCTGCTGCTGACGGCGCTGGCGGGCGCGGCCTGGCTGCTGTGCGCGCGGCGCCTGCCCGAAACGCTGCCGCCCGCGCAGCGCCAGCCGCTGGCCTGGCGCACGCTGGGCGCCAACTACGCCCGGGTGCTGGGCGAGCGGCGCTATATGTCGCTGGGCCTGGCCTTCAGCCTGTTGTTCGCGGCCCAGGGCTTTCTGATTGGCGCGGCGCCCGACTTCATCGCCAACGTGCTGGGGCTGCCGGAAACGGATTTCGCCTACCTGTTCGTGCCCCTGGTGGTGGGCGCCATGGCCGGCGCCCTGTTCGCGGCACGCAAGGCCGGCAAGTGGCCCGATTCGCGCATCATGCTGCTGGCCTACCTGCTGATGAGCGGCAGCTGCCTGGCCAACGTGCTGTACGTGGCCGCCGTGGACACGCCGCGCCTGCCCTGGGCCGTGCTGCTGCCGGGCATATTCACCTGCGGGCTGGCCATGTCGGTGCCGGCAATGACCCTGCGCATCCTGGCGCGGGTGCCCGACCTGTCCGGCACGGCGGCGTCGGTGCTGGGCTTTTTGCAGATGCTGACCTTTTCCGTGGTCAGCGGCTGGTGCGTGCCGCTGGTCTATGGGCAGCCGTTGCGGCTGGCGGTGGCGATGCTGGCCTGCGTGGCGGCCAGCGCGGCGGGCTGGGCCTGGCTGCATCGATGCGACATGGCGCTGACCAAAGCGCAGGCGGGATAGGCCGGCGGCGTTTGCCATATGCATCGCATCGTCCGGCATACAAAAGCGGAGCGGTAAAAATCAATAATTCTCATTACCAAACATTTCCGCTGGAGCTCGCCCTCATGCCGTCCGTTCTGCCCTCGCCCGCCGCCCGTTCGCGCCGGGTGCGTCCTCTTGTCTACGCGATCCAGACGGCTTTGTTCTGCTCCGCCCTGACCCATCAACAAGCCAGCGCCCAAAGCGCGGCCGCACCGGCCTCGTCGTCTTCCGAATCGTCGTCCGGCGTGGCCCAGCTGCCCGCCGTGACCGTCAGCGGCGCCGGCATTCCCGGCACCACCGAAGGCACGCATGCCTACAATACCGACGCGATGAACACGGCCACCGGCCTGACCCTGTCGCCCCGCGAAACCCCGCAATCGGTCAGCGTGGTGACGCGCCAGCAGATCGAAGATCAGGGCTTGCAGGATACCGGCTCGATCCTGGCCAGCGCGCCCGGCATCTCGGTCACGCGCAGCGACAGCAACCGGCTGTCGTTCTCGTCACGCGGCTTCTCGATCGACAATTTCCAGTTCGACGGCCTGAACACGCCCATCCTGAGCCAGTGGAACTACGGCGCGACCGACATGGACGCGGCCATCTACGACCGGGTCGAGATCGTGCGCGGCGCCACCGGCCTGATGACCGGCTCGGGCAACCCGTCGGCCGCGGTGAACTTCATCCGCAAGAAGCCGCTGCACGAATTCGCGCTGTCAGGCAGCGCCAGCGCGGGCAGCTGGGACAACATCCGCGGCGACCTGGACCTGTCGCTGCCCATTACCGAAAACGGCCGCATCCGTTCGCGCTTCGTGGCCGCCTACAGCCAGGGCGACAGCTACGTGAGCTTCCTGGATACGCGCAAGCGCACGTTCTACGGCGTGGTCAGCGCCGACCTGACGCCCGACACCGTGCTGACGGCCGGCGTGGAATACCAGCGCAACCTGAGCAACGGCTTCGGCAGCGGCTTTCCGCTGTTCTACAGCGACGGCTCACGCACCGATTTCAACCGCTCGGCGTCCAACAACACGCCGTGGGCCCGCATCGATACCGAAACCACCACCACGTTCGTGGACCTGACGCACCGCTTCGCCAACGACTGGAAGGTGCGCGCCGCCTACAGCCACAACGATGGCGAATACCGCATGAAGCAGCTGTACCGCGGCGGCTACCCCAACCGCGTGACCGGCGCCGGCATGACCAGTTCGTTCAACAACTACGATGGCGACCGCTCGCGCGACGACATCCACCTGACGGTGTCGGGCCCGTTCCAGCTGCTGGGCCGCAAGCACGAGCTGGCGCTGGGCTGGATGAGCGTGAACGACCACAGCAACATCGGCCAGTACCTGATGACCGGCGCCAAGCCGGCCATCGGCAGCTACTTCGACTGGCGCCAGGACCATATCGCCGAGCCGACCTGGTCCAGCACCAAGACGGCGGCCGACGACATGCGGGTCAAGCAGACCGGCGCCTACGCGGTGGGCCGTTTCTCGCTGGCCGATCCGCTGCACCTGATCGTGGGCGGGCGCTGGAGCAACTGGGAAACCAACCAGACCTACTTCGGCAGCAAGCGCGAATACAAGATCAACGACCAGTTCACGCCCTACGCCGGCCTGATCTACGACATCAACAGCACCTACACGGCCTACGCCAGCTATACCGAGATCTTCCAGCCGCAGAACGCGCGCACGCCCAGCGGTTCGATCCTGCCGCCCATCGACGGCAAGAGCTATGAAGTCGGCCTGAAGGCCGCCTACCTGGACGGCCTCTTGAACGCCGCGGTATCGCTGTACCAGACCCGCCAGAACAACCTGGCCCAGGCCATTGCCGGCGAATCGGTGATCGGCATGCCGGGCACGCAGGCGTACCGCGCGGTCAGCGGGGCCAAGGTCGAAGGCTTCGAGCTGGAAACCAACGGCCAGCTCGCGGCCGGCTGGAACATCGGCGCCAGCTACACCCACTTCACCGCCAAGGACGCCGACGGCAAGCCGATCAACACCAGCCATCCGCGCAGCCTGTTCAAGCTGTACACCACCTACCGGTTGCCGGGCGACCTGCACCGCCTGACGGTGGGCGGCGGCATCGACTGGCAAAGCCGCATGTTCCAGTCCGCGGCCAGCCCGCGCGGCAATGTGGACGTCGAACAAGGCAGCTACGCGCTGGTCAACCTGATGACACGCTTCGATTTTTCCAAGCAGGTGTCGGCCACGCTGAACCTGAACAACGTCTTCGACAAGAAGTACTACGACCAGATCGGCTTTTTCAGCCAGGGGTGGTACGGGGCGCCCCGCAACGTCATGCTGACGGTGCGCGCGCAGTATTGATGCGAGACCACGCCAAGGAGCAAAGCGGCACGATGCGTTTGAATCTGGTGAATACGGCGCCATGGCGCCGGAGCGCCGCGGCTCTTGCCGCGGCGTTGGTGCTGGGGCTTGCGGGGTGCGATCGGGCGCCGCCCGCGCCGAACGCGGGATCGGTTTCGTCCGAGGCCCGCACAACCGGCTTTCCGGTCACGATCGACAGCGCCCTGGGCCAGGCCGTGATTGCCGCGCCGCCGCAGCGCGTGGTGACGCTGGGGTTGGGCGCCGACGACCTGGCGCTGGCGCTGGGCGTGGTGCCGGTCGGCACCAGCCGGGCCGACTGGGGCGGCGACGCCGACCATTACTGGCCCTGGGTGCGCGCGGCCATCCAGGCCCGGGGGCAACCACTGCCCGAGCGCATCACGGTCTATCCCGAGCTGGATATCGAAAAGATCATCGCCCTGCGGCCCGACGTGGTGCTGGCACCGTTTTCGGGCGTGAGCCGCGAGGCCTATGCGCAGTTGTCGCGGCTGGTGCCGGTGGTGGCCTACCCCGACCAGCCTTTCCTGACGCCGGTGGACACGCAGATCGACCTGATCGCCACGGCGCTGGGCAAACGCACCGAAGCCGATGCCCTCAAGGCCCGCATCCACGACGCCCTGGCGCAGGCGGCCCGCCAGTATCCCGAGCTGGCGGGCAAGACCTTTGCCTACGTCCGCGCCGACCTGGGCTCGGGTAATTTCGCCGCCTACGTGGCCGGCGACCCGCGCGTGGACACGCTCAGCGCGATGGGGCTGACGCTGGCGCCGTCGGTGCGCGGCCTGCGCGCCAGCGCGGGCCACTTTGCGCATTACCTGGGGTTCGAGCATGCCGACGCACTGGGCGACGCCGACATCCTGGTGTCGTGGTTCTACACGCCTGAAGAACGCGACCGCACCGCCGCCCTGCCGTTATACGCCTCGATTCCCGCCGTGCGCCGCGGCGCCTATGTGGCGTTGAGCGATCCGGCACTGGTGATGGCGTCGTCGTCCGGCACGCCGCTGGCGGTGGCCTGGATGCTGGACCGGCTGGCGCCGCAGTTGGCACAGGCGGCGCAGCGGGCGCAGGCCGACCGGACCGGCCAATGACGCGCGGCCCGCACCTGCCGGCATCGGCGGCGCCACGGCCCGCCCCACCGGCATCGCCAGGGCCGGCGTCGCGCCTGCGCGCGCCGGTGCTGCTGGCCGCCTGTATCGGGCTGGCCGCGGCGGCGCTGGCCAGCCTGTGGCTGGGCTCGCGCGGGCTGTCGGCCGGCGCCGTGTGGCAGGCCCTGGCGCGGCCCGACGACAGCTATGCCGCGCTGGTGGTGGCCTCGCGTATTCCCCGCACCCTGCTGGCCTTGCTGACCGGCGCGGCGCTGGCCGTGGCCGGCGCGCTGATCCAGGCGCTGACCCGCAACCCGCTGGCCGAGCCGGGCCTGCTGGGGGTCAACGCGGGCGCGGCGGCCTCGATCGTGACAGTGGCCTTGATGGCGGGCGGCCTGCCCGCCCACCCTTTCTGGGCCGCCCTGCCCGGCGCGCTGGCCGCCGCGGGCGCGGTGTACCTGATCGGTGCCGGCGGGCGCGGCCTGCAACCGGTGCGGCTGATCCTGGCCGGCGCTGCCGTGAATGCCGTGCTGTTCGCCTATGTGCAGGCCGTGGCGCTGCTGCGCAGCGATATCTTCGATGCCTACCGCTTCTGGGCAGTGGGGTCGCTGGCCGGCCAAAGCCTGGACGCCGCACTGCGCGCCGCGCCCTATATCGGCGCCGGTCTGCTGCTGGCCGCCGCCTTGGCCCGGCCGCTCAATCTGCTGGCCCTGGGCCAGGCGCTGGCGCAGGCGTTGGGCTTGCGCGCCGGCCTGTATCGCTTGTTGGGACTGCTGTGCGTGGCCATCCTGGCCGCTGCGGCCACGGCCGCCGCTGGCCCGATTGCCTTCGTTGGCCTGGCCGTGCCGCACATTGCACGCCGCTACGCCGGCCCGGACCTGCGCTGGCTGCTGGCCTATTGCGTGGTGCTGGGGCCGCTGCTGATGCTGGTGGCGGACATCCTGGCGCGGCTGCTGCGCGCCCCGGCGGAACTGTTGACGGGCGTGGTCGTGGCCTTCATCGGCGCGCCCTTCCTGCTGGCCGCGCTGCGCAGCCGTGGCCGGAGCCTGGCATGACACGGCATCCCCCGGCCCCGGTTCGTCCGCCTGCGCCCATGCTGCGCGCCGGGTCCTGGCTGGCCTGGCCGCTGGCACCGCGCGCGCTGGTCTATGGCGCAAGCCTGTTGGTCATGGCAGCCGCCTTGCTCGCCGCCACCCTGCGCACGGGCGACCCCGGCCTGCCTTGGGCCACGCTATGGCAGGCGCTGCTGGGCGGCGGCAGCGCGGTCGAGCAATGGCTGGTGCATACCGTGCGATTGCCGCGCGCCTTGTCGGCGTTGGGCGCCGGGGCCGCGCTGGGCCTGTCGGGCGCGCTGTTCCAAAGCCTCACCCGCAATCCGCTGGGCAGCCCCGACGTCATCGGCCTGACCGCCGGCGCCTCCGCGGGCGCGGTGGCCGTGGCCATGGTGTGGCCCGGCCTGATGCCGGTGGCCTGGGGCGCCGCGACCGGCGCGCTGCTGGCCACCGCCGGCGTCTGGTTCGGGTCGGGCGCAGGCTTTGCCGCGCCGCAGCGCATGGTCATCGCCGGCATCGCGGTGGGCGCGATCGCCTTTGCGTTCGTGCAATACGGGCTGTCCAACCTGCGGCGCGAACAGGCCTATATGGCGGCCACCTGGTTAAACGGCAACCTGGCGGGCAAGACCTGGCACGACGTGGCGCTGATCAGCGTGGCCTGCGCCGTGTTGCTGCCGCTGGGCCTGGCCCTGTGCGCCCGGCTGCGCCTGCTGGAAATGGGCGATGACCTGGCGCAGGCGCTGGGCGCATCGCCGGCGCGCAGCCGCCTGGCCGCGACGCTGGTGGCCGTACTGGCCGCCGCGGCCGCCGTGACGGTGGCCGGCCCCATCGCGTTCATCGCCCTGGCCGCGCCGCAGATCGCGCGCCGCTGCGTACGCGCCAGCGGCCCGCAACCGCTGCTGGCCGCCCTGACCGGCGCGGTGCTACTGGCCGCGGCCGATCTCCTGACCCGCGCCGCCGGCCCCAACGGCCTGCCCGTGGGCGTCCTGACCGCCGGCATCGGCGGCGTTTATCTGGCTTTCCTGCTGGTGCTTGAATGGCGCAAGGCTTCGACGTGAAAGACACTTTCCCCGGCGCATCCGCGCTGCAACTGCAGAATGTGGATCTGGCGTATGGCGATACCGCCGTACTGCAGGGCCTGTCGCTGGCCGTCGAACCCGGCGCGTTCACGGCGGTGGTGGGGCCCAATGGCTGCGGCAAGTCCACCTTGTTGCGGGTGCTGGGCGGCGCGCTGGCGCCCACTCGGGGCCAGGCGTGGCTGGACGGCGCGAACATGGCCACGCTGCGCCGCAAGGCGGTAGCCCGGCGCCTGGCCTATCTGCCGCAGAATCCGGTGGCTCCCGAAATGATCAGCGTGCGCGACCTGGTGGCGCGCGGCCGCTATCCGCACCAGACCTTGCTGCGGCAGTGGTCGCCCGCCGATGCCCAGGCCGTCGACGCGGCGCTGGCCGATACGGACCTGACGGACCTGGCCGACCATCCCGTGCACACCCTGTCGGGCGGCCAGCGTCAACGCGCCTGGCTCGCGCTGGTGCTGGCGCAGGATGCGGGCATCATGCTGCTGGACGAACCCACCACGTTCCTGGATATCCGCCACCAGATCGACCTGCTGGAATTGTGTGCGCGCCTGCACCAGGCGGGCCGCACGCTGGTGGTGGTGCTGCACGACCTGAACCTGGCGTTCCGCTATGCCGATCGCGTGGTCATGATGCGGTCTGGCCGCATCGCCGCGCAGGGCGAGGTGCGGCAGGTGGTGACCGAAGCCGCGATGCAACAGGTGTTTGACCTGGATTGCCGGGTGCTGCCCGATCCGGAAACCGGCAGCCCGATGATCGTGCCCCGGCGCGGCGGCCGGGACTGACCACCCCATCGCCTTACAGCATGTGCGCCAGGAATTCCCGGCTGCGCGGATGCTGCGGCGCGCGGAAGAATTCCGCCGACGGCGCTTCTTCGACGATGCGGCCTTCGTCCATGAAGATCACGCGATGCGCGACTTCGCGGGCGAACCCCATTTCGTGCGTCACGACCAGCATGGTCATGTGTTCGTCGGCCAGCTGGCGCATGGTGCGCAGCACTTCGCCGGTCAGCTCGGGGTCCAACGCCGACGTCGGTTCGTCGAACAGCATGATGTCCGGCTCCATCGCCAGCGCGCGGGCAATCGCCACGCGCTGCTTCTGGCCGCCGGACAGGCGCGTGGGATAGTTGTCGCGCTTGTTCGAGAGGCCGACCTTGCGCAGCAGTTCCTCGGCCTTGGGCACGATCGCCGCGCGCGGCATGCCCTTGACGATCATGGGCGCCTCGATGATGTTCTGCAGCACCGTCATGTGCGGGAACAGGTTGAACGACTGGAACACCATGCCCATCTTGCGGCAGATGCGACGCACGTCGGCGTCGCTGGCGTACTGGCTGCGCCCGCCGGGCACGGCGCTGGCCAGGGCCTCGCCTTCGACGTCGATGGCGCCTTCGTCAATGGTTTCCAGGTGGTTCAGGCAGCGCAGGAAGGTGCTCTTGCCCGAGCCCGACGGCCCGATCACGGCCACCACTTCGCCCTTGCCCAATTCCAGCGACACCTGGTCCAGCACGCGATTGGCGCCGAACGACTTGACGATGCCGCGGGCCGAGATCATGGCGCGGCGCTCGCCCGTGGACGGATTACTGGTCGTATTTGGCATAGCGCTTTTCCATATGCTGGAAGAACCACGTCAACACCAGCGTCATGATGAGATAGAAGGCGGCCGCCACCAGGAATGGCGTGGTCGTGAAGTCGCGCTGCACGATGCCGCGAGCGGTGCGCAGGATGTCGTTGAGCGCCAGCACGTAGATCAGGGACGTGTCCTTGACCAGGGTGATGGTTTCGTTGCTCATGGGCGGCAACACCCGCTGCACCATCTGCGGCAGCACGATGCGGCGCAGCGTCTGCAGATAGGTCATGCCCAGCACCTTGCTGCCTTCGTACTGACCTCGGTCCACCGACTGGATGCCGGCGCGGAAGATCTCGGCGAAGTACGCGGCGTAGTTCAGCGCAAACGCCACGACGGCCGCCGGGAAATCGGGCAGGCGCACGCCCACCACCGGCACGAACGGCAAGGCGAAATAGATGAACAGCATTTGCAGCATCAGCGGCGTGCCGCGCATGAGCCAGATGTAGCCATTGACCAGCCGGCTGACCAGCGTCCATTTCGAGATGCGCAGCAGCGCCAGCACCAGGCCCAGCGGAACCGCCAGCGCCAGCGTGATGAAGAACAGCGTCAAGGTCACCTTGGCGCCTTGCGCCAGGGGGCCCAGAAGGGAAATTACATAGTCCATGCGGGAAGGTTCGCGCCGTAGAACTGCAAAACGCCCGGACCGCGGCGCGGCCCGGGCGTTTCAAGGGGGATTACTTGATGATGTTGGCGCCGAACCACTGGGTGGCGATGCGGCCGGCGGTGCCGTCCTGCTTCATCGAATCCAGCGTCTTGTCCAGCTTGGCCAGCAGGTCGGTGTCGTCCTTGCGCACGCCGACGCCGTAGTCTTCGGTGCCGAAGTTCTCGTCCAGCACACGGTATTCGCCTGCACGCTTGCTGATCAGGTAGCGGCCCACCACTTCGTCGACCACGATGGCATCCAGGCGGCCGGCGGCCAGGTCCATCAGGGCCGTGACGTTGTCGCCGAACTTCTTGACTTCCTTGATGCTGCCGGCGACCGGGTCCTTGGCGATGGCGTCGGTGGCGCTGCTGCCATCCTGCGCGCCGACGACCTTGCCGGCCAGGTCGGCCTTGACCTTCACGGGCGAGGCATTGCCGACGATGATGATCTGGTGGTTGGCCATGTACGGCGCGGTGAAACTGATGTTCTTCTTGCGTTCTTCGGTGATGGTCAGGCCGTTCCAGAGCACGTCGACGCGCTTGCCGTTCAGTTCGGCTTCCTTGGCGCTCCAGTCGATGGGCTTGAATTCGACTTCCAGCCCCAAGCGCTTGCTGGCTTCTTTGGCCATGTCGATGTCAAAGCCGACGATCTGGTTGCTGGCGTCGCGGAAACCCATGGGCGGAAAGTTGTCGTCCAGGCCGACCACGACCTTGCGGGCGGCGGCCGGGGCTTGCGCGCCGGCGGCGGCGGGCGCGTTGTCGGACGGGCCGCAGGCGGTCAGCATCGTGGTTGCGGACACGAGAAGAACAGCAGTCAGTTTTTTCATATTTATGGGCGCGCGAGGCGCAGGGATGAAGAATGCCGGGAGGCTCGCCGTCCGGATCGACAGAAGCCGCGAGCCGGTATTTTAGCCTTCCCGGCGAACGACGCCAGCCAGGGGGCCACGCGCCCCGCTACGGCGCGGGATGAAAGCGCTCGAGCAGGCGCAGAAACAGTTCTACGGCCCGCGAGGCCGGCCGCGATGCTTCGGTGATGGCGCTGATGGTGTTTTCGTACACCGGCCCGCCTGGCACCCGCGTCAGGGCAAAGCGGCGCGATATCGAATCCGCGTAGTGCTGCGGCAGTAGGCCCACGTAGTGGCCCGAGGACACCAGCATGGCAATGGCTTCCAGGCCCGAGGCCTCTGGCCCGCGGGTAAACCCATATTCGCCCAGCGCATCGTGCACGAACGGGTGCGAGCGATACACCAGCGGCAGCGTGCGGGCCTGGCGGGCGCTGCGCCGCGCGACGAACATGCGGTGCCGCTCGACGTACAGGCGTTGGTAATTGAAGGCGTTCTCGCGCCGGTACATGCCGCGAATGGCGATCTGCACCCGGCGTTCACGCAGCGCCTGGTCCAGATCGTTGAAGGTCATCACGGTGATCTCGACCTTGACGTCGGGCGCCTCTTCCAGCATGGCCGCCAGCGCGGTCGGGATATGGCAATCGGCGTCGGTGATGACGTGCTCGACCATGCCGATGGACAAGGTGCCGGACAGCACCCCGCGCACCGCGTCGATTTCGGGACGGATGCGTTCCAGCGCCTTGAGCGCCTCGCGTGCCAGGTCCAGCGCGACCTTGCCGGCCTGGGTCAGTTCAAAGCCGGACGGCCCGCGGTCGCACAGCCGCACGCCCAGGGTTTCCTCGACCTCGCGCACGTGCCGGCTGATGGACGCCTTGGACATGTGCAGCTGCTTTTCCGCCGCCGCAAAGCCGTTGGCCTGCGCCACGGCGCAGAACACCCGCAATGAACGCAGGTCGCGCTCGGTGAACTCGGGACGGGACAAAGTCGTTTCTTTTTGAAAGGTATCGATTTTTGAAACCATACCACTAAAAAAATCATTTTTCACGACCGTGTCCGCGCAATACAGTGGGTCCAGCAGTGGCAGCACGGGGCACAGACCCCGGCGCCCGCTCCCGCGGCGGCTACCGGCCCCGCGCGGCCAACGATCACGACATACAAGGGAAAAATCATGCGCAACCTGTCCAGAAGGCGCTTTGTCGCCACTACGCTCGCCGCCGGGGCGGCGCTGGCGCTGCCGGGCCTGGCCTTCGCCGAAGGCGGCTCGCTGGCCGACATCAAGAAACGCGGCAAGCTCACGGTGGGCACGGAAGCCGCCTACGAACCGTTTGAATTCGTCGAGAACGGCCAGGTGGTCGGCTACGGCCATGACCTGCTGCAATTGATGGCAGCCAAGCTGGGCGTGCAGCTGGAACAGATGAACCTGCCCTTCCAGGGCCTGCTGCCGGGGCTGATGTCGCGCAAATTCGACCTGGTGGCCACCAGCGTCGGCATCACGCCCGAGCGTGCCCGGCGCTTTGCCTTCACCCAGCCCGTGGGCGTGGTCAAGTCCGTGCTGCTGGTGCGGGTGGACGACGCGACCATCAAGCAGAGCATGGACCTGGCCGGCAAGATCATCGGCACCCAGATGGGGTCGTCGTCGCAGCCGGTGGCCGAGGAATTCGAGAAGCGGCTGAAGGCCCAGGCCGGCAAGGGCTATGCCGACACCAAGCTGTTCCAGGCCTACCCGGATGTGTCCAACGCCCTGGCCAACAAGACGGTGGACGTGGCGCTGATGCCGTCCAACATCGCCGCGGTGCAGATGCGCAAGCAGCCGAATGCCTTCCGTATTGCCGGAGAAATCGGCGACGCCAAGCTGCTGGCGTGGGTGGCCAACCCGAAAGACCTGGAAATCCGCCAGTTCGTCAACGACACGCTGGACGAACTGCGCGCCAATGGCCAATTGCTGACCTTGCAGCAAAAGTGGTTCGGCGGCCCGATGGACACCCCGCGCGCGGGCTACCTGCCTGACGGCGCAGTCTGAGCGAGGCAGTCCCATGCTGGATTGGTTGAACCAGAACGGCGCGCTGGCGCCGTTCCTGCACGGTGTCGTCTCGGGCACGGCGATCACGCTGGCCGCCTCGGTGGCGGCGTTCGTGATCGGCATCGCGCTGGGGGTGGCGCTGCTGCTGGCGCGCCTGTCGCCCTACGCCCCGGTGCGCGGCCTGGTCATGCTGTGGGTCAGCGCCATCCGCGGCACGCCCGCGCTGATCCACCTGCTGCTGGCCTACTACGTGGTGCCACCGCTGCTGGACATCTCGGTGTCGCCCCTGGCAGCCGGCATCGGCGCGCTGGCCTGTAATACCAGCGCCTACATCGTGGAGATCCTGCGCGGGGCGCTGGGCACGCTGTCGGCCGGCCAGGTAGCCGCGGCGCGGGCGCTGGGCATGCGCCACCGGCAGATCTGGCGCTACGTGCTGCTGCCGCAGGTGTTCTACCGCGCGATTCCGCCGCTGACCAGCGAACTCACCATCCTGCTCAAGGCCTCGTCGCTGATGTCCATCATTGCCGTGCCGGAGCTGGCCACCGTGGCGCGCAACGCCACCCTGCAAAGCGACCTGCCGCTGCAAGTGTTCACGGTGACGGCCTGCGTGTACTTCATCATTCTTTTCTGCCTGTCGGCTGCCTCGCGCCTGTGCGAGCGTCGCGTCTCGAGGATGCTGCCCCATGCCCATTGATTTCTCTCTTGTCGGGCAGGCCATTCCCGTGCTGCTCAAGGGCTTGCGGATCACGGCCCTGGTCAGCCTGATCGGCATTCCGCTGGGCATGCTGATCGGCACGGCTGCCGCCTATGCCGCGCAGTCGCGCACGCCGCTGCGGCCGCTGGCGCTGGCCTACGTGGAACTGGTGCGCAACATTCCGTACCTGATCCTCGTCTACCTGGCGTTTTTCGGCCTGCCCAAGCTGGGCGTGCCGGCCTCAGCGATGTCGGTGGCCATCGGCTGCACCGCCTTCTATACGGGCGGCTACTTCTGCGAAGTGCTGCGCGCCGCGCTGCAAAGCGTGCCGCGCGGGCAGACCGGCGCCGCCCTGTCACTGGGCATGACCTATTGGCAGACGCAGCGCCACATCGTCGTGCCGCAGTTGTTCGGCTATCTCATCCCGCCCACCACCAGCCTGGTCATCATGATGTTCAAGGACTCGGCGATCTTCTCGGTGATGAGCCTGCCGGAAATGACCTACCAGAGCAACCTGCTCACCGCCAACACCTTTGCCTACCTGGAAGTCCTGGGCACCACCGCCCTGATCTATTGGCTGTGCAGCGTGGCGATGGCCGGCGCGGGCCGCCGCCTGGAGACCCTGGCGCGCCGCCGCGCGGGCCAGGCCTGACCCACTCATTCCACAAGGAAACCCTCATGACCTCGTACACCGTTGCGCCCAAAACCGGCCACCCCACCCTGCTCTATTCGACCCTGGCGCTGGACCTGGACAACCTGCAGGCCGATATCGCCGTGCTGGGCATGCCCTACGGCTCGCCCTATTCCGCGGCGGATTTCAGCAATGACCAGACCAATGCCCCCACTGCGATCCGCCAGGCCACCGACCGCGTGGTGCGCCGCCCGGGCCACTACGACTTCGACATCGACGGCCCCTTGCTGCAAGGCCGCGACGACATCCGCTTCGTGGACTGCGGCGACATCATTCCCGACCTGTCGCAGCCGCGCGGCGAACATTACGCGCGGGCCGAAGCCGCCGTGCGGCGCATCGCCGCGGCCGGCGCCGTGCCCATCGTGCTGGGCGGCGACCACGGCATCACCACGCCCATCCTGCGCGGCCTGGACCAGAAAGGCCCGATCACACTGGTGCACATCGACGCCCACCTGGACTGGCGCGATGACGTCAACGGCGTGCGCGACGGCCTGTCCAGTCCGATCCGCCGGGCCTCTGAAATGGCGCACGTGGACCGCATCATCCAGATCGGCCTGCGCGCCCAGGGCAGCGGCCGCCCCGAAGAACTGGTGGCCGCCCGCGCCTACGGCGCCGAGCTGGTCACAGCTTACGAGCTGCACGACATCGGCATGGACGCGGTACTGGCGCGTATTCCGGACGGCGGCAACTATTACCTCACCATCGACGCCGACGGCATGGACCCGGCCACGATGCCCGCGGTGGCCGGGCCGGCGCCGGGCGGCGTCACCTTCGTGCAGGCGCGCAAGCTGATCCACGGCCTGGTGGCCAAGGGCCGCGTGGTGGGCATGGACATCGTCGAGATCCAGCCCGAAAAAGACCTGAACCAGATCTCGTGCATCACTGCCGGCCGCCTGATCCTGAACCTGATCGGCGCGTCGATCCGTGCGGGGCATTACGACAAATGAACGCTACCGCACCCATCATCGAGATCCGCGGGGTGGACAAATACTACGGCAGCCACCACGTGCTCAAGCAATGCTCGACCCGCGTGGACAAGGGCGAGATCGTGGTGGTCTGCGGGCCGTCCGGCTCCGGCAAGTCCACACTGATCAAGACGGTCAACGCACTGGAACCGATCCAGGGCGGCGACATCCTGATCGACGGCGCCTCGGTCACCGCCGCCACCGACCTGCCCAAGCTGCGTACCAAGGTCGGGATGGTGTTCCAGCATTTCGAGCTGTTCCCGCACCTGGACATCCTGCGCAACCTGACCCTGGCGCAGCAGATCGTGCTGGGGCGCGGCCTCGATACGGCCCGTGCCAAGGCCGGCGCGCTGCTCGAACGCGTGGGCCTGTCGGCGCACGCGGGCAAGCATCCGGGCCAGTTGTCCGGCGGCCAGCAGCAGCGCGTGGCGATCGCCCGCGCGCTGTCGATGGACCCGATGGCGATGCTGTTCGACGAACCCACGTCCGCACTGGACCCCGAAATGGTCAACGAAGTGCTGGACGTGATGGTGGAACTGGCCGAGGAAGGCATGACCATGATGGTCGTGACCCACGAGATGGGCTTTGCCCGCCGGGTGGCCAATCGCGTGGTCTTCATGGAAGACGGCGCGATTGTCGAAGACTGCGCCACCGACCAGTTCTTTCGCGACGCGGCCAGCCCGCAGGCGCGCCGCTTCCTGTCCAAGATCCTGCCCCATTGACCCGCCGCCCGGCCTGCCGCGCGCATTCCACCACGCTGCCATGACGCAACCTCACGCCCATACCCGCATCCGCAAGTTCAATACCCGCCAGACCTATCCCGAACAGCAGCTGGACAATGACCTTTGCCAGGCCGTGGTGGCCGGCAAGACGGTCTATCTGCGCGGCCAGATCGGACAGGACCTGGACACCCGCGCCTCCGTCGGCGTGGGCGATGCCGCCGCCCAGGCGGAAAAAGCCATGGCCAATGTGGCGATGCTGCTGCGCGAATGCGGCAGCGACCTGTCGCACATCTGCAAGGTCACCGTGTACCTGGTGGACGTGCGCTACCGCGAGGCGGTCTACAACGTGATGGGCCGGTGGCTCAAGGGCGTGTTTCCCGTGTCCACCGGCCTGGTGGTATCGGCGCTGGCGCGGCCGGAATGGCTGGTCGAGATCGACGTGATCGCCGTCATTCCCGACTGACCGGCCGCTAGCGGTGCGCCCGGGCCGCCATGCCCGCGCGCAGGCCCGCCGCGCAATCCAATGCGTCGTCCCACAGCTGACGGGTCAATGCTTCGGCGTCGGTTTCCTGCGCCAGCGCAGCGGCTTCGCCCGACCACAGCAGCGAAAAATCGTCGCTGCCGGTCTTTTCGACGGTTGCGCGCAGCGGGTCGACCGCGCCGGTGGCCAGCGGAAAAGCCGGGGCTACGGCGCTCATCGGCCCTTGTTCGCGCATGAACCGGGTCAGCAGGCCGCGTGCCGGGCGGCCGGTGTACAGATTGGTCAAACGCGTGGTGTCGTCGCGCGCCTGGCGCACCGCCTGGCGGTGGATCGCCGAGCGTTCCGCCTGCGGCGTCAGCAGATACGCGGTACCCAGTTGCGCGGCGGCGGCGCCCAACGCGAAGGCCGCGGCAATGCCGCGTCCGTCAGCGATGCCGCCGGCGGCAATCACGGGCACGCCCACCGCGTCCACTACCTGCGGCAGCAAGGCGTACAGGCCGGGCTGCGCGCCAATGTCGTCGGTCAGGAACATGCCGCGGTGGCCGCCGGCCTCGACCCCTTGGGCGATGATGGCATCCACGCCGCGGGCGTCCAGCCACCGCGCTTCCTCGACCGTGGTGGCCGACGACAGGATCAAAGCGCCCGTACGGCGCACGCGCTCCAGCAGCGCCTCGTCCGGCAGCCCGAAATGGAAACTGACCACCGCGGGGCGCAGGTCTTCGACGACCTGGCACATGGCGTCGTCGAACGGCGCGCGGCCCGGGCCGCTGCCTGCGGCGGACAGGTCCAGCCCGGCTTCGCGGTAGTACGGCGCCAGCGTGTCGCGCCAGCGCGCCTGGGCCGCCTCGTCCGGCTGGGGCGGCGTGTGGCTGAAGAAATTCAGGTTGAACGGCGCGTCGGTCTCGGCGCGAATCGCGGCGATCTGCTCGCGCAGCGCATCCGCACTGAGCGCGGCGCAAGCCAACGACCCCAGCGCGCCCGCGCGGCAGGCGGCGATGGTCAAGGGGCTGAACGAACCGACCATCGGGGCTTGGATCAGGGGCAACAACGAGGGCAGCGATTTCATGGGCGCGGACGGCGATAAGCGAAGGAGCTCAAGCATATCCCAAGGCCTGCCGGCCAAGCCGCTGCGACCCGCTTGCGCGCAAGGGCTTTGCGGCCGCCGCCGGACGTCACGGTTCGCTCCAGCCGGTCATGCTAGGCTTTGGCGCATGACACGACGCAGCCCCCCTCCGATTGCCAGCATCCCGGCCACGCGCCTGGAGCTCGCCGCATGAGCCCCGCCATCCGCCTGGGGCCCCTGGTCTTTCCCACCGAGCTTGTCGTGCTGATCGTGGCCGGCGCCGTCGGTCTGCTGGCCGCGCGCCTGTTCGGCGGCAAGCGTGCACCGGACATCAGCGCGGTGCTGTGGCGCGCCTTGCTGATCGGCCTGGTCGCCGCGCGCCTGGGTTTCCTGTGGCAGACCCGCGACCATATTCTGCAAGACCCGATCCAGGCGCTGGATATACGCGACGGCGGCTGGACGGGCATGGTCGGGCTGGCGGCCGCCTGCGCCTATGTGGCCTACGCCGCACTGCGGGCCATGGCGCCCCGGCCGGCGCTGCTGGGCGCGCTGGCGCTGGCCGCGGCCACCTGGCTGATCGGCAGCCATCTGCTGGCGCCCACGCCACAGCCCCAGCCCGCGCTGACCGCGGTGGCCTTGCAGGACCTGGACGGCAAGCCCGCCGCCCTGGCCGCCTTCCAGGGCAAGCCCACCGTAGTCAATCTGTGGGCCAGCTGGTGTCCGCCATGCCGCCGCGAGATGCCGGCCTTCGAACGCGCCCAGGCCGCCAACCCCGACATTCACTTCGTCTTCCTGAACCAGGGCGAAACGCCCGACGCGGTGCGGCAATACCTGGATCAGCATGCGCCGTCGCTGGCCAACGCCTTGCTGGACCCGGCTGGCGAGGCCTCGCGCAAGATGAGCAATCGCGGCCTGCCGGCCACCCTCTTTCTGGATGCCGACGGACGGTTGATGGATGTGCGGGTCGGTGAATTGTCCAGCGCCACGCTGGCGCAGCGGCTGGATGCGATCCGCCCGGCGACGGCCCGCTGACCCGGGCAAAGGCTCGTCAAGAAACCCCGGAATCATCACGCGACGATCTGCGATGGCCCTCTTCTGCTTGTCGCGTTGACGGTGTTGACCTGGACGGCGGCACCTCGGGCCCAGCCCGTCCAAGATCTCCGACGCGGCCGCAAGGCGCGTTCGAGGGCTATTCTGAAATCGGCTCGGCCCATGGCAGGGCCACGCCTTGCTCGACCTGTGTCAGCAGCCGCAGGCGTTGCCCCACGCACCCAGTCTCGGCCGCCAATCGCACGACCAGCACCGGCCCATGCGGCAACGCCCGAGCGGTGGCGATGATACGGCTGTCTTCGCCCGCCGGCCCCGTCACGCGCGTCCACGCCAGCAATTCGGCCTCGGCCACCTCGGCCTGATTCGCCTGATCATGCCCACAGGCCGGGCACCAGAGCCTGGCGGGATACACCCGGTGCGCACATCGCGCGCAAGCCATCACCGTGAAACTCATGCGTCCTCCCTGGCCAGCACGGCGGCGTTGGCGCACATGCCGTAACGCAGTTGCACCATGCCATAGCCGGTGGCCACGCCATGGCGCGCGCCCGCTACCTGCCGCGCGCCGGCCCGGCCGAGCAGTTGTCGCGCCACTTCCACAAGCCCGTGCATGCCGCCCGCCGTGCCCGCCTGCCCCGCCGACAACTGTCCGCCCGCGGTGTTGACCGGCAGCGCGCGGGTGGCAATGCGGCGCGCGATGAAGCCTGGCAAGTCGTCGGCCGGCGCCAGGCCCAGATCACACAGCTGCGCCACGGCCATCGCCGGGTAGTCGTCGTACACGCCCACCACATCCATATCGTCTGGGTCCAAACCCGCGTCGGCCCACAGCGCGGGCGCGAATTCGGCGATGCCGGTGACCAGGCCATCGCCTTCCTGCTGGTCGCCGTTGTAGCGCGCCCCGCTGGCCCGCAGCGTGACATGCACGCCGTTTGGATGCGCCTGCAACACCAGCGCGCAGGCGCCGCTGACGACCGGCACGCAGTCCAGGCGCCCCAGCGGCGCGGCCACCATTGGCGCGTCCAGGTATTGCGCCAGCGTCAGTGGCTGGCGATAGGCGGCGTTGGGATTGTCGGCCGCCCATGCACGCTGCGCCACGCACAGCGCGCCGTAGTCTTCGCGCCGCAAACCGGTCTGCGCCATCTGCCGCTGCGTCAACATGGCGAACAGCGGATTCGGGCCGGCGCAGCCCAACGGGCTCAGGTAGTCTTGCGCGCTGCGGTTGTAGCCGCGCACCAGCGCTGCAAAATCGGCGCCAGTGAAATGGTCGCCTGCCGCCAGGACAATGGTGCGCGCCTGCCCCGCCTGCAAGGCCAGCCAGGCGTGGCGCAGCATATTGATGGCGCTGGCGCCGCCCATTTCGTCCTGCATGCACCAGCCCAGCGTCAGCCCCAGCCGCCAGGCCAGGTCGATGGCGCGGTCGGGCCGCAAGGTGAACGAGGCCACGCCCAGGCCGTCGACGTCCGCTGGCCGCAGTCCGGCGTCGTCCAGCGCCAGGCGCACGGCCTGCGCGATCAGCCCGGCCGTGCTGCAATCCGGCCCGGGGTGGCGCAGCGCGGGGGTTTCACCCACGCCGACGATGCCCGGGCTTGCCGGCTTGCCGCTCATGCCGAATCCTCGCGCGGCGGTTCACGCGTCAGCAGCAGGGTGACGACGGTGATGACCGCCATGCCGACCAGGAACCACGCCACCGGCGTGGCCGATTCGTACTTGCGCAGCAGCGCCATGGCGATCAGCGGCGACAGGCCGCCGGCAAACACCGACGCCAGTTCGTGGCCCAGCGCCAGGCCGGTGTAGCGGACTTCGGGCGGGAACAGTTCGGCAAAATACGCCGGCTGGGTGCCGATCATGGCAGCATGGCACACCGTGTTGCCCATGAAGAACGCCAGGAAAATCCAGACCGGCTCTTTGGTCTGCACCAGCCAGAAGAACGGAAACGCCGCCAGTGCCAGCCCGGCCGAGCCGATCAGGTAGACCGTGCGCCGCCCGATGCGGTCAGACAGGTGGCCGAACCACACCAGCGTGCCCAGCTCGATGAACATCGACGCCAGGACGCCGCCCAGCATCACATCGTTGGGAATGCCCAGGAACTTGCCGTAGGCCAGCGCGAACGCCAGGAAAATGTACGAACCGCCGTTTTCCGCCACCCGCAGCCCCATCGCCGTGAACACCTGGCGCGGATAGCGGCGAAATACTTCGACGGCCGGCATGCCGCGCTTGGCGGTCTTGGTGGCCTGCACGAATTCCTCGCTTTCCGGAATGTGCTTGCGGATGTAGAGGCCCACGCCGAAGATCAGCACGCTCAGCAGGAACGGCAGGCGCCAGCCCCAGCGCATGAAGTCATCCTGCGGCAGCTGCTGGGCCAGCATGAAGACGCCCGACGACAGCACGAAGCCGCCCGCCACGCCCAGCTGGCTGAACGACGAGAAATAGCCACGGCGCTTGCCGCCCACGGCCTCGCTGATCAGCAGCACGCCGCCGCCCCATTCGCCGCCCGCCGCCGCGCCTTGCAGGATGCGCAGCAGCACCATCGCGGCCGGCGCCCACAGGCCCACCTGTTCATAGGTGGGCAACAGCCCGATCAGGAACGTGGCCGCGCCCATGATGCCCAGCGTCCATTCCAGCGCCAGCTTGCGGCCGTAGCGGTCGCCGATATGGCCGAACACCACGCCGCCCAGCGGCCGTGCCAGGAAACCCACCGCGAAGCCTGCGAAGGCGCCCATGGTGCCCAGCAGCGGATCGGTGCCCTTGGGAAAGAACAGCTCGCCGAACACCAGCGCCGCCGCCGTGCCGTAGATAAAAAAGTCGTACCACTCCATCGCGTTGCCGGCCACGGACGCCATCACCACCTTGCGCGTACGTTTTCTGCGGGCCTGCTCTTCGGCGCTACGCGCCGACCCCTGGTATGCCAACGTCATGCTGTTTCCCCTTGTTGTGGTCTACCTCGCCACGCGATAGCCGGCGGCGTCGCGGTCCCACGTGTCGGCGGTGATGCCGTCGTCGCGCAGGCGGAATTTGCGGACCTTGCCGTTTTCGGTGCGCGGCAGGTCTTCCAGCACCCGCAGATAGCGCGGCACCGCGAAGTACGGCATGCGCGGCTGGCAGAAATCCAGCAACGCCTCGGGCGCCAGCGCGCAGCCGGGCTTGTAGACCAGCGCCGCCATGACCTCGTCTTCGGCGAGTTCCGAACGCACCGCGTACACGGCCGCGACGGCCACCGACGGATGCGCCAGCAGCACTTGTTCGACCTCGTACGAAGAAATGTTCTCGCCGCGCCGCCGGATCGCGTCTTTCATGCGGTCCAGGAAGCGGAAATAGCCGTCTGCGTCGCGCACCACCCGGTCGCCGGTGTGGAACCACAGGTTGCGCCAGGCCTCGACCGTCTTGTCGGCCATGCCGAAATAGCCGGTGGCGATGGCGAACGGCGGACGCGCGCGCAGCAGCAGTTCGCCGGCCTGGCCGTCGGGTAGCGGCGCATCGTGTTCGTCCGCAACGATGGCATCGAACTCGGGCGCCACGCGGCCCATCGTGCCGGCGCGCTGCTGGGCCAGCGGGCCGCCCAGCGCGAAATTGGTTTCGGTCGAGCCGTAGCCTTCGAGCAGCGCGATGCCGGTGCGGCCGGTGAATGCGGCATGAAAACGTTCGGGCACGCCCGGGGCCAAGGCGATGCGGGTGCGATGGCCGCTTTCGGCGGCCGACGCCTCACGCGCCAGCAACATGGGCACCATGGCGCCCAGCAGATAGGTGACCGTGGCCTGGCTGGCCGCCAGCCGTTCGAAATACCGGCTGACCGAGAAGCGCGCATCGCAGATGATCGATGCGCCGGTCACCAGCGCCTGGAAACAGGCGTTGAGCGCATTGGTGTGGAACAGCGGCAGGCAGGTGTGCAGCACGTCGTCCGCGGTGATTTCCAGGTTGCGCGCGGCGATGACGCCCCACCAGTAGAACTGCGCGTGCGGGCAGCACACGCCCTTGGACAGGCCCGACGTGCCCGAGGTGTACAGAATGGCCAGCATGTCGCCCGGCCCCAGGTCAGCGGCGGGCGCCAGGGCATCGGGCAAGGCGGGCAAGGGTTCGGCGGGTGCGGGCAAGTCGGCCACGGCGACGACCGGCGCGGCCGGTGTTTGCGCCGCTTCGCCAGCGGCAGCCAATGCCGCATCGTCCAGCAGCCAGATGCGGCGCAGCGCCAGGGCGTCGGGGTGCTGCCCTGCCCCGTCCATGGCCGCCAACCCCGCCAGCGCGGGACAGGACGCGGCATCCGCCACCAGCAGCACGCAGCCGCTGTTGGCCAGGATGTGCCGCAGCTGCATGCCGCGCGACGCGGTATTGATGGGCACCACCACCGCGCCCAGCCAGCCGCAGCCCAGCACCACCGACAGGAATTCGATGCGGTTGCCGGCCATGAGGCCGACGCGATCGCCGCGCGCCACGCCGGCCGATGCCAATAGCGCCGCCCAGCGGGCCGCTACGGCCGGCGCCTCGGCATAACGCAACGCGCCACCCGGCGCCTGGGCCCACAGCCGGCCGCCCTGGCGGGCGGCCTGGTCGCGTAGCAGCGACGGCAATGTCAATGCGTGCATGAAGCGTGCTTCCCCTTGTCGAAAGCGGCCGCGGGTCCGTTGCCCCGGCTCGTGAAAATTAGTCTAGGAATCAACTATTTATGTGTCAAATTTATGGGTATTATTTCCTGCATAAATCACACTGATATCAAGGGCAAGCGTGGACTTCGATTTGAATCTCATGCGGGTTTTCCTGACGGTGCTGCATGAACGCAGCGTCACCCGCGCGGCCGAACGGCTGCAGTTGACGCAGCCCGCAGTCAGCTACGCGCTGGGACGCCTGCGCGAGAAATTCGATGACCCCTTGTTCGTGCGCACGCCGGCCGGCATGCAGCCCACGCCGGTGGCGTTTGCGCTGGCCGGCCCGATCGAGCGCGGCATGAACAGCTTTGCCGAAGCCGTCAGCCTGCGCCAGCACTTTGAACCGGCGCGCAGTACGCGGCGGTTCCGCCTGTCGATGTCCGACATCGGCGAAATGGTGTTCCTGCCGCTCTTGATGGAACGCGTGCACGCGCGGGCGCCGCGCCTGCAGATCGAAGTCGTGGAAGTTGCGCTGGAACGCCTGCCCCAGGCCCTGCAAGAGGGTGAAGTCGACCTGGCGATCGGCAACCTGGCCGGACTGGGCCGGCACACGCATCATGCCGACCTGTTCAGCGAGCGCTATGCCTGCATGGGGCGCCGCGGCCATCCGGTGCTGTCCGCGGGCCTGACGCGCGGCCAGTTCAAGCGGCTGGACCACATCCTGGTGGCCTCGCGCGCCAGCGCCCACCGCTTGCTGGACGATGTCCTGGGCGAAGCCGGGCTGCATCGCCAGCCCTACCTGACGCTGCCGCATTTTTCGGCCGCCGCCGAGATCGTGCGCCGTACCGACCTGACGGTGACGCTGCCCTACCGCGCCGCCGTCTGGTTCAACCGCGACGGCGCCTTCGAGATCCGGCCGTTGCCGCTGGCGCTGCCGCCCTTGAGCGTGACGGTGCACTGGCACCCGCGCTTTGAAAGCGATCCGGGTACGCGCTGGCTGCGCCTGCTGGTGGTGGACACGCTGGCGGATCGGCCCGCCGCACCGGCCGACGCCTAGCGTTGGCCGGCCGCGTCCGTCGCCTGATCAACCGCCCTGGCGCCTGTCATCAGGCCCGGGCGCATCGACGATCACAGGGGCCACCGGCATCCCCAGCGCCAGGTGCCGCAGATGCCACACCTGCGACAGCGTACCGCCCCAGAACATGCCGTCGACCAGCCCCGACACACCGCCAAACGCCGCCGAGAACGCAGCGTTCGCAGCCAGCCCGTGGTCTTGCGCCAGCATCGCCATCAGGGCGAACTTGGACAGGAAAGCCAGCACCAGCAGCACCAGGGTCAAGGGCGACCCGGGGCGTTCGATCATCTGCGTGTCCGGGTAATAGGTGGCGCGGCCGGCGCGCGCCCACAGCATCCAGCCGATCACGCCGCCCGCGACAGCGCCCGCCACGAAGGCCTCGTAGGCCGATTGCAGGTCGGTGACTTCACTGTGAATGGACACCAGCACCCAGACCAGGAACAGGATGGGCAAGAGAAAGGTCCGCGCCACCGACATGCGGCGCGGACGCAGCGCGCGTATGCCGCGGTACACCAGCACGGCGAACAGCGCCCATACCCAGGGCGGGGTGCGATGCAGCAGGATGTCGAGGCTCATGTGCGCTCCGAAGGTCGGGGCCGGTGGCGTCATTGATCCCGCCAGTTGAGCAGGAATTTCCTGACAAACGGCTGTGGGGGGTCAGGTCAGGCTTCGGCCAGCGCCATCGCCTGAATCATCAGGTCCAGGTTCTGTACCGCGGCGCCCGACGCGCCCTTGCCCAGGTTGTCGAACACCGCCGTCAGCAGTACCTGCCCGTACGCATCGTTGCCGTACACCGCCAGGCGCAGATTATTGGTGCCATTGAGCACCTGCGGATCCAGGTGCGTATGCGCGGCGGCCTCTTGCTGCGCCACCACCTGCACGTACTGCTGGCCGTCGTAATGGCGCGCCAGGCAGTCGTGCAACTGCTGGGCCGTGACCCCGGCGGGCA
Source organism: Achromobacter sp. FW305-C-28 (assembly GCF_058783235.1). Classification (NCBI taxonomy): domain Bacteria; kingdom Pseudomonadati; phylum Pseudomonadota; class Betaproteobacteria; order Burkholderiales; family Alcaligenaceae; genus Achromobacter; species Achromobacter sp. FW305-C-28. Next base: position 503,330 of record NZ_JBYSYL010000003.1, on the reverse strand, counting down.
ACAGGCGCAATTGCAACGGCACGGTCAGCGCGATGCCCTGGCGGAACGAACCGTACGACGGCACGAACACCGGCCGGTGGCTCAAGCCCGCATGGCGCTCGATTTCCGGGGTGTGCTTGTGCGCCAGGCCCAGGCCATAGACCTGAAAGGCCGGGCCGCCCGTCGCGCCCGGCGCCTCGTAGGCGTCGACACTGGCACGGCCGCCGCCCGAATAGCCCGACACCGCCTGCACGGCCAAGGGGTAGTCCGCGGGCACCAAACCAGCCTGCACCAACGGGCGCAACAAGGCGATCGCGCCAGTGGGGTAGCAGCCGGGGTTGCTGACCCGCTTGGCCTGGGCAATGCGCTCGGCCTGGCCCTCGCCCATTTCCGGAAAGCCGTAGACCCAGCCCGCCGTGGTGCGATGGGCCGAACTGGCGTCGATGACGCGCACATCGGGATTGACGATGGACGCCACGGCCTGGCGCGCCGGCTCGTCCGGCAGGCACAGGATGGCGATGTCCGCCGCGTTGATGGCGTCGGCGCGCCGCTGCGGGTCCTTGCGGTCGGCGGCAGGCAGCGTCACCAGGCGCAGGTCGGTGCGGCCTTGCAGCCGTCCATGAATTTGCAGACCGGTGGTGCCCTGGTCGCCGTCGATGAATACAAGGGGGTGGGTCATGAGCGTGGCCATCCTGAAATGCCGGCGCGGCCGGCGGGTCGTCGATAAAGTCCAGAGCCCTCAGGCTCCCGGGTACGTGCTCATCATTGCCCAATGCGCTACATAGTAAAAGTCGAATATCATGACGATTCAATTCAGCTTTACTGAACGTCGTCACCATGCGTGAAATCAACCTGGACCGCCTGCGCACCCTGGTCGCCATTGCCGACCTGGGCTCGTTCGCCGACGCCGCCCGCGCGCTGCATCTGGCCCCGCCCACCGTCAGCCTGCACGTGGCCGACCTGGAAGCGCGCATCGGCGCCCCGCTGCTCACGCGCAAGCGCGGCCAGGTGCGCCCCACGCCCATTGGCGACACCCTGCTGGAACGCGCGCGCCGTCTGCTGGCCGAAGCCGACCAGGCGCTGGACGACGTGCAGCGGCAGGTGCAGGGGCTGGGTGGCCGGGTACGGCTGGGCGCGTCCACCGGCGCCATCGCGCACCTGCTGCCGCAGGCGCTGGAAGCCTTGGGGCGCGACCATCCCGGCATCGACGTGCAGGTGGCCGTGCTGACCTCGCAGGAAACCTTGCAGCAGTTGAATGAAGGCGCGCTGGACGTCGGCCTGGTGGCGCTGCCGCAACCGCCCGTGCCGGGGCTGGTGCTGCGGCCGTGGCGGCGCGATCCCATCATGGCGTTCCTGCCCGCGGGCTGGAAGGCGCCCGCGCGCATCACGCCGGCCTGGCTGGGCGAACGGCCGCTGATTCTCAACGATGCCAGCACGCGGCTGTCGCGCCAGACCGGCGAGTGGTTTGCCGGCGCGGGCCTGAACCCGCGGCCGCGCATCCAGCTGAACTACAACGACGCCATCAAGAGCCTGGTGGCGGCAGGCTACGGCGCCACGCTGCTGCCGCACGAAGCCACCGCGCCGCAGCCGGATCCGCGCATCGCCATGCGGCCGTTGCGCCCGGCGCTGTGGCGGCCGCTGGGCATGGCGCACCGGGCCGGCCAGGTCGAACGCGCCACGCAGCATGTGCTCGATGCCTTGTGGGCGCTGCGCGAAGCGGGTGGCTCGGCGGCGTAACGCTCACCCTTCGCCCTTGCCCGCCACCGCAGGCGCACGCCGGAAGAACGCCGCCCGTTCGCTTTCCTCGCGCAGCCGCCGGGCGCGGCTGCGGAACAGATCCTTGCGGCCCACGATGCCCAGCACCCGGCCGCTGGCGCGATCCAGGATGGGCACGCGGCCCGCGCCCGACAGCGCCATGCGGTCGGCGATCTGGCTGGCCAGTTCTTCCGGATAGCCGTAGACCAACTCGCGGCCTTGCAGCGCCTGCGCCAAGGTCTGCGCCTGCGAGGCCGGGTCCAGCGCCCAGGCCAGGCTGTCGGCGCGCGTCACTTCGCCCACCGCCGCGCCGTCGGCATCCACCACCGGATAGCTGGTGTGCACCGGCTGCGTGTGCGTGAAATGCGCGATGGCCTGCGCCACCGTGAGCATGTCGGGCAGCGTTTGCGCCGGGCTTGTCATGACCTGGCTTGCCCGCAGCAGATCGAACGGATCGACCCGATATTCGCGGTTGATGTGATGGCCGCGGCGCGCGATCTTTTCGGTCAGGATCGACCGGCGCAACAGCAGCACCGTCACGCCGTAGGCAAACACGCAGGCCGCCAGCACCGGCAGCAACGCGCCCAGGTTGCCGGTCAGTTCCACCGCGAACAGCGTGGCCGTGAGCGGCGCGCGCATCGTGCCGCCCATCATCGCGGCCATGCCCACCAGCGCCCAGAAGCCCGGATCGGCCTGCGGCAGCAGCGGCGCGGCCAGGGCGCCCAGCGCGCCGCCAAAGATCAGCAACGGCGCCAGCACCCCGCCCGACGTGCCCGAGCCCAGCGCGATCGCCCAGATCGCCACCTTGACCGCCAACAGCAGCAGCACGGCCTGCATGGGCAGGTCGCCCGCCAGCAGGTGGCGGATGTTGTCGTAACCCACGCCCAGCGCGGCCGGGTCGATCAGCCCGCCGATGCCGATGGCCAGGCCGCCCAGGGCCGGCCACCACATCCAGTGGATCGGCAACTTTTCGAACAGGTCTTCGGCGGCATACACCAGCGACGTCAGCACGCCCGACCCCAGGCCGGCCAGCACGCCCACGGCGGCGCAGGCCACCAGGTGCCATGGCGTGAATGGCAAGGCGCCGGTGAAGGCGAAGATGGGGCCGCCATCCAGCACGAAGGCGCGCGCCACGGCGGCCACCAAGGCGGCCGTGGCCACCGGCAGGAAGCTGCGCGGCTTCCATTCGAACAGCAGCAGTTCCACCGCCAGCAGCACGGCCGCCAGGGGCGTGGCGAAGATGGCCGTCATGCCGGCCGCCGCCCCCGCCACCAGCAGCGTCTTGCGCTCGCCGTCGTTCAGGTGGATGGTCTGCGCCAGCAGCGAGCCGATGGCGCCGCCCGTCATGATGATGGGCCCTTCGGCGCCGAACGGGCCGCCGGTGCCGATGGAGATCGCCGACGACACGGGCTTGAGCACGGCGACCTTGGGTGCAATGCGGCTCTTGCCGATCAGGATGGCTTCCATGGCTTCGGGAATGCCGTGGCCGCGGATCTTTTCGGACCCGTAGCGCGCCATCAAGCCGATGATGAGGCAGCCGATGACGGGGATGGCGACCGACGCCAAGCCCAGGCGCCCGGTCGTGATCGACAAGTCGGCAAACGAGAACAGGCCGTGATAGGCCAGGTTGGTGCACAGCGCGATCAGGCGCAGCAGCACCCAGGCGGCGGCCACGCTGGCCAGGCCCACCGGCAAGGCCAGCGCCATCAGCAGCACGACGCGCCGGTCGGTGGTGAAGTCGCCCAGCCGCAAGGCAGCGCGGGCGGAAGTCGAAACGGGAGGCATGGTTCTTGAGCCAGGAGATTGGGCGCAAGGCCCGGAAACCGGCGCAGGCGTTTTCTGCGCGGCGTTTGCGAAAGATCAAATATATCGTATCACGACATATATTAGAATCGGCCCGTGAAACGATCCCCGCCCCCCGCCCTGCCGTCCGCGTCCGACTACGAATTGCTGGCCGAATTCCGCTACGCGCTGCGCAAGTTCGCCGCCTTCAGCGAAAACGCCGCCGCCAGCCTGGACCTGATGCCGCAACAGCACCAGGCGTTGCTCGCCATCAAGGGCAGCCGCGCCGGCGCCCCCGCGCGCCGTGGCCTGTACGTAGGCGAAATCGCCGATCGCCTGCTGATCCGGCCCCACACAGCGGCTGAACTGGTCAACCGCCTGGAACGGCTGGACCTGGTGCGCCGCGAGCCCGACCCCGAAGACGGCCGCCGCGTGGAAGTGGTGCTGACCGCCAAGGCCGAACGCATCCTGGAAAGCCTGTCGGCCTCGCACCTGGAAGAGCTGCGCGCCATGCGGCCGCTGCTGACCCGCCTGTTGACCCGCATCGACGACGACCCGCCTGCGCGCTGAATTTCTGACCATTACCTGACTCCGTCCAGCCCGCGCCACGTGATAAATTATCGTCCCCCGATATATTTCACGGGGGCAAGGAGAGGGTTTTGGTTGTGGGTATCAAGCGCTGGCTTGGCGCGTTCGCACCGGCGCCGGTCGGCGTCAACGGGCGCGAGAAGCTCTATGGCGCCGTGGGCGCGCTGGTGGGGCTGTTCTGCACCGAATGGGTCGGCCGCCATGCGTTGGGCGTGGCCAGCCCCTGGTTCATCGCGCCGATGGGCGCGTCCGCCGTGCTGCTGTTCGCCGCGCCTGCCAGCCCGCTGGCCCAGCCCTGGTCCATTCTGGCGGGCAATCTGGTGTCGGCGCTGATCGGCGTGTTCTGCGCCCAGCACATCGGCGACCCCGGCCTTGCCGCCGCCACCGCCGTGGCGCTGGCCATCGGCGCCATGTTCTGGCTGCGCTGCCTGCACCCGCCCAGCGGCGCGGTGGCCCTGACCGCCGTGCTGGGCGGCCCGCCCGTGGCCGCGTTGGGCTACGGTTTCGTGCTGTGGCCGGTGGGGCTCAATACCGTCATCCTGCTGTGCATCGCCGTGGTCTTCAACGGCCTGCTCAAGCGCAATTACCCGCGCCGCCATGCCGAGCCGGCCGCCGGCCACCGCACCCGCGACCCCGTTCCCAGCGCGCGGCTGGGCTTTTCGCGCGCCGACCTGGACCAGGCGCTGGCCCAGCGCGGCGAGCTGCTGGACATCAGCAAGGAAGACCTTGAAGACATCGTGCTGGCCGCCGAGCTGCGCGCCAGCACCCGCCGCTTTGGCGACGTGCGTTGCGCCGACATCATGTCGCGCGACGTGGTCACCGTGCAGCGGCACGACCCGCTGGATTACGCCGTGCGCCTGTTCGACAAGCATCGGCTGCAATGGCTGCCGGTGCTGGATTCGTCCGGCCACTACGCCGGCATGCTGGCGCAGGGCGACGTGCTGGCCCGCAAGAGCCGGCCGGCGCCCGTGGTAGCGGCGGGCGGCGCGCCAGCCGACCTGCTGGTGGCCGACTGCATGCGGTCCGAAGTGCCGTTCGCCACGCCGGGCCTGCCCGCCATCGAACTGGCGCGGCCGATGTCCGACCATCTGCATTGCGTGCCGGTGCTGGGCGAAGACCGCACGCTGGTCGGCCTGGTGACCCAGTCCGATCTGGTGGCCGCGCTGTACCAGATGACGGTGTCGGCCGCGGCACAGACCGCGCCGGACCAGGACATCGGCTCTCGGCTGGCGGCCTGAGCGCCCCGCTCAACCCTGCGCGCATGGGCGCGCCGCGCGGGGGGGCGTCGTGTGCGGCCCTCCGTAGCCCTACGGATTCCGGTCCGGATGATCCGCAGGGCATAATTCCAGGCGTGAATCCCCCCTTGCGCCATCGCGCCCTCTTCTACTGGCTGGTGCTGTTCCTGCTTGGCGCCCTTTGGCTCGGCCGCCAGGATTACATCGGCCAATACGACCGTTTTTTCCAGGACACCAGCATCGCCCAGCGCATGCTCAGCCAGAAAACCGGGCAGCACGAAGCCGTGCTGGCCACGCTGTCCGCCCTGTCGCATCCGCCCGCCCCCGAACGCCTGTTTCCCAGCCTGCAACCGGCGATGCCGCAGTTGCAGGGGCTGGGCTACCTGCCTGACGGCGCCTGGGCCGGCAGCACCGACGAACCACCCGGCCTGCGCACCGCGGTCGAGCAGGCCCGCACGCTGGGCCGCCCGGTCGTGCTGCCGCTGGACACGGCCCGTTATTGGCTGGTGGCGCCCTCCAGCTGGAGCCTGCTGGTCGATGCGCGCCACCTGGTCGCCCCGGCCGACCTGCCCGCGGGCCTGGCCAACCTGACCCTGGCGATCGGCCAGGCGCCGCTCACGCTGCTGGCGCGCCAGCCGGACCCCGCCGGCCCGGGCTGGCCGTTGGTACTCGCCAAGCCGCTCGGCGCGGCCAGCCAGCCCTTCATGCTGCACAGCGCGCGCACGCTCACGCCCGCATCGTGGCCCTGGCTGCCGTGGCTGCTGTGGGGCCTGACCAGCGCGCTGCTGGTGGCCGGCGTGACGGCCATGCGCCGTTCGCGCGCCGACGCGCGGCGCCAGCAGGAACAGGCCCGCCTGGCTGCCATGGCGCGCCTGAGCACGCTGGGCGAAATGGCCGCCGGCATCGCCCACGAACTGAACCAGCCCCTGACCGCCATCCTGGCGCAGACCCGCGCCGCGCAACGCCTGCTGGACGACGAAGACGAACGCCCGTCGGTACGCCGCGCCCTGCTTGCCAGCGCCGAGCAGGCCAAGCGCGCCGCCGACATCATCAGCCGCATGCGCGCGCTGGTGCAACCCACCACGCCCAGCCGGCGCGAAGCGCTGGACCCGGACGCGCTGGTGGCCTCGTTGCGCTTTCTGCGCGAGCCCGAACTGGCCCGCCACGGCATCCGCCTGACCTGGCGCAACGCCAGCCCGGGCGCGCGTCCTTTGGGCGACCGCGTGGCGCTGGAACAGATCCTGCACAACCTGGTGCAGAACGCGGCCGATGCCCTGGTGCACACCGCGCCCGAAGGCGCCGGCACCGCCGTAGCGACCGCCCATCCCGCCAGCCGCGCGCCCCGCCCGGCCGCCGACGCCGCGCCCGAAATCACGCTGGAAGGCCGCCTGGAAGGCGACGCCTATGTCTTCACCGTCGGCGACAACGGCCCAGGCATCGCCCCCGACGCGCTGGCGCGCCTGTTCACGCCGTTCTACACCACCCGGGCCCAAGGCATGGGCCTGGGCCTGGCGCTTTGCGAAACGCTGGCCGGTGCCATGGACGGCCGCCTGTCCGCGCACAACCTGCAGCCGTCGGGCGCCTGCTTCACCCTGACCCTGCCATTGGCCAAGGCCCCGGTATGAACGCCCCCGATCATTCCCCGCTGGTCTACCTGGTCGATGACGACGACGCGGTGCGCGATGCGCTGGCGCTGCTGCTGCGCAGCGTAGGCCTGCGCAGCGAAGGCCACGCCGATCCGCAGGCGTTCCTGGCCGGCCTGTCGCAGCACACCATCGGCTGCGTGGTGCTGGACATCCGCATGCCCGGCATCAGCGGGCTGGACGTGCTGGCACGCTTGGCCGACACGTCCGACCTGCCCGTGGTGATGCTGACCGGCCACGCCAACGTCGATCTGTGCCGCCGCGCGTTCAAGGGCGGCGCCATGGAATTCCTGCAAAAGCCGGTGGACGACGACGTTTTTCTGGATGCCGTGCAGGCTGCCGTGCGCACCCACATCGCCAGCCGTGAACGCCTGGCCGTCACCCAGGCCGCGGCCGACCGGCTGGCACGGCTGTCTGCGCGCGAACGCGAGGTGCTCGAACGCGTGGTGCAAGGCCTGAGCAACAAGGAAATCGCACGCGAATTCGACCTGTCGCCGCGCACCGTCGAAACCTACCGCGCCAATGTCTTCGCCAAACTCGAAGCCGACTCGCTGGCGCAACTGATCCGCCAGTACGCCACGCTGCTCGACTAGCCGCGTCGCGGCACGCACCGCACCCTTGCCCGGCCGTCATCAGCCCTGCCCTCCGTAGCGCTACGGAGGCGCCAGCGTAATCGGGCGTATACCGCCGATTCCCCCTTTTGGCCACACTGACTGCTCCTGACTTTCACTCGATAAAAGGACGCAGACATGACCCGCCACACGCTCGCCGCACTGGTTTCCACGCTGGCTTTCACGGGCGCCGCCCACGCCGCCGTGCTCAGCGAAAGCAACATCTCGACCGCCGACGCGCAGAAGCTGGCCACCGCCGCCGTTGCAGCATGCCAGGCCAAGGGCTACAACGTCAGCGCCTCGGTGGTTGACCGCGCCGGCCTGCTCAAGGCCTTCGTGCGCGGCGACAACGCCGGCCCGCACACCATCGAAGCCAGCCGTGCCAAGGCCTTCACGTCCGCCTCCGCCAAGGCGCCGACGCTGGCCATGATGGAAAACGCGCAAAAGAACCCCGGCGCCGCCAACCTGACCGACATCCCCGGCTTCCTGCTGCTGGGCGGCGGCGTGCCCATCAAGGCCGGCGCCAACGTCATCGGCGCCATCGGCGTGGCCGGCGCCCCGGGCGGCAACCTGGACGCGCAATGCGCCGACGCCGTGCTGGAAGAAAACGCCGCGCTGTTCAAGTAAGCCGCGGTCTGTTTTCAACAATGGCGCTCCGGGCCTGAATAGTTATAATAGGAACCATTCCCATTATTCTTTCAGGTCTGGAGTTACCGTGCCGCCCGGCGATCTATCGGCTCCGCATGCCGTCGACACGCTCTACCGCTCCCATCACGCCTGGCTGACTTCGTGGCTACGCCGCCGCCTGCGCGATGACCACGATGCCGCCGACCTGGCCCAGGACACGTTCGTACGCCTGATGGCGGCCCGCGACACGCCGGGCCTGCGCGAGCCCCGCGCCTTCCTGACCCGCATCGCCCACGGCCTGGTGGTCAACCTATGGCGCCGCCGCGAGCTGGAACAGGCTTATCTGCAAGCCCTGGCCCAGCGCCCCGAAGCCACCACGCCATCGCCTGAACGGCGCGCCCTGGTGCTTGAAGCCCTGCTCCAGATCGACGCCATGCTGCACCGCCTGCCGGCGCGCGCCCGCGAGGCCTTCCTGCTGTCGCAACTGGGCGGCCACACCTATGCCGATATCGCCCTGCGCCTGGAGGTGTCCGAGCGCATGGTCAAGAAATACATGTCGCAGGTGATGCTGCAATGCCTGCTGATCGCGGACGGCGTCTGGTGAGGGCCGCGCCGCTGACTGCCGCCCCCGATCGCCACGTGCTGCAAGCCGCGGCCGACTGGTTCGCGCGCCTGGGCGACGAACGCGCCAGCGCCGACGACACCCGCCAGTGGCAGGCCTGGCTGGCCGCCACACCCGAACACCGCCGCGCCTGGGATGCCGTCACGGCCATCAGCGCCCGTTTCGAAGCGGTGGCGGGCCAACCCGCGCTGGATGCCCTGACCCACGCGGGACAAGGGCGGCGCCGCGCCCTGCGCACGCTGATGCTGCTGGCCGGCGCGGGCGGCCTGGGCGCCGCCGCCTGGACCCAACCGGCCACCCGACGCCAATGGGCCGACCTGCGCACCGACGTCGGCCAGACGCGCCAAGCCACCCTGGAAGACGGATCGCGACTGTGGCTGAACACCGCCAGCGCGGTCAACCTGCGCTTTGACGACACGGCGCGCCGCGTGGTGCTGGTGGACGGCGAAACGCTGATCGACACCCATCCGGACACCCGCACGCCGGCGCGCCCTTTTCTCGTGGACCTGGGCTATGCGCAATTGCAGGCGCTGGGCACGCGCTTCGCGGTGCTGCGCGATGGCGGCCGCGCCTGGCTGGACGTGTATGCCGGCGCCGTGCAGATCCAGCCCGCCGACGCCGCCAGCCGCATCGTGCCCGCCGGCACCCGCACCGCATTCTCCGACCGCGCCATTGATGAGTCCCGGCCGCTGCACGCGGCGCGCGACGCCTGGACCCGTGGCGAATTGGTCGCTGACGGCATGCCGCTGGGCCACTTTGCCGCCGAATTGGCGCGCTACCGCCGCGGCTTCGTCACCTGTACGCCCGACATCGCGCAGTTGCCGCTGGTGGGCGTGTTCCCCCTGGCCGACACCGACCGCATTCTGCGTGTCCTGGAAGCCACCCTGCCGGTGCGCGCGCACCGCGTCTTGCCTGGATGGATACGGCTGGAGGCGGCGTAGCACTCGCGTTGGGCACCGCCGGCCGCGATCTTCGCTTGACCCGACGGCCCGGCCTGCGCCGCACCCGCCGCGCGTCTTTTTTGTAACAGCCGTCTTATCGCGGTTCCCCTTTTGCCATCTCGCTTGGCATGCCAGATGTACGCCGCGTTTTGCGCGTCCTGTCGCCAAGGAAATCCATGCACGTCCCCACCCTACGCTCTCCGCTCCTGGTCCGCGCCCTGGCCGCCGCGTTGGCCGCCCCGGCTTTCGCCCTGGCTACCGCGCCGGTCCAGGCCCAGGTCTCTACCGGCTTCCAGGTGTCCGCTGGCCCGCTGTCGCAGGCGCTCAGCCAATTTGCCAGCCAGGCAGGCGTGACGCTGTCGCTGGACGGCCGCCTGGTGGCCGGCAAAGAGAGCGCGGGCCTGTCGGGGCCCTACAGCGTCGACCAGGGCTTTGGCCGTTTGCTGGACGGCACCGGCCTGCGCGCCGAGCGGCGCTCGGACAACGTCTACACCGTGCGGCCGCTCTCATCGGCCGACGACACGGCGCAACTGGACGCGGTGACGGTGGTCGGCGCCTCGGTCCTCAACCCCAGCTACCAGCCTGAGCCGGTCGCGGGCGTCAGCCGCTCGCCGCTCGCGGTGCTGGACCAGCCGCAGGCCGTGAACGTGGTGCCCGCCCAGGTGCTGCGCGACCAGCGCCCGCGCAACCTGGACGACGCGCTGACCAACGTCAGCGGCATCACTCAGGGCAACACGCTGGCCGGCACGCAGGACACGCTGATGAAGCGCGGCTTCGGCGCCAACCGCGACGGTTCGATCATGCACAACGGCATGCCGCTGGTGCAGGGCCGCGGCCTGAACGCGGCCGCCGATTCGGTTGAGGTACTCAAAGGCCCGGCCTCGCTGCTGTACGGCATCATGGACCCCGGCGGCGTCATCAACATCGTCAGCAAGCGGCCGCTGCTCACGCCGTACAACGCCATCACCGTCACCGGTTCCAGCTACGCCCACAGCCGCACCGGCGCAGGCACCACGCTGGATTCCACCGGCCCCATCGGCGACTCGCGCCTGGCCTACCGCCTGGTGGTGGACACCATGAACGAAGACTACTGGCGCGACTTCGGCCGGCGCCGCGACACGCTGGTGGCGCCGTCGCTGGCCTGGTACGGCGAAGACACGCAGATCGTGGCCTCGTACGAACACCGCGACTATCGGTACCCGTTCGATCGCGGCACTGCCCTGGACCCCACCACCGGCAAGCCGCTGGATATCCCGTCGCGCCGGCGCCTGGACGAGCCCTACAACAATATGTGGGGCAGCACCGAGCTGGCGCAGGTCACCGTCGACCAGCGCGTCACCGAGAACTGGAAGGCCCACCTGGGCTACAGCTGGAACCAGGAACGCTACGACGCCAACCAGGTCCGCGTGACCAGCATCGATCCCGCCACGGGCACCCTCAAGCGCAGCAACGACGGCACCCGCGGGGCGCTGTCCACCGACCACTACGTGATCGGCTATGTCGACGGCCGGGTCGACCTGGGCGGGCTGCGCAACGATGTGCAGATCGGCGCCGATTATGAACGCCGCAAGATCTTCCGGTCGGACCTGATCCGCCAGAACCTGTCCAAGCCGTTCAGCTACGTCAACCCCGTCTACGACCTGCAAGACCCGGGCAACACCGTGGTCGCCAGCGACAGCGACCAGACCGACAAGCTGCGCGCCACCTCGTTCTTCCTGCAGGACTCGTTGCATCTGACCGATCGCTGGATCCTGGTGGGCGGCCTGCGCTACCAACACTACGAGCAACTGGCTGGCCGTGGCCGCCCGTTCAACACCAACACCGACATCGAGGGCGGCAAATGGCTGCCGCGCGCCGGCCTGGTCTACAAATGGACGCCCGAAGTCTCGCTGTACGGCAGCTACACCGAATCGCTCAAGCCCACGTCCACCATCGCCCCGCTCACCAGCGGCACCGTGATCGATTCGGGCGTGGCGCCCGAGCAGTCCAAGTCGTGGGAACTGGGCCTGAAATGGGACATGCCGGGGCAGACGACCGGCACGCTGGCGCTGTTCGACATCCGCAAGCGCAACGTGCTGGTGTCGCAATACAACGACGTGACCAAGCTGACCGACTGGCGCACCAGCGGCGCGGCGCGTTCGCGCGGCGTGGAACTGGACGTCAGCGGTTCGCTGTCGGCGCGCTGGGACTTCATGGCCAGCTACGCCTACCTGGATGCCCGCACCACCGACGACCCGCTCTACCAGGGCAACCGCCTGTGGAACGTGGCCCAGCACACCGGGTCGCTGGCGCTGGTCTACAACGCCGGCCAGATCGGCGAAGGCCGCCTGCGCCTGGGCGCCGCCGCGCGCTACGTGGGCACGCGGCCGGGCGATTCGGCCAATTCGTTCGAGTTGCCGGCCTACACGGTGATGAACGCGTTCGCCACCTACGACACGCGCGTGGCCGGGCGCAATGTGCAGTTCCAGCTGAACGTGAACAACCTGTTCGACCGCACCTACTACACGTCCAGCGCCAACCAGTACTTCATTTCCATGGGCGATGCGCGTCAGTTCGTGCTGTCGACCCGGGTGGAGTTCTAAGCATGACGCCGCAACGATATGCCGGCGTTTCGCCGACCGCCACACTCATGGCGCGGGTGGCATCCGGGCTGACGGCCGCCGCCCTTGCCATCCTGGCCGCGCCCGCGCATGCCGACGGCGATCCCATCGTCGCCGAACGCCACGCCACGGTGCTGCCCGGCAGCGGCCACGGCTGGGGTTTTGCCGCGCTGGCGCAGGACGGCCGGCAATTGCTGCTGGCCCGCCGCGAAAACGGCCTGACGATCTGGGACGCGGCACGCCGCGAGATCCTGGCGGACGTCCCCGGCACCGAAGGCGCCAATGCGGCCGTCGCCGTCCCCGGCGCGGACCGGCTCTATGTCGCGGCCATGGACGGCAGCGTCATCGTGATCCGCGCGTCCGACCGACAGGTACTGAAACGCTTGCCCGTTGACAGCGGCAATCTGAACAACGCGCTGTTCGATCCCGCCAGCGGCCAGGTGCTGCTGACCAGCGGCCGCCGCGGAGCCGTGTCGCGGGTGTATCGGCTGGACCCGGCCTGCGACTGCGTGCGCGCCAGCCTGGACCTGCCGGCCGCCAAGCTCGATGCCCCCGCGTTGCTGGGGCCGGGGCGGGTCGCGCTGCCGATGCGCGATGAAGGCCGCATCGCCGTCATCGATCTGCGCCGCATGGCCCTGCGCCAGGTCTGGGAACCGCCGCAATGCCCGCGCCCCAGCGCCCTGGCGGCCGACGCCTCCGGCAAGCGCCTGTTCGTGGCCTGCCGCGGCGCGACGCCGCGCATCTTGAGCCTGGATGCGCAAAGCGGCGCGGTGCTGGCCAGCGCGCCGGCCGGCCGCGACATCAATGCATTGGCCTACGACGGCCGTCGCGGCTGGCTGCTGGCCCCCAGCGGCGCCGACGCCCGGCTGTCGATCTACGACGCCAGCCTCCCGGACGCCTTGCGTCGGCTGGCCTCCATCGGCACCCGTCCCTGGGCTCACAACCTGGCCTACGACGCCGAACGCGGCATTGCATACCTGCCCAGCATGGACGACACCGAGGTGTATCCGGCCGGCGGCGGCGAGGCGCAGCGGCATTTCGCGGCGGACAGCTTCACGGTGACGACGTTGCGGTTGCAAGCGCTGCCCCCGCGAACGATGCCACGTCAAGAGGTGGCCCCATGAATCAGCCGATGACAGCCGCGCAGACGTCCGCGAAAACCGCGCGCTCGCGGCCGCAGAACCGACGCGGGATCTATCTGAAGGCGCTGCGCAAGGCGCATGGCTGGCTGGGCTTGTGGGGCGCGTTGCTGGGCCTGTTGTTCGGGGCCAGCGGCATTCTGCAGAACCACCGCGCGGTCCTCAAGATCGACATGCCCGGGCCTGTGGTCGAGACGCTGCACCTGCAGGCGCCGCCGGACCTGCCCCGCAGTGACGCCGCGGTGGGGCAATGGTTGCAAGCCGCCCTACAGCTGGACAAACCCGTGGAACGCATCCGTAAGGAACCCGCGCAAGACGTGCTCTGGGGCGACGTGACGGCGCGTCAGCCGGAACGTTGGCAGGCGCTGTTTCGAGCGCCCGGCTATCAAGTGCAGGTGGAGTTCTGGCCACAGAGCGGGGTGGCGAGCGCCCGGCGCAGTACGGCCAGTGGGTGGGGGGTGGTGCAGAACTTCCATCGAGCCAACGGGGTCGGCATCGGCTGGGTGTTGTTGTCGGATACGGTGGGCGGCGCGCTGATGGCGCTGAGCCTGACCGGGGTACTGCTATGGACCGAGCTGGAAAAACGCAAGCTTGTCGGGATGCTGATTGCCCTGGCGTCGGTGCTTGCCTGTCTGGCGGCGGCAGGTCTGTCCTGGGGGTGATGGTCCGCGGGCAGGCAGGTCCGCGCATGCCGCGCGGACCGTGCTTACTCGTCTTCGATGCCCAGCTCGCGCAATTTGCGCGTGATGGTGTTGCGGCCGATGCCCAGGCGGGAGGCGGCTTCCACCCGGCGGCCTCGACTGGCGTCCAGGGCGCTTTGAAGCAGGATTTTCTCGAACTGGCGGGTCAGCGTGGCCATGACGGCCGGCTCGCCGCGTTCCAGGCGGTATTGGGCGTCGCGCAGCAAGGAGTCTTGCCAGTTGCGTGGCGGGCCGTCGTCGACTGCGGCGGCGTTGTGCTGGACGACGGTGCCGATGGTCGAGATGCTGCCGCCGGGGTTGGCCAGGCGCACGGGCGTGGCACTGATGGCGGGCGGATGCTCCATGGCGCGGATTTCGGGCGGCAGGTCGGCGCGCTCGACCGTTTGACCGGGGGCCATCACGGTCAGCCAGTGGCAGAAGTTCTCCAATTGGCGAACGTTGCCCGGAAAGTCGAACTTGGTCAGGACAGCCAGGGCCTCCGGCGTCAGCCGCTTGACCGGCACGCCCAGGGCGCGGGCGCTGGCAGCCAGGAAGTGGTTGGCGAGCGCAGGGATGTCTTCGATGCGTTCGCGTAGCGGCGGCAGGCGCAGGCGGATGACGTTCAGGCGGTGGAACAGGTCTTCGCGGAACAGGCCCTGTTCGACGCGTTGTTCGAGCGGCTGGTGGGTGGCGGCGACGATGCGCACGTCGACGCGTACCGGTTGGGCGCCGCCGACGCGATAGAAGCTGCCTTCGGCCAACACGCGCAACAGGCGGGTCTGCAGTTCGATCGGCATGTCGCCGATTTCGTCCAGGAACAGGGTGCCGCCGTGGGCTTCCTCGAAGCGGCCGCGGCGCAGGGTGTTGGCGCCGGTGAAGGCGCCGCGCTCGTGGCCGAAGAGTTCGGCTTCGAGCAGGTCGCGCGGGATGGCCGCGGCGTTCAGGGCGACGAAGGGGCCGCTGGCGCGCACGCCGTGGCCGTGCAGGGCGCGGGCAACGAGCTCCTTGCCGGTGCCGGATTCGCCAGTGATGAGGACGGTGACCTTGGACTGGGCCAGGCGGCCGATGGCGCGAAAGACTTCCTGCATGGCGGTGGATGACGATTGGGTCATCATCCAGCGCTCGTTGTTCTGGGCTTCGCCCTGCCCTTCGGGGCTTTCGGGCTGGGCCGATTCCTGCATGGCGCGCTGGATCAGCGCGACGGCTTCGTTGACGTCAAAGGGTTTGGCCAAATAGTCGAAGGCCCCGCCCTGGAAGGCGGAAACGGTGCTGTCCAGGTCGGCAAAGGCGGTCATGACGATGACCGGCAAGCCGGGATGGCGCTCTTTGAGCTGGCGCAGCAATTCCAGGCCGTTGCCGCCGGGCATGCGGATATCGGACACCAGCGCAACGGGCGTGTCGTGGGCCAGGGCCTCGAGCACGTCGGCCGACTGGGAGAAACTGCGGGTGGGGACACCGGCGCGGGCCAGGGCCTTTTCGAGGACCCAGCGGATGGCCTGGTCGTCGTCGACGATCCATACGGGTTTCATCAGTGTGCGGGCTCCATCGGTAGGACCAGGCGAAACTCGGTACGCCCGGGTCGGGATTCAAATTCGATGATGCCGCCGTGCTGCTGCACGAAGTCCTGGGCCAGGCTCAGGCCCAGTCCGGTGCCGCCGGCACGCGCCGTGACCAGCGGATGGAAAATGCGGTCGCGGATGTGGTCGGGCACGCCCGGGCCGTTGTCGATGATCGACAGCTCAAGGGCCAGGCGGTGTTGGCGGTGCGCCAGCATGACTTGGCGCGCCACGCGGGTGCGCAGGGTGACGACGCCGGGCTCGACGCCAGGGCCTTGCGGCCGCGCGACCAGTTCCTGGGCGGCGTTGCGGGCCACGTTGAGCACGGCCTGCATCAGGCGGGCGGCGTCGCCTTTCAGGTCGGGCATCGACGCGTCGTAGTCACGCACCAGCGTGACGTCGTGGCGGAATTCGGCCTGGATCAGGGCGCAGACGCGCTCGCAGATTTCATGGATGTTGACCGGCCGCGCGTTCAGCGGCACACGTTGCGGACCGCTCAGGCGGTCCACCAGCGCCTGCAGGCGGTCGGCTTCGGAAATGATGACCTGGGTGTATTCGGCCAGGGCCGCGCTGGGCAGCTCGGCTTCCAGCAGTTGCGCGGCGCCGCGCAATCCGCCCAGGGGATTCTTGACTTCATGCGCCAGGTTGCGCAGCAATTCGCGGTGCGCTTCGATCTCGTCGACCAGGCGATGGTTGCGGTCGGCCAGCACGCGCTGTTCGATCTCGCGGGTTTCGATCAGGGCGGGCCAGCGTTGGCCGCTCAGGCCCACCGTGGTCACGGCCACTTCCACGGATTCCGTGGCGCGGCGCAGCGACGCCAGCTGGCGTACGTCGGCATATCGGCCGGCCGCGGCGCGGTCGATGGACGACTGGATATTCTCAGGGTTGTCGAACAGGGTGGCGGCGGAATGGCCGCACAGTTGCTTGCGCGAGCGGCCGAACAGGTCTTCGGCGGCCGCGTTGGCGTATTCGATGTGCCCGCGTTCGTTGACCAGGAAAACGGACGTGGCAAGCAGATCGAGAGCTTCTACATTCATTTTTCAACGTACCCGAATGACTACAGGGGGAAATCGGAACGCGGACCCGGACGGCGCCCGGGGGCGGCGCCCTGCCCGTCCGGCGCAAAGCCGGACGGGGCAAGCCATCGGTCAGCGACCTGGCGGTGCGCGTGGTGTGGGCCCTGGTTGGTTGCCTACATCATCGCGCTCCCCCAGCTACTGCCTCGGAATCAGAGGCTGTAGTACATGTCGAATTCGACCGGGTGCGTGGTCATGCGCAGACGGTTCACATCGCCCATCTTCAGGTCGATGTAGGCGTTGAGCATGTCGTTGCTGAAGACGCCGCCGCGGGTCAGGAACTCGCGGTCGCTGTCCAGGGCTTCCAGCGCTTGTTCCAGCGAGGAGCACACGGTCGGGATCTTGGCGTCTTCTTCCGGCGGCAGGTCGTACAGATTCTTGTCGGCGGGATCGCCGGGGTGAATCTTGTTCTGCACGCCGTCCAGGCCGGCCATCATCAGGGCCGAGAAGGCCAGGTACGGGTTGGCCAGGGGGTCCGGGAAGCGCGCTTCGACGCGGCGGCCCTTCGGGTTGCCGACGTACGGAATGCGGATCGAGGCCGAGCGGTTGCGGGCCGAGTAAGCCAGCTTGACCGGGGCTTCGTAGTGCGGAACCAGGCGCTTGTACGAGTTGGTGCCCGGGTTGGTGATGGCGTTCAGGGCGCGGGCGTGCTTGATGATGCCGCCGATGTAGTACAGCGCGAATTCCGACAGGCCGGCGTAGCCGTTGCCCGCGAACAGGTTCTGGCCATCCTTCCAGATGGATTGGTGCACGTGCATGCCGGAACCGTTGTCGCCAACGATGGGCTTGGGCATGAAGGTGGCGGTCTTGCCGTAGGCGTGGGCCACGTTGTGCACGACGTACTTGACGATCTGGGTCCAGTCGGCGCGTTGCACCAGGGTGCTGAACTTGGTGCCGATTTCCAGCTGGCCGGCGCCGGCGACTTCATGGTGGTGCACTTCGACCGGCACGCCCATCTGTTCCATCAGCAGGCACATTTCCGAACGCATGTCCTGGAACGAGTCGACCGGGGGCACGGGGAAGTAGCCGCCCTTCACAGCGGGACGGTGGCCGGTGTTGCCGCCTTCGAATTCCAGGCCGGTCGACCACGAGGCTTCTTCGGACTTGATCTTGACGAAGGTGCCCGACATGTCGGTGTTCCAGGTCACGCCGTCGAACACGAAGAATTCGGGTTCCGGACCGAAGTAGGCGGTGTCGCCCAGGCCCGAGGCCTTCAGGTAGGCTTCGGCGCGCTTGGCCAGCGAACGCGGGTCGCGGTCATAGCCCTTCAGGTCGGACGGTTCGACCACGTCGCACGACAGGATCAGCGTCGGCTCTTCGCGGAACGGATCCAGGTTGGCGGTCGACAGGTCGGGGATGAGCAGCATGTCGGAGGCTTCGATGCCCTTCCAGCCCGGAATCGACGAACCGTCGAAGGCCTGCCCGCTTTCCAGCTTGTCTTCGTCGATCGCGGTGGTGGGCACGGACACGTGGTGCTCACGGCCAACCGTATCGGTAAAGCGGAAATCCACGAATTTGACTTCGTTATCGGCGATCTGTTTCAGGACGTCTTTCGGGCTTGCCATGTCATCTCCATTAGATAAAAGGGTCGAGGGCTGTGCCGCTCTCGACTGGCATAAAAGAGGGAAGCAATAAGCGTGCCAGGTTCTACCCCCGGGATTGCCCGAGGACTGGCCAGGTCAGGGAAAAATGTAGCACCATTATGGTGCAAAGCATGGGGCACGAATGCCCCATTTTGGTGCCAGACTGCTACAGGAACATTTCCTGCAGGTCATTGAGGAAACGCCAGCCCAGGGGTGTGGCCCGCAGGCGAGTCGGATCGGCGTCCAGCAGGCCCCGTTTCGAGGCTGCCTCCAATTGGTGCGCAATGGCGGCCAGCGACAGGCCGGTGCGTTCGCTGAACATCGTGGTGGCCACGCCGTCCTTCAGCCGCAGCGCGTTCAGCATGAATTCGAAAGGCAGTTCGTCCGGGCCCACCTGGCGGTTTTCCGACAGGTGGCTGCCATCGCGGGCCGCGGCGGCCTGCATCCAGGATTCGGGGCTGCGCAGCCGCGCTTCGCGCACGATGCGGTCGTGGAAAGACAGCTTGCCGTGCGCACCCGGGCCCAGGCCCAGGTAGTCGCCGAATTCCCAGTAATTCATATTGTGGCGGCAGCGCGCGCCGGCCCGGGCGTAGGCGGACACCTCGTAGCGGGCCAGCCCGGCCGCGGCCAGTTCGGCCTCGACCGCGTCCTGCATCGCCGCACTGGTGTCGTCGTCCGGCAGGTCTTCGGGCGGAAACTTGGCGAACACCGTATTGGGCTCCATTGTCAGGTGATAGAGCGACAGATGTTCCGTGCCAAAGCCGATGGCCTGGCGCAGATCGGCCACACAGGCCTGCAGCGTCTGGCCCGGCAAGGCGAACATCATGTCCAGGTTCACGCGCGACGCGGCGCGCTGGGCCATCTCGATGGCGGCGCGGGCCTGGGCCGAATCATGGATGCGGCCCAGCTTCTTCAACTGGGCGTCGTCAAAGCTCTGGATGCCCAACGAAAACCGGGTCACGCCGCTGGCCGCGTAGTCGCGAAAGCGATCGGCCTCGGCGGTGCCGGGGTTGGCTTCCATGGTGATTTCGGCGTCGGGCCACAGGTTCAAACAGGCGCGCAGCATCGCCAGCAGCTCGTCCAGGCCGGCGGCCGACAAGAGGCTGGGCGTGCCCCCGCCAATGAATACCGACACCACCTGGCGGCCCCAGATGGATGGCAGCGCCTGTTCCAGGTCGCTGCGCAGCGCATCAAGATAGGCGCGCTCGGGGATTTCGCCCGGCGCCGCGTGCGAATTGAAGTCGCAATACGGGCATTTGCGCACGCACCAGGGCACGTGCACATAGACCGACAGGGGCGGCAGGCTGGTCAGCGTGGCGCCGGCCGGGGTGACCAGGCGCGTACGCGCGGCGCCCGTGTCGGGGCGGATGGGGATGGTGATGGACATGCGGTGTTCCTGGGCGGGGCGCGCCCGCCTTGCATCAAGCCTGGCTGATCTTGCCCAGCAGTTCGCGCAGGGCGCGGGCGCGGTGGCTGATGGCGTTCTTTTCCTCGGGATCGAGCGAGGCGGCCGTCAGCCCCTGGTCGGGCAGGTAGAAGTGCGGGTCGTAGCCGAAGCCGTTGGCGCCTTCGGGCTGGTCGATGATTTCACCGTGCCACAGCCCTTCGCCGATCAGGGGGCACGGATCGTTTTCGCTGCGCACCAGGGCCAGCACCGCCACGTACCAGGCGCGGCGGTCGGTCACCGACGCCAGCTTGGCCACCAGCAGCGCGTTGTTGGCTTGGTCGGATTTTTCACCGCCATGCAACTTGGCGTAGCGGGCGGAATACACGCCCGGGGCGCCGTCCAGCGCGGCCACGCACAGGCCGGAATCGTCGGCCAGCGCGGGCAGGCCCGTCAGGCGGCTGGCGTGGCGCGCCTTGGTCAGGGCATTTTCGACAAACGTGACGTGCGGCTCTTCGGCCTCGGGCACGCCCAGTTCGCCCTGCGGCACCAGTTCGATGCCCAGGGGCGCGAACAGGGCGGAAAACTCACGCAGCTTGCCGGCATTGTTGGAGGCCAGCACGACGCGGCGCAGGGAATCGGGAATATGGGGGGATGTCATAGGGCCAAATTGTATAGGGCGCGGTCGCGGTTGCAGGCCGCCTGTTACGTGTAACCGCAACAACACAGAAATATTCGATGGTCAATATCACTAATCTTGTCACTGATCGTATCTGAACGCTCCGGCGATGAACCCACCTCAAGCTTTGCCACGGCCGAACGCGGCCGGTGCACCTCCTGTTCCCGGCGGCGCGGCGGCCGCGTCCGTCAGCCTGGCGGGCATTCTGCGCGAACGGCTGCTGCGCCCGCGCTTCCAGCCCGTCATCGACCTGTCCCACAGCCGCATCTACGGCCATGAAAGCCTGATCCGCGGCCCGGTCGACACCGCCCTGCACTTTCCCGACGCCCTGTTCGCCGAAGCCCGCCGCCAGGGCCTGCATCCGCAGCTGGAACTGGCCAGTTTCCGGGCGGGCGCCCAGGGCTTCAACCAGAACGAGACGTCCGGCAAGCTGTTCCTGAACCTGTCGGGCTCGGCGCTGATCCACTACTGGACGCTGTGGGGCGACGAAATGCCGCTGCGCCTGCTCAAGGATTGCACGCTGGCGCCGTCCAACATCATCGTCGAACTCACCGAGCAGGACCCCCTGTCCGAACACATGGCCACGCTGGGCAGCGCCTTTGCCTGCCTGCGTGAATACGGCATGCGCATCGCGCTGGACGACTACGGCGTGGGCAATTCGAACCTGCAGCTGTGGTCCGAGATGCAGCCCGACCTGGTCAAGATCGACCGCTACTTCTTCAATGGCATCGGCCACGACGACCGCAAGCAGAACATGGTGCGCGCCATCCTGAAGGTGGCGCAGTACCTGGGCACCGCCATCGTGGCCGAAGGCATCGAGACCGCCGAAGACCTGGCGGTGGTGCGCGACCTTGAAATCCGCTACGCCCAGGGCTGGCTGCTGGGCCGCCCCGACGAGGCCCTGCTCACCGAACTGACGCCGCCCCTGCGCGATTCGCTGCGGGTGCGCGCGCCGGCCCCGCTGTCGCAGCGCTCGGCCGGCGGCACGGCCGCCAGCCTGCGGGTGGAAGCCCCCGCCGCCCTCCTGACCAAGCACACCAACGACGACGTGCATCGGCTCTTCATCGAACACAAGAGCCAGCATGCCGTGGCCGTGGTGGACGGCGACAACCGCCCGGTCGGCATCATCAACCGGCGCGACTTTTCCGAGCATTACGCCCAGCGCTATACCCGCGAACTGTTCGGCCGCGACGCCTGCTCGACCTTCATGAACGCCGAGCCGGTGCTGGTGGACCTGGACGTGTCCATCGACCAGTTGAGCCACGTGCTGATATCGGAAGACCAGCGCTACCTGATGGACGGCCTGATCATCACCCGCGACGGCCGCTACGACGGCCTGGCCACCGGCGAAACGCTGGTGCGCTCGGTGACCGAAATGCGCATCGAGGCCGCGCGCTACGCCAATCCGCTGACCTCGCTGCCCGGCAACATCCCCATCAGTCGCCACATCGCCACGCTGCTGGACGACGCCGCCGACTTCACCATCTGCTACGGCGACCTGAACAACTTCAAGCCGTTCAACGACGTCTATGGCTACTGGCGCGGCGACGACATGATCATGCTGACCGCCGACGTGATCAAGCGCCACTGCGATCCGCTGCGCGATTTCGTGGGCCATGTCGGCGGCGACGACTTCGTGGTGCTGCTGCGCAGCCCCGACTGGACCGAACGCATCCAGCGCATCATCGCGGAATTCAATGAACGCGCCATCGACCTGTACGACGACCAGGGCCGCCGCAACGGTGGCATCGAAGCCGAAGACCGTTACGGCGTGCCGCGCTTCTTCCCGTTCGTGACGCTGGGTGTCGGCGCGCTGACCGTCACCCCCTCTTTATGCGAGCGCATCCGCCCGGAGGACATCGCGTCGGCCGCTGCCCATGTCAAGCACAAGGTCAAGCATGGGAACCTGTCGCTGGTGTCCGAGCGCTACAGCGGCGGCGCCCTGCCGCAGCTCACTCCCTGACGCCTGCCCGGCGGCGTGCTGCGCCGCCTGGGCGATCTGGAACACCGACACCGCGCGCCGCAGGCCTTGCGCCTGCAATTCCAGCGCGGCGGCCGCGGCGGCGGTCTGCTCCACCATGGCCGCATTTTCCTGGGTCGAGCGTTCGATGTCCGCCACCGCATCATTGACCGACGCGATGCCGGCGGCCTGCTCGGCCGTGGCGCTGGAGATTTCCGCCACGATCTGGGTCACCTTGTCGACCGAGGCCAGCATGTCGCGCATGGTGTCGCCGGCCAGGTTCACCTGGCGCACGCCCACTTGCACCCGCGAGGCCGAATCCTCGATCAGGCCCTTGATTTCCCTGGCGGCCTGCGCGCTGCGCTGAGCCAGCGAGCGCACCTCGCCCGCCACCACCGCAAAGCCCTTGCCCTGCTCGCCCGCGCGGGCGGCTTCCACCGCCGCGTTGAGCGCCAGGATATTGGTCTGGAAGGCAATGCTGTCCACCACGCCCACGATCTCGCCGATGCGGCGCGCGCTGTCGGCAATGCCCTGCATGCTGGTCACGACTTCTTCCACCGCCTGGCCGCCGCGCTGGGCCAGCTGGGTGGCGCTGAGCGCCTGGCGGCTGGCCAGGTCGGCATTGCCCGCCGTCATCTGCACCGTATGCGCCAATTGCGTCATGTTGGCCGCCGCTTCCTGCAGCGAGCCGGCCTGGCGTGCCGTGCGGTCCGACATATCGGCCCCGCCCGCGGCGATCTCGCCCGACCCGGTATGGATTTCCTCGACGCCGTGGCGCACCGAGGCCACCGCCGCCGACAGCCCCGTCTGCATGCGGCGCATGGCCGAATACAGCACGCCGATCTCGTTATCGCCATGCACCGCGATGTTGCCGGTCAGGTCGCCGTCGGCAATGCGGTCGAAATGGGCGCCCGCCTCGTTCAGCGGCCGCAGGATGCGGCGCCGGAACCCCAGGCGGATCAACACCGCCAGCACCAGCACGAAGGCCAGCACGGCCGCCGCCACCACCGTCACCCGCTGCATCGTCTGGCTGGCGCCGGCCACCGCGGCCTGCCCCTGTTCGCGGGCATAGGCCTGGTAGGCGTCCGCCTGCTTCACATAGGCGGCGCCAGTCACCGGCAGCACCTTGTCCACCAGCCGGTTCACCTCGATGCCGTTCCAGCCCTTGATGGCCTTGAACATCGCCGCCAGCGTCTGGTCGGCAAACGCCGCGTTGGCCGCCAGCGCCTGGTCGAACAAGGGCGCGCCCTGCTCGCTGGTGTCCGCATTGGCGCGCAGCCGCGCCAGGCTGGCCGCGGCCTGCTTGAGCAGCCCGTCGGCGTGGGTCAGCGACTGGTCGCGGGCTTCTTCCAGCCCGCCTTCCATGGCCGTCTTGGCGTCGGTCAGCGCGGCGCGCGCCTGGAACAGGCGGCTGGTCATGTCCGACAGGTCGCTGGCGCGCTCGATGCTGCCACGGCCCAGCGCCTCGATATCGGCCCGGTTCTCGCGCAGCACGGCGATCCCGGCCGCCGCCGCCAGCGCAAACAGCGCCACAAACACCGCGAGAATCGCCGAAACCGCCGTCGTCACCCTGAGATTTTTCCGCATATCCATCCGTCTGTTGCATCGCCACATAGGCGTAACGGGCCGATTATGGGGATGCAGTTTGGCAATTTCTTGACACATCCCCGGCCCCGCATGACAAACGGCGGTCACACAAATGCGCTTTTGCGAACAGGAACCCCGTATTAATGAATTGTGAATTGGCAGGCGCGGCCCCTTGCGGCACATTCGATGCTGTACCGATTCATTCATAGACACCGACAACTCCATGCCCGACGCCTCCCACGCCTACCAGGACATCCGCGAAGCCGTGCGCGACCTCTGCGCGCAATTTCCCGCCGAATATTTCCGCAAAGTCGACGAAGAACGCGGCTACCCCGACGCTTTCGTCCGCGCGCTCACCGAAGCCGGCTGGCTGGCCGCCCTGATCCCCCAGGAATACGGCGGTTCGGGCCTGGGCCTGACCGAAGCCTCGGTCATCATGGAAGAAATCAACCGCAGCGGCGGCAATTCGGGCGCCTGCCACGGCCAGATGTACAACATGGGCACGTTGCTGCGCCACGGTTCCGAAGCGCAAAAGCGCGAATACCTGCCGCGCATCGCCGCGGGCGAACTGCGCCTGCAATCCATGGGCGTCACCGAACCCACCACCGGCACCGACACCACCAAAATCAAGACCACCGCCGTGCGCCGCGGCGACCGCTACGTCATCAACGGCCAGAAGGTCTGGATCTCGCGCGTGCAGCATTCCGACCTGATGATCCTGTTGGCGCGCACCACGCCGCTGGACCAGGTCACGCGCAAGTCCGAAGGCATGTCCATCTTCCTGGTCGACCTGCACGAGGCCGTCAAGCACGGCATGTCGATCCGCCCCATTCCCAACATGGTCAACCACGAGACCAACGAGCTGTTCTTCGACGACCTCGAGATTCCCGCCGACAACCTGATCGGCGAGGAAGGCAAGGGTTTCAAGTACATCCTCGACGGCCTGAACGCCGAACGCACCCTGATCGCCGCCGAATGCATCGGCGATGGCTACTGGTTCGTCGACAAGGTCACCGCCTACGCCAAGGAACGCATGGTGTTCGGCCGCCCCATCGGCCAGAACCAGGGCGTGCAATTCCCCATCGCCCGGGCCCACATCAACGTCGAAGCGGCCAGCCTGATGCGTTACGAGGCCTGCCGCCTGTTCGACGCCCACGAGCCCTGCGGCGCCCAGGCCAACATGGCCAAGCTGCTGGCCGCCGACGCGTCCTGGGAAGCGGCCAACGCCTGCCTGCAATTCCATGGCGGCTTCGGCTTTGCCACCGAGTACGACGTCGAACGCAAATTCCGCGAAACCCGCCTGTACCAGGTCGCGCCGATCTCGACCAACCTGATCCTGTCCTACGTCGCCGAACACATCCTGGGCCTGCCCCGCTCCTTCTGACTCCGCCCCTGACCATGCCCGCCGCCACAGACACCCGCCACCTCAGCGCCGAACTCGCCGCGTTCGCGGCCAACCTGCGCTTCGAAGACATCCCCGCCCCGGTGCTGCGCCGCGCCGAAGACCTGCTGCTGGACTGCCTGGCCTCGATCCTGGCCGGCGCGGCTGCCCGTCCCGTACTGGCCATGGACCGCTACGCCGCCGCCATGGGACCGGCTGACGGCCCCAGCGAAATCCTGATCAATCGGCGCCGCACCTCGCCCGTGTTCGCCGCCATGGTCAACGCCGCCGCCGCCCACGTGGTCGAGCAGGACGACGTGCACAACGGGTCGGTGTTCCACCCCGCCGCCGTGGTGTTCCCGCCGGCGCTGGCCGTGGCCCAGGCGCTGGGCAGCTCGGGCCGCGACCTGCTGGTGGCCGCCGTCGCCGGTTACGAGGTCGGCATCCGCGTCGGCGAGTTCCTGGGCCGATCCCACTACAAGATCTTCCACACCACCGGCACCGCCGGCACCCTGGCCGCCGCAGCCACCACCGGCCGCCTGCTGGGCCTGTCGCCCGAGGCCATGCTGCACGCGCTGGGCTCGGCCGGCACCCAGGCCGCCGGCCTGTGGGAATTCCTGCGCGACGCGGCCGACTCCAAGCAACTGCACACCGCCCGCGCCGCCGCCAACGGCATCGCCGCCGCCTACCTGGCCCGCGAAGGCTTCACCGGCGCGCGCCACATCCTGGAAGGCCCGCAGGGCATGGCCGCCGGCATGTCCCGCGACGCCGACCCCTCGCGCCTGACCGACCGCCTGGGCACGCGCTGGGCCCTGGCCGAAACCTCGTTCAAGTTCCACGCCTCGTGCCGCCACACCCATCCCGCGGCCGACGCCTTGCAACAGGTGCTACGCGACCACTCCCTCACCGAAGACGCCATCGACCGCGTCATCGCGCACGTGCACCAGGGTGCGATCGACGTGCTGGGGCCCGTGGTCGACCCGCGCACGGTGCATCAATCCAAGTTTTCAATGGGAACAGTGCTGGGCCTGATCGCCCGCAAGGGCCGCGCCGGCCTGCCGGAATTCGACGGCGCGCTGGACGACCCGGCGGTCGCCGCCTTCCGCGCCCGCGTCACGATGGAACTGGACCCCGAGGTCGACGCCGCCTACCCGCAGCGCTGGATCGGCAAGGTCACGGTGTACACCCGCGATGGCCGCCAGTTGCACGGCCGGGTCGACGAACCCAAGGGCGATCCCGGCAATACCCTGTCGCGCGATGAAATCGAGGCCAAGACGCTCAGCCTGGGCCGTTACGCCGATGCCGCGACCGACGCGGAACTGCGCGGCCTGATCGGCGCGATCTGGAATCTGGAAAAAACGGAACGGATCGGCGCGTTGCTGCCTTGACCGCCAACCGGGCTTGGCATCCCGGGCGTGATGGCTGCGCGCAGGGCTTGAGCCGCCGCAAGTTCAGCGGGACTGCCGCCCACCCGGGCGCAATCCCGCTTCTTGATGCCACCCCTTGATGCGGCTGCTTGATGCCGCGCCTTGATCGCGCCTCTTGCCTCAGCCGCCCAGCGCCGCGCGCTGTTCGCGCACCAGCCCGGCGATGCCGCCTTCGGCCAGCGCCAGCATGGCATCCAGCTCGGCGCGCGTGAACGTGGCGCCTTCGCCCGTGCCCTGCACTTCCACGAACGCGCCGCTGCCGGTCATGATGACGTTCACGTCCGCGTCGCAGGCCGAATCTTCCTGATAGTCCAGGTCCAGCACCGCGCGGCCGTCCACCAGGCCCACTGACACCGCCGCCACCGCGTCGCGGATCGGGTTCACGGCCAGATCGCCGCGCTGCATCAACAAGGCCACGGCATCGGCCGCCGCCACCCAGGCGCCGGTGATGCTGGCGCAACGCGTGCCGCCGTCGGCCTGCAACACGTCGCAGTCCAGGTGCAGCGTGCGTTCGCCCAGCGCCCGCATGTCGAACACCGCGCGCAGGCTGCGCCCGATCAGGCGCTGGATTTCCTGGGTGCGGCCGCTTTGCTTGCCGCGGGCTGCCTCGCGGTCGCCGCGGGTGTGCGTGGCGCGCGGCAGCATCCCGTATTCCGCCGTCACCCAGCCCTCGCCCTTGCCCTTCAGGAATGGCGGCACCTTTTCCAATACGCTGGCGGTGCACAGCACGTGGGTGTTGCCGGCCTTGACCAGCACCGAACCCTCGGCATAGCGCGTGAAGCCGCGCTCCAGGCTGAAGGGCCGCAGTTCGTCGACGGCGCGGCCCGACGGGCGGGCGATGGCATTGGCGGGGGTCATGGGGAAGCTCCAGTCAGATTTGATTGGCGGCATTGTACGGGCAGCGCCCTCGGGACCGATGCCCGCAGCGGCCGCCCGCCGCCGCCCTGCCCCGCGCCCAGTGCCATCTGCGTTTGGAGTATCCTGCGGCGATATACGGGCTGCATATACCCGCCCCCGCCCCGGCGGGCCGGCGGAACCGGCGCGGCCCGGCCCCAAAACAGCAAAAGGAAACCCACACCATGATCCGCAGCATGACCGCCTTCGGCAACGCCCGGGCAGACCTGGAACAAGGCACGCTGGCGCTGGAACTGCGCAGCGTCAACAGCCGTTTCCTGGACCTTTATTTCCGCCTGCCCGACGAACTGCGCCACGTCGAGACGCCGCTGCGCGAACTGCTGACCGCCCAGCTGGCGCGTGGCAAGGTCGAGATCCGGGTGTCTTATACGCGTAACGTCAGCACCGACCTGTCCAAGCTCGAACCCGCCTGGCTCGAGACCCTGGCCGAACAGCTGCAAGCCGCACGCCGCGTGCTGCCCGACATCGCCGCGCCGCGCCTGGTCGAACTGTTCAACTGGCCCGGCCAGCGCGGCAACGACGCGCTCGACCCGCAAGTCTGGGGCGCCGCCTGCCTGCAGGCTGCCCAGGAAGCCCTGAAGCAATTGCAGGACGGCCGCGAACGCGAAGGCGAACGCCTGGCCGGCATGATGCGCGAATGCGCCGACGGCGTCGCGGGCATCGTCGAACTGGTCCAGAACCACCTGCCCCAGCTGCTGGCCGATCACCGCGACAAGCTCGCCTCCAAGCTGCGCGAAAGCGTCGAAACCGCCTTCCCCGGCGGCTTCACCCACATCACGGGCGCCGAGCTGTCCGAACGCCTGTCCCAGGAAGCCAACCTGTTCGCGCTGCGCATCGACGTCGCCGAAGAGCTGTCGCGCCTGCGCTCGCACCTGGAAGAACTGCGCCACCTGCTCACCGACGGCAGCGGCAAGACCGGCGGCAAGAAAAACGCCGGCAGCGCCGGCAAGCGCCTGGACTTCCTGTTCCAGGAAATGAACCGCGAAGCCAACACGCTGGGCTCCAAGGCCGGCAGCATGGAAGTCACCCGCGCCGCCATGGACCTGAAGCTGCTGATCGAACAGATGCGCGAGCAGGCGCAGAACATCGAATAGCGCGGCAGGATTCCCGGTGTGATAAGGTGACGCCGCGGCTATGGGAGTCCTTCCTTCTACCCTCGATACCTAGGGTTCCCGCTTTCCGCATTGCGCCTGCCTTCGGCAGGCGTTTTCACGTGGACTTGCATCATGAATCCGATCTATCTGCGTCGCCGCTGCCGGCTCCTGCTGGGCAAGACACCTCCTGCCGGCAACGGGTCCGACACGCCGCCAGGCCCCGTGACCGCCGTCGAGCTGGCCGCCATCCAGGCGCAAGCCGAAGCGCTGGGCTACCTGTTGTCGGATGCGGTGTTGACTCGCCTGGCGGCGTGGCCGCGGCCGTCCGTGACGCTGGTCGGACGCCAACTGTTGAAGGTCCTGCGCGAAATGACGGGCGCGCATCGCCAGTACCGGCCGCTGTATCCGGATTTTCCGAAACAGGTACAGGACCTGAGCGATGCGCAGCGCTATCTGGATGCCATCACGCACTACGTGACCCTGCGCCGGATGCCCGGCGACGGCTCCGACCGCCCGCCGCTGTTCCATGGGCGCGAGCCGCAGATCATTGAATTGGGCGAGGCCTCCGAATGCGAAGCCATCTTCACCCAGCTGGCCGCGTCGGCCACCTCGCTGTCCGAGACGGATCGCAATGACCTGGCGTGGTACGTGAAGCAATATCGTGCGGACATCTTCCGTTTGATACCGGCGAAGATTCCGTTCAAAGAGACGCTTGCACTGGTCTGCGCCCACCTCATCCGGCACGTGCCGGGCCCCGCCACGGACGCCTTTCTGCATGACCGGCTGGACACCGCCACCGACGTGCTCCGCGTCGCGGTGGCCCTGGCGGACGGCGATGTGTCGCTTGCGTTGCCCACGCGCTTTGCCTCCCTTCCCCGCGCCCGGCGCAAGCAGTTGCTGGCGCTTGTAGAGCGGCACCCCAATGCAGCGCAGGACATGCCGCGCTGGAAAGAGCGCTGGAAGCGCCTGGGCGAAGTGTTGCACCCCGGCGAATACGCCGACCGCTTCCCGGCGACGGCCGCCGCCTTTGCCCAGCTGCGCAGCGGCCGCTCCCCGGCCACCTTCAACAGCGCAATCGAAACCTTGCTGGCCGCCGGCCAGACGGAGGACGCCGCCCAGCGCCTGGCCAGCCGTCCGGGCGAATTCGCGCGCCGGCTGGACCACCTGCTGCGTACCGCGGCAAACCCGCAGTCGGTACTGCAGGGCTTTGCCCATGTCGTCGATCAGGTGCCGACTCCGCTGCTGCTGCAGCTGCACACCCACGCGACGCACCGCGACGCGCCTGCCGCGCTGCGCTCGTTCTACCCCAAGGGCGAAGTGGCCAAGGTATTTGCGATGGCGGACGCCCGCGCGCCGCTGCCCGACGGATCGGCCGCGGCCCTTGGCGACCTGTGCCAGGCCACGCTACTGAAGCGGTTTGCCGCGCTGGCACCGCTGGGCGACTGCTATCTGGACCCGGCGCTGCGCGATCACGGGGTGCCCTTGGCTCAACGCGCCGCGTCGCGCAGCCTGCGCACGCTGGCGCGCGGCAGCAGCCTGCCCTTGCCCGACGCTGGCTTCGTCAGAATGTTCCTCTGGTGGAAGAACGGCCGGGGACGCGCCGATGTCGACCTGTCTGCGGCCATGTTCGGCGCCGACTTCGACTTCATCGACGCGCTGACCTACTACCGCCTTCAGAGCTACGGCGGCTATCACAGCGGCGATATCGTCGATGCGCCGGAGGGCGCGGCTGAATTCATCGACCTGGACTTGGAACGCCTGCGCGGCCGCGGCGTACGCTTCGTCGTCATGGTGCTCAATAGCTACACGGGCCAGCCGTATTGCGACCTGCCCGAGTGCTTCGCCGGATGGATGGCCCGCCATGACGTGAATTCGGGCGAACCCTTCGAACCGCGCACGGTCATGGATCGGGTCGACCTGGCGTCCAATACGATGATCAGCCTGCCGCTGGCGCTGGACCTGCACGCCGGGCGTGTACGCTGGATGGATGTCGCGCTGCGCGAACAGCCCCGGCTGAACAATGTGGCCAACAACCTGTCCGGCGTCTCGCTGATGCTGCGCGCGTTGATGACGCGCCCCCAACCCGACCTGCATACGCTGTTCACGCTGCATGCGCAGGCGCGCGGCCGGATCGTGGACGACCCGCAGGCAGCGCGAACTGTCTTTGGCGTGGACGGGGGAATCACCCCTTTCGACACCGACCGTATCCGCGCGGAATTTCTCGTATAGCGCGCTCGCGCTTCGTCAGCGCGGCGCCGCCTTTATGTCGCGCCTTGACTCAGGCGTTGCGGCCAGAGACTTCACCCGTCGCCGGTTCCCCCCGCAACGCCGAATCCAGGTACGCGCTGCGCGCCCGGGCGTCCGGGAAGGTCATGTCTTTGTAGCTCACGAAGCGCGAGCCCTTGGCCAGTCGGTAGCCCAGCCAGATCAGCAGGAACAGCGGAATACCGATGTACGTGGCGGCGACGCCGCCCCAGTCGATGCGCTGCTCGAGGAAAGCCTGGTAGTTCTGGCCCAGCGTGATGATCAGGCACAGCGCGAACGCGAAGATCGGGCCGAATGGGAAGAACGGCGACACATAGGGCAGATCGGCCAGGTTGCGGCCCTGCTTGACGTAGCCGCGGCGGAATCGGTAGTGGCTGATGGCAATGCCCAGCCAGGCAATGAAGCCCGTCATGCCCGAGGTATTGAGCAGCCAGATGTAGACGGCCTTGGGGCTGAACACGAACGTGAAAAAGCACAGCGCCGCCACCACCGTGGTGGCCACCAGCGCCCACAGCGGCACGCCCGACCGCGACACGCGGCCGAACACGGCCGGCGCCTTGCCGTCGCGCGCCAGGCTGTAGAGCATGCGGGTCGCCGCGTACATGCCGGAATTGCCGGCCGACAGCACCGAGGTCAGCACCACCGCGTTCATGATCGAGGCTGCGGCCAACAAGCCCGCGCGCTCGAAGATCAGGGCAAACGGGCTGACGCTGATGTCGGTGACTTCGTTGCGCAGCAGATGCGGATCGGTGTAGGGAATCAGCAGGCCGATCACCAGGATCGCCGCCACATAGAACAGCAGAATGCGCCAGAACACCTGGCGCACGGCGCGCGGCAGGTTCTTGGCGGGGTCTTTCGATTCACCGGCGGCAATGCCGATGAGTTCGGTGCCCTGGAACGAGAAGCCCACCACCATGGCCACGCCGATCAGCGCCGCGAAACCGCCCGCGAAAGGCGCGTCGCCCACCGTCCAGTTGGCCACGCCGCCGCTTTCGCCGCCACGGATGATGCCCAGCAGCATCATCACGCCCATCGCCACGAAGGCCAGTACCGCCACCACCTTGATCAGGGCGAACCAGAATTCCGCTTCACCGAACCCGCGGGCCGACAAGGCGTTCAGGCCGAAGGTGATCGCCAGGAACAGCGCGCTCCAGTACACCCCGGGCACGTCCGGAAACCAGTACGCCATCACCAGCTGCGCGGCCACCAGGTCCACGGCCACCGTAACCGCCCAGTTGTACCAATAGTTCCAACCCAGCGCGAAGCCGAAGCCCTCTTCCACGTAGCGCGCGCCGTAGGTCGAGAACGAGCCGGACACCGGCATGCTGGCGGCCAGTTCGCCCAGGCTGGTCATCAGGAAATAGACCATCACGCCGATCAGCACGTAGCCCAGCAGCGCGCCGCCGGGGCCGGCCTGCGCGATGGTGGCGCCCGAGGCCACGAACAGGCCCGTGCCGATGGAGCCGCCCACCGCGATCATCGTCAGGTGGCGCGACGACAAGGTGCGGCGCAATTCGGACCGCGCGAGTGTCGCCGCCTGGCCGCCGCTGCGGCGCGAGTCGTGTTCCGATAATGCCAAAGTCGTGTTCCTTCAGAGCGAAAAGACCCCGCCGGCCGGGGGGCAGGGGCTGCGGGTTTTCCCGGCAACGGCGGAGCATAGCGCAACTGCCCCCAGTCGGCGAAATCCCCAGGGAAATATCACTGCAGAAGTTCATTGCACCTGAGATTTGGTTCAATGACGTTCACGGGCCGCCCGGGGCGGCTTCGGTGTTCTCCGGCCTGTTATTGACTTGCCTGGCACGTCGCCATCGATCTTTCTGGCCGTCAGCGTCACGGTGAAAAACTCGAAATCGCAGCGCCAAGGCGGCTATTGGAACGCCGTTTCCATGAAGGTGCGCAGCTTGCGCGAATGCAGCCGCTCGGGCGGCATGTCGCGCAGTCGTTCCAGCGCCCGGATACCGATTTCCAGATGCTGGTTGACCTGCCGGCGATAGAAGGCGCTGGCCATGCCCGGCAGCTTCAACTCGCCATGCAGCGGCTTGTCGGACACGCACAGCAACGTGCCGTAAGGCACGCGGAAGCGGAAACCGTTGGCCGCGATGGTGGCCGATTCCATGTCCAGCGCAATGGCGCGTGACTGCGCGAAGCGCTCGACCAGTTCGACGTGATCGCGCAGTTCCCAGTTGCGGTTGTCGATGGTGGCGACCGTGCCGGTGCGCATGATGCGTTTGAGGTCCCAGCCGGACAGGCCCGCGACTTCCTCCACTGCCTGCTCCAGCGCCACCTGCACTTCGGCCAGGGCCGGCACCGGTACCCAGGTCGGCAGATCGGCATCCAGCACGTGGTCTTCGCGCACATAGCCGTGGGCCAGCACGTAATCGCCCAGCCGCTGCGAATCGCGCAGGCCCGCGCAATGGCCCAGCATCAGCCAGGCATGCGGACGCAGCACGGCGATGTGGTCGGTGATGGTCTTGGCGTTGGATGGCCCCACGCCGATGTTGACCAGCGTGATGCCGGAATGGTCGCCGCGCACCAGGTGGTAGGCCGGCATCTGCGGCAGCCGCTGGCCCTGGCCTTCGTCGGCCGGAGACGATTCGCCGCGCCGGGTGATGCGGTTGCCGGGTTCGACCAGCATCTCGTAGTCTTCGTTGCCGCTGGCCATCAGGGCGCGGGCCCGGGCGCAGAACTCGTCGACGTAGAACTGGTAGTTGGTGAACAGCACGAAATTCTGGAAGTGGCCCGGCGCCGTGGCGGTGTAGTGCTGCAGGCGGTGCAGCGAGTAGTCCACCCGCTGCGCCGTGAAGGGCGCCAGCGGCTTGGGTTCGCCTTCCTTGCCGCGCCACGAACCGTTGACGATCGCGTCATCGGTGACGGCCAGATCGGGCACGTCGAACAGGTCTCGCAAGGGGCGCTTGAGCGCTTCCAGGTGCTCGCCTTCGACATAGGCGCCTTCCGGGAAGGCGAAATGCAGCGGGATCGGGGAATCGGACTCGCCCACCTCGACCGCCACGCGGTGGTTCTGCAGCAATTGGCCCACCTGTTCGATCAGGTAGTCGCGAAACAGGGCCGGCTGGGTGACGGTGGTCTGGTAGATGCCGGGTTCGGCCACGTGGCCGTAGGACAGGCGGGTATCGATCGGGTCGTAGGTTTCGACGAGGATGCGGATGGCCGGGTAGTACGCGCGGGCCCGTTCGCGGCCATTGCCGGGGCCCTTCAGGACTTCACGGAACGCCGACCGCAGGAAGGCCGTGTTGCGCGCGTAGATTTCCACCAGCCGGTCGACCGCCGCCACCGCGTCATGGTAGGGCTCGAAAGGAATCGCCTCGGGCCGGTTCATGGAGGACAGGGGGTGTACTGCGTTCATCATTGAGCTTTACTCCGCTTTCTTATCTATCTTGTTTTAAGCGGCCGCTCTCGGCAATCAAGCCGGAAGAGGCCGATGCCGACGATTATGCACGACCCCGGGGCCGTATGAAGTGTCATATTCGCGCGCGTCTCGATGCGTGGTCACCGCGGCCGGCATCGCCAGCACAATAGAAACAATATATCATTCCGTTTTTCTGTTTTTCACGACCTGGCTGAGCAGCCTGCCTCGCCGTCTTCGCACTCCTGATTCATGCCCCCGGCCCTGCGTCCCTGCCTACGCCGCCCGCACGACATCGCCCGATGGGCGATGCTGTCGTGGCTATGCGCCTGCCTGCTGCTGGCGCCGCTGGGCGGCTTGCGTCACGTGCTGTCGCACCTGGGCGGCGGCCCGGCGCCGGTTCACGGCAGCCTGTCGCTGGCAAGCCTGGACCTTGCCCTCGCCGGCTCGGCCATCGAGCAGGCACCCGGTTCGACCTTCGGGCCCGACGACGCGCACAGCGCCGACAATCTCGGCCACTGCGACCTCTGCCATATCTGGGACCTGCTGGACGCCACCCTGCCCGCGTCATTCCCATTCATTGCCGGTGCGGCCCCGCGCATCGCCCCGGCTCCGTCCACGCCCGGCGGCGCCACGGTGGCCGCCGGCAGCTGGTTCCAATCCCGCGCGCCGCCCGCCGCGGCTTGAAATCCCGTACGCCCGATTTCAACCGCCGCCTCCTTGGCCGGCCTCCAGGATTGCCACCATGCCTTTTGCTGCCTCCCCGGCAGGGACGCGCTTGTCCCTGCGCGCCCTCAATGTTTCGCCGTTGACCGCTGCGTCATCAGCCCGTTCCTTGCGCGCCCGATCTTCATCGGCCCGCGCCCCGCTCGCGCTGACCCCGCTCGCCCTCGCCTGCCTGCTCGCCCTGCCTCACGCCGCCCTCGCCCAGGCCGCCCCGGACACCACCACGCTGTCTCCCGTCGTCATCACCGCCAACCCCCTGGGCAGCGAAGCGCTGGCCTCGCCGTCCACCATCGTGCAGGGCCTGGACCTGGACCTGCGGCGCGGCTCGAACCTGGGCGAAACGCTGAGTGGCCTGCCCGGCGTATCCACCACCACCTACGGTCCGATGGTCGGCCGCCCCATCATCCGCGGCCTGGATGGCGACCGCATCCGCCTCCTGAACAACGGCGTCGGGTCCCTGGACGCCTCGTCGCTGTCGTTCGACCATGCCGTGCCGCAAGACCCGCTGTCGACCAATCGCATCGAGATCCTGCGCGGCCCGGCCGCCCTGCTCTACGGCGGCAACGCCATCGGCGGCGTCGTCAACACCATCGACAATCGCATTCCCACCGAACCCATCGACGGCATCCACGGTGACGTGGCCGGCAGCTACGGCGGCGCCAACAACGACCGCAATGGCGCCGTGCAAGTCGAAGGCGGCGACGGCACCTTCGCCATCCACGCCGACGCCTTCAGCCGCAAGACGGGCGACCTGCGCATTCCCGGCTACGCGCGTTCGTCGCAGCAACGCGCCATCGACGACCCCGATCGCGACCAGCCGCGCGGCAAACTGCCCAACAGCGACGGCCAGGCCAGCGGCGGCGCACTGGGCATGTCCTGGACGAGCGACCGCGGCTATGCCGGCCTGTCCTATAGCGGCTACGACTCCGACTACGGCTCGGTTGCCGAACCGGACGTACGCATCAAGATGCACCAGGAACGCTTCGGCTTCGCCAGCGAGCTGCGCGACCTGGACGGCCTGTTCACCAGCGTCAAATTCAACTTCGCCTACACCGACTACCAGCACAAGGAAATCGAAGACGGAGAAACGGGCACCATCTTCAAGAACCGCGGCTACGAGGCCCGCATCGAGGCGCGCCACGCCGACATCGGCCCGCTGCACGGCGTCGTGGGCCTGCAATTGGGCCAGACGCGTTTCTCGGCGCTGGGCGACGAAGCCCTGGTGCCCACCACGGACACCGACTCGGCCGCCGTGTTCGCGCTTGAGGAATGGAAACTGAACGACCGCCTGACGCTGAGCGCCGGGGCCCGTGCCGACCACACCCGCCTGAACCCGTCAGCCAGCGGTAACGAACGCTTTGACGGCGCCGGCCGCAGCAGCTTCACGGCCGGCAGCTTCTCGCTGGGCGGCATCTACAAGCTGGACAGCGCCTGGTCGGTGGCCGCCAACACCGCCTACACCGAACGCGCGCCGACGTTCTACGAGCTGTACGCCAACGGCCCGCACGAAGCCACGGGCCAATACCTGGTGGGCGACCAGGGCCTGGGCAAGGAACGCGCCTGGTCCGGCGACCTGTCGCTGCGCTACAAGAAGGATGCCGACAAGGCGAGCATCGGCGTGTTCTACAGCCGCTTCTCCAACTACCTTGCTGAAATCAATACCGGCCGCTATCGCAATGACGATGGCGACGTGGTGGCGGCCGGCGACGACGGCGCGCTGCCCGAAGCCCGCTACCAGGGCGTGTCCGCCCGCCTGTACGGCCTGGAAGCCGAAAGCAGCACCCGTGTGCTGCAACGCAATGGCCACAAGCTGGACCTGGGCCTGTCGGGCGACTACACGGTGGCGCGCAACGACGACACCGGCCGCTCGCTGCCACGCATCCCGCCGCTGCGCCTGCGCGTGGCGCTGGATTACGGCTACGGCGCCTACAACGCCGGCGTCAGCGTATCCAAGGCCTTCGCCCAGCACAGCCGCCCTGACAACGACACCGCCACCCCCGGCTACTACAGCCTGGATGCCAACGCCGGCTACCGCTTCAAGGTCGCGGCGGTCCAGTGGCAGGCCTATGTTCGCGGCATCAACCTGACCAACCAGACCATCCGCTACGCCACTTCTGTCCTGCGCGACGTCGCCCCCGAGGGCGGCCGCGCGGTCATGGTCGGGCTGCGCGGCAGTTTCTGACGAGCCAGGTCTGGCACGGATCGGGCGACGCGTCCGCCCGATCCGCGCGCGACAACCCGTCAACCCTGTTTTCGACGGCTGGCCGTTACCTTTTTCCGACCGGGCAACGTAACGGCCGCCCCACCAGAATGCTGCATTGCACTACAAATGTAATGAAACTTTATTCCATTACAATACCGTGGCAGTCAGTGGGGCCTAAGGCCTGCCAACACCGCAAAAACACCGCGCTCGTGTTGGCAGACCCTAGGCTCACCTGCCTCCTTTCCGCCGGCTTGCCCCCACGGCAAAGCCATGCCGCCTACTCCGATTCTTGAAGTGACGTAATGACGCCGCCCACGCGAAAAGCACGATTTGCCTCGTTCCGCATTCCCGCCTTCCTGTCCGCCCCCCTGCTGGCCCTGACGTTCTCCTGGTTACCTGGCGCTGCCCAGGCTTCCCTGCCTTCCGCCGACGCCGCCCGTGGCTCGTTGTCCGGCCTGAGCCTGGCGCACGAACCCACCGTCCCCACCCTGCGCGAACGTGTCGTGCAGGCCGGCCTGGCCGCCATCGGCACGCCCTACAGCTGGGGCGGCGACGATGCCGCCGAAGGCTTCGACTGCAGCGGCCTGGTGCTGTTCGTGTACCGCGAAATCGCGGGCCTGGAACTGCCCCGCACTGCCCGCCAACAGCGCAGCCATGGCGACACGGTGTCCAACAAGCAGCAGCTCAAGCCCGGCGACCTGGTGTTCTTCGCCACCCGCGGCCGCGGCACCACCTCGCACGTGGGCATCTACATCGGCCAGAACAAGTTCGTGCACGCCCCGCGCCGCGGCGCCAAGGTCCGCGTGGACGAAATGAAAAACCCGTACTGGTCCAAGCGCTACGTCGGCGCGCGCAGCTACATCGACATGGCTCAGGGCCAGATGGTCGCTGGCCGATAAAAAAAGCGCCCAAAGGGCGCTTTTTTGCTGCCGCACAAGGTGGCTGCCTAGCCACGCCCCACGAATGGCATGTTGGTGGCCATGATGGTCATGAATTGCACGTTGGCTTCCAGCGGCAGGCGAGCCATGGCGGCGACGGCCTGGGCGACGTGGGCGACGTCCATGCGCGGTTCGACCTTGGTACTGCCGTCGGCCTGCAGGATGCCCGCGGCCATGCGCTCGGTCATCTCGGTGGCGGCATTGCCGATGTCGATCTGGCCGCAAGCGATGTGATACGGGCGGCAATCGAGCGAAATCGACTTGGTCAGGCCCGTCACGGCGTGCTTGGTGGCCGTG
Source organism: Achromobacter sp. FW305-C-28 (assembly GCF_058783235.1). Lineage (NCBI taxonomy): Bacteria > Pseudomonadati > Pseudomonadota > Betaproteobacteria > Burkholderiales > Alcaligenaceae > Achromobacter > Achromobacter sp. FW305-C-28. The sequence continues at coordinate 464,693 of NZ_JBYSYL010000003.1, read as the reverse complement.
TAGGCGATCGAGAACGGACGCGGCGCGTGCGCCGAGATCGAGCCGTTGTTGATGATGCGGCCGCCCTGCGGCGTCTGCGCCTTCATGACGCGGATCGCGGCCTGGGCGCACAGGAACATGCCGGTCAGGTTGGTGTCGACCACCTCGCGCCACAGCGCCACGGGTAGCTCTTCGATCGGCATCGCGGGCGCGCCTCGCCCGGCATTGTTGAACAACACGTCCAGCCGGCCGTATTCGCGTTGCGCGGCATCGAACAGCTCGCGCACCGCCTGCTCGTCGGACACATCGGTCGGCACGACCAACGCCCTGACGCCGTCTTCGCCCGCCGCCGTGCGGGTAGCCTCGAGCGGTTCGCGCCGACGACCCGCCAACACCACGCGATAACCCTGCGCCAGAAACTCCAGCGCCACCGCGCGGCCTATGCCGGTGCCAGCGCCCGTGACCAGGGCAACGCGCGGGGGGTCGATCTCGTTCGAGTGCATGGGATTCTCCTTGTTATCGATCGGCGAAATGCTACCCGAATCGATCTGGCCATGCTGCAAGCGAACGTTCCATCGTTCCCTGTCGGACGCCCTGGCCACGCAAGCAAATGAAACGGCGCGCGCCACATCAATCACGATGCGATGCCCTGATCTGTCACAACCTTTTATATAATTTCTGGAAATTAGCTTATTACTCAAAATCAATAACTGGACGAAGACCTCCTCCATGCCTTTACGGCCCCTGTCTTCATGGCCCCAATCATTGCGGCCCCTGCCTGTCAGTTCGCAGCCGTTTCTTCTACGGTCCTGTACGGTCGCTCGCTAGGCGGGCGCGCTGGCCCTGGGCGCCGCCTACCTGGCCGAGCAGCTCGAAGCCATGGCCAATGGCTCGCGCGGCAGCCCGGTAATGGCACCCGCCGGCCCAGAAGGCCGATTACGTGCGCGGCAGCGAGGTCTACGGGCAGTACTGCGCCGTCTGCCATGGCGACAAGGGCCAGGGCCAGAAGAACGGTACGCATTGGGTCTTCCCGGCGCTGTGGGGCCCGGATTCGTTCAACTGGGGCGCGGGCATGCATCAGATCGGCAACGCCGCCGGCTTCATCAAGGCGAACATGCCGCTGGGCCAGGCCGGCATGCTGAACGACCAGGAAGCCTGGGACGTGGCGTATTTCATGAACGCCCACGAACGCCCGCAGGACCCGCGCTATACCGAATCGGTTGCCAAGACCCGCGCCAAGTATCACGACTCGGACGACTCGCTGTACGGTCTGGAAATCAACGGCCACCTGCTGGGCAGCGACTCGCCCGCGCCGGGCGGCAAACTGGTGCAGGCGGCCGCCAAATAATCCTCGACAGATAATCGGCAGCGCGCCACGCAAAATCGCGCGGCGCGGCGGGTTTTCCCCCTGCCGCGTCGCGCGATTTGCTATCCTTCGGGTCTCAGCATCACACGCACGTCATATTCATGCACGCCAACCCCGGAAATGTCTTCATGGTCGTCGCACCCAGCGGCGCCGGCAAGTCCAGCCTGGTCAAGGCCTTGCTCTCGCAAGATCCCGCCATTCTCCTGTCCGTCTCCTGCACCACCCGCGCCCCGCGCCCTGGCGAAGAAGACGGCCGCGAATACCGCTTCATCGGCGCCGACGAATTCAAGCAGTTGCGCGAAGAACAGCGCCTTCTGGAATGGGCCGAAGTGCATGGCAATTTCTACGGCACCCCGCGTGATCCCATCGACGCCGCCACCCGCGAAGGCCGCGACGTCCTGCTTGAAATCGATTGGCAAGGCGCGCGCCAGGTGCGCCAGCGTTTTCCTGCCGCGATCGGCATTTTCGTGCTGCCGCCGTCCATCGAAGAACTCGAAAGCCGGCTCAAGGCGCGCGGCCAGGATGCCCCGCAAGTCATCGCGCGCCGCCTGATGGCCGCGGGGGGTGAAATCGCCCACGCGCCTGAATGCGAATATGTTATTATTAATCAAGAATTTAGCGTAGCCTTGTCGGAACTGACTCAAATCGTCAGCGCCGCGCGGCTACGTTTTTCGTCTCAGGCCGCCCGCCACGCTGAATTGTTTGCGCAACTCGGCATCCCGGCCGCGCACTGAAACGAATCCGCATTCTCCCTATCCTCCATCAGCACCAGGTGTCCTAATGGCTCGCATTACCGTCGAAGACTGTCTGAATCAGATCCCCAACCGTTTCAAGCTCACGCTGGCCGCCACGTACCGCGCCCGCGAGCTGGCGCAAGGCCATGCCCCGCGCCTGGACAGCAAAGACAAGCCCACGGTCACTGCACTGCGCGAAATCGCGGGCGGCCTAACCGGCGTGGAAATGCTGCGTAAAGTTCCCACCTGATACTCTCCGGGGGGCGGCAAGCATGGCTTTTCCCGGGCTGAAGTACGCTTCATCTGGTCTGCTTGCCGCGCTACGTGCCGGTTCCCGTCTTGGGCGCCGCACGGGCAAGAAAGACAAGAATCCTTCCACGCCAGCCTCCGTCGCCGCGCAAGAAGCGGCTGACGCGACCGCCTCGCCGGTCGCTTCGCTGGCGCCGCTGACCGAAATCATCGGCAGCTATCTCGACAAGAAAGATGTAGAACGCGTTCGCGAAGCCTATCGCTTCGCCGACCAGGCACACCTGGGCCAGTTCCGCGCCAGCGGTTCGCCCTACATCTCGCACCCCATCGCCGTCACCGAAATCTGCGCAGGCTGGAAGCTCGACGTCAACGCGTTGTCCGCTGCCCTGCTGCATGACGTGATGGAAGACCAGGGCATCGCCAAGCACGAGCTGGCCGAAAAATTCGGCCCTGAAGTCGCCGAGCTGGTCGATGGCCTGTCCAAGCTCGACCGCCTGGACTTCGCCACCAAGGCCGAACAACAGGCCGAAAGTTTCCGCAAGATGCTGCTGGCGATGGCACGCGACGTGCGCGTCATTCTCATCAAGCTGGCCGACCGCCTGCACAACATGCGCACGCTGGACGCGGTCAACCCTGAAAAGCGGCGCCGCATCGCCCGCGAAACGCTGGACATCTACGCGCCCATCGCCCATCGGCTGGGCCTGAACCTGCTGTTCCGCGAACTGCAGGACCTGTGCTTTGCGGCCATGTACCCCAACCGCTACCAGGTGCTGTACAAGGCCGTGTTGGCCGCGCGCGGCAACCGCCGCGAGGTCATCGGCAAGATTGCCGATTCCGTGCGCGCCGCGCTGCCGGCCGCTGGCATCGAAGCCGAGGTCACCGGCCGCGAAAAGACGCTGTACGGCGTCTATCGCAAAATGGTCGACCAGAAAAAGTCCTTCTCCGACGTGCTCGACATCTATGGCTTCCGGGTCATCGTGCACACGCTGCCCGAATGCTATCTGGCGCTGGGCACGCTGCACCAGCTGTATCGCCCGGTGCCCGGCAAGTTCAAGGACTACATCGCGATTCCCAAGGTCAACGGCTACCAGTCGCTGCACACCACGCTGGTGGGCCCCTACGGCACGCCGGTGGAATTCCAGTTCCGCACCCGCGACATGCATCACGTGGCCGAAGAAGGCGTGGCCTCGCACTGGCTGTACAAGGGCGCCGACCTGACCCTGAACGACCTGCAAAAGCGCACCCACCAATGGTTGCAGTCGCTGCTGGACATTCAAAGCCAAACGGGCGATTCGGGCGAATTCCTCGAACACGTCAAAGTCGACCTGTTCCCCGACGCAGTCTATGTGTTCACCCCGCGTGGCAAGATCATCTCGCTGCCGCGTGGCGCGACGCCGGTGGACTTCGCCTACGCCATCCATACCGACATCGGCAACCAGGCCGTGGCGGCCAAGGTCAATGGCGAATTCGTGCCGCTGCGCACCGAGCTGAACAGCGGCGACACCGTCGAAATCGTCACCTCGCCCGCGTCGCGTCCCAACGCCCAATGGCTGAACTACGTGCGCACCGGCCGCGCGCGTTCCGAAATCCGCCACTACCTGCGCACGGTCAAGTACGAAGAATCCGTGGCCTTCGGCGAGCGTCTGCTGGGCCAGGCTCTGCAAGAACTGCACATGCCGCTGCCGGCCACCGACGATCCGGCCTGGCAGAAACTGGCGCGCAGCACCGGCGCCAGTTCGCGCGAGGAAATCCTGGCCGACATTGGGCTGGGCAAACGCCTGGCCGCCGTGGTGGCGCGGCGTTTCGCCCCCGAGCATCAATTGGTGGCCACCACCGCGGCCGCGGTGGACGAACTGACCTCGGCCCGCAGCGCGCCCATCCTGATTCAGGGCAACGAAGGCCAGGCGGTGCAGCTGGCACCCTGCTGCGGCCCCCTGCCCGGCGACCCGATCATCGCCGGCATGCGCATGGGCCACGGCCTGGTGGTGCATACCGCCGACTGCCCGGTGGCCATGCGCCAGCGGCTGCGCGAACCCGAACGCTGGATCAACGTGGCGTGGGATACCCACACCGCCAAGCACCTGGCAACCCGCCTGGACATCGTCACCCGCAACGAACGCGGCGTGCTGGGGCGGCTGGCGGCGGAAGTCACCGCAGCCGACGCCAACATCATGCACGTCACGATGCACGACGACGCGGTATCCACGGTATCCCTGCACCTGACCATCCAGGTCGACAGCCGCAAGCACCTGGCTCAGGTCATCCGCGCCATCCGCCACGTGCCGCAAGTGCAGAAGATCGTCCGCGTGAAAGGCTGACGCACACCGGCGCGGGTGAGGCAACCCGCGCCGGTTCTCTCCCCCCCACATTGAATTGCCCACTGGCTACCGCGTGAGTGTGTCGCCCTTGTTCAGGCGCGCCTGAATTGCTTGCGATACGCGCTGGGCGACACCGAGAACGCGGCCGCGAAATGCTGCCGTAGCGACGCCGCCGACCCCACCCCCACCATGCCCGCGATGCGGTCGATGCCATGGTCGCTGGTTTCCAGCAGGCGTTGCGCCGACGCCAGCCGGTGGTTCAGCAGCCACTGCGACACCGTGGCGCCGGTCTGCGCCTTGAAGTGGCGGGTGAAATTGCGGCGGCTCATCTTCGCGCGGTCGGCCAGTTGGTCCAGGCACAAGGGTTCCTGCAAGTGTTCGATGGCCCAATCCAGCGTAGCGCGCAGCCGGTCGCCGCCTTCGGCCTTGTCCGGCAGCGGCTGCTCGATGTATTGCGCCTGGCCGCCCTGGCGCTGCGGCGCCACCACCATGCGGCGCGCGACCCGGTTGGCGATGTCGGCGCCATGATCGCGGCGCAGGAGGTGCAGGCAACAGTCGATGGCCGCCGCGGTGCCGGCAGACGTCAGGATGTCGCCATCGTCCACGTACAGCACGTCCTGGTCCAGCTCGACGCGGGGATAGCGCGCCACGAAATCGGCGGCCCAGACCCAATGGGTGGCGGCGCGGCGGCCATCCAGCATCCCGGCTTCGGCCAGCACGAAGGTGCCCAGGCACAGCCCCGCCATCCGTGCGCCACGCGCATGCGCCGCCCGCAGGGCATCCAGCAGGACTTCAGGCGGACGTTCATCAGGATCGCGCCAGGCCGGTACGATCACCGTGTCGGCCTGCGCCAGCACCGACAGATCATGCGGCACCTCGATGTCGAAGCCGGACATCGTGCTGACCCTGCCCGCCTTCTCGCCACAGACCAGCAGGCGGTAGCGCGGCGCGCCCAGCCGCGCCAGGTCGTCACCGAACACCATGCAAGGCACGGAAAGGTGAAAGGGACTGATGCCGTCAAAGGCCACCACGGCCACGGTATGCATGGAGCAAGACTCGCGAAAGACTCGAATGGCCCAATCCTAGCGCATATTGGCTTTCGGGCCACTTCTACCCACAAGGCCCGCGCCGGATACTGAACGCCTTTTCTGCCCGGCTTCAAGAGCCTGGCTACTTTCCCTAGGAGGCACAGCATGAATCACCCCACCATTCGCACCCTGGCCGGCGCCACGCCGCCCCAATCCCTGGCACCCGCCACCACGGCACTGCTGGTGATCGATTTCCAGGAAGAATATTTCAGCGGCCGCCTGCCGATTCCGGACGGGCTGCGCGCCCTGCGCAATGCGCGCCGGCTGGTCGACCACGCCGACCAGGCGGGCATGGCCGTGATTCATGTGCAGCACGTATTGCCGGCGGGCAGCCCGCTATTCGAGGACGGTGCCAGCGCAGCATTCCACGCCGAACTGCAACCGGGCGCCGGGCACACAGTGGTGCGCAAGACGGCGGTGAGCGCCTTCCCGGGCACGGACCTGGATAGCCGCCTGAAGGCGGCCGGCATCGATACGGTGGTGATCGCGGGCCTGATGACGCACGCCTGCGTGGCAGGCGCCGCCCGCGACGCGGTGCCGCTGGGCTACCAGGTGATCGTGGCCGCAGACGCCTGCGCCACCCGCGACCTGGATACGCCCCATGGCGTCGTACCGCACACCGAATTGCACCGCGCGACGCTGGCCGCGCTGGCGGACACGTTCGGCGACATCATGACCACGGATGAAGTGGTGGCCTTGCCTGGCCGTTGAACCGGAAGCAAGCCAAGACGCGACAAACAGAAGCGCCGGACAAGGTCCGGCGCTTCTGCCCCTTCAGGCCACGTGCTGAAGAAAGTCTTTCAGGCGCTGGCTGGGCGGATTGTCCAGCAGCTCGGCCGGCGGGCCGTCGTGCGCGATCTTGCCTGCGTCGATGAAGATCAGGCGGCTGCCGACCTTGCGCGCGAACTCCATTTCGTGGGTTACCACGACCATGGTCATGCCTTCTTCGGCCAGGTCGCGCATGACCTTGAGCACCTCGTGGCGCAGCTCGGGATCGAGCGCCGACGTGGGCTCGTCGAACAGCATCAGCTTGGGCTTGATGGCCAGCGCCCGCGCGATGGCCACGCGTTGCTGCTGGCCGCCCGACAATTCGCCCGGATAGTGGTTCATGCGTTCGGCCAGCCCGACCTTGGCCAGCAGTTGCTCGGCCAGTTCGCGGGCTTCGTCACGCGCCAGGCCGCGCGTGTGCACCGGGCCGAACATGACGTTCTGCAGCGCCGTCATCTGCGGGAACAAATTGAACTGCTGGAACACCATGCCGGCTTCGCGGCGGATCTCGCGCACCTGCGCGGCGTCGCCCAGCACGCTCAGGCCATCGACCAGCAAGTCGCCATCGTTGATGGTTTCGAGCACGTTGATACAGCGCAGGAAGGTGGACTTGCCGGACCCGGACGGGCCCACCACCACCACGACCTCGCCCGCATCGATATTGAGCGAGATGTCGTTGAGCACCATGGACTCGCCGAAGTGCTTGGTGACGTTATGAAATTCAACCATGCTCATAGTATGCGCATCCTCTTTTCAATCAGGTGCAGGACCAGCGCCATCGTGCCCGTCAGGATCAGGTAGACGATTGCAATCGCGGACCAGATCTCGACCGCGCGGAAGTTGGCGGCCATGATTTCCTGGCCTTGGCGAGTGAGTTCCGCGACGCCGATCACGATGAACAGCGACGAATCCTTAAGGCTGATGATGCACTGGTTGCCCAGCGGCGGAATCATGCGACGAAACGCCACCGGCCCGATGATGTGGAACAGGATCTTGTGAAACGGCAGGCCCATGGCCTGGCCGGCTTCTTTCAAGCCCTTGTGCACGGACAGCAGCGAGCCGCGCACGATTTCCGAGATATAGGCGCCGGAATTGATGATGAGCGTGACGATGGCCGCCCACTCGGCATCCACCCGGATATTGGCCAGCAGCGGCAAGGCGAAATAGATGAACATCACCTGCACCACGATCGGCGTGCCGCGGATGACCGCGACGTACACCTGCGCAATGCCCGACAGGATGGGATGCCCGTAGGCCCGCGTCACGCCGGATAGCGCGCCCAGCAGGAAGCCGCCGAACAGGCCCCAGAAGGTGATCTTGATGGTCATTTGCGTGCCCACCCACAGGTTGGGCAACGCCTCTGTCACTACGTTCCAGTCAAAATCCACAATTACCCCTTAATAGCGTGCAACCGCGCCGCGGCATGAAGCAAATGCCGGGCGGCAAACGGCTCGGGGCCGCCCGCCGGGACCCGGCGCCACCGAAGTGGCGCCCAGGCCCCAGACTGCCGGGCGGCCCCGAATGCAGAATCAATCAAGCTTGAACGATCAGGGCTTCTTGCCGAACCACTTCTCGTAGATGGCGTCGTACTGGCCGTTGGCCTTCAGGGTGGCCAGCGCCTTGTTCACCTGCGGCACGAGGTCGCTGCCCTTGGGGAAAGCGATGCCGTAGAAGTCGCCGCTCTTGAGCGAACCCACCACCTTGACGCGGCCCTTGCCCGCCGTGTTGGCGTAGTACTGGACGTTGGGCGTGTCGTGCACGGCGGCGTCGACGCGGCCGGTGGCCAGTTCGAGGTAGGCGTTATCGATGTTGGGGAACAGTTTCAGCTTGGCGTCCGGCACCTGGGCTTTCAGGTAGTCGACGGTGGCGGTGCCGGTCTTGACGGCAACGGTCTTGCCGGCCAGGGACTTGGCGTCCTTGATGTCGCTGTTCTTGTCGCTGACCAGGATGGCCAGACCGCTTTCGTAGTAGGGATCGGAGAAGTCGATGACCTTCTTGCGGTCGTCGCGGATCGTGATGCCGGCCAACGCGGCGTCGATGTTCTTGGTCTGCAGGCCCGGGATGATGCCGTTGAAGTCCATCGGCTGGAGCTTGTACTTCAGGTTCAGCTCTTTGGCGACGGCGGCCCACAGGTCGATGTCGAAACCGACGTAGGTATTGCCCTGCTTGAACTCGAACGGGACGAAGGCGGTATCGGTGGCCACCACCAATTCCTTGCCTTGGGCGTAAGCGCCGGAAGCGGCGCCGAACATGGCCATGGACAGGCCGACCAAGGCGGCGGCGACTTTGCGTTTAATCATGAAACTCTCCTCTTGGGGACCCATTGGTACCCGGGGTTGTAGTTGGGACATGATGCCGGTCACGCCGGGATCGCCGGAGCAACTTACGGCGAATCTTAACGCATCCGTCCCCACCGCAGAGAGCTTAGAAAAATTACAATCCGCATGACACCCGGAGAATCCCCATGCCCTACAAATATGTACGCATCGCCGGCAATCGCCGCCAGGTCGGCGTCGCCCTGGGCAAGCTCGCCCGGCCGCTGATGGCGGCCTACCTCGAGCAGAACGGCACGTGGGAAGCCCTGCGGCCCTGGCGCGGCCACCGTTACCTGGATCAGCTGGGCCAATTCGCGCGTGACGCCCTGCCGGCCATCTGGGAAGAACTGGAAGGCCTGGCCGAGGGGCTGCGCATGCCGCTGGCCGACGTGCTGCTCTGGAACTGCCGCGGCGACCTGCTGCACAGCAGCACCGGCGACGGCTGCACGTCAGTGGCCCTGAAGGCCGCGGACGGCACCCGCTGGATCGGCCACAACGAAGACGGCGACCCCTATCTGTATGGCCGCTGCCACCTGGTGGACGTGGCGCTGGAAGATGCGCCGGGTTATCTCAGCTTCTATTACCCCGGCTCGCTGCCCGGCCACACCTTTGCCGCCAACCGCGCAGGCCTGGTGCAGACCATCAACAACCTGCGCACGCGCCAGCGCCACCCGGGCGTGCCGCGCATGCTGCTGGCGCGGGCGGTGCTCGATTGCACCACGCTGGACGAGGCCATCGCGCTATTGCGCGACGCCCCGCGTTCGGGCGGTTTTCACCATACGCTGGGGTCGGCCGCCGACCCGCGCATCTTCAGCGCCGAGGTCGCGCCGGGCGGCGCCTCGTTCCTGGAAATCGGCACCCGCTACGGGCATGCCAACCACATGATCCACCAGGAAACCCGGGGCCAGGCGCAAATCATCACGAATTCCTCGCGCACCCGCCAGAACCGCATCGAAGGCACTGTGGATGGCTGGTCGCCGGCCACCGGCGGCGCCGAACTGCTGGCGGCGCTGCACGACGCCAGCGGCGACCTGCCCATCCTGCGCACCGCCAAAGACGATCCGGACGACGAAAACACCCTGGCCACCGCCATTTTCGAGATCCGCGACGACGAAGTGACCCTGCGGGTCTACGACCGCAAGGCGCGCGCCGATATCGCGCTGGACGTCATGACGGACCCCGACGACAAGAAAAAGCCCGATCCCGCATAAGCGGAACCGGGCTGTCGCGGCCCCTGTCGCGTTGGCGATACGGGCCGCGCTCGACGGTGGCGACCGTCCGCGGGATCAGGCTGCGCCGTAGCCGCCGCCCCCGGGCGTTTCCACCACGAACACGTCGCCCGGTTGCAACTGGGCGCTGTCCTGCGGACCCAGTTCCTCGATCGAGCCATCCAGCCGCTCGACGTAGTTGCGGCCCATGGCGGCGGGTTGTCCGCCCGCCAGGCCGAACGGCGCGAAACGGCGGTTGTTCGACAGGATGGCCGCGGTCATGTCTTCCAGGAAGCGGATGCGGCGCACGCCGCCGTCGCCGCCGCGATAGCGCCCCGCCCCGCCCGAGCCATGGCGGATCTCGTACGATTCCAACCGCACCGGGAAACGGAATTCCAGCACTTCGGGGTCCGTCAGGCGCGAGTTGGTCATGTGGGCCTGCACCACGGACGTGCCAGCAAAGCCTTCGTCGTGCGGACCCGCGGCGTCGATCTTCACCGGGCCCGCGCCCGTACCGCCCGAGATGGTCTCGTAGTACTGGTGGCGCGCGTTGCCGAAGGTGAAGTTGTTCATCGTGCCCTGGCTGGAGGCCAGCACGCCCAGCGCGCCGTACAGCGCGTTGACGATGCACATGGACGTTTCGACGTTGCCCGCCACCACGGAAGCCGGAGGGTTCGGACGCAGCATCGAGCCTTCTGGCAGGATGATGGACAGCGGCACCAGGCAACCGTCGTTCAGCGGGATGTCGTCGTTGACCAGGGTGCGGAACACATACAGCACCGCCGCCACGGCGATGGCACCCGGCGCGTTGAAGTTGTTGTCCAGTTGCGGCGACGTGCCGGTGAAGTCCACCACGGCGCTACGCGCCTGGTTGTCCACCCGCACCGCCACCCGGATCACCGCGCCGTTATCCAGCGGGTACTCGTAGCTGCCGTCCTTGAGCACCGAAATCACGCGGCGCACGGCCTCTTCGGCGTTGTCCTGCACGTGGCCCATGTAGGCCCGCACCACGTCCAGCCCGAAGTGGTCGCACATGCGCAGCAATTCCTGCACGCCCTTTTCGTTGGCGGCGATCTGCGCATGCATGTCGGCGATGTTCTGGTCGGGGTTGCGCGCCGGCCAGCGGCCCGAACCCAGGATATCGCGCGCCGCCTGTTCACGGAATTCACCGCCCTTGACCAGCTGGAAGTTCGTGAACAGCACGCCTTCGTCTTCCACCGTCTTGGAATCCGGCGGCATCGAGCCCGGCGTGGTGCCGCCGATGTCGGCGTGGTGGCCGCGCGAACCGACGTAGAACAGGATCTCGCTGCCCTTGCGGTCGAACACCGGGGTAATGACCGTGACGTCCGGCAAGTGGGTGCCGCCGTGGTACGGGTCGTTGACCACATAGGCGTCGCCCGGCTGCATGCGGCCGGCGTTGGCGTTCATGACCGTGCGCACCGATTCGCCCATGGACCCCAGGTGCACCGGCATGTGCGGTGCATTGGCGATCAGGCGCGCCTTGGCGTCGAAAATGGCGCACGAGAAATCCAGGCGTTCCTTGATGTTGACCGAGTACGCCGTGTTCTGCAGGCGGTAGCCCATCTGCTCGGCGATCGACATGAAGAGGTTGTTGAAGACCTCCAGCATCACCGGGTCGGCCTGGGTGCCGATGGCGCGGCGCTGCGGACGGGCCTCGACGCGGCGGATCACGAAGTGATCCTGCGCCGTCAGCTCGGCCTGCCAGCCGGGTTCGACGACCGTGGTCTGGTTGGGCTCTGAGATGATGGCGGGGCCCGCCACCACGTCGCCGCCCGCCATGTCTTCACGCACGTACAGGGGCGTGTCGCGCCAGGCGCCGCCGCTGTACATCCGCACCGTGCGGCGCGCGGCCAGCGCGCTGTCGCGGGTGCGCGACGCGGGCGTTTCGGTCACGCGTTCGCCGCCGCCCGTGGCTTCGACCGAAATGGTCTCGACCACCAGCTCGCGGTTGGGCATCAGGAAGGAATAACGCTGGCGATAGGCGGCCTCGAAATCGCGGCGTGCCTGTTCCAGGTCACCATAGGCGACTTCCAGCGCGGTATCCGTGCCGCGGTACTTCAGATGCAGGCGGCGCTGCACGCTGATGTCGCTGTCGGCGACGTGCTGACGGCGCAGTTCACCCACGGCCTGGCTGGCCAACGCGTCCAGTTCGCCTGCAAGTTCACGCATCAGGTCGGCATCGAGCACCTTTTCAACCGTTTTCTGGCGCATGTCGGTCTGGTCGGCCAGGCCCATGCCGTAGGCGGACAGCACGCCGCCCAGCGGATGCGCGAACACGGTGGTCATGCCCAGGGCGTCGGCCACCAGGCAGGCATGCTGCCCCCCCGCGCCGCCGAACACCGTCAAGGCGTATTCCGTAACGTCGTGGCCGCGCTGCACCGAGATGCGCTTGATGGCCTCGGCCATGTTGCCCACGGCGATTTCCAGGAAGCCTTCGGCCAGTTGCTCGGGCGACATGTCGCGCCCGGTGGCCGCGCGCACCTCGTCGGCCATGGCGGCAAAGCGTTGCGCCACGGCGTCGCGATCCAGCGGTTCGTTGGCCTCGGGGCCGAACACCTTGGGGAAGAAGTCCGGCTGGATCTTGCCCAGCAGCACGTTGCAGTCGGTCACGGCAAGCGGACCGCCGCGGCGGTAGCAGGCCGGGCCGGGGTTGGCGCCCGCCGAATCCGGGCCGACGCGCAGGCGCGCGCCGTCGAAATGCAGGATCGAGCCGCCGCCGGCCGCCACGGTATGGATGCTCATCATCGGGGCGCGCATGCGCACGCCGGCCACCTGGGTTTCGAACTCGCGTTCGAATTCGCCCGCGTAGTGCGAGACGTCGGTGGACGTGCCGCCCATGTCAAAGCCGATGATCTTGTCGAAGCCGGCCTGTTCGCTGGTGCGAACCATGCCGACGATGCCGCCGGCAGGACCCGACAGAATCGCGTCCTTGCCGCGGAAGCGATGCGCGTCGGTCAGGCCGCCGCTGGACTGCATGAACATCAGGCGGATGCCGGGCAATTCGCCGGCCACCTGGTCCACGTAGCGCTTGAGTATGGGCGACAGGTAGGCGTCGACCACGGTGGTGTCGCCACGCGAGACGTACTTGATCAGCGGACTGACCTCGTGCGAGGCCGACACCTGCGTAAAGCCCACTTCGCGGGCGATGCGGGCGGCGCGCTGCTCGTGCCCGGCGGCGTGCCAGGCGTGCATGAACACGATCGCCACGGCGCGGATGCCGCTGTCGAACGCGGCCTGCATGTCGCGGCGCAGGCCGGCTTCGTCCAGGTCGCGGATCACTTCGCCGTCGGCGGCGACGCGCTCGTCGGCCTCGACCACGCTTTCGTACAGCATTTCCGGCAGCACGACGTTGCGGTCGAACAGGCGCGGACGGTTCTGGTAGGCAATCCGCAAGCCATCACGGAAACCGCGGGTGGTGACCAGCAGCGTGCGTTCGCCCTTGCGTTCGAGCAAGGCGTTGGTGGCCACGGTGGTGCCCATCTTCACGCACTCGACCTGCTCGGTCGGCACCGGCTGCCCGGGCGCGATGCCCAGCAGCTTGCGGATGCCCGCCACGGCGGCGTCGCGGTACTGCTCGGGATTTTCCGACAGCATCTTCGCGGTGGTGGTCGAGCCATCGGGGCGGCGCGCCACGATGTCGGTGAAGGTGCCCCCACGATCAATCCAGAATTGCCACTTCATAAGTATCCTCGGGTACGGGAAGCCGCCGCGGCGCAGGCGTCACGGCGGGTTGCAGGTGCGGGGGCTGGCCCCGCGTATCGGTTATAGGGAGGTCGCCGCGCGTGCGGCCTGGTCGTACAGGCCGGACAGCGCGCGCAGGGTGTGCGCCAGCTGGCGGCTGAATTCCAGGCCGCCCCCGCCCGGCGCATCCAGACCGGCGGTGAGGCATTGCTCGCGGATTTCGCCGTAGCGCTTGATGATGGCCGCGCCTTCGGGCGTGACGCTGTAGAACACTTCCTTGCTGGCGCGCTCGCCCTTGACCACGCCCAGGCGGTCCAGCTTCTTGAGCGCGTAATTGACGATGTGCGTGTCTTCGACGTTGAGCGTGAAGCAGATGTCGGCCAGCTTCTTGGGACGCTGGCGGTGGAACACGTGGTGAAACACCATGACGTCGGTAGGGGTCAGGTCCGGCAGGCCTGCCGCCGCCATGCAGCGCACCGTCCAGCGGTCAAAGGCGTGGCTGGCGATCATCAGGCCGAATTCGACTTCGGACAGATCGGGCGCGCTGCCCCCGGCCAAGTGGGCCGACGAGGCAATCAACGTGGAGGTCATAGAGGCCAGGCTACAAGTTTATCTGTGCGAAATACTAATAATTTATCTATATTTCATCAATAAAAAATAAATCAGGGACGCAAAAAATCCCTCGTTTCGAGGGAATACCCTGAGAGGAAAGCGCAGTGCAGACGCGCTTTCCTGTCCTGCAAGCGCGCTACGGCGCGTCCCATCCGGCCGGCAAGTGCGCACGGATCAGCGAGCCGGCAATCGAGATGCGCGCCGCGATGTCAGGCATCGGGTCGCCCGGCCCGAACCAGCGCGCGTCGGCGATCTCGTCTTCCTGCACCCGGATGTCTCCGGACACGTAGTCGGCGGTGTAGGCCACCATCAGCGAATGCGGAAACGGCCAGGACTGGCTGCCGAAGTACTTCAGGTTGCCGACCTTCAGGCCCACTTCTTCGAAGACCTCGCGATGCACCGTCTGCTCGATGCTTTCGCCCGGCTCGACGAAGCCAGCCAGCGCCGTATAGCGCGACGCCGCGTTGGTGGTGTGACGGGCCAGCAGGATGCTGTCGCCCTTGCGGATCAGCACCATCATCGCGGGAGAAATGCGCGGATAGGCCGAAAAGCCGCAGGCCGGGCAACGCTGGCAGAACTCGCCGGCCACGCGCACCGTGGCGGTGCCGCAGGCGCCACAGAAACGGTGCGTGCGCGCCCATTCCGCGATCTGGTAGGCACGGCCGGCCAGCGCCATGCGTTCGTCGTCGAACACGCCAAACAGCGAGCGCAGCTTCTTGAAGGCAAAGCCGAGCGGGGGCTCGACGCCCGGCTCGACATGGATGGTGCGGGCCGGCGAATCCGGCGCGGCCCAGACCGGTTGCAGCCCCTCGGCCGCCACGCCCGCGCGGACACAGGCGTCCAGGTCGGGCAACACGCTGGACGCTTCTTCGACCAGCAACTCATCACGACGGAAAACGAAATTCACACAAGCCTCTGCGGCACGATTCGACGTTGGAATCTTAGAAGAAAAACAGACCTTGCGACGCGCTGCGGCATGACCGCGCCCGCAATGCTTGAATCTTCAATCATTGTGGCGCGGCCGGCCTAGGAATTACCCGTAAATGCGTGTTTACAGGAACTTTGTGACTGCACGGCAACATAGAATGGCACGGCTTTTCAGCAACGCGTCATAAGCGCTCGCTCTTTTTTCGCAATGCCTACCGGGCAAGCACCGACTTGCCACCATTCGCAAAGAAGGACCACCCCATGTTCAAGAAAATCTCGCTGCTGACCGGCAGCATCCTCCTGGCGTTCAGCGCGGGCGCACAGGCTCAAACCAAATGGGACCTGCCCAGCGCCTACCCGGCCAGCA
The DNA here is from genome assembly GCF_058783235.1 of Achromobacter sp. FW305-C-28. Lineage (NCBI taxonomy): Bacteria > Pseudomonadati > Pseudomonadota > Betaproteobacteria > Burkholderiales > Alcaligenaceae > Achromobacter > Achromobacter sp. FW305-C-28. The sequence continues at coordinate 449,060 of NZ_JBYSYL010000003.1, read as the reverse complement.
ACTTCCACGTCGAGAACCTGACCGGCTTCATCAAGGACGTGGACACGCTGTCCGAAGGCAAGCTGAAGATCACGCTGCACAACAACGCCTCGCTGTACAAGGCGCCGGAAATCAAGCGCGCCGTGCAAGGCAACCAGGCGCAGATCGGCGAGATTCTCCTGACCAACTTCGCCAACGAAGACCCGATCTACGAACTGGACGGCCTGCCCTTCCTGGCCACTGGCTACGACGCGTCCTTCAAGCTGTACCAGGCGCAGAAGCCGTTTCTTGAAAAGAAGCTGAACTCGCAGGGCATGACGCTGCTGTACGCCGTGGCATGGCCGCCCCAGGGCATCTTCGCCAACAAGGACATCAAGCAGATCAGCGACATGAAGGGCCTGAAGTGGCGCGCCTACAGCCCGGTGACGGCCAAGATCGCCGAACTGGTCGGCGCCCAGCCCGTGACCGTGCAGCAAGCCGAACTGGCACAGGCCCTGGCCACCGGCGTGATCGACTCGTACATGTCCTCGGCCTCGACCGGCTACGACACCAAAACGTACGAGTACATCAAGAAGTTCTACGACACCCAGGCCTGGCTGCCCAAGAATGCCGTGATCGTGAACAAGAAGGCCTTCGAGGCGCTGGACCCGGCCACGCAGGAAGCCCTGAAGAAGGCCGGTGCGCAGGCCGAGGAACGCGGCTGGAAGCTGTCGCAGGAAAAGAACAAGTGGTACCAGGAAGAGCTGGCCAAGAACGGCATGGAAACCATCAAGCCGACGGTCGAGCTCAAGGAAGGCCTGTCGGTCATCGGCAAGCGCATGCTTGACGACTGGCTCAAGAAGGCGGGCGCGGACGGCCAGGCCATGATCGACGCCTACAAGAAGCAGTAATCGACACCATGCGCCGCTTTCTAGATGGTCTTTACGGCGCGGCCGGCCTGTTGGCCGGCCTGTGCACGATCGGCGTGCTGGTGTCGGTGCTGGCCGCGATCGTCGCGCGCCAGCTCGGCCTGAACATACCCGGCACGGATGCCTATGCCGGGTATTTCATGGCCGCCGCCGGTTTCCTGGCGCTGGCCAGCACGTTCAAGCACGGCGAACACATCCGCGTCACGCTGCTGCTCAATTCGCTGTCGCCCGCCGGCAGCCGCCGCCTGGACATTTTCGCGCTGGCGATGGGCTGCCTGCTGGCCGCCGCGTTCGCCTTCTTCAGCATCAAGCTGGCCTACGACTCGTGGCAATTCAACGACATTTCCACGTCCAACGACGCCACGCCGCTGTGGATTCCGCAGCTGAGCATGGCCGTGGGCACGGTGCTGTTCCTGGTCGCCCTGCTCGATGAGCTGGTTCGCCGTTCACGCGGCCTGGCCGCCGCCACTTCGCAGCAAACCCATGAATGAACTTCTCGTCATTACCTTATTGGTCGTCTCGATCTTTGCGCTGCTGGGCTGCGGCGTCTGGGTCGGCCTGACGCTGGCGGGCACCGCCTGGATCGGCATGGAGATCTTCTCCAGCCGTCCTGCCGGCGACGCGATGGCCGTCACCATCTGGGGCGCCTCGTCCAGCTGGACCCTGACCGCCCTGCCCCTGTTCCTGTGGATGGGTGAAATCCTGTTCCGCACCCGACTGTCCGAAGACCTGTTCAAGGGCCTGGCGCCGTGGCTGAACCGCCTGCCCGGCCGGCTGCTGCACACCAACGTCATCGGCTGCGCGATCTTCGCGGCGGTATCGGGGTCGTCGGCCGCCACCTGCGCCACGGTCGGCAAGATGACCATTCCCGAGCTGACCCGCCGCGGCTACCCCGAGGAGAAGATCCTGGGCACGCTGTCGGGCGCGGGCACACTGGGCCTGCTGATCCCGCCCTCGATCATCATGATCGTCTATGGCGTGGCGGCGGACGTGTCCATCGCCAAGCTGTTCATCGCGGGCATCGTGCCGGGCATCTTGCTGGCCCTGTTGTTCATGGGCTACATCGCCTGGTGGGCGATCCGCAATCCTGGCCAGGTGCCGGCGGCCGACCCCGGCCTGACGTTCATGGAAAAGCTGTCGCGCTCGCGCCACCTGATTCCCGTGATGCTCTTGATCGGCGCCGTGCTCGGCTCGATCTACACCGGCATCGCCACGGCCACCGAGGCCGCGGCGGTGGGCGTGGTGGGCGCGCTGATCCTGTCGGCCTTGCAGGGGTCGCTGAACCGCGGCACCTTCATGCAATCGCTGCTGGGCGCCACCCGGCTGTACTGCATGATCGCGCTGATCCTGGCCGGTGCGCAGTTCCTGACGCTGGCCATGGGTTATATCGGCCTGCCACGGGCGCTGGCCGAATGGATCGGCGCACTGGGCCTGTCGCAGTTCGGGCTGATCATGGCGCTGATGGTGTTCTTCATCGTCCTGGGCTGCTTCCTGGACGGCATTTCGATTGTCGTGCTGACGATGGGCGTGCTGCTGCCCACGGTGCAGGCCGCCGGCATCGACCTGATCTGGTTCGGCATCTTCATCGTTTTCGTTGTGGAAATGGCACAGATCACCCCACCGGTGGGCTTCAACCTGTTCGTGCTGTCCGGCATGAGCGGACGCGAACTGCCCTATATCGCGCGCGCCTCGCTGCCGATGTTCTTCCTGATGATCCTGGCCGTGCTGCTGCTCTATGCCATCCCGGGCATCGCCACATGGCTGCCTTTGCACATGACGCTGTAAGCGACTCCGCATCCACCCAAAACCCCGTTCTTGCAACGGGGTTTTTTTGGGACAATCACAGGATTGTTTCAACAATCGTCTTTTTTGGAATTCTGTAAACCCAGGGAAAACGCCAAAAAGATAAAACAACAACACAACCCGTAACTTTTTTAGAATCCCCGTGGCGTTCTGGTTGCGCACCAAGATGGCGCATGAACGCACAAACGGCCAACGCTCCGGACCCGCGCCAACCCTGGCGTCGGTGCGACGGCCCAGCTCCAGGCGAACCGCCAGGCGCGACCCGCCGAGTCACAAGCCCGGCTCACGCTAAGAACAGAAACATCTAGGAGAAGCCTTCGTGAAACGCATCACCCTCTCTCTCGCTGCAGCCGGCCTCGGCCTTGCCGCCGGCGCCGCTTCGGCGGAAACCAGCGTGACCCTGTACGGTATCGCCGACGTCAGCATGCGCTACGTCAACACCAGCTCCGGTTCGACCGGCGTGGACGGCAGCCGCATCTCGATGGAAAACGGCGCTATCTCGAACAGCCGCTGGGGCCTGCGCGGCTCGGAAGACCTGGGCGACGGCAACCGCGCCTTCTTCCGCCTGGAGCAAGGCTTCAACGTGCAGAACGGTCGCGGTTCCGACACCAGCAAGACCTTCAACCGCCTGGCCTACGTCGGCCTGGACGGCGGCAAGATCGGCGCGCTGACCCTGGGTCTGCAAAACACGGTGATCCAGGACCTGATGGCGGACTACTTCGATCCGCTGACCGTCGGTAACTACAACGAAAACTCGTGGCTGCCCGCCGCCATGGGTCGCGTGCGCAACAACAACACTGTGCGCTACTCGAACACGCTCGGCGACCTGAACGTCATCGCGTCGTGGGCCAACGGCGACCGTTGGGACGACAAGAAGGCTGGCCAGCAAATGGGCATCAGCCTGCGCTACACCGCCGGCCAGCTCGGCCTGGGCGGCGCGTTCATGAAGACGTACCAAGGCACCGATTCCGACCTGCGCCAGCAAGTCTGGAACCTGAGCGCCTCGTACCAGTTCGAAAGCGCCAAGATCTTCGCCGGCTACTTCAACGGCCGTGACCAGACCGGTTGGGTCAACGCCGTCATGGGTGGCACCACCACCGCCCAGCTCGACCGCAAGGACAACGGCTACTTCGCCGGCGTGACCTGGCAAGCGACCCCGCGCTGGGCCATCACCGGCGCCGCCTACTACGACCAAAGCAAGAACGTGGTCGAAGACGGCGACAAGGGCAAGCGCTACGCCCTGGTGGCCGTGGCCGAGTACTCGCTGTCCAAGCGCACCCAGGTGTACGGCACCGTCGACTACAACAAGGTCAACGATGCCGTCACCGGCGAAATCGCCGGCCGCACCAGCCAGATCGGCGCGGGCGTGGGCATCCGCCACATTTTCTAAGTCCTTCATCGGACTCAAGGCCTGCCCCCGGCCGCATAGTGAAAAGCCCATCGCGCGAGCGATGGGCTTTTTTTCGTCTGGGGCCAGGTTGGCGGGCCAAGTTCCGGGTTGGAGCCCCGGCTACATCCCCAGATACGCGCGGCGCACCTCGTCCGACGCCGCCAACTCGGCCGCGTCGCCCGACAGCGCGATGCGCGCGCTTTGCATCACGTAGGCGCGCGCCGCCACTTCCAGCGCCTGCGCCATGTTCTGCTCGACCAGCAGCACCGACAGGCCGTCGTCGCGATTCAACGCGGCCAGGGCGTCGAAGACCTGCTCGACCAGCAAGGGCGACAGGCCCAGGCTGGGCTCGTCGATCAGCAGCAATCGCGGGCCGCTCATCAGCGCGCGGCCGATGGCCAGCATCTGCCGTTCGCCGCCGGACATGGTGCCCGCCAATTGCTCGCGCCGCTCCTTCAGGCGCGGGAACAAGGCGTAGACCTTCTCCAGCCGCTCCTGGTAGATGCGTTCGTCGCGTACCGTGTAGGCCCCCAGCCGCAGGTTCTGCTCGACCGGTTGGCGCGCAAATACCCGCGCGCCTTCCGGAATCATCGCGATGCCCTGCTTGACCAACTGGTCCGGCGGGGTGCCCGTGATGTCGCGCCCTTCGAAGACCACCCGGCCTTCCTTGGGCTTGACCGAGCCGATGATGGCCAGCAAGGTGCTGGACTTGCCCGCGCCGTTGGCGCCCAGCAGCGCGGCGATCTCGCCCGGGCGCACTTCCAGGGACACGCCGCGCACGGCCTGCACGCCGCCATAGGCCACGCTCAGGTTCTCTACCTTCAACATCACTTCAGGCACGGTGCTTTCTCCCCAGATAGGCTTCGATCACGGCGGGATTGCGCACGATGTCCTGCGGCGCGCCTTCGGCAATCATCTGGCCGAAGTTCAGCACCAGCACCCGCTGGGCCAACCGCATCACCACTTCCAGCACGTGCTCGACGATGATCAGCGTGACGCCCGCGGCATGAATGCCGCGCAGGATCTCGGCCAGCGCGATGGCCTCGGCCGGATTCAGGCCGCCGGCCACTTCATCCAGCAGCAACATGCGCGGCTCGGTCGCCAGCGCGCGTGCCAGCTCGACCCGCTTCTGCCCGGCCACGTTCAGTTCGGCGGCCAGCGTGTTGGCGCGGTCGGCCAGGCCAACCAGCTCCAGCACCTTGGCGGACGCACGGCGCGCATCGGGCAGCCGGGGATGGCGCAGCAAGGCGCCGACCATGGCGTTCTCCAGCACCGTCATCTGGCCGAAGCTGCGCGGGATCTGGTACGTGCGTACCAGGCCCATCGCGGCGACCTGTTCCGGACGGCGGCCGATCATCGATTCGCCCCCGAATGTCACCGTGCCGGAGGTGGGCTCGTGATGGCCCACCAGGCCGTTGAACAACGTGCTCTTGCCCGCCCCATTGGGACCGATGATGGCCACGATCTCGCCCGCCTCGACGGACAGCGAGATATCCTTGTTGGCGACCAGGCCGCCGAAGCGCTTGGTCAGGTCCTTAACGTCCAGCAGAGCCACGGCGCCTCCTCAATGTCACCAGACCGCCTGGCAGGAACAGGGTGACGAGCAGAATCGCCAGCCCGAAAATCAGCAGGTCCAGGCCCAGGCCCGAACTGCCCCACAGCACGCGCGTGCCTTCCGACAACGGCAACAGCACCGCCGCGCCCAGCCACGGGCCGACCAGCGTGCCCACGCCGCCCAGGATGGCCACCAGCACCACCTGCACCGACATGGTCAGGCTGAACATCGATTCCGGATCGATGAAGCCCACATACATCGCGAAGAAACCGCCCCAGACCCCGGTCATGCCCGCCGACAGCACGAACGCCAGCATCTTGTAGCGGTCGGCCGGCACGCCCAGGCTGCGCGAGGCGGCTTCGTCGCCGTTGATCGCGCGCCAATAGAAGCCTGTCTTGGAATGCACCAGGAAGTACGTGGCGCAGAACGTCAGGAACGCCAGTCCCACCGCGATCCAGTAGTACGGCACCTTGCTGCGAAACAGCAGCATCCAGGCCGCATCGCCGATGGGCGCTTCCAGCCCGACGGCGCCGCCCGCCCATTCCCAGTTGATCAGCAACAGCAAGCCGATCTGCAAGAGCGCGATGGTGGCCATGGCGAAATAGTGGCCGGACAGGCGCAAGGTCGGCCCGCCCACCAGCCAGGCCAACGCGGCGCTGATCAAGCCGCCCAGCGGGATGCCCAGGAGCGGCGTGAGCTTCAGGTGGTGCAGCAGCAGCAAGGTGGTGTAGCCACCCACGCCCACGAACACGCTATGGCCAAAGGAAATTCGCCCCAGGAAGCCGCCCACCAGGTTCCAGCACGCACCCAGCGCGCCGAACATGATGGCCAGCAGCAGCACCTGCAAGGTGAACGAGTCGGTCACCGCCAGCGGCACCGCCGCCAGCAGGACCGCCACGCCCAGGGCCACGGCTACCGGCCATTTCGGCACGCCCGAGGACGCGCCATCGATTTTCTGTGTCGTCGTCATGTCACCACCGCCCGAACAGGCCGCGCGGCCGGTACCAGAGAACCAGAATGAACAGGATGAACACGCTGACGGTCTTCAAGGCGGGCGCCACGAAGTAGCCCGTCATTGCCTCGATGATGCCGATCAGGATGCCCGCGATGAACGCGCCCGGCAGCGAACCGAAGCCGCCCATGCACACCGCCACGAAGGCCAGCAGGCCGAACACCGTGCCCACCGACGGAAACACATAGAAGAAGGTGGTCAGCAGCGCGCCGGCAAGACCCACCGCGGCGCTGCCCAGCATCCAGACCTGGGCGTTGACCCGGTCCGGTGAAATGCCCACCAGCGCCGCCACCTGGCGGTCTTCGGCGACCGCCTGCAGGGCATGGCCCCAGCGGGTGCGATACACCAGAATGAACAGGGCCGCGATCACCACCAGCGCGATCAGGCCGGTCACCACTTGCGGACGGCCCAGCGAGATGCCCGCCAGCGTCACGCTGCCGGACACCATCGTGTCGGGCAGGCTGCGGTAGTCGGGGCTGAAGGCGATGAAGGCCAGCTGGCGCAGCACCAGGCCCAGCCCGAAGGTGGCCAGGATGACCGCCATGGCCGGGCCTTTCTGCAAGCGCTTGATGATCAGCGCATAGGTCAGGAAACCGACGAAGGCGAGGATGATGGCCACCAGCGGCGCGGATAGCGTGGGGTCGATATGCCCCAGGGTATAGAGCCAATAGGCGGCATACATGCCGAGCATCAGAAATTCGCCATGGGCGAAGTTGATGACGTCGGTGATGCCCCAGATCAGCGCCAGCCCCACCGCTACCGCGGCATAGATCAGGCCGTTGAACAGGCCTGCCGAGAGAGCTTCAAACATGGAGTTGCTCCTGTGGCGGGCCCCCGCGGCCCGCCACGGCTGATGATTACTTCCAGGAGAACGGCAGCGTGGGCAGCGTCTTGTCGGTGCGGTACTTTTCCGGCCAGACCGTCTGGTAAGACGCGCCCTTCAGTTCCAGGATCAGGCCCGAACCCTTGGTGTTCTGGCCCTTGTCGTCGAACTTCACGCCGGCCCAGGGCATGGCCACTTGCGCCTCGCCCAGGTCGGTGGCTGCCAGCGCCTTGCGGATCGCTTCCGGATCGGTGGAACCGGCGCGGTTGATGGCGTCGGCCAGCACCAGCACGCCCTGCATCGAACGGGCGTTGTTGCCATTCAGGTCCTTGCCGGTCTTGGCCTTGTACATGTCGTTGATCTTCTTCAGCCCGGCCTTGGCGGCGGCAACGTCGTTGCCCCACACGTCGCGCGTCAGCACGCCCTGCACCTGCGGGCCCACTTCCTGCACGAAGCGCGAATCGATGAAGCCGGCGTCGTTGGCCAGCAACACGGGCGGCGCGTACTTGCTTTCGCGCATGGTGCGCACGAACAGCATGGCGTCCGACGTGTAGCTGGCGAAGATCGCCACGTCGGCCTTGGCCGCGGCCAGCTTCTGCACTTCGGCCGTCACCGAGGCCGAACCGGCGCTATAGGCGATATTCGCCACCACTTCGCGCTTGTACTGCTTGGCGAACTTTTCGACGGCCTTGTAGGTGTTGACGCCGAAGTCGGTGTTCTCGTACACCACGGCGATCTTGGCCGTCGGCGTGCCCTTGATGGTGTCCAGGAACTGCATCATGTTTTCGACGAAGGTATCGTCGTTGGGCGAGGTGCGGAAGAACCACTTGTAGCCGCGTTCGGTCAGGTCCGGGCTGCTGGATTCACCGTTCAGGTAGGGAATGCCGCGCTGCTCGGCGATGCGGCTGGCGGTTTTGGTCACGGCGGATTGGTAGGCGCCGGTCAGGGCCACCACTTTTTCCTGGTCGATCAGGCGCTGCGCATCGGCCAGGCCCACTTCGGGCTTGCCCTGCGAATCGCCGAACACCACTTCGATCTTGGCCCCGCCCAACGCCGGCAGGCCGGCGCCCGCGGCCAGCGGAATGCCCTCGAGCTCGGGATGCGGGTTATTGATGATATCCACGGCCAACTCCACCGCGGCCTTGATCTCGGCGCCGGTGGACGCCAGCGCGCCGGACAAGGGATAGATCGCGCCGATCTTGACGGTCTTGACCTGCGCCTGGGCGGCAAGCGGCGCTGCCGCCAACATCGCCAGACTCGCGGCGACACCCGCAATGAGCTTCATCTTCATTACCAGACTCCTGGAAAAATTCCACTGTGAAAGCAATGCAATGTGCGGGGCCCGCGGCCCCGGGCCCGGCGGTTCCGGGCTTGCGGCAACCCGCCACCCTCCGGCATGCCGGAAGGCGGTGGGCCCTGAACTTCTGTCGCCTTTTCCCCTTGTCCTTTAATGGATCGTTCTGGAGGCAAAACCAAAGCTGCTTGGCGCGCCCGGCTGGCGGGCGCCTGTGATGCGGACTGCTGACTCGTGCGTGAAGGTGAAGATTCCTGTCGGTGACCCTGTTTCTAGCGCGTTTGTGCTGACGGAATACTGAGCAATGCCTGGCCGGCCTGCGCCTACAGGATGGCCATGCGGCTGTTGATCAGGTCGGTGACCAGCATGTGGCCCGGCGCGTGGGTGATGCAGAATTCGGGGCGCACGGCGGCCACGACCGATTGCGGTGTCACGCCGCAAGCCCAGAATACGGGCAGTTCGCCCGGACGCACGTCTACCGCGTCACCATAATCCGGCCGGTTGATGTCGGCAATCCCGATCAACTCGGGATCGCCGATGTGCACCGGCGCGCCGTGTACCGAGGGAAAACGTGAAGTCACCTGGATAGCGCGAATGGCGTCGGCGGCCTTGAGCGGGCGCATCGAAACCACCAGCGGGCCGCCAAAGGCGCCGGCCGCCTGCGTCGGGATATTGGTGCGGTACATCGGCACGTTGCAGCCCTGTTCGATGTGGCGCACGGGCAGGCCGTTGTCCAGCATTGCCTCTTCGAACGAGAACGAACAGCCAATGAGGAACGACACCAGATCGTCGCGCCAGATGTCGCGCACATCGGTGGGCTCGGCCACCAGTTCGCCGTTCTGCCAGACGCGGTAGCGCGGGATGTCGGTACGGATGTCGATGTCGTGGCCCAATTCGGGCAAGGCGGGGTCGCCAGGCCCGGACATGGCCAGCAAGGGGCAAGGCTTGGGATTACGTTGGCAGAAATGCAGGAAATCGGCCGCCAGCGCACGCGGCAGGATCGCCAGGTTGGCCTGCACGTGACCCGGCGCGAGGTTCGCGGTGGGCCCGGTCAGTTTGCCGCTGCGGGCGTCGAGCCGGGCGCGGCGCGCCAGTTCGATGCTGTTGCGGGCCGCCGAATCGAATGCCATGTCTATTCCCCTTGCGTCAGTATTGGTATGGGGACATTGCACAGGAACTCGGCGCCAGCGTCTAATCACATGTTGCGATAGACCCCGATCAAAATTCCTTATCAGGGTTTTGCCGGATGGCGCAGCGCCTCTTCGCGCGCAATCTGCTGCGCGGCTTCGGCGACCGCGCGCGGCACCTGGCTGTCCGGCCCCTGCATCCAGCAGGCGGTGTAGTGCAGCGGCGGCAAGGCCGGCGCCTTGACGTCCAGCAGCCGCAATTCACCTTGCACCAGTTCTTTCTGCAGGATCACCGGCGCGATGACGGCCGTGCCGATGCCGTCCAGCGCCATCCGCACGATCACGCTCAGGGCCGAACTGCCGTACATGCGGGGCGACTCCACCCCGGCTTGAAGCATCAGCTGGCGTACCGCGCGGTGCGGGTCGGTAGTCGATGAATACGTGATGACGGGCCATTGCGCCAATCGCTTCAGGCTGATGGGCAGGCGCCCCACTTTCAGCTTGGGGCTGGCGACCCAGCTGAGCGGGTAATTGCACAAGTACAGGTTCTCGACCCGCGGCTCTTCCATGGGGCCCAGCAGGAACGCCAGGTCGATCTGGCGCGAGGCCAGCTGGGTCTTGAGCATGGTGGTGGTGTCCACCTGGATTTCGACCATCAGCGCCGGATAGGCGTCGTGCAGGTACTCCATCAGGGTGGGCAGCCAGGTGTGCACGATGGTCTCGGACACGCCCAGGCGCAGCGTGCCGCTCATGATGCTCTGGGCGCGGGCGGCTTCCTGCATGTCGCGCCGCAGCTGCAGCATGCGTTCGGCGTGCGACAGCAGTTCGCGCCCCTTGCCGGTGAGCTTGATGCCGCGCACGTCACGGTCGAACAGGCGGATGCCCAGATCGGATTCCAGCGACGCGATGCGCTGGGATATGGCCGGCTGGGTGGCATTGAGCTTTTCGGCGGCCGCGCGGAAACCGCCCAGCGTGGCCACCCAGAAAAACGTCTCGATATTGCGCAGGTCGATCATGCAGCCAGCTTGCCGCGTATCCCAGCGCGTGTCCAGCCGTTGGCGGGGCCGCCATGGCCCCGCCGCGGCCTCAACGCCCGGCCAGCAGGTCTTCGACCGCCAGGCCGATGGCCAGGATGCGGCGGTCGGCGCCATTGCTGCCGGCGATCATCAGGCCGACCGGCGCCGTGCCGTCGGCGTGGCAAGGCAGCGACAGCGCGCAACCATCCAGGAAATTGATCAGGGTGGGATTGCGCAGGATCAGGCCGTTGGCGGCGTAATAGGCTTCGTCCGAGGCGGCCAGGTCGGCCACGGGCGGAGCCACGATGGGCGTGGTGGGCATGATCAGGGCGTCGTAGCCGGCGATGCGGCGGTCCACCGCGGCCACCCAGGCTTCGCGCGCATCGAGCAGGTCCAGGTAGTCGGCCGCGCTCATGTCCTTGCCGCGCAGGATGCGCGAGACCACGCGGGGGTCGTAGCGCTTGCCGGCCCGTTCGATCAGGCCGCGATGCCAGGCCCAGGCCTCGGCGGCCGTGAAGCCGCCCTTGGCATTGATGTTGGCCAGCTCGGCGAATTCGGGGATGGCGATCTCGTCGACCAGCGCGCCGGCCTCGACCAGGCGGGCCACGGTACGGGCGAAGGTGTCGGACACGTGCTTGTCCATGGCGTCCAGCGCCAGCGTCTTGGGCACCGCCAGGCGCAGGCCACGCAGCGGCAGCGCCTCGGGCACGGGGCCGCCGTCGCCCGACAGGATGGCGTCCAGCTCGGCGCAGCAGCGTACGCTGGCCGCAATGGGGCCGATGGAATCCAGGTTGGCCGACAGCGGCAGCACGCCTTCCATCGACACGCGCCAGGCGCTGGGCTTGAAGCCGGTCAGGCCGCACAGCGCGGCCGGAATGCGCACGGAGCCGCCCGTGTCCGACCCGATGGCCGCCACGGCCATGCCGTCGGCCACCGACACGGCCGCGCCCGACGATGAACCGCCAGGAATGCGGCCGGTGGCGCGGTCCCAGGGGTTCAGCGGGGTGCCGTAGTGCGGGTTGATGCCCAGGCCCGAATAGGCGAATTCGGTCATGTTGGTGCGGCCGATGATGACGGCGCCCGCGGCGATCAGGCGCTGCACGACCTCGGCGTTGGCATCGGCGGCCGGTTCACCTTCGCGCGCCACCGAGCCTGCCATCGTGGTTTCCCCTTCGATGTCGAACAGGTCCTTGACGCTGATCGGCAGGCCTTCCACGGCCGAGCGGACGATGCCGGCGGCGCGCAACGTGTCGGACGCGCGGGCCTGGGCCAGGGCCGATTCGGCGTACAGGCGGGTGAAGGCGCGCGCGCCCTCGCCCGCCGGATCGGCGGCGCGGGCCAGCGCGGCCTCGGTCAGTTGCACGGAAGTGGCGCGGCCGTCGCTCAGGGCTGCCGTCAAGTCGTTCAGGGTCGCAAGCATAAGGTTCCAGGTGCCGCCGGGCGGCGTGATGAATACGGACGGAAATAACACTGGCGCACCCCGCCGGGGCGCGCCCTGCCTGTCAAGACGATAGCCGGGGGTCAGGCCACCACGGGCAAGCTTTCGACATGATAACGGTGGCGCAGGCTGCGTTGGCGACGCGGATCATGCAGCTCCATGGTGAACTCGGCCGCGGCGCGGATGCCGCCGATGGCGCCCACCGTGCCGCAGGTCATGCCGGCGCCTTCGGGCAGCACGGCGGCCCCGCCCGTGTAACCGGCGATCAGTTCCTGCGGCGTGCGCAGCGAGGCCAGCGGGCCTTCCTGGTACAGCACCTGTTCGCCGTTCTCCACGATCCACGAGCGGATGATCAGTTCGTCCCAGTAGTCGGCCACGTCGGCCAGACGCCAGGCGCTGCCGGCCACCGGCTTGACGCAGACCTGCTTGGACATGGCCACGCTGACCGTCTCCAGCTTGCGGTCGGTGTGGTCGGACGCGATGCTCACGTACATCTCGCCGCCGGCCGCGAACACGAAAGTCTCGACCTCACCGGACGAATCGCCGCCCAGCGCCTGCACGCGCTCGCCCTGGGTCAGCTGGTTTTCCGCGATGCGGTAGTACAGCGGCACGCTGCTGGGGCGCGGCACACCGATGGCGGCCAGCTCTTCGATATGGTGCTCGATCGCGGCCCTATCGCGTCCGGCCCAGCCGGCCACGATGAGGGTGTTGACGTCCACCTCGATCTGGCGGGGAACGTCGGCTTGAATCTGGAATACGGCTTTCATGACTATCCTGCGAATGGAAAAAGAAGGGAAACGGGCACGGCGCCTGGCCGCGCCCCGGGCAATGCGGAGCCGGTGCTAGCCGAACACCCGCGGCAGCCACAAAGCCAGGTCCGGCCAGAACGACAGCAGCGCCAGCATCACGAACATCGCGGCCACGAACGGCAGGCTGCCGACGATCACCGCGCTCATCGAACCGCTCTTGCGCAGGCTTTGCACCACGAACAGGTTCAGGCCCACCGGTGGCGTGATCAGCGCGGCCTCGACCAGGATGATGATGATGATGCCCAGCCAGATGGGGTCGTACCCCAGCGCGATCATGATGGGCGCCACGATGGGAATGGTCGTGATCATCATGGACAGGGTCTCCATGAAGCAGCCCAGCACCAGGTAGAACACGATCACGATCAGCAGCATCCAGCCCGGCGACAGCCCCAGGCCGGTGATCGACTGCGTCAGCGCGTCGGTCAGGCCGGTGGCGGACATGACGAAGTTCAGGAAGCTGGCGGCGACCACGATCAGCATGATCATCGCGGTCGAACGCATGGTGCCTTCCATCGCTTCGCGCAGCATCGTCCAGGTCAGCCGGCGGAACCAGGCGGCCAGGATCAGCGCACCCAGCACGCCCAGCGCGGCGGCTTCGGTGGGCGTGGCCAGGCCCGCGTAGATCGATCCCACCACCAGCAGGAAGATGCCCATGGGCGGCGCCAGGTGCACCAGGCTGGCGAAGCGTTCGCCCCAGGTGGCCTGGATCTTCTTGCCGCCCCAGGACGGCTTGGCCACGCAGGCCACCACCACGGTCAGCATGAACAGTGCCGCCATGGCAAACCCCGGGATGATGCCGGCCAGGTACAGCTTGGGCACCGACGAATTGGTCAGCACCCCGTAGATCACCAGGTTGATGGACGGCGGAATCAGGATGCCCAGCGTGCCCCCGGCCGCCAGGCTGCCCAGGAACAGCGGCTCGTTGTAGCCATACTTGCGGATCTGCGGAATCGCCACGGTGCCCACGGTGGCGGCCGTGGCCACGCTGGACCCGGACGTGGCCGAGAACAGCGTGGATGCGCCGATGTTGGCGTGCATCAGGCCGCCAGGCAGCCAGGACAGCCACAGGCTCATCGCGCCGTACATGCGCTCGGCGAACCCGGCGCGCAGCAGCACCTCGCCCAGCATGATGAACAGCGGAATGGCCACCAGCAGGAATTCGTTGTTCGTGCTCCACGAGATTTCGCCGATCGCACGCGACAGCGGCAGCATGGAAAACAGCGGGTCCAGGATCAGGCCCAGCACGCCCAGGGCGGCGCCCACGGGAATGGACAGGCCGATCAGCACCAGCAGCAGAGTCAGGGCGGTGGCGATCATGCTGCGGCTCCCTTGACCATGCGTTCACCGGCGGCGGCTTCCTCGTCGGCCTCTTCCTGCGCCGAACGCACGCCGCAGATCTCCTTGACCAGCGCCAGGTCGCCCGTCACCAAAGCCGCCGACGCACGCGCCAGCATCAAGGCCACGGTCACGCACATCCAGGCCAGCCCCAGCAGCCACAGCCCTTGCGGGATCCACAGCGGCGTGGCCAGCGGCGTATTGGCCGCGGACTTCTGCGCCCAGGAGGTCTGCACCACTTCGAAGGCGTAGTACGTCAGGAACACCATGAAGACCGCCAAGGCCACCATGGAAAGCCAGTCCAGCAGTGCGGACACGCGCACCGGCAACATCTGGTAGAGCACGTCCACGCGCACGTTGGCGCGTTGCAGCGTGGCGAAGGCCAGTGCCCACGACGTGCTGATGGCGAAGGCGTAGCTGGACAATTCGTCCGCGCCGCCGGTGTTGAAGCCCAGGAATTTGCGGGCCAGGACGTCAAAGGAAATGAGCAGGACGCTGGCGACGGTCAGCGCGCCGCCCGCCCATACCGCCGCGCGCGAGAAACTCTCGGCGCGCCGCAGCAGCCCGCCCAGCAGGCGGAGGTGTTCGGATCGGGTCATGGGAAGAACCTGTTGCGGCCGGATTCGGCCTGGATGAAGATGACGGGCGCGCCGCCACGGCGGCGCGCCCCGGCGCTTACTTGCTCGCCGTCACACCCAGCGTCTTGCCGACGGTGGCGTTGAAGTCCTTGACGCATTGCGCCGAGCAGCGGGCGGCCCACTTGGGTAGCACGGCTTCCTGCGTGACCTTCTTGAGCAAGGCGCGGTCGGCGTCGGACGGCTGCACCAGCACCATCTTGCCCTTGACCGGGAACGGGCACGCGGCAGCCCCCGTGTTGCAGTCATAGCCTTCCTGGGTCTGGCGCGCCGCGGCGTCCCAGATATTGTCGACCAGCGTCTTCACGTTGGCCTGCAGGAACGTGCGGACGTTGGGGTCGAGCTTGTCCCAGGCCTTCTGGTTGACGGCGTGGATCTGCTGGTTCCAGTTGATGGGCAACGCCACCAGATGGGTCGACACTTCGTACCATTTGGCCGAATAGCCCGACAGCGAACCCGTGATGGCGCAATCGACCACCTTGTTCTGCAGCGCCGGCACCACTTCGCCGAACGCCATCGTGACGCTGGAGCCGCCCAGCGCCTCGACGAACTCGGCCGTCGTGCGACTGCTGGTGCGGACCTTCTTGCCCTTGATGTCGGCCAGCCCCTTGATCTCGGCATTGCAGAACAACACCTGCGCCGGATAGGTCGAAATGCCCAGCAGCTTGACGTTATTACCTTCGCCATACAGGCGGGCATACACCGGTTCGAACGCGTTGGTCACGGCGCGGGCCGTCTGCACGTCGGGCGCCAGGCCGGCCAGGTCGATGGCCTCGTTGATGGGGTTGTCGCTGGCGAAGTACGACAGCGTCGCGGTACCGAACTCGACCACGCCCGTCGACATCAGGCGCAGCAGCTCCGGGCCTTTCAGGCCCATTTCGTTGAAGCCCTTGATGTCCGCCGTCACCTGGCCCTTGGACTGTTCCGGCACGGTCTTGGTCCAGAACGGCTTTTCGTAGTCGTTATAGGCGGTCAGGTTGGACAGGCCGCCCACGACCTTCAGGTGGGTCTTGGGCAGGTCCTGCGCCTGGGCGGCGCCGGCGAGCAGACTGGCGGCGATGGCGGCTAAAACAAGCGACTTCTTCATGGACTGAAACTCCTAGCTGGCGGGATGGTCTGCCGCGCGCAGGTCCCCGTTACCCTGATCGCACGCGGATAGGAATCGAAACGTCAGAGGAGTGATGGCTTTCCCCCGCACTGTGTATCCAGGCTTTTTCTGATCTGCCGCCATTGCAGCGTCAGGGACGCGCAGCGTCCAATCGTATGTTGCGATGTGGGGGTATAAATAATTCTTGGGTCTCGCCGCCGCCGTCCCGGCTGCAATCCGCAAAGCCAATACCCATGCGGGTTTGCAGCCGATTCGGACTGTCGGACGTAAACATGCATAGGCCGCCATTCACATCGGCCGCGCTGCGCCCTTCGGGGAAAACACCTAGGCGGGAATGCTGTCTCCGGCCTGCGCCGCGACCTTCTGCGCCATCTGCGCAATGAGCCTGACCGCGTGGCTGTCCGGGCCTTGCACCCAGGTCGCGGTGAAGCTCAATTCGGGCAGCGGGTCGGCATCCACCTGCAGGATGCGCAGCTCGCCGCGAGCCAGTTCCTTGCCCAGGAATACCGGCGCGATGACGCTGGTGCCGATGCCGTCCTGGGTCATGCGCACCACCATCGACATGGACGCGCTGCCATACATGCGCGGCGACGTGACGCCGCCACGGGTCAACATGTCGCGCACCACGCGGTAAGGCGCGCTGTTGGAAGGATAGGTGATGACAGGCAGCCGGCCGATGCGTTCCAGCGTGAGCGGCTCCGGGCCCAGGTCGAGCAGCGGACTGGCGACCCAGGCCAGCGGATAGGTGCACAGCGGCAGGTTCTCGACCCGCGCCTCGAGCACCGGCCCCATCAGGAAGGCCAGGTCGATCTGCCGCGCCATCAGGTGCGAGCGCAGCACGTGGGTCGTGTCGACCTCGATTTCCAGCACCAGCGCGGGGTACGTGGTGTGCACCAGTTCGATCAGCGTGGGCAGCCAGGTCTGCACGATGGTTTCGGCCACGCCGATGCGCACGGTGCCGGTCATGACGTTCTGCGCGCGGGCCGCCTCGAACATGTCACGCCGCACCTGCAGCATGCGTTCGGCGTGCGACAGCAGTTCGTGGCCCTTGCCCGTCAGCTTGACGCCGCGGGCGTCGCGTTCAAACAATCGCACGCCCAGATCCGCCTCGAGCGAGGCGATGCGTTGCGACACCGCCGGCTGCGTGGTGTTGAGCTTGTCCGCGGCCGCGCGGAAACTGCCCAGCGTGGCCACCCAAAAAAATGTTTCTATGTTGCGTAGTTCGATCATGAGCCTTTTCCCCCGGCGCGATGAGCGTATCATGTCAGCCGCCCCGGGGCCTCGCCCGCGGCCCCATTGCGCACAAGGAGTCTGTCCATGTCCCCGGCCGATACCGGTCGCCCGCGTCGCGGCGCCCCTGCCGCCAGCGGTCCGCTCGTCGGCATCCTGCTGCTGGTGGCGTCGATGTGGACGCTGTCGTGCCTGGATGCCAGCGGCAAATGGGTCATGAATGCCGGGGTGCCGCTGCTGGTGCTGTCGTGGTTCCGTTATGCGGTGCACCTGGTGCTGGTGCTGGCGCTGGTGCTGCCCACCCGCGGGGCGGGCATCCTGCGCAGCAAGAAGCCGCGCGAACAGATCCTGCGCGGCGGCTCGATGTTCCTGGCCACGCTGATGTTCTTCACCACCCTCAGCTACATCCCCCAGGCCGAAGCCACGGCCATCAATTTCCTGGCGCCACTGCTGGTGCTGTCGCTGGCCCCGTGGATACTGAAAGAACCTGCCCGTCTGTCGCGCTTCGTCGCGGCCGGCATCGCCTTCATCGGCGTGGTCATCGTGATCCGCCCGGGCGGCGGCCTGCATCCGGTGGGCACGATCTTCGGCCTGATCACGGCCTGTTGCTTTGCCGCCCAGTTCATCGCCACGCGGCGCGTGGCGGGCGATGACCCCTTCACCTCGCTGATCTGGAGCGGCGCGGTGGGCACCGGCTGCCTGACGCTGGCCCTGCCCTTCATCCTGCCCCCCGCCCTGCCGGTGCTGCAGGCGCTGACGCCGCTGGACTGGACCCTGCTGATTTCCACCGGCGTCACCGGCGGCCTGGGGCACCTGTTCCAGATCGCTGCCTACCGCCGCGCCCCGGCCTCCACGCTGGCCCCCTTCATCTACCTGCAGATCATCAGCGCCACCACGGTGGGCTGGCTGGTCTGGGATCACTTTCCCGACCCGCTGACCTGGCTGGGCATCGCCATCATCTGCGCCAGCGGCATCGGCATCGGCCTGGTCGAATGGCGCCGCGGCCGCGCCCTGGCGGCTGCCGCCGCGGCGGCCGACGCCCGCTAACCCACTCCCGTACAATGCTCGGCGCTTGCCGCCTGCAGGGCGGCAGGCCTTCCCGGCATTCCCAGAACGAGGTCTACATGATCATCAAACCCCGCGTGCGCGGCTTCATCTGCGTCACGACCCATCCCGTCGGCTGCGAGGCCAACGTCAAGAATCAGATCGACTACGTGCGCGCCCAGGGTCCGATTGCCGGGGGGCCCAAGCGCGTGCTGGTGATCGGCGCGTCCACCGGCTACGGTCTGGCCGCTCGCATCAGCGCGGCCTTCGGTTGCGGCGCCCAGACCCTGGGGGTGTTCTTCGAGCGGCCCGGCGACGCGGCCAAGGCAGGCACGCCGGGCTGGTACAACAGCGCCGCTTTCGACAAGTTCGCCAGCGCCGAAGGGCTGTACGCCAAGAGCATCAACGGCGACGCGTTTTCCGACGCCATCAAGGCCCAGACCATTGCCGCCATCAAGGCCGACCTGGGCCAGGTCGACCAGGTGATCTACAGCCTGGCCGCGCCGCGCCGCACGCATCCCAAGACCGGCGAAGTCTTCAGCTCGACCCTCAAGCCGATCGGCCACGCCGTGAACCTGCGCGGGCTGGATACCGACAAGGAAGTCATCAAGGAATCGGTGCTGGAACCGGCCACCCAGGCCGAGATCGACGGCACCGTGGCCGTGATGGGCGGCGACGACTGGCAACTGTGGATCGACGCGCTGCTCGAGGCCGGCGTGCTGGCCGAAGGCGCCACCACCACCGCCTTCACCTATCTGGGTGAAAAGATCACCCACGACATCTACTGGAACGGCTCGATCGGCGCGGCCAAGAAAGACCTGGACCAGAAGGTGCTGGACATCCGCGCCAAGCTGGCCGCGCGTGGCGGCGACGCCCGTGTATCGGTGCTCAAGGCCGTTGTGACGCAGGCCAGTTCGGCGATCCCGATGATGCCGCTGTACCTGTCGCTGCTGTTCAAGGTAATGAAGCAGCACGGCACCCATGAAGGCTGCATCGAACAGGTCTACGGCCTGTATCGCGACAGCCTGTGCGGCGATGCGCCCATCCTGGACGCCGAAGGCCGCCTGCGCGCCGACTACAAGGAACTGGACCCGGCCGTGCAGGCCCAGGTGCAGGCCCTGTGGCACCAGGTCACTGACGGCAATCTTTACGAACTGACTGACTTTGCCGGCTACAAGCAGGAATTCCTGCGCCTGTTCGGCTTCGAGATCGAGGGCGTGGACTACCAGGCCGACGTCAACCCGGACGTGAAGATTCCTGGCTTGATCACGGCCTGAGCCTGCGATCCCGCCCACGGTCCGTGGGCGGGGCATGCAAGGGCTGGCGATGGGGGACTGGTTAATGGGCGCTGGCTATTGGTAGGTCAGCGTCACGACCTGGCCATATTGCAGCGGCCGGCCCTGGGCATCGGCCCGCAGCACCAGCGTGCGGGTGCTGACGCTGACCTTGGACGCCTGCCAGGCGGCGGGATCGGTCGCAGCCAGCCCGGCCGGCACCGGACAACGCGCCAGTGCTGTCGGCGCCTGTGGCGGCCCGGCGACCTGCACCCGGCAATCGGCCGGCTCGGTGATCATGCCCTGGAAGTGGATGGTGCCGCCGGACGGCGCCGCCAACGCGGCAGCGGGGACCAAGGCACAGGAAACAAGCAACGCACGGACGGATCGAGAAATGGCCATGTCATTTCCTTCGCGCTAGCGAGCAAGGAAAGACGGTATGCCCTTCCTTCTCTGTTTACGGCGTTTTCGAAGAAAGCTTTAATCCGTTGCCGGCAACAATGCCGGGCACCGTCTTGCGCAGGCTGCGGTCACGCCGTAAATCCGTGGGGTCGCGGCTAGATTACATCCGCAGATCGCGCGGTTTCAATGCTTATTCTGCGGCGAACAGACGCAGCAGTTGATCCACGCCGCCGGTGTCGATGGCGACCTTGGCTTGCTGGCGCACCGCGGGCTTGGCATGGTAGGCGACGGATAGTCCGGCGGTACGCAGCATCGGCAGGTCGTTGGCGCCGTCACCCACCGCAATCGCCTGTTCCGGGCCCACACCCAGCGCCGCGCACACCTCCAGCAACTTGCGGCGTTTTTCCTCGCCGTCGCACAGGTCGCCCCAGGGTTGCGGCAGCAGCCGCCCGGTCAGGCGGCCGTCTTCGATTTCGAGCACGTTGGCGCGCACGTCGTCCAACCCCAGGCGCACCCGCAGCCGGTCGGTGAAGCAGGTGAAGCCGCCCGTCACCAGCAGGCAGAACAGGCCCGCGGCCTTGCACGCGGCGATCAGGGTTTCGACGCCGGGATTGAGCCGCAGGCGCTGTTCGTAGACCTCGTCCAGCCCCGCCTGCGGCATGCCCGCCAGCAACGCCACACGCTCGCGCAGGCTCTGCTTGTAGTCGGTGATCTCGCCGCGCATGGCCGCTTCGGTCAACGCGGCCACCTCGGCCTTCTTGCCCATCAGGTCGGCCATCTCGTCAAGGGTCTCGATGGCGATCAGGGTCGAGTCCATATCGAACGCAATGACCTTGTAGTCGGACAGCGAAAGCGGCGGCGTGATGCCGCGCCAGTGCAGGCCGGCGGCGTCGGGGAAAGCTTGCATGGAAGTGGGTCCTTGGATAAGTCGGGTCGAGGATGAACGGGGTGCGAACGGCTATTGCCCAGGCAGCGGATGGCCGGCCTCGCGGCCCAGCCAGTCGATGAAATGCCGCGCCGCCGCGGCCGCAGACCCTTCCTGGCGGTACAGCGCATGCACGCCGGCGTTGGGCAGGCGCGGTTCGAGAAACACGGGCCGCAGCCGGTCCGCCTGCAGGTCGTCCTGCAGCAGGCACCATGGCGCCAGCGCTATGCCCAGGTCATTCATGGCGGCCTGCATGCACAGGAACTGATGGTCGAATACCGGTCCGGGCAATTGCGCCGGCACGTCCACCTTGGCCAGCGCGAACCAGCGCGGCCAGTGATCCATGCCGCCCGCCACCTTCAAGAGCGGATGACGCAGGCAATCGGCGGGCGCGGCCAGCCGATTGCGCTCGATGAAGCGCGGCGACGCCACCGGCACGTGAAAATCATCCAGGCAATGCACGCACGCCATCTCGGGATGCGCCAGGTAGCCGTGGCGGATCAGCACGTCGCTGCCCGCGTCGTCGCCGCGATCCAGGAACGAACGGCCCTGGGTGCTCAACTGCACGTCCACGCCGGGATGCCGCGCCTGGAACGCCGACAGGCGCGGAATCAGCCATTTCATGGTCAGGGATGGCGTGGCGCTGACGCGCAGCATGCCGCCGTAGCTGGGCGAACGCAGCTTGGCCGTGGCCACGGCGATACGCTCCAGGCTGGCCTGGACCTCGGGGAAATACGCCTGCGCACAGGGCAGCAGCGTGACACCGCGCGCCTCGCGCGCGAACAGCGGCTGGCCCACGTAGTCTTCGAGAATGCGTATCTGCTGGCTGACCGCGCTGTGCGTGATGCTCAGCTCGTCGGCCGCCGCGGTGAAACTGCGCAGGCGCGCCGCGGCCTCGAACACCCGCAAGGCCTTCAGCGGCGGCAGGCTCTGGCCCGCCATCTCAGGCGACGCCCGCCCGCGCGCCGCGACGGCGCAAGGCTCTGCTGCTCTTTCCCACGTTTTCCCTTGTCATCTATTTTTTTGCCCGGCGCATTGCAATGCACCCTCGCTATGAGCCGCATTCTAGGGGATTGCGGCGCCCCCGACCTCTTAGAAAATCTAACGACTCGCCTTAAAAAACGCTGCTGGTGGCGGGCGATGGGCCTGCCTATGATGCCGTCAATCACAGGCAGGAACCTCACATGGCATCCATCACGGTAGACGGCATCATCAAGACCTTCGGCGGCCAGCAAGTGCTGCGCAACCTGTCGCTGCACATTCCCGACGGCGCGTTCTATACACTGCTGGGCCCCAGCGGCTGCGGCAAGACCACCCTGCTGCGCTGCATTGCCGGCTTCTACGCACCCGATGGCGGCCGCCTGCTGTTCGATCAGGACGACGTCACCCACGTGTCCGCCCACCGCCGCGACATCGGCATGGTGTTCCAGGATTACGCGCTGTTTCCGGACAAGAGCGCCTTCGACAACGTCGCCTATGGCCTGCGAGCCCGCGGCGTGGCGCGTGCGGAAACCACCCGCCGCGTCAACGAGGCGCTGGACAAGGTGGGTCTGCTGGCCTTGGCCGACCGCTACCCGGCCCAGATGAGCGGCGGCCAGCGCCAGCGCGTGGCGCTGGCGCGCGCCCTGGTGATCCGGCCGCGGGTGCTGCTGATGGATGAGCCGCTCTCGAACCTGGACGCCAAGATGCGCCTGCAGATGCGCGACGTCATCCTGGACCTGGTGCGCGAAGCCGGCATCACCACCGTGTTCGTCACGCACGACCAGGAAGAAGCGCTGGCCATGTCCGACCGCATCGCCATCATGGACAGCGGCAACATCGCCCAGCTGGGCACGCCGGAAGAGCTTTACGGTACGCCCGTCAATGCCTACGTGGCAGACTTCATCGGCTCGGCCAACGTGATCCCGGTGCCCGCCCGCGCAGGCCTGGCCGGCGCCCCGGCCGGCCACGTGCGCTACGAGCTGTGCGGACTGGGCTTTGACGGCACCCTTGGTGGCGCCGACCTGGCCGACCGCGCCGTGCTGATCGCCCGCCCCGAGGAACTGGCCCTGATGGCGCCGGCGCCCTATGTGCCGAACACGCTGCCCGGCAAGGTGCTGCGGCGCCAGTACCTGGGCTTCAAGACCGCCTACCGCATCGAACTGCAGAACGGTTCGGAAATCCGCGTGGAACTGCACGCGGGCAACATGGTGGCGCAGTTCCAGCCCGGCGAATCGGTGCAGGTGCTGATTCCCGCCGACAGCCGCGTCGTGAACGCCTGAGGACGCCCGCGCCATGAAGATCAAATGGTGGCCCTGGGGCATCCTGACCGCAATCAGCCTGGCGCTGTTGCTGTTTTTCGTGCTGTATCCGCTTGGCGTGCTGTTCAGCAACAGCATCACCGGCCAGGACGGCGGCTTTTCGCTGGAAGGTTTCAAGGCCCTGTTGGCCGACTCGCAATACCTGGAGGCCTTCGGCAACACGCTGGTGCTGGGCCTGGCGGTCACCACCTGCACCATCCTGGTGGGCGTGCCGTTCGCCTACATGGTGGCGCGCTACGACTTCCCGCTCAAGAACCTGGTGGCCATCCTGCCGGTGCTGACCATCGTGATTCCCGAGATCATCGTGGGCCAGTCGTGGCTGCTGATCCTGGGCAACAACGGCATCCTGACCAACCTGCTGGGCGATGCGGGCATCTCACTGCCGTCGTTCTACGGCTGGACGGGCATGGTGTTCTCGATGACGCTGGTGTATTACACCTACATCTACCTGGGCGTATTGGCCGCGCTGCGCGGCTTTGACGGCCAGCTGGAAGAGGCCG
This sequence comes from Achromobacter sp. FW305-C-28, assembly GCF_058783235.1. Lineage (NCBI taxonomy): Bacteria > Pseudomonadati > Pseudomonadota > Betaproteobacteria > Burkholderiales > Alcaligenaceae > Achromobacter > Achromobacter sp. FW305-C-28. The sequence continues at coordinate 425,153 of NZ_JBYSYL010000003.1, read as the reverse complement.
GCCTCAGCCTGGGCACGCCGCCTTTCATGACCAAGCTGCGCGTGCTGGTGCCGGTGCTGCTGCCCGCGGTGCTGGTGAACGCGCTGGTGGTGTTCACCCTGGTGGTGGGCAACTTCGCGCTGGCGATGCTGCTGGGCAGCCGCGTGCCGCTGCTGTCGGTCATGACCTACAACACCTTCGTCAGCGAAATGGGCGGCAGCCCCACGCTGCAAAGCGCCATGTCGGTCGTGTCCATCGCCATCGTCGCCATCGTGCTGTTCATCCAGAAACGCGTGGTCGAACGCAAGGTCTACACCATGACGCAGGGCCGCGCGCCGGTCGCGCGGCGGGTGCGCTCGTGGACCGCGCTGCTCTACACGGGCGGCGTCGGCCTGGTGATCCTGGTGTCGATGCTGCCGCTCATCATCGTCTTCGTGGCCGCGTTCACCGAGACCAGCGGGCCGGTGATGCAATGGGGCTCGTGGTCCCTGGCCAGCATGCAGCGGGCCTTGCACGGCGCGCCGGAACCCATCCTGAATTCGTTGAAGTTCGCCTCGCTGGCCACCGTGACGGGCGTGGCCTTCGCGGTGCTGGTCAGCTACCTGACCATCAAGAAGCGCAGCGCCTTCACGCAGGTGCTGGACTACATCGTGGTGCTGCCGCTGACCATCTCGGGCACGGTGCTGGGCATTGCGCTGGTGCAGACCTTCAACACCGGCTGGCTGGTGCTGGCGGGCACGTCCGGCATCATGGTGCTGTGCTATGCCGTGCGGCGCCTGCCGTTCGCGGTGCGCAACGCCTCGTCCGTGCTGTTCAACATTCCCGATTCCATCGAAGAAGCCTCGATCAGCCTGGGCGTATCGCCGCTGATGACCTTCTTCAAGGTGATCCTGCCCGCCATGAAGGCCTCGATCATCTCGGCCGCCATCCTGATGTGGCTGACCACGATTTCCGAGCTGTCGGCGTCCATCGTGGCCTACAGCGGCGGCCTGGAAACCATGCCCATCGCCATTTTCCGGCAGGTCGACGGCGGCCGCCTGGGCATGGCCTCGGCCTACGGCGCCGCGCTGGTCACGGTGATCGTGCTGCCCATCATCGTGTCGGTCAAGGCGTTCCGCATCAAGCTGTTCTCCGGCAAATAACCCACACCCACCAAAGGCGACCCATGCACCTCAAACACCTCCTGCAAACCGGCCTGTTGGCCGCCACCCTGGCCTCGGGCGCCCTGCACGCCCAGAACGTGGTCCTGTACTCGTCCAACAACACCGAAACCATCGAAACCGCGCTGGACGCCGTCAAGGCCAAGTCGCCCAAGCTGAACGTGCAACCGGTCACCGGCGGCACGGGCACGATGATGAAGCGCATCGAGGCCGAAGCGCAGAACCCGCGCGGCGACCTGTTCTGGAGCGGCGGTTTCGGCACGCTGGGCGCCTACCGCCAGCACCTGCAACCCTACCGTTCGCCCGACCTGGACAAGATTCCCGCTGAATTTCGCGGCCCGGACGACCTGTGGGTGGGCACCAACGTGCACATCATGGTGCTGATGGTCAACGAACGCCAGTTGAAGGGCCTGCCGGCCCCGGCCACCTGGTCCGACCTGATGCAGCCGCAATGGAAGGGCAAGTTCGCCATCACCGATCCGTCCAAGAGCGGCACGGCCTACATGCTGGTCTATGGCCTGTACAAGCAGTTCGGCCAGGAAGGCCTGGACAAGATCGCCGCCAACGCCGTGGTCACGGCGTCGTCGGGCACCACCTACAAGGGCGTGGCCGCAGGCGAATACGCGGTGGGCATGACGCTGGAATACGCCGCCCAGGAATACGTGGCCGGCGGCCAGAAGGAAATCAAGCTGGTGTACCCGTCCGAAGGCAGCTACCTGGCGCCCGAAGGCATGTTCATCATCAAGGGCGCCAAGAACCTGGACGCCGCCAAGGCGCTGTACGACGGCCTGCTCAGCAAGGAAGCTCAGGAAGCGCAGCTGGTGAAGAACTTCCGTCGCCCCACCCGCACCGACATCGCGGTGGCCAGCCTGACCACCCTGCCCGACTTCAATAGCATCAAGATCTTCCCGGTCAGCCAGGATGCGGCGGCCAAGGAATACGAAGCCGTGGTGACGGCCTGGAACCAGGCGGTGGCCAAGGCCAAGTAAGCGCGCCCCTACTGGACCATGCGCCCGGCCGCCAGCACCAGCTGACGGGCGCAGCGCGCGGCCAGTTGCGGATCGTGGGTCACCAGCACCAGGGTGGTGCCGTGCTCCCGGTGCAGGTCGAACATCAGGTCGATCACCGTCACGCCGGTCGCGGCATCCAGGCTGCCGGTGGGTTCGTCCGCGAACAGCAGATCCGGCTGCACCACGAAGGCGCGCGCCAGCGACACGCGCTGCTGCTCGCCGCCCGACAGGGTGCGCGGATAATGATGCAGCCGCGCGCCCAGGCCGACCCGTTCCAGCATGGCCTGCGCGGCCTCGCGGGCCGGTTGGCCGGCCAGTTCCAAAGGCAGCATCACGTTTTCCAGCGCCGTCAGGTTCGGTAGCAGCTGAAACGACTGGAACACGAACCCCACATGATTGGCGCGCAGGCGCGCCCGGCCGTCCTCGTCGAGCGAGAACAGGTCCTGCCCGGCCAGGCGCACGCTGCCCGAGCTGGGAACATCCAGGCCCGCCAGCAGTCCCAACAAGGTGGACTTGCCCGAACCGGAGCTGCCAGTGATGGCCACGGCGCTGCCCGCCTGCACCGTAAAATCGATGTCTTCCAGGATAGACAGCGTCCCGCCGGCATCGGCTACCCGCTTGCCCAGCCCTTTCACCTCGATCGAATTCTTGCTATCCATGCGCCTATTTCCCCGTCTGCTACTTACGTCCGTCCTTGCGAGCGCCCTGTTGGCGCCCGCCCACGCTCAGACCACCGCCGCGGCGCAGGGTTCCGCACTGCGCACCGTGTTGGTGGTGGGCGACAGCCTGGCCGCCGAATATGGCATCAAGCGCGGCACCGGCTGGGTGCCGCTGCTGTCCGCCCGGCTTTCCGAACAATACCCGAAGTACAAGGTCGTGAATGCCAGCATCAGCGGCGACACCACCAGCGGCGGCGTCGCCCGCCTGCCCGCGCTGCTGCGCCAGCATGAGCCTGCCGTGGTGGTGCTGGAACTGGGCTCGAACGACGCCCTGCGCGGCCTGCCCCTGAACATGACCGAGCAGAACCTGCGCACCATGGCGCAAACGGCCCGCAAGGCCGAGGCCCAGGTGGTCATCGTGGGCATGCAGATTCCGCCCAACTACGGCCGCGACTACACCCAGCGCTTTGCCCAGGTGTTTCCCACGGTCGCCAAAGACGAAAACGCCCGGCTCGTGCCCTTCCTGATGGAAGGCATTGCAACGAACCGGGCGATGTTCCAGGCCGACGGCATCCATCCGAACGAGGATGCGCAGGGCCAATTGCTGGATAACGTGTGGCCGGTATTGCGGCCGCTATTGCAGTAAACCAGCAACGGCGGCGCAACGGCGGCGCAACTTCAGGCCTAGCCCGCGGCGCCATCACGACGCCGCGGCGTGGCGCAAGCCTCAGCCTGCGGCCTGTTGGGACGGGTCGCCGCGGATGACGTCGGCGGCGGCCGGCAGCACCTGCACCTTGTACTCTTCGCGCAGCATGCGCACCAGGGCTTCGTTCTCGGCCTGGCCCCAGGCGCCCGACAACTGCTGTGCCAGGCGTTCCTTGTCTGCCGCGTCGACCGTGCCGGCATCGACCTTTTCCAGGCGCACCAGCGTGTAGTCGGCGCCCGACTGCACGCCCGTGTAGGCCGGCAGCTTGGACGCCGGCAGGCGCATCACGGCATCCAGCACCGGGCGCGGCAGGTTCTTGGGATCCTGGCGCGACACCACCAGGGGGCCGCCAAAGCCTTCCGGCGTTGCCGCCGGGCTGGCCTGGTCGGCCGCCAGCGCGGCTTCGCCGGCCTTCTTGGCGGCTTCGGCCGAACGCTCGTCCAGCAGTTTGGCGCGGATGGAATCGCTGACCTTGTCCAGCGGCGGAATGTGGGCGGGCTCAACCGCGGCCACGCGCACCGCCATCATCGTGTCGGGCGACAGCTCGATCACGCCGGAATTCTGCTTTTCACGCAGCACGTCGGGCGAGAACACCACCTGGCGCACGCGCGGGTTGTCCAGCAGCGCGGCATCCGGGCTGTCGACAGCGGAACCCGGGCCTGCCTGGTCGGCGGGCAACAGGCCTTCGCGAGTGACGCCCGAGGCGGTGCGCAGCTTCAGGCCCACCGCGTCGGCGGCCGGCTGCAGGCTGTCGCGCTGGTCGTAGACCTGCTTGTTCAGCTGGCTGGCCATTTCCGAGAAACGGATGGCGGCCAATTGCTTGCGCACTTCGGCGGTGATCTGTTCCTTGACCTCGGCCAGCGGCTTGATCGCAGCCGGCTGGATTTCGGTGACCTTGACCACGTGGAAGCCGGACGGGCTTTCCACCACGCCGGACACCTGGTCCTTGGTTTGGCCGAACACGGCCTTTTCCAGCGGACCGGACAGCATGCCCGGCGCCAGCCAGCCCAGGTCGCCGCCATTGGCGGCCGAACCGGCGTCCTGAGAATTCTTGCGAGCCAGATCGGCGAACTTGGCCGGATCGGCGGCAGCCTGTTTGGCCAGGTCTTCGGCCTTGGCGCGGGCGGCCTTGCGCGCATCTTCCGAGGCGCCCGCGGGCACTTCGATCATGATGTGGCTGGCGCGGCGGCGCTCGGGTTGGCCAAAGCGGGTCTTGTTCTGCTCGTAGTACGAGGCCAGGTCTTCGTCCTTGACCTGCACGCCCTGCGTGGCGGCGGCTTCGTCCAGCACCAGGTATTGCACCTGCACCTGCTCGGGAATCTGCAGCTGCTGCTTGTTGGCGTCGTACCAGGTCTGGATGTCGGCCGGCGTGACGGTCACTTGCGAGCGGAAATCGGCCGCCGTGAAACGGCGCAACTGCACCGTGCGTTGCTGCGTCAGCGCGGTTTCCAGCGTGGCCACGACCTCACCGGGCGCGCGGGCCGACTGGCCGACGGGCTCGAGCACGCGGGCCACGGCCAGGTCGCGGCGCAGGCCGGCCTCGAACGACGTGGGCGACATGCCCTGCGCGGCCAGCACCTGGCGATAGCGTTCCGGCGAGAAACGGCCGTTGTCCTGGACTTCCGGGATCGCGGCGATGGTGTTGCGCAGCGTTTCGTCGGACACCGAGAAACGGTTGTCGACCGCCACGTTGGCCAGGAGGCGTTGATTGATCAGCTGGTTCAGCAGGCTTTCGCGCAGTGCCGGCGTATCGATCACCACGGGGTCGAACTGGGCACCCAGGCGTTGGCGGAATTGCTCCAGCTGGTTGCGGTGCGCCTGGTCGAACTCGGCGCGGGAAATCGGCTGGCCGGCGACGGTTGCCAATTCAGGCTCGCGGCGCATGAAGCTGTCATAGCCTTGAATCCCGACGAGGAAGAAGGAAGGCACAATCAGAAGCAGCAGGATGAACTGCATCCAGCGCCGATGGCTGCGAATAAATTCGAACATGGAATCCCTGTTGCCGCACTCGGGAGGAGACTTCCGCCCGGGCCGCACGAAAACGCATAAAAAAAGGCGAATCTCATTCGCCCCATTCCCATACCGGTCAAACCGGGTCAGCGGGCGGATTTTAGCATTTCTCATTCGTCCCGCAGCGCCCGATTCTAACGCGTCTCTTGCCATCCCGCCCGCCTGCCCGCGGCGGCCTTGCCGGCCCCTTCCGACCCCATGGAAGCCCGCGCCCGTCAACTCGGGAAACCCCCGTTTTCGCCCCCGGCCCGCCCCCGTATCGTGAAATCCCCCTCTACGCCTAGGTGACCCTCCATGCCGTTCCCGCTCCCCCGTCCCCACATCTTGCGCGCCGCCGTCGTCCTGGCCTTCCTGGGTGGCGCCCATGCCGCCCGGGCCGCTCCCGTCGCCGCAGTGCACGAAGCCGCCCAGGGGCAGAAGCAGGGCATGCTCGACACCATGCGCGACCTGGTCAACATCGAATCGGGCAGCAAAGACGTCGAAGGCGTGGAACGCATCGCCGCCCTCATCGGCGACCGCCTCAAGGCGCTGGGCGGCAAGGTCGACATCATCAAGCCCACCGACATCTTCCGCCTGGACGACACCCCCGAACATGTCGGCCCCATGGTCCACGCTGAATTCAAGGGCAGCGGCCAGAAGAAGATCATGCTGATCGCCCACATGGACACCGTCTATCGCAACGGCATGCTGCGCGACCAGCCCTTCCGAATCGACGGCGAACGCGCCTACGGCCTGGGCATCGCCGACGACAAGCACGGCGTCGCCACCATCCTGCACACCCTGGCCCTGCTGCAGAAAATGGACTTCAAGGACTACGGCGTCATCACCGTCCTCATCAACGGCGACGAAGAAATCAGCTCACCCGGCGCCCGCGACACCATCACCCGCCTGGGCGCCGACCAGGACGCCGTCTTCTCCTTCGAAGGCGGCGGCACCGAGCCCCGCCTGACCCTGGCCACCAGCGGTATCGGCGCGGCCTACCTCAACGTGCAGGGCAAGACCTCCCACGCCGGCGCCCGCCCCGAAGGCGGCGTCAACGCCCTCTACGAACTCGCCCACCAGCTGCTGCAACTGGACAAACTGTCCAAACCCGATGAGGGCCTGAAACTGAACTGGACCGTCGCCCAGGCCGGCACCAACCGCAACGTCATTCCCGGCCAGGCCACCGCCCAGGCCGACGCCCGCGCCCTGAAAGTCTCCGACTTCGACGCCCTCTCGCGCACCCTGCAGGAACGCGTGCAGAAAAAGCTGCTGCCCGACGCCAAGGTCACCGTCAAATTCGAAGTGCGCCGCCCCCCACTGGAAGCCACCCCCGCGTCCCGCGCCCTGGCCAACCACGGCGTCGCCATCTACAAAGAACTCGACCTGCCCATGAAAGTCATCGACCGCGCCAGCGGCGGCGGCACCGACGCCGCCTTCGCCGCCCTCAAGGCCCGCGGCCCCGTGATCGAAGGCATGGGCCTGTCCGGCTTCGGCGCCCACTCCAACGACGCCGAATACATCCAGATCAACTCCATCGTCCCCCGCCTCTACCTGGCCGCCCGCATGATCATGGACATCTCGCAGGACAAGGCGCCGCTGAAGTAACGCCGCGCACGTAAGGTCTACGCACGCCAGTTGGCGCTTGCCCCAACCGCGCGTGGTTAATCCCAAACGCGAGCGGCGTCGGGGCGGTGGGGCCGGGGCGGGGCGTGTAGCGGCGCGCGCGGCGGAATCCGCAGGAGTCGCCGCAGGCGACGACGAGGATGAGCACGCGCTGTCCGGCGCCCGCGCGCCGGACAAGCCGCGTAGCCCCGCCCCGGCCCCACCGCCCCGACGCCGCGCCAAAAGAACCCAACTCCCCCCATCAACCAAGAACCCACCACTAAAGAAGGAGTATCCTTGCAACCTATCCAAAAGCACCGATAAAGCAACAAAAGAAATGACAGCAAAACTCCCCACCTGGCCCTATTCCCGTCATATCGCCCACCGCGGCGGCGGCCGCCTGGCGCCGGAGAACACCCTGGCCGCCATGCGCACAGGCGCCGACCACGGCTTCACCATTTTCGAATACGACGTCAAGCTCAGCAGCGACAACATCCTCGTCCTCATGCATGACGACGACGTCGACCGCACCTCCAACGGCCACGGCCCCGCCGCCGCCAAGACCTTCAGCGAACTCGCCCAGCTCGACTTCGGCAGCTGGCATTCCGCCCGCTATGCCGGCGAGCCCCTGCCCACCTTCGCCGCCGTCGCCCGCTACACCGTCGCCAACGGCATTGCCAGCAACGTCGAAATCAAGCCCTGCCCCGGCCGCGAAGCCGAAACCGGCGCCGCCGTCGCCCTGGCCGCCCGCGAACTGTGGAAAGACGCCGCCGTGCCGCCCCTGCTGTCTTCGTTTGCCGAAGAAGCCCTGCAGGCCGCCCTGGAAGTCGCCCCCGAACTGCCGCGCGCCCTGCTCGTTGAAAAAGTGCCCGCCGATTGGCTCGACCGCCTGGTCAAGTACGACTGCGTCGCCCTGAACATCAACCAGAAAGACGCCACCCGCGAACTGATCGACGCCGTGCACGCCGCCGGCTACCGCATCGCCGCCTGGACCGTCAACGACCCCGCGCGCGCCCAGCTGCTGCTCGACTGGGGCATCGACGGCATCTTCACCGACGAACTGGCCGCCATCGCGCCGGCCGCTTCCGCTTAAGGCGCCCGCCCCGTGTTCAGCTATCGCCACGCCTTCCACGCCGGCAACCACGCCGACGTTCTCAAGCACGCCATCCTGGTCCACACCCTGGACTACTTCAATCGCAAGGATGCGCCGTACTGGGTCGTCGACACCCATGCCGGCGCCGGCCTCTACAGCCTGGACAGCGACTGGGCCGCCAAGACGTCCGAATTCGCAGACGGCATCGGCCGCCTCTGGGAACGCGACGACCTGCCGCCCCTGTTGGCCGACTACGTCGCCCGCATCCGCGCGTTCAACACCAACGGCCGTTTGAAGCGCTACCCCGGTTCGCCTTGGCTCACCCTGGATGCCCTGCGCCCGTCCGATCGCCTGCGCCTGTTCGAAATGCACCCCACCGAGATCGACGCGCTGGTCGTCAACCTCGAACACCAGGGCCGCACCGCCCAGCGCCAGACCACCATCTACGGCGACGACGGCTTCGAGGGCGTCAAGGCCCTGCTGCCGCCGCCCACGCGCCGCGGCATGGTCCTGATCGACCCTTCCTACGAAGACAAGAACGACTACCGCCGCACCCTGATCACCGTCAAGGAATGCATCAAGCGCTTTGCCACCGGCACCTTTGCCGTCTGGTATCCACTGGTGCAGCGGCGCGAAGCCAGCGAAATGGCGCGCCACTTCGAGAACCTGAAGGTCAAGAGCTGGCTGCATGCCACCCTGACCGTCAAGAAGGCCACCATCGACGGCTACGGCCTGCATGGCAGCGGCATGTTCCTGGTCAACCCGCCCTGGACGCTGCACGACGCCCTGAAACAGGCCATGCCCTACCTGGCCCGCGAACTGGCCCAGGACGACCGCGCCAGCTTCACGCTGCAATACCGCGAAAATCCGTTCCCGGTGCCCAAGAAGCAGTCTGACGACTGATTCCGGGCCAGCGTCCGGAATGGATCGGCTCCGGATGCGCGGCAAACAACAAGGGCTGCCTTTCGGGCAGCCCTTGTTGTTTTGCACTCGCAGCGATTACGCCGTGGCGTCTTCCGTTTCGACCTGGCGCAGCGCTTCCTGCGCGCGCGCCAGCTTGGCCGCGGCATCGCGCAGCGCCGTGCGCAGGCCTTCCTCGATGACGGGATGGTAGAACGGCATTTCCAGCATGCGCGCCACCGTCAGTTCCTGCTGCACGGCCCAGGCCAGCAGATGGCCGATATGTTCGGCGCTGGGACCCACCATTTCCGCGCCCAGGAAGCGGCCCGTCGCGATATCCGCATACACGTGCAGCAGGCCGCGGTTCTTCAGCATCACCCGCGAACGGCCCTGGTCGCTGAAATCCACCTCGCCCGTGACGAACGTGCCCGGGGTCAGGCGGCCATGGCCCTCCCCCGCCAGCGCGATCTGCGGGTCCGAGAACACCACCGCCAGCGGCGCGCGGCGCAAGCCCTGGCGCACGTCGGGATAACGGGCTGCGTTCTCGCCCGCGATGCGGCCTTCGTCGGCGGCTTCGTGCAGCAGCGGGGCATCGGCGTTGGCATCACCGGCGATGAAGATGGCCGAGTCGCCCGCCTGCATCGTTTCACGGTCGAACAGCGGCACGCCCTGCGCATTCAATTGCAGCGAGGTGTTCTCCAGCCCCAGGCCGTCCACGTTTGGACGGCGGCCGGTGGCCACCAGCGCGTAATCGAAACGCTCGGTGCGCTCGCTGTTGTCCAGCGCCACGTAGCGCACTTCCACTTCGTCGCCCACGCGCTGGGTTTCCAGCACCCGGGCATCCGGGTCCAGATAGAACTCGCGCTGGAAGATCTTGCGGGCGCTGTGGCGTACTTGCGGGTCGCTGATGCCGCCCAGGCTGCCGCTGACGCCGAACACGCGCACCTCTACACCCAATCGCGCCAGCGCCTGGCCCAGTTCCAGCCCGATCACCCCCGGGCCGAACACGGCCACGCGGCGCGGCAAGTCGTCCCAGGCGAACACGTCGTCATTCAGCACCAGGCGATCCCCCAACCCGCGGAACGGCGGCGGCACCGCCGGCCGGGAACCCGTCGCGATCACCACGCGGGATGCGTGGATCTCGGTATGGTCGTCCACCCGCAGCACCGTATCGGACACAAAGCGGGCGTAGCCGCGAATCTTGTCTTCAGCCGGAATATTCTCGACGCCTTCCAGCACGAAGCCGACGAAGCGGTCGCGTTCGCGCTTGACGCGGTCCATCACGGCCACGCCGTCCACGGCGATCTCGCCCTGCACATGCACGCCGAACGGCTCGGTGTGGGCGGCGTTGTGGGCCGCTTCGGCCGCGGCGATCAGCAGCTTGGACGGCATGCAGCCGACGCGGGCGCAGGTGGTGCCATAGGGGCCGCCTTCGATCAGCAGCGCGCGCTTGCCCGCGGCCTTCGCGGCGCGGTAGGCGGCCAGGCCGGCGGTGCCGGCGCCAAGAACGGCGATATCGGTGTGCAGAGTCTTCATCTATCAGGTCCCCCGGTTATCACGTGGAGCAATGGTTTCAAAGGCGGATTCCGCCTTGTTGCGCACCCTCGGGACGAACGTCGTCCCGCCGCCCCGACAAGGGGCCGCACGAAGATGCGAAGCAAGGGAAACCGGCGCGCCGGACCGCGCAAGGCGGCCCGGCGGCGGGAAGCGGCGTGGTGCCGCTTCCCCGCCAGCAATCAGGCTGATTCAGGCGAAGTGCGCCTTCAGGTCTTCCAGGCCGCCGATCAGCGCGCCGTTGATGAACACCTGGGGAGCGGTGCCCTTGCCGGACACGGCGCCGATCACACGGCCACGGACCTTGTTTTCCAGCGGGATCTCGATCGGGGCGTAGCCCTTGCTGTCCAGAAGCGCCTTGGCTTCGACGCAGAACGGGCAGCCCGGCTTGGAGAACACGACCACCTGGTCGGGCTTCTTGGCCGACGGGGCGAAGTGCGCCAGCATGGTGTCGGCGTCCGACACTTCAAACGGGTCGCCTTCCTTTTCCGGCTCGATGAACATCTTCTGGACCACGCCGTCCTTGACCAGCATGGAATAGCGCCAGCTGCGCTTGCCGAAGCCCAGGTCGCTCTTGTCGACCAGCATGCCCATGCCTTCGGTGAATTCACCGTTGCCGTCGGGCAGCAACGTGATGTTGGCCGATTCCTGGTCCTTGGCCCATTCGTTCATGACGAAGGTGTCGTTGACGGACACGCAGACGATGCTGTCGACGCCGGCTTCGAAGAAGGCCGGAGCCAGTTCGTTGTAGCGCGGCAGGTGGGTGGACGAGCAGGTCGGCGTGAACGCGCCGGGAAGCGAAAAGACCACGACCGTCTTGTTCTTGAACAGGTCGTCGGACGTGAGCTTTTTCCAGGTGTTGCCCTCACGGACGGGGAACGTTACGTTGGGAACACGTTGGCCTTCACGGTTTTGCAGCATTCAATCTCTCCTTGGGTAGCGGGGTTTGTTTAACCACCATGGAAAGAATGATAAATCCGATCTATCAATTATTCAAATTTAATAAATTTACTTGATCGATAGATTTTAGCAATTATCAAATAACCGCCGCCAGATGTTTTCTATCATAACTTCTGGCGGCGGACAGGCCTCAGACGCGCTGCGGCTCGTAGCCGGCGTCGCGGATGGCGGCCTCGACCTTGTCGGCCTGGTCCGTGCCGCTGACGGTCACGCGGTGGCTGGGCAGGTCCACGGCTACCGTGGCGCCAGGCGCGGCCGCATTGACCGCGCCGGTGATGGTCTTGACGCAATGGCCGCAGGTCATGTCGGGGACTTGGAATTCGATGCTCATGCTGTTCTCCATTTCAGGTTGGCTGCGCGGATGGCTTCCCGCAAGCTTGAACCCAGCTTAAACCTTCCCATTATAGGAAGGTCAAGCGTAGAATAAACCTTGACCTTCCCATCATGGGAAGGATGACACTGTGGGTTCACTCCCCACCGAGACTGCCATGAGCGCTGCCATCCCTGCCCCATCCGTCGAGCTGGAACTTGCCATCGAAGGCATGACCTGCGCGTCCTGCGTGAAGCGCGTGGAAAAGGCCTTGACCCGCGTGCCGGGCGTGGCCCAGGCCCAAGTCAACCTGGCCACCGAGCGCGCCCTGGTCGCTTATGACCCGCAGGCCGCCCAACCCGACGCCCTGGTCGAAGCCGTCGTGAAGATGGGCTACGAGGCCCGCCCCATCGTGGCCCAGGACGATCACGCCGAACGCCAATCCGAAGCCCGCGACGCCGAAGCGCGGCGCCTGCAGCACGCCTTCATCGCGGCGCTGGTGCTGACATTGCCCGTGTTCGTGCTGGAAATGGGCTCGCACCTGATTCCCGCCCTGCACCACTGGGTGCTGGGCACCATCGGCCAGCAGAACAGCTGGCTGCTGCAATTCGTGCTGACCACGGCCGTGCTGGCCTGGCCGGGCCGCCACTTCTTCAGCAAGGGCCTGACCGCGCTGTGGCGCCGCGCCCCGGAAATGAACTCGCTGGTGGCGCTGGGCGCAGGCGCGGCGTGGGGCTATTCGGTCGTGGCGACCTTTGCGCCCGACTGGCTGCCCGAAGCCGCCCGCAACGTCTATTACGAGGCCGCCGCCGTCATCGTCACGCTGATCTTGCTCGGCCGCACGCTGGAAGCCCGCGCCAAGGGCAAGACCGGCGCCGCCATCAAGCGGCTCATCGGCCTGCAGCCGCGCACCGCGCGCGTGCTGCGCGATGGCCAGTCGCAGGACGTCGAGATCGAACAGGTGCGCCGTGGCGATCTGGTGCTGGTGCGCCCTGGCGAAAAGATTCCACTGGACGGCGAGATCATCGAAGGCAGTTCGTATGTCGACGAATCGATGCTGACCGGCGAACCGGTGCCCGTCGAAAAGCAACCGGGCATGCAGGCCACCGGCGGCACGCTCAATACGTCTGGCAGCTTCACGCTGCGCGTCACCCACACCGGCGCGGACACCATGCTGGCCCGCATCATCCGCATGGTCGAAGCGGCCCAGGGCGCGCGCCTGCCCATCCAGGCACTGGTTGACCAGGTCACTGCCTGGTTCGTGCCGGCCGTGATGGCGGCCGCGCTGCTGACCTTCCTGGCCTGGTTCTTCCTGGGGCCGACGCCGGCCCTGTCGCATGCGTTGGTCAACGCGGTGGCGGTGCTGATCATCGCCTGCCCTTGCGCCATGGGCCTGGCCACGCCCACGTCCATCATGGTGGGCACGGGCCGCGCCGCCGAAATGGGCGTGCTGTTCCGCCAGGGCGATGCCTTGCAGACGCTGCGCGACGTGAACGTGGTGGCGTTCGACAAGACCGGCACGCTGACGCTGGGCAAGCCCACCCTGACCGAACTTGAACCGGCCGCCGGCTACCGCGGCGAAGACGTGCTGCGGTGGGTGGCGTCGGTGCAGGCGCGGTCCGAGCACCCGATTGCACTGGCCATCGTCAATGCCGCAGCCGAGCGCAAGCTGGCGCTGCTGCCCGCCGACGGCTTTGCCGCCATCACCGGCGCGGGTGTCGAGGCGACCGTGGCGGGCAAGCGCGTGCTGGCCGGCGCCGCCCGCCTGATGGCCGAGCGCGGCGTGGACGTCAGCGCCTTCGGCCAGCGCGCCGAAAGCTGGGGCAATGAAGGCAAGACGCCCATCTATGTGGCCATCGACGGCCAGGCCGCCGCCATGATCGCCGTGACCGACCCCATCAAGCCGTCGGCCGTGGACGCCATTGCCGCCTTGCATGCGCAGGGCCTGAAGACGGCCATGATCACCGGCGACAACCGCCACACGGCGCAGGCCGTGGCGCGGCAGTTGGGCATCGATGAAGTGCGCGCCGAGGTCCTGCCCGACGGCAAGGTCGAGGCGATCACCGCGCTGCGGGCGGGCGGGCGCAAGGTGGCCTTCGTGGGCGATGGCATCAACGATGCCCCTGCCCTGGCCGCGGCCGATACCGGCATTGCCATCGGCACGGGCACCGACGTCGCCATCGAAGCGGCCTCGGTGGTGCTGATGGCCGACGACCTGCACGGCGTGCCCAATGCCATCGCGCTCAGCCGCGCGACGCTGGCCAACATTCGTCAGAACCTGTTCTGGGCCTTTGCCTACAACGCCGCGCTGATTCCGTTGGCGGCGGGCGCGCTGTATCCGGCTTTCGGACTGTCCTTGTCGCCCATTTTCGCGGCCGGCGCGATGGCGCTGTCCAGCGTGTTCGTGCTGGGTAATGCGCTGCGGCTCAAAGCCTTTCGGCCGCGCGCGGCCCACTGACCCTTATCCCTTCAAAGAGGCCATTCCATGAATATCGGACAAGCCGCGCAAGCGTCGGGCATCTCGGCCAAGATGATCCGCTACTACGAGAGCATCGGCCTGATCGGCCCGGCGCTGCGCAAGGATTCGGGCTACCGCGTCTATAGCGAAAACGACCTGCACACGCTGCGCTTCGTGCGCCGGGCGCGCGACCTGGGGTTCTCGGTCGAGCAGATGAACGGGCTGCTGGCCCTGTGGAAAGACCGCAGCCGTGCCAGCGCCGACGTAAAACGCATTGCGCTGGAACACGTCGAGGAGCTGGAACGCAAGGCCTGCGCCCTGCGCGACATGGCGGCCACGCTCAAGCACCTGGCGCAGCATTGCCATGGCGATGACCGGCCTGACTGCCCGATCCTGGAGAACCTGGGCGGGCCGCGCCAGGTCGGATAGCGGCGTTTTCGGTGGACGTGGCCGGCCTTGCAAAAGCGCAGCCACAAAGCAAGGCGGCCCCGAAGGGCCGCCTTTTTCACATCAGGCCTGATCCGGCCGGGTGGCCGCGGTCTGGGCCATTTCGGTCTGGGCCATTTCGGTCTGGGCCATTTCGGTCTGGGGCGCTTCGGTCTGGGGCGCTTCGGCCCGGGCGGCTTCAGCCTCGGCCGCGACGCGCGCATGGTACGCGTCGGTGGCGGCCTGCTTGGCCACCTTCTTTTCGGCGGCGGCAGCAGCCTTTTCGGCTTCCGCCGCCATCGTCTCGGCCGCCTGCTGGATGGCGCGCAAGCGCGCGTTTTCCTGCACCTGCAACACGCCCGCGGCATCCAGCGATTCGAACACCGCGATGGATTCCACGTGACCGGTGTGCGGGAACATGTTGATGACGCCGGCGCTCTTGAGCAGGTAGCCGCCCTCGTGCACCAGAATGGACGCATCGCGCGCCAGCGTGGCCGGGTTACAGGACACGTAGACGATGCGGCGCGGCCGCTCTTGCGGCGTCAGCTGCGCCAGCGCCTGCGACACGGCATGGGCGCCTTCGCGCGGCGGGTCGATCAGCATGCGGTCGAAGAACCCCAGGCTGCGCAGCCAGTGCGCGTCGACTTCGAACAGGTTCAGGGTCGAGAAGCTGGTGCGATCGGCCAGGCCATGGCGCGCGGCGGCGTCGAAGGCCCGGTCGGTCAGCGCCTTGCTGCCTTCCACGCCCACGGCTTCGCGGGCCTGGGTGGCCAGCGGCAGCGTGAAGTTGCCCAGCCCGCAGAACAGGTCGGCCACGCGGTCGGTGGGTTGCACCTCCAGCAACTTGAGCGCGCGCGATACCATGGCGCGGTTGATGGCGTGGTTGACCTGCGTGAAGTCGGTGGGCCGATACGGCATGCGCAGGCCGAATTCGGGCATGGTGTAGGCCAGCGCGTCACCGTGTTCGCGCACCAGCGGGTGCACGGTGTCCGGGCCCTTGGGCTGCAGCCACCACTGTACGTTGTGCTGGTCGGCAAAGGCATGCAGCACGGCGATGTCGTTGTCGGTCAGGGGCAGCAGGTGGCGCAGCACCAGCGCGGTGACGCCGTCGCCCAGCGACACTTCCACCTGGGGCAGGCGGTCGGGCGCGGACATCGACGCGATCATGGCGCGCAGCGGCATCAGCAGGTCGCTGACGTGGCGCGGCAGCACATGGCATTCGCGCATGTCGGCCACGTAGCTGCTCTTGCGTTCGTGAAAGCCCACCAGCACGCCGCCTTTCTTGGGCACCACGCGCACCGACAGGCGGGCGCGGTAGCGGTAGCCCCAGGTCGGGCCTTGCAGCGGCGCCAGGATGCGCGCCGGGCGCAGCTTGCCCACGTGCCAGAAGGTGTCTTCCAGCGAACGCTGCTTGATCGCCACCTGGGTGCTGGGTTCCAGGTGCTGCATGGCACAGCCGCCACAGACGCCGAAATGGGGGCAACGCGGCACGACCCGCTGCGACGAAGGCCGCCGCACTTCGTCCACGCGCGCGATTTCATAGGACGGCTTGCGGCGCACGGTGACCGCCGTGACCTGCTCGCCCGGCAAGGCCCCTTCCACGAATATGACTTTGCCATCGCGGCGGGCAATGCCCCGGGCTTCCAGATCCAGGGATTCGATACTCAAAACGTCAGACATCTCACGCAGTCCAGATTTACACGCAACCCGGCATTGTAAAAGGAATCAGGCCGGCTGCCGTAGCGGTGTCCGGGCGGCCTGGCCACGCAGGCCCGCAGCCGCCGCCAGGGCCGCCGCCGCCCCCGCCAGCGGCAGCCAGGCCAGGCCGCCCGCGGCGATCACCCCGCTGCCCAGCGCCCCGCCCAACGCGGTGCCCAGATTGAATGAGGCGATGTTCAGGCCCGCGGCGGCCGCGGTGGACGCTGGCACATAGCGCCGGGCCAGGGTCAGGAGCCGCAGGGTCAGCAGCGTGACGATGGCGAAGAAGCACAGGCCCAGCATCCCGGCCAGCGCGGCCACGGCAATCGGCGCATGCCGCAGCAAATACAACCCCGCCAGATTCAGTGCCAGCGCCGCCAGGGCCCACTGCGCGCTGCGGTCGGGCTGGGCGGCGTCGGCCAGCCAGCCGCCCAGCAGATTGCCGCCGATCGAGCACAGGCCGAACAGCAGCATCGCCAGGCTGAGCCAGCGGATGTCCGCCCCGGCCACCTGGAGCAGAAAGGGGGAAATGAAGGTGAAGAACGAAAACGTGGCCACGCTGACCAGCGCGCCGACGCCCGCCGTCATCAGCAACTGCGGGTGCCCCAAGGCCCGCAATGCCGCCGCCGCACCGGCGCCAGGCGCGTCTGTCGAGCGCGCCGGCATCAACGCCAGCAGCCCGCCCGCCCCCAACAGCCCCAGCCCCGCCATCGCCAGGAACACGGCCCGCCACGACCACACACTGCCCAGGTAGGTGCCCAGCGGCACGCCGGCCGCCAGCGCGAGCGTCAGGCCCAGCCATACCACCGAGAGCGCCCTGCCCGCCCGCGCCGGCCCCGCCAGACGCGTCGCGGCATCCGAGGCCACCGCCATGAAGACGCCGTGCGCCAGGCCCACCACGAAGCGCATCGCCAGCAGGCCGGCCAAGGTAGACGACAGGCTGATGAGGACGCTGCCGACCATCAAGACGGCCATCGCCAGGCCCAGGGTGCGGCGGTCTTGCCAGCGCGCGGCCAGGGCCGTCAGGAAAGGCGCGCCGATGGCCGCGCCAAAGGCGTAGGCGGCAATCGCCGTGCCGACCGCCTCGACGCGGGCGTGCAAATCGTCGGCCATGGCCGACACCAGGCCGGCCACCACGAATTCGGACAGGCCGAAGGCAAAGGTGCAAAGGGAAAAGACATAGACGGCGACCGGCATGGCGGATCCAGGGCGAAGGCCCGGTGGTGAGCAATGCCTGGCAGCTTAGGGATGGCCGCCTGGTTCGTAAAATATCTTATTTATCGCTCAATAAGACCTTTTGCGTCTTACTCCGGCAGGGTTATCCGCCTGGCCGAAGCCCCCCCTGCCTGATGCCCCGACCTCACAGCGGCATGGCGTCTCGCACCGCCTCGACGAAGCGGTCCCGCACTGGCGACATGCGTGCGTGGTTCCACGCCATCAGCAAGTCCAGGTGCAGCAGGTCGGCCGGCGCATCCGCGGCCAGCGGCTTGAACACGATGTCGCGGCGGCCCGGCACGGCCAACGAGGCCGGCAACAAGGCAATGCCGAATCCCGCGGCCACCAGCGCCACCAGGGTCTGCAATTGGCGACCATGCTGCACCACCCGGGGTGCAAAACCCGCTGTCTGGCACAGTTGCACCAGTTGGTCATGAAAGCCCTGCCCCAACGCCCGCGGCGACGCCACGAAGGCCTCGTCGGCCAGGTCTGCCAGCGCGACCCGCGCCAGGCCGGACAGCGGGTGGCCCGACGGCAGCGCCACCGCAATCGGTTCACGCAGGATCGTGTGGAAGCTCAAATCCAGCGTGGTGGTGCCCGGGGTGCGCAGAAAGCCGACGTCGGCCGCGCCGCTTTCCAGGGCCGCCACCTGCTCGCGCGTGGACGCCTCGCGCAAGGTGAACGCCACGGCCGGCGCCGCCGCACGAAAATCGCGCAGGGCCCGCAGCAACGCTTCATAGGGCGTGATGTTGATGAAGGTCAGCGTCAGGTGCCCGTCGATGCCTTGCGACACCCGGCGGGTGTGCGCCACGCCCTCTTCCAGCGACGCCAGCGTGCGCCGCGCGGAATCCAGGAAGGCGCTGCCCGCGGGCGTCAATGCCACGCTGCGGTTGTTGCGTTCGAACAGCGGCGCGCCGACCTCGGCTTCCAGCCGGCGTATCGCCTGGCTGAGCGGCGGCTGGGCCATGTGCAGGCGCTCTGCCGCGCGGTTGAAGTGCAGCTCCTCGGCAACCGCGATGAATTGGCGTAGCAGGCGGGTTTCGATCATTGAGATGGCAAACGTCTTATTGGCACCTCGACAGTATATTTTTTATCTGTTCACCCTAAAAAAGGGGGGACTTGCCGGAGACGGCCCATCAGGCAGTCTCCATCAAGCCCCCCAAAAGCCGGCGCCGGTCAGGGCGCCGCCACGGATAGATGGGAAATCAGAACGAGCGCGACACCGAGAACACCGCGCCCAGGCGGCCTGACGGATGGCCGTACTTGGTCGGCAGCCAGTTGTCCTTGCTGGCGCCCACCGCCGCCAGGCCCAGCACCCAGCCCTTCAGGTCCTTGGTGACGCCCAGCTTGTAGTCGACGTAGCCGCTGATGGAATCGCCGTCCATGTTCACCTGGTTCTTCAGCTTCTGATAGCCGACGTGCCCGACCAGGCCCCAGCCGTCGCCCAGGTCGAAGTTGGCGGTGCCGTCCAGGTACCAGGTGCCCTTGCTGTCCGGCGTGCTGAAGAAGTCGCTGGGCGTGTACGAGTACTTGAGGGTGTAGTTGGCGTAGGTGCCGGCCAGGTACAGGTCGGTGTTGTTGTAGTTGCCGCCCTTGGGCGAGCTGGAACCCGGGTAGTAGTAGTGCAGCACGCCGGCATCCAGCGTGAAGCCCCCGCCCACGTCGCCCTTCCAGCCGCCGTAGAAGTCCATTTCCAGGTTGCCGTCGGTGAAGACGAAGTTGGACACATTCGAGTTCCAGTTGCCCAGGTAGAAGCCGGAACTATGGGTCAGGTCGATGCCCAGTTGCGCGGCCGGACGGAAGTCCGTCTGCGAATAGCCGCGGAAACGGTAGTCGCTGGCGATCGTGGCATTGCCGCTGAGCGAAAAACCGCCGCCCAGGTCGGTAGGTTCGGCCTGCGCCGTCGCAGCAAAACAAGCGGCAAGCACAGCGGGCAAGGCTAGCAACGTCTTCTTCATGGTGCGGTGTCCTGATCGGATTTAACGAGGAGGAGGACGGCCAGAGGCGCATCCGTCAGACCGGTCTTGCAACGGCGGGTAACCGGGTCTCTTTCCTTCAAGCAAGGTCCGTGCCAGGTTTCAATTGCGTGTCGAACGGCTGGCGGCGCGCTGAAAGCGCATGGCGCGCGCACCGCATTGGTGCGCCGTGGCGCGCACGCAGGCAGTAGTGCATCAAAGTGGGGCCTGCGGGCCGGGCCAACACGCGGGCAAAAAGAAACCCCGGCATGCGCTCGGCAGGCCGGGGGTGGGAACCGCATCCTCGTTCAGGGGATGGTCGGGCGCCGCGCACCCGACGGCGAGAGCCGCAGGTGCGTCGTCGGCGCGAGGGTGGCGTCAGAAGCGCCGGGTTGGCTGCGCTGACTTAGTTGGCAGCGGGGGGCGCCGGCGGCGGGGGCACCGCGCCCGGGGCATTGGCCGGGCCCTTGCCATGACGGCCTTCCATCTTGGCATGACGTTCCTGCATCTTGGCCTGGCGTTCCTTGACCAGTTGGGTCACCTGGGCGCGCTGGGCGTCGTTCAGGCTATCCCACACAGCCAGCCATTGGTCGCGCACCTGCTTGGCCTGCGAACCGAATTGTTCGCGCGATTTGTCGGTCTGGTCGACCAGGGCATGCGGGTCGAGCTTGCCGGCGTCCAGCTGCGCCTTGAGCAGGTCGTGGCGTTGGCCGCCCGACGTGCGCATGGCGTCGCGCAGGCCGCGTTGGCCGTCTTGCGCCGTCTTGAGCAGGGCTTGCTGCTTGTCGTCCAGCTTGAGCTGGTCGACTTGCGCCTTGGACACGGGGCCCAGGCCCGGGATCCACAGGCCGTCGCGCATGCCCTTGTGGAAACCGCCACCGTGGCGGCCTTCGTGCATCGCAGCGGGCCCGCCATCGGCAGGCGGCGCCGCCATCACGGTGCCGGCCAGCAAACCGCCCGAGGCGGCGACCATGGCCAGAGCAGCCAAGTTGGAGCGGATAGCGAATCGGGACATGTAGGTCTCCTGAAAGTGAAGAAAGCGAGGCCATTGTGCGATCCGCCCGGTTTCATCCGGGTTTCGCCCGCGCAAGCTATGTTTCAGTCGATTGCGTCTGCCCAGACGTGCAAACGGAGCCCGCGGGCTCCGTTTTCCTGCAACGCGAAGGCGTGCGATTCAGTTGGCGTCCCATGCCGCCAGGTATTCCTTCCAGTGCGGCGCATCGCTGGCCGACAGCGTGTCGCGAACCAGCGCGATTTCGGCGTCGTAGGCGGTGTGGTCGAGCTCGCCGCGCAGGAAGCGAAAGCGGCAATACACCAGCCAGGTGTTGACCACGTCGGTTTCGCAATAGGCGCGCACTTCGTCGGCGCGGCCGCTGCTCCAGGCTTCCCAGACCTTGCTGCCGTCCATGCCCAGCTTGCCGGGAAAGCCGCACAGCTTGGCCAGTTCGTCGAGCGGCGCGTTGGCGCGGCCGTTGTACTTGGCCAGCACGTCCATCAGGTCCAGGTGGCGATTGTGATAGCGCGAGATGTAGTTGTTGAACTTGAAATCGCGGTCTTCTTCGCCCATGTCCCAGTACCGCGGCGCGGGCACGCCCTGGATCAGGCTGCGATAGTGCAGCACCGGCAGGTCAAAGCCCGAGCCATTCCAGCTGACCAGCTTGGGCGTGTAGCGTTCGATGGTCTTGAAAAAGCCCGCCAGCAAGGCGGCTTCGGGGTCGTCGGCCTGGCCCAGCGTCTTGACGCGAAAGCCCTGGTCGTCGCGAAACACGCAACCCACCACCGCGACCTTGTGCAGGTGCAGCGGCAGGAAGTCATGGCCCACGGCTTCACGGCGGGCCGTGAGCGCACGTTCGACGACTTCCTGGTCGGGCACGTCGGCGCCCCAGCCGTTCAGCTTGCGCAGACCATCCGCATCGGGAATGGTTTCAAGGTCGAAAACCAGGGTGGGCGTCATTTGGTGGGCAGGTACTGCATCGGGTCCACGGGCGTGCCTTGGCGGCGGATCTCGAAATGCAGGCGCGGCGACGTAGTGTCGCTTTGGCCGATTTCGGCGATCTTGGCGCCGCGCTTGACGTCCTGGCCGGTCTTCACGAGCAGCGTGCGGTTATGCGCATAGGCCGTGATGAAGCCGTTCTGGTGGTTCACGATGATCAGGTTGCCCAGGCCGCGCACGCCGTTGCCGCTGTACATGACCTTGCCATCCGCCGCAGCGGTGACCGGGTCGCCCAGCGCGCCGGCGATGTCGATGCCTTTGCTGTTGTTGTTGAAGCCCTGCATGATCTGGCCGCCGGCCGGCCAGGCCCAGTTGATGACGCTGGCATCGGCCGCACGTGCAACAGGCTTAGTTTCAGTGGGCGTGGTGGCGGCCGGCGTGGGCGGCGGCAACGAGGCCACGGCGGTGCCGGACGTATCGCCCGGCTGGTCCAGCGGACGCGGCTGCGCCTTGGCGCTGGCGATGGGCGCGGGTTGCGCCACGCCGCCCGAGCCACCGGACATCTTCAGCACCTGCCCGACCGAAATCTGGTTGGGGTCGCTGAGGTTGTTCCAGCGCTTGACGCTTTCGATGTCCACGTTGTTGGCGCGGGCGATCTTGTAGAGGGTGTCGCCCGGCTTGACGACATAGCTGCCACCGGGTTGCGCCGAGGCGGACGGCTGTCCGCCGGCAAGGTCGACGACCGGGGCGCGGGTACCTTTTGATGCGCAGCCGGCCAGGATGGCCAGGCTGAGAACACCGGCCACGAAAATCGGGCGGCGCAGGCGCGTCATGGACACGCCCATGGTCAGATCGGTCAGTTGCAACTGCCCGTTGAG
Organism: Achromobacter sp. FW305-C-28; assembly: GCF_058783235.1. Taxonomy (NCBI): domain Bacteria; kingdom Pseudomonadati; phylum Pseudomonadota; class Betaproteobacteria; order Burkholderiales; family Alcaligenaceae; genus Achromobacter; species Achromobacter sp. FW305-C-28. Next base: position 402,665 of record NZ_JBYSYL010000003.1, on the reverse strand, counting down.
CATACGTTTCTCCTGTTTGCTCAAGATTGTATTCCGGCACGTAGCGGCACAAAGCGCACGGCCTCTAATTCAGTACGTTTCCAGCTGGCCGCGCCGGTGCGTTCGATGAGCACCAGGCGCTGGTTCGAGCCCCCTTCGGGAGCGATCAGGCGCCCCCCCGGCGCGAGCTGCGAGAGCAACGCTTGCGGGATGGCCAAGCCAGCGGCAGCCACAACGATAGCATCGAACGGCGCCACGCCGGGCAGGCCCAGCATGCCGTCGCCGTAGATCAGGCGGATGCGCGTGGTGAGCCGCAAGGCGCGCAGATGCTCGCGCGCCAGCTCGTAGAGTCCGCGGATGCGTTCGATCGAATGGACCTCGCGCACGAACTGCGCCAGCACCGCGGCCTGATAGCCGCAGCCGGCGCCGACTTCCAGCACGCGGGTGGGCGTGCGGTCTTCGCAGACGGCGGCGATCATGCGGGCCACCACCCACGGTTGCGAAATGGTTTGCGAATGGCCGATGGGCAGCGCCGCGTCTTCATAGGCGCGGCTGGCCAGCGCTTCGTCGACGAACAGGTGGCGCGGCACCACCGCCATGGCGTTGAGCACGCGCTCGTCGGTGGCGCCCTGGCTGCGCAGGCGCTGCACCATGGCCTGGCGCAGGCGGTCGGAATTGAGCCCCAGGTTGCCGCCCGCGGCGGGCGTGGGCGTCTTGGCCTGGCTTTGCAGGGTGGCGGCCGACACCCGGGTGTTGCTGTTGGCGGGCGTGACGCCCGGGCTGAGCCGGCCGGAATCGTAGCGGACCGGGCTGGGCCGCCCGGGCACCGCCTGCGAGACGTCCGGCTGGCTTATGCGTCGACGCATAGCGGCTCCGCCCAGGTCCGGATCTCGTCGAGCTGGCTGTGCTGGGTCAGGTCGAGCCGCAAGGGCGTGACCGACACCATGCCCTGCGCCACCGCATGAAAGTCGGTACCCGGCGTGGCATCGGCGGCCTGCCCCACCGGACCGATCCAGTAGACCGGATCGCCGTATGGCGTGGTGGTGCGCACCACCGGCTGCGACGGATGGCGCTTGCCCAGACGCGTGACCTGGAAGCCATGCATGTCGTCAAAGCGGCGGCTGGGGATATTGACGTTCAGCAGCACTGGGGCGGCCAGGGGCTGGGCCAATTGGCGTTCGACCACCAGACGCGCGGCGCGGGCGGCCGATTCGATGTGTTCCCAGCCCTTTTCAGCCAGCGAGAAGGCGATGGACGGGATGCCGAACAGGTAGCCTTCGCTGGCGGCGGCCACGGTGCCCGAATAGAGGGTGTCGTCGCCCATGTTGGCGCCGTTGTTGATGCCGGACACGACCAGGTCGGGGCGGGTGTCCATCAGGCCGGTCAGGGCCACGTGGACGCAGTCGGACGGGGTGCCGTTGACGGCGATGAAGCCGTTGGAAGCCGTGCGTACCGACAGCGGACGGTTCAGCGTCAGGGAATTGGACGCGCCGCTGTGGTTGGTCTCGGGCGCGACGACGGTAAGGTCGCCCAGGCCCTGCAGCGCCGCTACCAGCGCCTCGAGGCCGGGGGCCGAATAACCATCATCGTTCGAAACCAGAATTCGCATTGTGCATCCGAAAGAAAATAAAACGCGGGTGAACCGGCTGGATTGTACCGTCCGCAGGCGGCGCCCGGATGGCCCCGCGCCAATCTGTCCCGCTTTGCCCGATCGATAACCCGAATCCGGCCCGGCCAGCCGGCGAGGTAGAATCCGCAGCCATCAAGATCCACAACATCACAACGACAACGGACACTCACCCCCTATGGCGATCACCGAACCCTCCCTGGCGTTCACCGCGGCGCTCATCCTGCTGGCCTACCTAATCGGCTCCGTGCCCTTCGCCGTGGTGGTCAGCAAGCTCATGGGGCTGCAGGACCCCCGCAGCTACGGTTCGAAGAACCCGGGCGCCACCAATGTGCTGCGTACCGGCAACAAGACTGCCGCCGCGCTGACGTTGCTGGGTGACGCGGCCAAGGGCTGGTTCGCCGTGTGGCTGGCCGAGAAGCTGGCGCCCGGCATTGCGCCCTGGCCGCTGGCGGCCGTCGTCGTGGCGGCCTTCCTGGGCCATCTGTACCCGATTTTCCTGGGGTTCAAGGGCGGCAAGGGCGTGGCCACTGCCCTGGGCGTGCTGGTCGCGATCCAGCCCTGGCTGGCGGTCGCCACCGCGGCCACCTGGCTGATCATTGCCATCTTCTTCCGCTATTCGTCGCTGGCTTCGCTGGTGGCGGCCTTTTTCGCCCCGGTCTATTACGTCTTCGGGTCCGGCATGGCCTGGTACGCCCAGCCCGCCCTGGGCGTGGCGCTGGCGGTCATTGGCGTGCTGTTGTTCTACCGCCACCGCGCCAACATCACGCGCCTGGTGCAGGGCACCGAAAGCCGCATCGGCGGCGGCAAGAAAAAGTAAGTCGTGGCATCCGGGCGCCCCCGAGCGGGCGGCCCAGCCTGTCGTCCTGACAGGCGTCCCTGACCGGCCGTCCTGACCGGCCGTCCAAACCGGCTGTCCTGACCGGCCGTCCCTTCCCCCACCGCGCGCTTCAGGCGATGTCCGCCAGGTCCCAGCGCGGCCGGATCGTGAACGAATGCGCATCCGGGTCCAGCGTCACCAGCCCCGCCTTGACCCGTTCGGCCGCCGCGAAGGCGATCATCGCGCCGTTGTCGGTACACAACGCCAGCGGCGGAAAATAGGCCTGCGCCTTCAGGGGCTTGAGGGCTGCGGCCAGCTTGGCGCGCAGCAACTGGTTCGCGCCCACGCCACCTGCCACCACCAACCGGCGCAGTCCGGTCTGCTTCAAGGCGCGGATCGACTTGGCGGCCAGCACTTCCACGATGGCGGCCTGGGTGGCCGCGGCCAGGTCGGCGCGGGTCTGGTCGTCCAGCGCGCCGGTCTGCTGCTCGGCCGCCTTCACCCGGGTCAGCACGGCGGTCTTCAGGCCACTGAAGCTGAAATCCAGGTCGCCGCTATGCAACATGGGCCGCGGCAGGTCGAACCGGCTGGCATCGCCGCTGGCGGCCAGGCGGGCCAGCGCCGGGCCGCCGGGGTAGCCCAGGCCCATCAGCTTGGCCGACTTGTCGAAGGCCTCGCCCGCGGCGTCGTCCAGGGTCTCGCCCAGCAATTCATAGCGCCCCACCCCGTCGACCCGCATCAGCTGCGTATGGCCACCAGACACCAGCAGCGCCACGAAGGGGAATTCGGGCCGCGGGTCGGCCAGCATCGGCGACAGCAGGTGGCCTTCCAGGTGATGAATGGGAATGGCGGGCAAGTGGCGCGACCAGGCGAACGACTGCGCCACGCTGGCGCCCACCAGCAGCGCGCCGGCCAGGCCCGGGCCGGCGGTATAGGCCACCGCGTCGATGTCGGACATGGCCAGGCCGGCCTCTTCCAGCACCTGGCGGGTCAGCGGGACCACGCGGCGGATGTGGTCGCGCGAGGCGAGTTCAGGCACCACGCCCCCGTATTCCTGGTGCATGGCGATCTGGGTGTGCAGGGCATGCGCGAGCAAGCCGCGTTCCGTACAGACGGCTGCGACGCCCGTTTCATCGCAGGAGCTTTCAAAGCCGAGAATAATCATGGCGGCAGAGTTTACAACTGATGCGAAAATACGCCCGTTTACAAATATTCGAGGGCGCCCACGCCCTCACCCGACAACCTGAGCCTGCAAGCACCCTGGGGATAAGAATGCTGGAGAAGCTATTCAAGCTGCGTGAACACGGCACGACCGCGAGAACCGAAATCGTGGCCGGCCTGACGACATTCCTGACCATGTCGTACATCATCTTCGTGAACCCGGACATCCTGTCGTCCACCGGCATGGACCGCAGCGCCGTGTTCGTGGCCACCTGCCTGGCCGCCGCGCTGGGTTCGCTGGTGATGGCGCTGATCGCCAACTGGCCGATCGGCATGGCGCCCGGCATGGGCCTGAATGCGTTCTTCGCGTTCACCGTCGTCAAGACCATGGGCTACACCTGGGAACAGGCGCTGGGCGCCGTGTTCATCTCGGGCGTGATCTTCCTGATCCTGACCATCTCCGGCATCCGGGTCTGGCTGGTCAAGGGCATTCCGCATTCGCTGCGCAGCGCCATCGCCGCAGGCATCGGGCTGTTCCTGGCCATTATCGCGCTGTCCAGCGCCGGCATCGTGGTGGCGCACCCCGCCACCAAGGTCACCCTGGGCGACCTGACCGCGCCGGGGCCGCTGTTCGCCATCCTGGGCTTTTTCATCATCGCCTCGCTGGACGCGCTGCGCGTGCGCGGCGCGATCCTGATCGGCATCCTGGTGGTCACCGTGCTGTCCATGGCGCTGGGCCACAACGAGTTCAAGGGCATCTTCGCCGCGCCGCCCAGCCTGGCGCCGACGCTGTTCAAGATGGACATCCTGGGCGCGCTGCACACCGGTTTCGTGCACGTCATCCTGGTGTTCGTGCTGGTCGAGGTGTTCGACGCCACCGGCACGCTGGTCGGCGTGGCCAAGCGCGCGGGCCTGATGCCCGAAGGCCGCCCCAACCGCCTGGGCCGCGCCCTGTTCGCAGACAGCACCGCCATCGTGGCCGGCTCGATGCTGGGCACCAGCAGCACCACTGCCTACGTCGAAAGCGCCTCGGGCGTGCAGGCCGGCGGCCGCACCGGCCTGACCGCGCTGGTCGTGGCCCTGCTGTTCCTGGCCGCACTGTTCATTTCGCCGCTGGCCGGCGCCGTGCCCGCCTACGCCACCGCACCCGCCCTGCTCTACGTGGCCGGCCTGATGATGCGCGAACTGATCGACATCGACTGGAACGACGTCTGCGAAGCCACGCCGGCCGCGCTGACCGCCCTGGTCATGCCGTTCACGTATTCCATCGCCAACGGCATCGCCTTCGGTTTCATCAGCTACGTGGTGCTCAAGACGGCCACGGGCCGCGTGCGCGACGTGCATCCGGCGACCTGGCTGGTGGCGATCCTGTTCGTGATCCGCTACGCATTCTTCCCGGAATAAGCACGTAGCGCCGATAACAGCCGCCGCGGCCCGACGCAGGGCCGCGGCGGCTTTTTCATGGCGCGCAGATCACGCCCATACCCGCTTGAGCAAGAGCGCGGCCCAATACATGCCCAGCCCGAACACCGCATGCGTGGTCACGCTGCGCAGGCAGTTTTTCAGCGGCGTCGGCGTGCGCGACGAAGCGAATCCCGCGCCCAGGGCCGGCTGCATCACGAACAGCGGAACCGCCACGGTCACGGTGCCCACGATCAGGGCCGGCGATACGGTGGGCACCGCCAGCCATTGCACCCCGAAAATGCCCACCAGCAACGCCGCGAATGCGATACCCACCGCGTAGTGAATGGCCCAGCCCAGCGGCGCTTCGCCCGTGATCGGCTCGGCCCGGCCGATGCTGGCATGCGTGAACCGGCCCCGGGGCAGATGCCCCGCCCACCGCCCGACCAACGCGTAATTGAGCGTGGGCATGCCCAGGCCCTTCTGGATCAACGACCACACGTCCATGACCACCGTTGCGCCGACGCCGACCAGAATCACCTTCACAACCTCGTCCATCCCTGCCATGCCCATTCCTTTTCCGTTGATGAAGCCAACTCAAGCAGGCATGATAGAAGTTGAAGTCAACTTCAAGTCAATGGGTAAGGCATGGACATTTCCGAAGTCGCCCGGCGCACGGGCATGGCGGCCTCTACGCTGCGGTTTTATGAGAAACAAGGCCTGATCTCGGCGACCAGCCCGGCCGGCCAGCGGCGGCGCTTTGCGCCGGACGTGCTGGACCAGTTGGCGCTGATCGCACTGGGCCAGGCCGGCGGCCTGTCGCTGGAGGAAATCCGCGCGATGCTGTCGCCCAGCGGCGCGGTGCAGGTCGACAGGCAGGTGCTGCTGGCCAAGGCCGACGACATCGACGCCACCATCAAGCGCCTGCGGGCGATGAGCCAGGGGCTGCGCCATGCCGCACAGTGCCCTGCCCCCCATCACGCGCAATGCCCCAACTTCCAGCGCTTGCTCAAGGCGGCGGCGAAAGGCCGCCTGAAGCAGCACGCAACGGCCGCCCCCGGCAGACCGAAGCCGAAGGCCGCAACGCGTTCGGCGCTATGACGCGGCGGTCCACACGGCCAGCTCGTAGCCGTCGAGGTCGGTGAACTGGAACCGGCGCCCGCCAGGAAAGCCGAACACCTCGCGGCTGATGCGGCCGCCCGCCGCCTCGACGCGCCGTTGCGCATCGGCCAAGTCGTCGGCATACAGAATCACCAGCGGGCCGCCGGGGCGCACGGGCTCGCCCGTGGTGAAGCCGCCGGTCAGGCGGCCATCGGTGAACTCGGTGTAGGTCGGGCCGTAGTCGGTAAACGTCCAGCCAAACGCATCGCCGTAGAAGCGCTTGCTGCGCGCGATGTCGGCGACGTTGAATTCGATGTTGTCGATCTGATGGTTCTTGCCGGCGGCGCTCATACGGGTCTCCTGCGGAAAATGAGGGGAACCCGGATGATCCTCGAAATGGCGCGCCGCGTCTTGAACAAAACGGCCAGGCCCGCGCCCGGCGCTTGCCGCGACAGGCCGACGAAGCGTTGCAAGCGCGGGATGCGTGACCACGATACCGGTACGGCTGCCCTGCCTGTCCGCCTGGCGGAACAATCGCCGCCATTGACTTTTGCTATCAACCCGCCCATCCGCATGGTTGCTGGCGGACACGGTTGAATTCGCCGATACACTCCCCATGTATATAGGACTATGGAGTCAACTTTGCGTCTCTACCCGATGGTTTCTTCCTGTGCCGCCTTCTGCGCCGAGCGTCGCGCATGAGCACCCTGGCCCGCATTCCCTTTTCGGTGCTGGACCTGGCCCCGATCGTGCAAGGCCGCGATGCCGCCGATGCTTTCCGCAACAGCGTCGCGGTGGCGCAGCACGTCGAACGCCTGGGCTACAAGCGCTTCTGGCTGGCCGAGCACCACAACATCAACGGCGTGGCCAGCAGCGCCACGGCGGTGCTGATCGGCCATATCGCCTCGCACACGAAGACCCTGCGTGTCGGCTCGGGCGGCGTGATGCTGCCCAACCATGCGCCGCTGATCATCGCCGAGCAGTTCGGCACGCTCGAAACCCTGTACCCCGGCCGTATCGACCTGGGCCTGGGCCGCGCGCCCGGCAGCGATGGCGCTACGCAGCATGCGCTGCGCCGCGGTCCGCGCAGCGGCCTGGAATTTCCGGCGCTGGTCGAAGAGCTGCGCGGCTTCCTGGCGGCGTCGCGGCCCGGCCAACCGGTGCGCGCCATTCCCGGAGAAGGGCTGGACATTCCCATCTGGCTGCTGGGCTCCAGCGATTTCAGCGCTCGCCTGGCCGCCGAACTGGGCCTGCCGTTCTCGTTCGCCGGCCACTTCTCACCGGAAGGCATGGCCGCGATGCGGCTGTACCGCCACCTGTTCAAGCCGTCGGAAACGCTGGCCCGCCCCTACGCCATGATCGGCGTGCCGGTGGTGGCTGCCGAGACCGACGAAGCCGCCCGGCGCCAGGCCACCACGCAGCAGCTCAAGTTCCTGTCGCTGGTGCGCGGCCACCGCCTGCAGCTGCAGCCGCCAGTGGACAGCATGGAAGGGCTGTGGAACGAATGGGAGCGCGAGGCGGTCAATCAACGTCTGGGCGCGGCCATCGTGGGCGGCCCCGACACCGTCAAAGGCAGGCTCGAAGCCCTGGTTGCCGAAACCGAAGCCGATGAAGTCATGATCGTGTCCGACTTCTACGATATTGCCGACCGCCTGCGTTCGTTCGAGATCGTCGCGTCGATCAAAGCCTGACGCCAACCATTGCGACGCGACCGGTCCCCGCTCTACTATGGGCTTGCGGGTACCGGCAAGACCGCGTCGCCAAATCAGCTCCGGGGCAGGCAACCCCCGGATCTCTGACACCGACTTTTTTGCGCCGCGCCAGCGGCAAGGATTCCAAAATGAGTATTGTTGAACTCACCAAAGACAGCTTCCAGGAAGCCATTACGCCGGACGGCACCCTGATCGTGGACTTCTGGGCGCCCTGGTGCGGCCCGTGCCGCGGGTTCGCGCCCGTTTTCGAGCAAGCCGCCACCGAGCATCCGGACGTGATGTTCGCCAAAGTGAACACCGACGTCGAACAGGAACTGGCCGGCGCGCTGGGCATCCGCTCGATCCCGACGCTGATGGTCTTCCGTGAAAAGGTCCTCTTGTTCTCGCAACCCGGCGCCTTGTCGGGCGGACAGCTCAACGAGCTGCTGGCCAAGATCAAGGAAGTGGACATGGAAAAGGTCCACCAGGAAATCGCGGCGGCCCAAGACAGCCAGGACGCGTAAAGCACAAGGGCCCGCCAGGGCCCTTGTTGCATTCAGCCCAAAACTTCCCACGCCGCGCGGCCGCGCGTGATGTTGGCGGCCGTGCTTTCCAGTTCGGCTACCGCCACGCGCGGCACCGTGAAGCGCAGCGTCACGCCGTCCTGGGTGAAGTCTTCCTGCTGTATCGATGCCCCGGCCTGCGCCAGCCGCGACTTCAGCAGCGGCAGTTCGGCAAAGCCGCAATGGCATGAGAGGGTGGCCAGGTCCACCACTTCGGTGCGCGGACCGTTGCGCAGGCAATTGGCGGCGCAGCCGCCATAGGCGCGCACCAGGCCGCCCGCCCCCAGCTTGACCCCGCCGAACCAGCGCACCACCAGCACCGCCACGCGGTCCATGTCCTGCCCTTCGATGGCTTGCAGGATCGGCCGGCCCGCGGTGCCGCCCGGTTCGCCATCGTCATTGAAGCGGTATTCCTGCCCGATGCGATAGGCCCAGCAGTTGTGGGTAGCCTCGGGGTCGCTGTGCGCCGCGAAAAAGTGCATGGCCTCGTCGACGCTGGCAACGGGTGCGGCGTGGGCGGCAAAGCGGCTTTTCTTGATGTCTTCCTGGTGGGAACAGGCGGCGGTCAGCGTGTACGTCATAGCCCGGCATTGTAAGTGCTGGCGGGGGCCGGACAGGCGCTGGCGAGCAGGACGTCAGCCGTGGCAGTCGGCCACTTCCTGGTCCAGGTAGACGTCGAACGCCACGTCACGCGCCCACTTGGCGGGCAGCGCCTTCCAGGCGCCGGCGCGCGACCACTCACGCATGCGTTCGCCCAGCCAAGCCTGCGCCGCCGCGTCGGCGGCGGGCAGCAGCCAGACCCGCTCGTGGCGTGCGCCATCGGCGGCCAGCGTGGCCGAGAATTTCTTCCATTCGGGAAAGCGCATCAGCGGTTCCCACACGGCATCGTCCACCAGGCCGATGTCGCAGCTGCCCTCGCGCACGGCCACCAGCGCATCGGACGGCACCCGATAGGTGCGCACCACGGCGCCCCAACCTTGCGCCAGGGCCTGCGCCCCCACGGCAGCCTCGGCCACGCAGACGCTGCGCCCGCGCGCATCCGACGGTTGGCGCATGGCGGTATCGCTGCGGATGACGGCCTTGGGACGCGCGGCATAGCCCGTGGGCAACGCCGCCACGCCCGCGGGCAAGGGCGCCGCAGGCTGGCTGCGGTCGGCCAGCACGACGTCTACCTCGCCGGCGGCCAGCAGGCGCGCGGCATCGGTCGGCGCTACCTGGCGCAGGCTGAACGGCAGGTCCAGGTCCTGCGCCAGCTTTTCCGCCATGGCGATGTCCAGCCCGTCTGGCGTGCGGATCTTGGCGCCGGCGACCGGTGCGGGCGCCAGGTACGGCACGCCCACGACCAGTTCGCCGCGCTGGCGTGCCGATGCCAGACCGTCGGCCGGCGTGGCGCTGGCGGCAGCGGTGACGCACGCCACCAGGCCGGCGGCCAGCAATGCCAGGGGAAAGCGGCGCGTCATCCCTGCCCTCACACGTATTGGTAGCGCAGCAGCCGGTGCTTCAGGCGCTCGAGCACGAACTGGTCGATCACCGCGGCCAGCACGGCAATGACCAGGATGTTGGTCATGACGCCGGTCATGTCGGCGATCTCGCCCGAATACGCCAGCGAACGGCCCAGGCCCTTGCCGAAGCCGATCAGCATTTCGGCCGAGATCAGCGCGCGCCACGCATTGCCGAACGCCAGCTGCGCGCCGGTAATCAGTTCGGGCATCACGGCCGGCAGGTAGACCCGCTTGACCAGGCCCCACGGCGTCGCGCCCATGACGCGGGCCGCCGACACGTGCACGCGCTGCACCGATTCGGTGGCGTTCATGACGCTGAGCGCCGCCGGGAAGAACGCCGACAGCGCCACCACCACGATGATGGGCGTGTTGCCAAAGCCCATCACGATCAGGAACAGCGGCACCCACGCGATCGACGGAATCGATTGCAGGATGACGATGGCGCTGCGCAGCACTTCGCGAAAGAAGAACAGCACCGCGGCCACCAGACCGAAGCCGATACCCGCGGCCAGCGCCAGGCCATAGCCCGCGCCCAGCCGGCCCAGCGTGCCCATCAGGCTTTGATGGAACGAGGACTTGCCGAGGTCTTCAATCAGCCGCTGCACCACGGCCGGCACGCCCGGCATCAGGAAATCGGGCAAGGCAAAGGCAGCCAGCTGCCACAGCGCCAGGATGAAGACGACGCCCAGCACCCCCGCCAGATGCTTGCGGGCACCGGTGACACGAGTGGATGCGCTCAAAGCTTGCGAGCCTCTTGCCAGGACAGGTCGACGATGCTGGAAACGTCGTACGGCTTGCCGTCACGCGTCTTGAGCGAACCCTGGGCCTGCAGGATGTCGGCGATTTCCTGCATGCGGCGCGTGTCCTTGTCGGTCAGCTTGGGCGTGAACACCTGGGTGCTGATGGCTTCGGCAATGACCGTTTCGCGCGGCAGCTCGCCGCGATGCAGCGTCTTGAGCGTGGGCTCGGCGATGAAGTACGACGCGATCAGCTTGGAGGCCTGCGCGGGTTCCTTCTGCAGCAGCGCGATGGCCTGGTTCTGCGCGTCCAGCGCCTTCCAGACATCGCCCTTGCGCTTGGCCAGCGTTTCGCCGGAGGTGATCACCACCATGCACGGGAACGGCCAGGCCTGGCCCACTTCGTAGATCTGCTTGACCGGCGCCACCAGCTGCGCAATGCGGTCGTAGGGTTCGAACAGGAACGCGGCGTCGACGCGCTTGCCGACCAGCGACTGCACGGCCACCGCGGGGCTCACGCCCATCACGTTGACGTCGTCGGCGCCCAGGTTGCCCTGCTTGAGCACCACGCCCTTGAGCACCACGTCGGCGGTACTGCCTTCGGCTTGCGAAGCCAGCGTCTTGCCCTTCAGGCCGGCGATGTCCTTGATGCCCGAATCGTCGCGCACGATCAACGAGTGGTAGCCCTGCTGCGCGCCGCCCACCACCTTCAGGTCCGCGCCCTTGGACGCCCACGCGACCGCGTTGGTGAAGCCCAGCACGCCGATATCGAGCTGGCCGCCGACGATGGCCTTGATGAGGTCGGTGCCCGACTTGAATTCGATCAGCTCGGAATCCAGGCCGGCCTTCTTGTAGAAGCCACCCTCTTGCGCCACGATCGCCTGCGCGTCGTCCATCACGCGCAGATAGCCGACACGGAACTTCTCGGCGGCCATGGCGGGGGCCGCGGCCAACAGCGCCGCGGCGAGCGGCAGGGACAGCCATTGCTTGAATTTCATGGGAAATACTCCAGGGAATCAGGGATGGCCGGCGCCGCCAGGCGCCGTCCGCAAAACCGGAAAATCGACAGGGATCAGGCCGCCAGCGCCAGGTCGGCGTGCGCCGCCGAGCCATCGACCGCAATGCCCAGCAGCCGCAGGATCTCGCGCTTTTCAGCGGCCAGGTCCGACAGGTCGTGGGTCTTGCTGCGGTGGGCCAGGTTGAACTCGCGCAGCACCCGGGCCGGACGCGGGCTGAACACCACGATGCGGTCGGCCAGGAACAGCGCTTCGTCGACGTCGTGGGTGACCAGCAGCACGGTGGGCTTTTCCTGGGCGATGAGCTGGCGCAGCACGTCCTGCAAGGCCAGCCGCGTCAGCGCATCCAGCGCGCCGAAGGGTTCGTCCATCAGCATGGTCTGCGGCTGGGCGATGAAGGCGCGCGCCAAAGCCGCGCGCTGGCGCATGCCGCCGGACACCTGGTGGGGGTAATAGTGTTCGAAACCCGCCAGGCTGACGCGCGCCAGCCACTCGCGCGCGGCTTGGCGGGCGCGCTTCTTGGGGGTGTTCTGGAATTCCAGGGCCAGCGCGACGTTGTCTTCCAGCGTCAGCCACGGGTACAGCGCGTGTTCCTGGAACACCAGCGTACGGCTGGGATGCGGGCCGGTCACGGGCTTGCCGTCGGCCAACACCTGCCCTTGCGTGGGTTTTTCCAGGCCCGCGGCCAGGTGCAGCAAGGTGGACTTGCCGCAACCCGACGGGCCGACCAGCGCGACCAGCTCGCCGGTCTTGAATTCGCTGGAAAAGCCATCCACGACCGGCAGGTCGCCGAAGTGCTTGTGGACGTGATCGAAGGTCAGGTTCATGGAACGAATCGTGCGCGCGTGGGGAACGGGCCTAATCTAACAATTCGTTATATGAACTCCAACGATCAATATTGAATGTCTTTAAGACTTTCAGTTATATGAATAAGGGCAAGCGGCGCAGGCGGGGCGCCTAGGCCGCCGCCTGCGCCCGGCTGGCGTGGCGTTGCAGGCCATACGCAATCACGAAGCCCAGCAGCACCGCCACCGCCGCGGCCAGGAAGATGGCCGGATAGCCGAAGCCGCCCGAGATGTAGCCCGCCACCGGGCCGGTGGCGCCCAGCGCCAGGTCCAGGAAAGCGGAATACGCGCCCAGCGCCGCGCCGCGGCTGCCGGCGGGCACGCGCGCCACCGCTTCGACGCCGATGGCCGGGAACACCAGCGCGAAACCACAACCGGTCAGGGCCGCGCCCACCAGGGCCGCGGTGGGATTGGGGGCCAGCCACAGCAACGCCAGCCCGGCCGCCTCGACCAGGAAAGACACCTGCGCAACCCGGAAGCCGCCGAAGCGCGTGATGGTGCCGGCAAACAGCAACCGCACGCCGATGAAGGCGCAGCCGAATGCGCTGAGCGCGTGGGCGGCACCTTCCCAGGAGAAACTGGCGTAGTACAGCGCCACGAAGGCGGCCAGCGTGCCGAAGCCCACCGACCCCAGGCCCAACGCCATGCCGTGCGGAAACACCCGCAGCACCACGCTCTTGAACGCCATGCGGTGGCCGCCGACGATGGCCACCGGCGCCCGCGCCACCGCCAGCCCCAGGCCGGCCAGACCCAGCAGCAGCACGGCCCCGCCCAGGGCGCCCATGCTCCATTCGGTTTCCAGGTACACGCCCAGCGGCGCCCCCAGCGCCAGGCCGCCGTAGGTGCAGATGCCGTTCCAGGAAATCACCCGAGCGGTGTGCAGCGGGCCGACCCGGGCGATGGCCCAGGTGGCAGACCCCGTGCCCACCCAGCTTTCGCCAAAGCCCAGCGCCAGGCGGCTGACGATGATGGCGGACAGGCTGAGCCAGGCGCTGCGTTCAAACGCGTAAGCCAGCAACAGGAAGACCCCGCTGGCCGCGCAGGCGGCCATGCCGATCACCACGGTCTGCTTGGGCCCCACCGTATCGGCCATGCGGCCCGCGTGCGAGCGGCTGAGCAGCGTCGCCACGTACTGCACGCTGATCGCCAGCCCGGCCAGCACCGAGCCGTAGCCCAGTTGCCCATGCACGTAGCCGGGCAGCACGGCCAGCGGCAGGCCGATGGCGAGATAACAGATGAAGGTGAAGAAGGCGATCGCGACGATGCGCGAGGTCAATGCGAACGTCCCGATCGGCGTGCCGTCGGGCGTGGTGTGGGGTGTGGGAGACATGGCTACCGGAGTGGAGCCTGGCGCGACAGAGAAGCCAGGGTTTACCCGAATGATAGCCCAGCAGGATTGCGGCAGGCTGAACGAGGTTCAGCCGGCCGCCAGGGAAATCCAGGAATGAGTCTGAAAAGCGAGCCTGAACAGCGGGCCGGATGCCGCAAGCCCGCGCGTCAGACGCCGGCCATCAGGCCTCGATGCCGCGCGAGGAAAGGTAGTCTTCGTAGCCGCCACGGTAGTCGACGATCTCGCCCGAGGGCAGGATTTCGATCACGCGGGTGGCCAGGCCCGACACGAATTCACGGTCGTGCGACACGAACACCAGGGTGCCTTCGTACTTTTCCAGCGCGAATTGCAGCGACTCGATCGATTCCATGTCCAGGTGGTTGGTCGGTTCGTCGAGCAGCATGACGTTGTGCCGGCCCAGCATCAGGCGGCCGAAGGTCATGCGGTTCTTTTCGCCGCCCGACAGTACCTTGGGCGCCTTGGGCAGGTCGTCGGCCGAGAACAGCAGGCGGCCCAGCACCGAACGGATCGACTGGTCGTCGTCGCCCGGCTGGCGATGGTCGCCCATCCAGTCCAGCAGGTTGATGTCGGTTTGCAGGAACTGGTCGGACACGTCCTGGGCCATGTAGCCCAGGTCGGCGTTGTCAGACCATTTGACCGAGCCCGAATCCGGCGCCAGTTCGGTGGCCAACAGGCGCAGCAAGGTGGTCTTGCCCACGCCGTTGGCGCCGATGATGGCGATCTTTTCGCCGGCATCGACCATGGCCGAGAAGTTGCGGATCACGGGCGCGTCGTAGGCCTTGGTCAGGTTTTCGACCGTGACGGCCAGGCGGTGCATGACCTTGTTCTGCTCGAAGCGGATGTACGGGTTCTGGCGCGACGACGGCTTGACCACGACCTGCTCGGCCTTGATGCGGTCGATCTGCTTCAGGCGCGAAGTGGCCTGGCGCGACTTGGACTTGTTGGCGGCGAAGCGGCGCACGAAGTCCTGCAGTTCGGCCACGCGTTCCTTGGCCTTGGCGTTGTTGGACACCAGGCGTTCGCGGGCCTGGGTCGAGGCCAGCATGTAGTCGTCGTAGTTGCCCGGGTAGATGCGGATTTCACCGTAATCCACGTCGGCCATGTGCGTGCACACCTGGTTCAGGAAGTGACGATCGTGGCTGATGATGATCATCGTGCTCTGGTAGCCGTTGAGCACGTTTTCCAGCCAGCGGATCGTGTTGATGTCCAGGTTGTTGGTCGGTTCGTCCAGCAGCAGCACGTCGGGATTCGAGAACAGCGCCTGCGCCAGCAGCACGCGCAGCTTCCAGCCCGGCGCCACTTCGCGCATCGGCAGGTTGTGCTGGTCGACGGCGATTTCCAGGCCCAGCAGCAGCTCGCCCGCGCGGGCTTCGGCGGTGTAGCCGTCGTACTCGGCGAACTTGGCTTCAAGGTCGGCCGCGCGCATGTAGTCGTCTTCGGTGGCTTCCGGATTCGCGTAGATGGCGTCACGCTCGGACATCGCGGCCCACATCTCGGTGTGGCCCATCATGACCACGTCCAGCACGCGCAGGTCTTCGAAGGCGAACTGGTCCTGGCGCAGCTTGCCCAGGCGCACGCCGGGTTCCAGCGACACGTTGCCCGCCGACGACTCCAGGTCGCCGCCGATGATCTTCATGAACGTGGACTTGCCGGACCCGTTGGCCCCGATCAGCCCGTAGCGGTTGCCTTCCCCGAACTTGACGCTGACGTTCTCGAAAAGGGGCTTGGGACCGAACTGGATGGTGAGATTGGCGGTGGATATCACGGTGGTTTTGGCTGGGGGAGGAGTGAGTTGCGAAGGTCGCGGGCGTCCAGGGACGCATCCGGCGAAACCCGATAGTGTACCAAGCCCGACCAAGCGGGGGAGTCCCTCCGGCCTTCGCGGTATCGCCCGACAGCATCGGCCCGTACCATTTGTTGTCTTAACGTAAACATTTGTATTAAATGGGGTAGTATTGCAACGAAAAATCGCATGGTTTGCCTGCCGGCCCCTGTCGGCTGATCCCATCTTCCCCGCCCGTGACCGATACCTCCTCGTCCTCCGGAAACATCAGGTTCTATTTCCGGTCACTCGTCATCGCCGCGCTCGTCGCGATCGTCATGCTGTGGGCCACGCCCCGGCTGGCGCCCAGTTCCGATCTGCTGACCTACGCCGTGGCGCGCCTGCAGGCCCGGCTGGTGGGCGGCTACTACAGCCCCGCGCACCGCAACGACACCACCGTCGTGCTGATCGATGACGATTCGCTGGACCCGCAAAAAGGCGCCTGGCCGGTGCCCTACCGCACGCATGCCCGCTGGCTGCGCAATATCGGCCTGATCCACCAACCCCGCGCCCTGTTCCTGGACATCACCTTCGACCGCGAGCGCGACGACCCGACGCTGCCTGAGCTGATGTCGGCCCTGTGCGAGCTACGCGACGCGGGCGTGCCGGTATTCCTGGCCGCCCTGCCCGGCGCCGATGGCGCGCTGCGGATACGGCCGGGGTTGACCAACCCGCTCGGGCAAGCGCCTTGTTTCACCTTGGTGGATGTGCGTTATGCACCCAGCAAGGTCGACCGGCTGGTCTGGAGTTACCCGCTCTGGTCCGACCCCGACACGCGCAGCGCCGCCCTGGCCATCGCGCAGGACGCGGCAGGCATCACCTTGCCCCGGACGCGCGACGCCATGGCCTTGACCTGGGGCGTGAACAACCTGGACCAGCGCCGCTTCACGCCTGACTGCCGCCTGGCCCGCGGCGGCATCGGCGAAATGCTGCCGGCCTATCTGCGCAAACTGCTGGGCCAGGCCGATGCCGACATGCCGGTGTGCCCCTACACCCGCACGCTGGCCTTGTCCGAATTGCGGGCCGCGGACGCCGACGAGGCCCGGCTGGACGACCTGCTTCGCGGCCGCTACGTCATGATCGGCGGCGCGCTGAGTGGCTTCAACGACACGGTATTGTCGCCCGTGCATGACGTCATTCCCGGCGTGTTCATGCACGCCATGGCGCTGGACAACCTGCTGACCTACCAGGACCGCTACAAGCGCGCGGTGGAATGGGATATCTGGCCGAACATCTTGTGGCTGCTGGGCATTCCGGTCGTGATGGCCGCGCATTTCCTGCATTGGCTGGCCCAGTGGCTGGCCCGGCGCCTGCGCGAACGCAGCGCCCGCGCCAGAAAGTGGCTGGTGGCGCCGACGCAGTGGCATTTCGAAGCGACGAACCCGGATGGCGCCTCCGCCCCCCTGCCGGCCCCGCTCGCGGCGCTGGCCGCGGCGCCAAGCCTTTCGGCGCGCGCCCGCCTGCTGGCCCGCGTGGCGGCGGATCGGGCCTCGCGCCGCTGGCTCGCCCGCAAAGCCGGCGGCAAGCTCGTGATCGTGCTGGCCCTGGGGCTGCGCAAGATCGGCACCATCCTGCTGTCTTCGCTGGCCGTCATGCTCATCGTGCTGATCGCCCAGGCCTATGTGGATGTCGGCACCTTGCCCATCGTCGACCTGGCGATCCTGGCCCTGGCCGCGCACTGGCTGGGCTGGACCAACAAGATCACCGAATTTCTTATCGGCAAACCCGGGAACCGGCCCGCCGCGCCCACGCCCGCCCCCCAGCAGGAACCTTCCGCCAAACTTCACCAGGAGTAGCCCCGCATGACCCCGCTTTCCTCCCTGATCGCCGCCACTGCGGCGGTGCTGGCTGTCTCTGCCACGCCGGCAGTCGCCGCCGACCAGATCGTAGGCGTCAGCATCAAGCCCCTGCCGCTCTATGCCCAGCCAGGCGGCACCACCCCCGCGGCCAAATCCGATGGCCAAGGCATGCCCTGGCCCGTGCTGGAAACCCGCGAAGAGTTCTACCGCGTCAAGGTGGACGGCGGCGACTATTGGGTGGACAGCATGCAGGTGCGCGTGTCGCGCAATTCCGCGGCCCAGTGCGGACCGGTGATCAAGCGCGTGCCCGGCCCCACGGGGTCCACCGCCGGCGCGGGCGAGAACGCCTGCCGCTGACATGCCGATGCCTACCCGATACGCCTTGCGGCTCGCCCCCCTGACGTTGGCGCTGGCCCTGGCCGGCTGCGCCAACCTGCCTGGCGGCAGCACGTTTTCCGTCAAGACCGGCGAACTGCCGCCGCCGCCCACGGGCCGCCTGTGGCCGGATGCCGAGCGCGATGCGCGCAACCAACGCGCCGCGCAGATGGGCCTGGTGTCCATGCCCGACATGCAGGCCTACCTGAACGGCCTGCTGGGCCGCATCAAGGAAGCCGCGGGCGTGCCCGACTGGCCCGGCCGCGTCTACATCACCGCTTTGCCGGCCCTGGATGCCCAGAGCACCGGCGCGGGCAATATCTATCTGTCTATCGGATGGCTGCAGTCGGCCGAATCCGAAGACGAGATCGTCGCGATCCTGTCCCACGAATTCGGCCATATCTACCTGGACTACCACCAGCTGGAATCGGCCAACGCCACCACCGACCAGGTCGCGACGCTGGCCGCGGTGGGCGTCGCGCTGGCGCAGAAAGCCGGCAGCGCCGCCGGCTGGAACCCTGTCGACAGCGTGATTGCCTCGTACACGCTGGGCAAAGACGTGCTGATTCCCGCCTGGAGCCGTCAGCAGGAAGAAAACGCCGACCGCTTCGGCGCCACCGTCAGCCTGAGGCTGGGCTATTCGTACACGCAGGGCTTCAAGGCTTTCCTGGAACGGCAGGCCACCTGGGAGGCCGACAACGCCACACTGCAGGAAGCCTCGCGCAAGCGCATGGTCGAACAGGTCAAGCAGGCGGCCGCGCAGGACACCCGCAAGCAGGCCGCCGCCAAGGGCAACACGATCGCGCCGCTGACGGAAATGCAGGCCTCGCTGAGCGCCGGCATGGCCGGGGCGGGCGAAGACCTGCGCAATGGTCTGGACGACTTCTGGAAAAAGCTCACGGTCAGCCACCCTAGCACCGAAGCCCGGCTGACGTCGCTGACGGCCCAGGTCACGCCGCTGATGGCCGGCAAGCCGCGGCCCGCGGCCACGATCGCGCCCTGGGACAAGGCCCGTGCGCAACGCCGCAGCGCCGCTACCCTGAAGAATTACCAGGCGGTCAATGCGGCCCAGCAAGCCTTGCAGGCGCAGGACTTTGCTCAGGCCCGCAAGCTTGCGGCGCAGGGCGCGTCCGGCCCCACCGCCCAGCACGCCCTGCCCTTGCTGACGCTGAGCCTGGCGCAAGGCGAATCCGGCAAGCCTGCCGCGCGCGCCAGCGCCTTGCTGGACCGCAACCTGCAGTCCGAAGGCGACCGCGCCTGGCAGATCTATGTCTTGCGCGCCAACACGCTGCTGGGCGCCGGCCAGCGCGGCCCGGCCACAACGGTGATGAACCAGGGATTCGACTACTTCAAGGATGCGGCGCTGGCCTGGCCGGAGGCCATCCGCTTCTACGGACAGGCCGACAGCTGGGACCGTGCGCGCAAGCTGGCGCAGGAATGCGGCTCGCGCTTTCCCACCCACGCCAGCGCGTGCAGCAAGGCGGCGCAGAGCCCCGCCGAGCAAGCCGAGGCCAAGCGCCGCGGCGAACAGAAGGCGCAGTCGCTGGTCGACAAGCTGTTCAAGAAGTGAAGTGAGGGGCCGGGCGCCGTGCCCGGCTCGTCTCAATGGTGGTGTTCGTCCAGCACCAGGTGGGCCAGGCCGTCTTCGGTGGCGATGCCCACCTTCTGGCCGATCGGCAGGGTCGCCTTGGTGGCCACGTGGCCGTAAGGCAGGCCCGTGATCACCGGCACCTTGACGGTCTTGCGCAGCCACGCCACCACTTCGTGCAGGTCGTAGCCCTTGTCGTGCGGCGCCAGCTTGTAGTCCGAGAAGCGGCCCAGCACGATGGCCTTCTGCTTGCCCAGGATGCCCGCCTGCCACAGCTGGATCAGCATGCGTTCGATGCGGTACGGGTGTTCGGCCACGTCTTCCAGGAACAGGATGCCGCCGCGAATCTTCGGCATGTAGGGCGTGCCGATCAGGGACGCCAGCATGGCCAGATTGCCGCCCCACAGGATGCCGCGGCAATCGACCGGGTCGGCGTCCCGGGTTTCGAAACTGAGGATTTCCAGTTCGCCGCGCATGACTTCGCCGAACAGCGCTTCGGTCAGGTCGTCGACCTTCTTGCCGCCGAAATCATAGATGGCCGTGGCGCCGGTATAGCTGACCGCGCCGGTCTGCGCCAGCAGCGCCAGGTTGAAGGCGGTGAAGTCGCTCATGCCGACAAAGCGCTTGCCGCTGTCGGCCATGGCCTTCCAATCGATGGCGTGCAGCAGCCGGCCCATGCCGTAGCCGCCGCGGGTCACCATGACGATGGGCAGCTTCTGCTTGGTGGCGCGCGTCAGGCTGGCCAGGCGCTGGGCATCGGTGCCGGCAAAGCGCTGGTGCTCGGCCAGCGCGGTGCGGTCCAGCGCGGTCTTGAAGCCCTGCTGCGCGAGACGTTCACGCGCCAGTTCGACGGTGTGCGGGTCGCGCACGGCCGACGACGGCGAGATCAGATAAATGCCACGGGCGTCGGGGACGTTGTGGCGGTGATCATGGCTGTGATCGTGGCCGCAGGCGTCGCCGCACTCGTGGTCGTGATCGTGGGTGTTGCTCATGCGATGGATTCCTTGGCGCGGCGTTCGCGGAAGAACCGGCGCAGCAGGTCGCCGCAGGGTTCGGCCAGCACGCCGCCGGTGACTGAAGTGTGATGATTGAGTTTGGGCACCGAGCCCACGTCCAGCACGCTGCCGCAGGCGCCCGTCTTGGGGTCGTAGGCGCCGAACACCACCCGCGCCAGCCGGGCATGCAGCATCGCGCCGATACACATGACGCAGGGTTCCAGCGTGACATACACGGTGATGCCAGGCAGGCGATAGTTTTCAAGCGCGCGCGCGGCGCTGCGCAAGGCGACGATTTCGGCGTGCGCCGTGGGGTCGTGGTCGATGATGGTGCGGTTGTAGCCCTGCCCCAGGATGTCTCCCTGGGCCGAGACCACCAGCGCACCCACCGGCACTTCGCCGATGTCGTAGGCGGACTGCGCCCGTTCCAGCGCCAGCGTCATGTAGCGGGCGTCCTGCGCGGTCCAGGGCGGCTCGGCCGCCATGGCAAGCGGATCAACCACGGTACACCCGCGACTTCAGCGCGATGCGGCCAGCCAGGCTGGTAACCGCTTCTTCGAGCCATTGGTAGAGTTCGGCATTTTCGTCGTAGCGGGCCTGGTTCAGGTTCGACACCCGCCCTTCTTCGATGAAGCCCCAGGCGCGGCTGCGCTTGTCGCGGTGCTTCGGGTCCCAGACGCCAAAAGCGAAACCGCCGGCGCGGCGGATCAGCGAGAAACACGGAATGTCGGTATAGCCGTCGCCCACGAACACCATCTGGTCGAACGGCACGCGCAAGCGGTCTTCGGGCACCTTGCGGTTGACCTCGAACGGCTTGTTGCGAAAATCGCGGCCGATGATGCCCTTTTGAATGTGGAACAGGTAGCGCGTCTTGTCGGTGAAGCTGACGATGCGGCGCGGAAACGTGATGCCGCCGTCTTCGCCATAGACGAATTCCGAGGCCCAGATTTCGGTGAATTCGTGCGCAATGGGCGTGGACCGCACCACATCGCCGATGCCGCTGGAAATCAGGTAGAACTCAAGCTGCACCTGCGGCTGCTCGGCCCGCACGGCCGCGCGCAGGCGCTGGAACAGCGTGGTGACGCCGTCGTGCAGTTCGAGCCGCGCGCCCCATTCCTGCAGGCGTTGCTGCGTGATCAGGCCGTGCTTGCCCTCGCGGGACAGCTGGATCATCTGGTAGAGGTAGGCGGGAACGGGGTCCCAGTCCTGTTTGGACAGCAGCGGATCCACCTGGTCTTTCCAGAAGGACGCCGTGTCCACCCCGATGCTGTCCAGGAAACCGGACGTGCTGTCCGAGGCCAGCGTGTCGTCGAAGTCGAAAATCAGGGCGATGACGTCGGACATGGATATGCGTAAGTAAGGGCGACAGCCGCCATTTTGCCTGAATGTGGCGGCTGTCGCCCTCAAGGGGATGCCATGAGACCGTTATGAGCCGGTCAGGCTGCCTTCATCAGCGCATGGGCGCGGGCGGCGGCGGGGCCATGCCCGGGGCGGGGGCCATGCCGGGAGCCGGCGCCATGCCCGGGGCCGGCGGCGCCGGCGGCACGGTATTGGCCGGCACCTGGATCACGGTTTCACGCAGTACGCCGCCGCCCTGCACGCTGCCGCGCACCTGGGTGGGTTGCGTCATGCCGGTGATGCAGTCCTGGCGGGAATCGGCCGGCAGGCGGTTGCAGCGGTCGATCATGTTCTGCTGGTGCTGCTCGGTGGTGCCATCGCTGAGTTGCTTGCGGTTGGCTTCCTGGCGCGCCGCGCCGGCTTCGCGCATGCACGCGGCACGGTCCTGGCCGGTGCTGCCGTTCTTGCAAGCCGCCACATCCTGTTCGTATTGCGCCTGGATGCCCGCGCGGCCGATCGGGTCGGCCGCCTGGACCGCTCCGGCGGCCAGCATCAGGCCCGCCGCGCAAAGGGATGCCGCAAGGCGTTTGGTATGCATGGGACGTACATTCATGGTCAGCTCCTTAAAGAGATTGAACCCGAACGGTGTGGCCCCGAAAGACCCGACACCGTTTGCTTGATACAACTATCCCACGATGCCTCAAAGGGGACATGTCAGGCAACGTGCAATCGTAAGCCGACGTATCAGATGCTGCGACGCAAAATCAGCGCGCGTCCAGATCGGCATCCGCCTTCGTCAGGCGGTTACGGTAGGTGGCCGCGCGCATCAGCAGCATCGCCGTCACCGGCGAAGACACCACCAGCAACAGCGTGATGATCACTTCGTGAAACACCGGCCGCCCCGCCATCGACGAAAACACCAGAATGGATGCGGCCAGCACGCTGCCGCAACCCAGGGTGTTGCCCAGCGTCGGCGCATGGATGCGGGCGTAGAACGAGCGGAATCGCAGCAGGCCCGCCGAGCCGGTCAAGGCCAGCAGGCCGCCCAGTACCAACAGAATGCTGGCCGGAATGCCTGCCCACAGGGGGATGGGAGTTTCGATCATGGCTCGATCACCTCGCCGCGCAACAGGAAGCGGGCCATGGCGGTGGACCCGACAAAGCCGAACAGCGCGATCAGGAGTGCGATGTCGAAGTACACGGACGTGCCCGAGCGGATGCCGAACACCAGCATGGTCAGCATGCCGTTGATGTACAGCGTGTCCAGCGCCAGCACGCGGTCTTGCGCGGTGGGGCCGCGCAACAGGCGGATGGCGGCGAACACCATGCCCAGCGCGAAGCACACCAGGGCAAAGGACGCCGCCAGGTACAGGACGTTGTTCATCAGTATGGCGCTCATTCGAAGATCTCCATCAAGGGGCGCTCGTAGCGGTCTTGCACCAGGCGGATCCAGTCGTCTTCGTTCTGCAGGTCCAGCACGTGCAGCTTGAGACGATGGTCGTCGGTCAGGTCGACCCACACGGTGCCCGGCGTGTAGGTCACGATGCAGGCCAGCATGGCCAGGCCGTGGGGCTCGCGCATGGTCAGCGGAATCATGATGAAGCCGGGCGAAAAATCATTGCGCCGCGGGTTCAGGATGAGTTTGGCCACCGCGATGTTGGACTTGATGATGTCCAGCGTGACGTGCAGGAACAGCGGAATCACCTTCCAGAGGCGCCGTGGCTTGGCGCGCAAGGGGCGCAGGCGCGAGGCGGCCCAGGTGAACCACAGCGCCAGGGCGATGCCCAGGGCGATCTGTCCGGCCGACAGGCTTTCGTTCAGCACCAGCCACAGGACGAACAGGAAGACGGGCAGGAAAAGGAAGTAAAGGCGGCGCATCAGCTTCCTCCCGGGGTGGCGCGTACCGTCTGCGCGGACATGACGGCTTCGATGTAGCGGTTGGGTTGGTCCAGCGAGCGGGCGGCGTCGTCCAGGTAGGCCGACACCGGGCCCGCGCCGGCCGCCAGGCCCACGCAGAGCAGCAGCAAGATGGCAACCGGCCCCGCTTCGATCACGCGCAGGCGCGGCGTGCTGCGGTCGTCGCTGGCCCAGAACACGCGGATGCCGGTGCGGCCCAGGCCGATCAGCCCGGCCAGGCCGGACACCAGCACGGCCGCCACCAGGATCCAGGCGTCCATGGGCGGCGCCGATTCGTTGGCCGCCGACACCGCGGCCGACAACAGCGAGAACTTGGCCACGAAGCCCGACAGCGGCGGCAGGCCGGTCACGAGCAAGGCGCAACAGATGAAGGCCAGCCCCAGGAACGCCATGGCGGCCGGAATGGCCACGCCCACGACGTCGTCGGACCGGTTGACCGAGGTGGGGTCATCCAGGTCGAAGGCGTCGAGCGTGACCGCCAGCACGTTGGCGCCGAAGCTGCGCGTGCGTTCGATCAGTTCGGCCAAGAGGAAGAACGCGCCCGTGGTCAGCACCGAGCTGATCAGGTAGAACAGCGCCGGCCCCGTCAGTGTCACGCCGGGCATGCCCAGCGCGGTCAGCAGCGTGCCGGCCGAGACGATGACGCAGTACCCCACCATTTTTTCCAGCTGCTGGGTGGCGAGCAGGCCCAGGCCGCCGAACAGCAGCGTGGCCAGGCCGGCGGCGAACATCCAGTCCAGGCTGAAGGCGGCCGGTGCACCGGTAGGCAGCAGCAGCGAGCCGATGCGCAGCAGCGCATAGATGCCGACCTTGGTCATGATCGAGAACATGGCGGCGATCGGCGCGCTGGCCGAGCCATAGCCCTTGACCAGCCAGAAGTTCAGCGGCCACGCCCCGGCCTTGACCAGGAAGGCCACGCCCAGGATGGCGGCGCCGGCCTCGAACAGCATGCGGTCGGCGCCGGTCAGGTTGCCCGCGCGCAGTGCCAGGTCGGCCATGTTGAGCGTGCCGGTCACGCCGTAGATCAGCGCAATGCTGATCAGCAACAGGAACGACGCGACCAGGTTGACCGCGATGTACTGCAGGCCGGCGCTGACGCGTGCCACGCCCGAGCCATGCAGCAGCAGGCCGTAGGACGCCGCCAGCAGGACCTCGAAGAACACGAACAGGTTGAACAGGTCGCCGGTCAGGAAGGCGCCGTTCAAGCCCATCAGGAGGAACTGGAACAGCGAATGGAAATGCACGCCCGCGCGGTCCCAGCGGGCCAGCGAATACGTGAGCGTCGCCAGGCCCAGCACCGCGGTCAGCGTCAGCATGACGGCGGCCAGGCGGTCGACCACCAGCACGATGCCGAACGGCGCGGGCCAGTCGCCCACCAGGTAGACGCCGACGCCGTCGGGCCAGACGCCAGGCACCGCGCCGCCGGCCACGGCCAGCAGCGCAATGGCCCACACCAGCTGGGCCAGCGTCGAGACCGTGGCGATGGCGCCGCGCGTGTAGCGGCTGGTATCGGCCAGCAGCAGCATCACGGCGCCGGCCAGCAGCGGCGTGATGATGGGCAATACAGGAAGATGTTGAAGCCAGAAACTCAAGATTGGGACTCCCGTCCATCGACGTGGTCAGTGCCCGTCAAGCCGCGCGAGGCCAGCAGCACCACCAGGAACAGCGCGGTGGTGGCGAAACCGATGACGATAGCCGTCAGCACCAGCGCCTGCGGCAGCGGATCGGCGTGCCAGGAAGGATCATTGATCATGGCCGGGTCGATCACCGGCGGGCGGCCGGACTTGAGCCGGCCCATGCCGAAGATGAACAGGTTGACCGCATAGGAGACCAGCGACAGGCCCATGATGAACTGGAACGTCCGTGGCCGCAGCAGCAGCCAGACGCCCGAGCCCGCCAAGACGCCGATCGCGACGGCGTAAATCAATTCCATCAGGCTTCCCCCGTTTGTGCGGCGGCTGCCTGGCTTTCGGCGGCCGCCTTGCGTTGCGCGCGCAGCGATTGGTGAGCCAGCGCCACCAGCACCAGCACGGTGGACCCGACCACCAGCATGTAGACGCCCAGGTCGAAGAGCAGCACGCTGGACAGGTGCACGTGGCCCACCAGCGGCAAAGCGATGTCCCAGGCCAGCGCGGCCAGGAACGGTTTATAGGCCAGCCAGGCGGTGACCGCGGCGGTGCCGGCGAACAGCAGGCCGATGCCGATCCAGTTCTGCGGGTTCAGGCGGCTGCGTGATTCCACCCAGTACACCCCGCCCACCATGTATTGCAGGATCACGGCGGTGGCGAAGATCAGGCCGCCGACGAAACCGCCGCCCGGCTGGTTGTGGCCGCGCAGCAGGAAATACACCGAGATCAGCGCGGCCGTGGGCAGCAGCAGGCGCACCAGCACGGTGGGCACCATCATCGAGCCCTTGGGCACGACGGTCTTGATGTCGGGCGCGGCGGGCACCGGGCCGTCCTGGTCGATCTGCTGGCGCGGCAGGTCGGCGCTTTCGGCGGCGGGCCGGAAGCGACGCAGCAATGCGTAGACCGTGAGGGCCACGATGCCCAGCACCGTGATTTCGCCAAAGGTATCGAAGCCGCGGAAGTCGACCAGGATCACGTTGACCACGTTGGTGCCGCCGCCATCGGGCAGCGCCCGGTCAACGAAATAGGACGAAATGGTGTCGCCTTGCGGACGCACCAGCACCGCGTAGGCCAGCGCGGCCATGCCGGTGCCGGCGGCAGTGGCCATCAGCAGGTCGCGCAGCCGGCGGCCGCGGGCGCGCAGCGTGGCGCCCAGGCCTTCTTCTTCGTCCTGCTCGATGCGGCGCGGCAGCCAGCGCAGGCCCAGCAGCAACAGCACCAGCGTCACGACTTCCACCGACAGCTGCGTCAGTGCCAGGTCGGGCGCCGAGAACCAGACGAAGGTCAGGCAGGTGACCAGGCCCGCGCCGCCGGCCAGGGCCAGCGATGCCAGGCGGTGGTACTTGGCCTGGTAAGCGGCGGCCACGGCGCAGACGCACCCGACCAGCCACAGCAGTGCAAAGGCCGGGTCGACCTTTGCCATGCGGCCGGTGCCTTCCAGCCAGCCCCCTGCCCGCAGCGGCAGCCAGGCCACGAACAGCGTGCCCAGCACGATCAGCAGCATCTGCACCTGCAGGCGCGACGAGGCCAGCCAGCGCAGCAGCCAGGCGGCCGCCACGCTGGAGCCATCCAGCAGCGTCTCGAACGACCGGCGGCCATCGAGCCGGTAGATGAACGGCACGCGGCCCGGGTTGGCGCGCTGGTGCGCGCGCAGCGCCAGGTACAGCACCACGCCCGAGGTCATGGCCACAAAGCTCATGACCAGCGGCAGGTTCACGCCGTGCCAGACCGACAGGCTGTACTCGGGCATGTCGTTGCCCAGGATGCTTTGCGCGGCGGTGGCCAGGAACGGGCCCAGCGTCACGCCCGGCAGGATGCCGACCAGCAGGCAGATCAGCACCAGCAATGCGCTGGGAAACAGCATCCAGCGCGGCGGCTCGTGCGGGGCGCGCGGCAGGTCGGTGGCCGGCGGGCCGAAGAACACTTGCAGGATGAAGCGCAGCGAATACGCCACGCTGAAGGCCCCCGCCACCGTGGCCGCCAGCGGCAGCCCCATGCGGGTGACCCAGTCGCCGCTGACGAAGGTGGTCTCGGCGAAGAACATTTCCTTGGAGATAAAGCCGTTGAGCAGCGGCACGCCGGCCATGGACGCCGCCGCCACCATGGCCAGCGTGGCCGTGATCGGCATGGCCTTGTACAGACCCGACAGCCGGTTCAGGTCGCGGGTGCCGGTTTCGTGGTCGACAATGCCAGCCGCCATGAAGAGCGAGGCCTTGAAGGTGGCGTGGTTGACCATGTGGAACACCGCCGCCACCAGCGCCAGCGAACTGTTCAGGCCCAGCAGCAGCGTGATCAGGCCCAGGTGGCTGATGGTGGAATACGCCAGCACCCCTTTCATGTCCTGCTGGAAAATAGCCGCGTAGCCGCCCAGCACCAGCGTGATGAGGCCCGCGCCGCCGATGATCCAGAACCATTCATCGGTACCGGCCAGCACCGGCCAGAAGCGGGCCAGCAGGAACACCCCCGCCTTCACCATGGTGGCCGAGTGCAGGTAGGCCGACACCGGCGTGGGCGCGGCCATGGCGTTGGGCAGCCAGAAATGAAATGGGAATTGCGCGCTCTTGGTCAGCGCGCCCAGCGCCACCAGCACCAGCACGGCC
The DNA here is from genome assembly GCF_058783235.1 of Achromobacter sp. FW305-C-28. Classification (NCBI taxonomy): domain Bacteria; kingdom Pseudomonadati; phylum Pseudomonadota; class Betaproteobacteria; order Burkholderiales; family Alcaligenaceae; genus Achromobacter; species Achromobacter sp. FW305-C-28. Next base: position 374,809 of record NZ_JBYSYL010000003.1, on the reverse strand, counting down.
GGGTACCAGGGATCGGCGCGCACCAGGTCGCCCGACGCCAGCACGCGGTCCATGTCATAGCTGCCGACGATATGGCCCAGGATCAGCACGCCGGCCAGCAGACAGAGCCCGCCCGCGCCCGTGACCGTCAGCGCCATGCGCGCGCCGCGGCGGGCGTCCAGCCGGTGATGCCAGTAGGCGATCAGCATGAACGAGGCCAGGCTGGTCATTTCCCAGAACATGACCAGCTGGATCAGGTTGCCCGACAGCACCACACCCAGCATGGCCGCCATGAAAGCCTGGAAAAACGAGAAAAAGCGCGGCACCGGGTCTTCCGGCGACATGTAATAGCGCGCATACAGCACCACCAGGGCGCCCATGCCGGAGACGATCAGGGCGAACAGCCAAGCGTAACCGTCCATGCGCAGCGAAAACTGCAGCCCCAGCGCGGGCGCCCAGGGCATGTCCACGCGGATGACGCCGCCGTTGGCGACTTGAGGATAGAGGCTGCCCACCAGAACCGCGCACGTCAGGGCGATGATGCCCGCCAACCAGGCCTCGGCATTGCGGGCATTGGAAGGCAGCAGCGCGGCGCACAGGCTGCCGGCAAACGGCAGAGCGAGGATCAGTATCAGCGACATGGCGTTCCGAGAATGTCCGGGCCCCCTCCCGCCAGCGCAAGCAGCGAGAGACGAAACAGACCGGGGATTGAAAAACGGACGGAACCCTGGCCCGGTGCGTCGCTGCACTACACGTTGCCCCGTGGGGACATCAACCAACGCCCATTGAACGGCGCAGACAGAAACAAACGCAATAGCTTTCTTGCAAGACCGGCCAAGAATCTCATCCGAAAAATATCAGATTCTTGTAAGTTATGCAGCGATTTATGCGCGTACCGGGCTAAAGACAGCACGATCGCTGCGCAATCATTGCGCACGCGTTCTGGCCCCGATAGCGTTCAAGTTATTGTCAGCATACGTTTTTTCCGGCTTCTGCCCCTATTTTCGGCGACCTGGCAAGCCGGGACAAATACCCCCACGCCGGGCGGGGGAATCCCGATTGACCCACTGGCTGGAACTGTGTGCAATGGCGCCCACGAAGTGTCGGCCTGGCCAGAATCCGAGCCAGGCGCGCTTCACCGACGCCGGCCATCGAAGCCGGCCGGGTCGGATTTCAAAAAATATGGAGAAGACTCTTGACCGTGCTGTCCCAAGCCAAGGCCGTCCTGGCCGCCGCCATCGCAGGCGTCTGCTTTAGTTCCGCCGTACAGGCCGCCGATGCCTATCCCAACCGCCCCATCCGCCTGATCGTGCCGTTCGCGGCCGGCGGCACCACCGACATCGTCGCGCGCGTCGTGGCCGAAGGCCTGGGCCGCGAGCTTGGCCAGGCCGTGGTCGTGGAAAACCGCGGCGGCGGCGGCGGCTCGATCGGCGCCGACGCCCTGGCGCGCTCCACCCCCGACGGCTACACGCTGGGCGTGGCCACCGTCAGCACCATGGCCACCAACCCGGCCACCAACCCCAAGAACCCGTACAACCCGCTCAAGGATTTCGCGCCCATCACCAATATGGTGAACGTGCCCAATGTCCTGACGGTGAACCCGGCGGTACCCGCCAAGTCGTTGACCGAGTTCGTCGCCCTGCTCAAGGCCAACCCGGGCAAGTACAGCTATGCCTCGTCGGGCGCGGGCGGCATCGGCCACCTGGACGGCGAACTGTTCAAGTCGCTGACCCAGACCGACATGGTGCACGTGCCCTACCGCGGTTCGGGCCCGGCCCTGAACGACGTGATCGCCGGCCAGGTCAACGCCCAGTTCGACAACCTGCCCTCGTCCATGCCCCACATCCAGGCCGGCAAGCTGCGCGCCCTGGCCGTGGCCGCGCCCAGCCGCCTGCCCACACTGCCGGACGTGCCCACGTTCAAGGAAGGGGGCCTGCCGGAAATGGACAACATGGCCTGGTACGGCCTGGTCGCCCCCGCCGGCACGCCCCAGGCCGTGATCGACCGCATCCACGACGCCACCGTCAAGGCGCTGAAGGATCCCAAGATCATCCAGCGCCTGGCCGATGGCGGTTCGCTGGTGGACGGCAACACGCCTGCGGAATACGCGGCGCAGATCAAGCGTGAATTGGAGCTGCGCCAACGCATCGCCAAGGAACGCAACATCCAGTCGACGAATTAAGGCCCCCACGCTGCGCGCGCGTTGCGCGCTTGCTGCCCCCCGAGGGGGCTGCCCGGCCTTCGGGCGGCCGGGCGGCCGGACGGCTATTCTTGCGACGCGCCGTTGCAGGCTCCGATTCCGCACGGCTTCATTTGCTGGCCGGAGGGGGGCTGTCCGGCCTTCGGGCGGCCGGGCGGCCGGACGGCTATTCTTGCGACGCGCCGTTGCAGACTCCGATTCCGCACGGCTTCATTTGCTGGCCGGAGGGGGCTGCCCGGCCTTCGGGCGGCCGGGCGGCTATTCTTGCCTCGCTCCTCTGGGGCGGGGCAGGTCTTGCCCCCTCTGCTACCATTCGCCCCGTGCGAACTGAATTCTCTCTTCTCTCATCCGCTGCCTGCGCCCTCTGCGCCCTGCGCTCGACCTTGTTGAGCTCGCAGGAAGTCGCCGCGCGTTCCGCCTACGCGCGCTCCAAGCCCGGCTGATCGGCCGGCTTCGCCCTTCCCTTTCTCTCTAAGCCACCGGCCTGCCGCCGGCCCTGGGTACGCCTGACCGCCTGACGGTACTCGCGCCTGGGCCGGATGCCGTCCGGCACGACCGCCCTGCCATTTGGCCGGGCGCCTGGCCACGTTTCCACTCCGCCTGCCGGCGTCGTCCGGCGGCGGCGTCACGCCTTGATCGCCATTTAGCGCCATGCAACTCACCAAGAAATTCGTCAAAGCCAAGAACCCCTGCGCCGGGGGCTACAAATGGTTCCTGCGGGACCACAACGGACAGGGGGACTACCAGGCCGTCCTGGATGCCCTGGTGGCCGACGGGCGCGTGGGCGACGCCTGCTGGCTGCTGGATCAGTTCGGCCCCACCGACGCGGTGCTCAAGCTGGACACGCTGGACGCCACCGCCATCGTCTTTGCCGGCACGCTGGAAGTGCGCATGGGCATCACGGTGGACAGCGTGGTGCGCGCCGGGCGCAGCATCGTCACCGGCGGCGGCATCCGGGCCGGGGAATCGATCGTGGCGGGCGAGAACATCGTAGCCGGCGGCAACATTGCCAGCGCAGGCGATCTGCGTGCCGGTGGCGACGTGTCGGCCGAATGGGGCATCGAGGTTGCGACGGCGCTGGATTGCCGCGGCAACCTGCGGGCCAAGTGGGACATCTGCGCCGGGCAGGACTTGGCCGTGACCGGCCACCTGCGGGCCGGCCAGGACATCCAGGTGCAAGGCGCCCTGAAATGCGGCCAGGGCATCAAGGCCGGCGGCGAAGTGCAGGCGGGCAAGGACATTGACGCGGCCAGCGGCATCCAGGCTGGCGCCTCCATTCGTTGCGGCGGCCACCTGGCCACGGGCTGGGGTTTGATCGCGGGCGAGGATATCTGTGCGGAAGGCTCGATCCGCGCAGGCGAAGGCGTGTGCGCCGAGGGGCGGATCGAAGCCGGTGCCGGGCATGGCGTCTATGCCGGCCTGAACGTACGACTGGATGCGTGGTCGGTGTGCGCACGGGTTCACGCGTGCGAGCGGCCTGCCCAGCTGGTCAGCGGCCACTGGGCCGGCCAGGAACAGGTCGAGCACGCGTAACGCGCCCGCTTGCGCGCGGCGCCGAACCCGGTCGGGTCCGGCGCCAGCGGGTCAGGCCGAACACGGCTCGAGATCGACCGACGACACCGCGCCAAACGCTACCTCAGCCCGCAGGCCGAGCCGCCGCCGGCGTGCGCAGCACCAGCATCAATCCCAGCAGGATCGCTGCCATGCCCGCCAGGCTCAGCGCGGACAGGCGGTTGCCCAGCACCAGGTAGTCCAGCGCCGCCGTGCCGGCCGGCACCAGGTAAAACAGGCTGGTGACGTTGACGAGGTTGCCCGCCTGGATCATGCGGTAGAACAACAGCGTGGCCCCCACCGAGATCACCAGGCCCATCCACAGCAGCGGCACGATGAAGCCGATGTTCCATTCCACCCGGATCGGCTGGAACGGCACGAACACCAGGCACAGCGCCAGGCTGACGGCGTACTGCAACGGCATGACGTCCATCGGCGCCTGGCGCACGCGCTTTTGCAGGATCGCGCCGGCCGTCATGCTGGCCAGCGCGGCAAACGCGAACACCATGCCGGCCACGGAAAAGCGCGCCATGCCGATGCTCTGGTACACCACCATCACCAGGCCGCACAACGCCAGGAACAGGCCCGCCAGCCGCGCGGGCGGATAGCGCCGCTCCATCAGCGCCAGCGTCAGGATGGGCTGCGCGCCCAGCAACGTGGCCAACACGCCCGGCGTGATGCCGTGGTCCAGCGCCAGCAGATAGCAGATGGAGTAGCTGCCGATCAACAAGAGGCCCGTCAGCGCGACGATGCCGCGGGTGCCCGGCGCGGGCAGCAGCGCCCCGCGTCGCAGCCGCGCCAGCACGCACAGCACCGCCAGGGCCAGGATGAAGCGCGCCAGCAGGAAGCCGAAGGCCGAGGCATGCGCCAGGCCCCATTTGGCGAAGATCGCGCCGGCGCTCCACAGCAGCACGAACAAGGTGGTGGACCCATAGGCGGTCCACGTATTGCGATTGAAAGACATGAAGGGTTCTACCTGTCAGGAAAGGAACAGGCTCCCGCGGCCGGCAGGCGCGTCAGGACGCATAAGTCCGGATGCTCAAGCAGGCCAGGCACCGTCAGGCGCGCGGCGGACGCACAGGCGTCGGCGCATCAGCGCGGATGAAACGGGCAACGAGGCGGGAGCGGAAAGTCTGCGGCGATCAGCCGACGACGGGCGTGACGGGAGTCACAGGCGCGACCGGAGCAACCGGCGGATAAGCGCCCGATACACCCGATACACCCGTCACGACGCCGCGCGGCGGCGCCACCGGCGGCGATGCCACGGGCCGGACAAAGACCGGCCGGACAGCCCTGGGCGGCGACTGCGGCGGCGAAACGACCGTGCAGACGACAGGAGAAAAGACAGGAGGCGATGCCGCGTGCCGACGGTTGGCACGCGCGCCGGCGCCCGCTGCATGGGCAGCGAAAGCGGAATCGGCGAAAGGCGTGACGTCGGTCATGGGGATCGATAGACGTTCGAGAAGGAACCCGGATAGGCTACCGGCGCGGCCAGCCGTCGTCAAGCCGGGCCGGCGCTGGCGGCTGGCGCATCGCCTGCCGGGAACGCGCCCGCGTTAGGCGCATCGACAAACGGAAAGGCGCGCGTGACGTCGACATGCCGGTACGGCAGCTTGCGCAGGTCCGCCACGCCATAGTCGGGTGTATCGACGATAAGGATGTCGCGCGCCAGGGGTCCGTAGAACGCGCGGAAATGGGTTTTGGAACGCAGCACGATGATATCGAAATCCTCGGGCCGCAGGCCGAACTGCGTGAAGGCGTCGCCGTCGACCGCGAAGGCGAAATGGCTGACCACGCTGACCGAGATGCCGTTCACGTCCAGCAAGGCGCTGACGCCCAGGTCCACCGGCATGCCGCGCATGTAGTCGCCGGACACCCGGTACTGCTTCGGCCCGGCCCACAGCACGCGGGCGTCGACCTCGAGCTTGGGGCCGGCCTTGTCCGAGCTGTGCGCGCCCAGCCGCAACCGGATGCATCGTCCCGCGCCGGCCTGGGCCGCTTGCTGCGCGGCGGCCGCGTCCCAGATGAAGGGCACCGCCGCGCGCGTCACGCCCCGCTGCAGCAACGCGTCCAGCAGGTACGTCGAATCGTTCATGCGGTCGGCATGTTCGAGCAGCACATAGGGCCGCCCGGCGGCCGGTTCGCGGCGCAATTGCGCCAGCACCTGGTCGACCGCCGCGTCGATCTCGTACACCGGCAATGGCCGATACAAGGCATGGCGTTGCGCATGGATCTGCCCAGCCAGCGCATCGGCCGCAGCCTGGGCGCCCGCGCGGTCGGCGTCGCGCACGCACAGCACCGAAAAGCCCGTGTTGTGCGCATCGGCATAGGAAAAGCCCGCCATGACGGACGTATCGCTGTAACCCGCGCACGCCGCGTCCCGCTGCTTGCCGGCGTCGATGATGCCCGCGAGCGGCTGCAAGGCGGTGGCGCTGAAGATGCTGGGCACCAGCACGTCCGGCTTGGCGATGGCCCACACCGGCGCGATCTCGCCGCGCAGCGTGCGCGCCAGGCAATCGGCCGCGCGCGCGCCGGTTTCGCCGGTATCGGTGTGGGGCGAGCGGCGGTAGGCGAACGGTGCGGTGACACACTCGAGCGAATCGGCGTCCAGGTTGCCGTGATAGTCGAACGCCACCATCAACGGCTTGTCCGGCCCCAGGGCCTGGCGCACGAGCCTCAGGAAATGGCGTTCAGGGTCGGGATACGATGGCGCCCAGCAGGCGCCATGCAGGAACAGCAGTACGCCATCGAGCGAGTCGGCGTGCTGCCGCACGCCCTGCGCGATCTCATCGGCGTAGCAGGCCACGGCCTCGTCCGACGCCGGCCCCACCGCGCCCAGCGCGGTGTGAACCAGCGGGACCATCTCGATGCCCTGGGCCTCGCAGACCTGGATGAAGCCGCCGATCACCGTATTGGTGCCGCGCAGTTCGGTCAGGATCTGTTCGCCGCGCAGCGCAACGGCGTCGAAATCGGCTTTGGTGGCCTCGATCGGCAGGAAGCTGACCGATTCGATATGGAACCCTGCGATGGCGACGCGCCAGGGCTTGTTCATTATGGGTGTGTCCTTGGTTGCAGCGGAATCGGCTTCGGCAAAGTCGCTTCAGCAAAAAGAAACAAACGAATCTTTATTTATCTATAAGAAACGTTCGTTTCAAAACACCTTAACAAACGCACCCACCCGGCGCAATCCCGGGTTTGCACGGGCAACGGTCAATAACGCGAACCCAACGGCAGATAGGCGCCGGATTCCACCAGGTCCTGTTCGTTGCGCTTCAGGCGCGCCACCACGTCGCCGCCGCCTTCGGCAACCAGCAAGCCCAGCAGCGCTTCGGTCACGCCCATGGCCGCGGTGACCGACGGGAAGAACGAGGCGCCGGCCACGGAATACAGCACCGTCACCTGCGCGGCGCGCGCGAGCGGCGAGGCGTCGCTGTCGGTCAGCGCGATCAGCGATGCCCCCGCTGCGCGCGCCGCATCTGCCACCGCCAGGCTTTCGCTGGAATACGGCGCAAAGCTGATGGCGACCACCACGTCGCGCGGCTCGATGGCGCGCAACTGCATCTGCAGATTGCCGCCCAGGCCGTCGACCAGGTGCACGCTGTTGCGGAACAGCCGGTAGCCGTAGACCAGCGAATGGGCGATGGAAAAGCTGGCGCGAAAGCCCGCCACGTGCACCTGGCGCGCCTGCTTGAGCAACTTGGCGGCGGCCTTGAGCGATGGCAGGCATTGCTCCGCGGTGGCTGCCAGCGCCGCCTGCTGCGCGCGAAACAGGTCATCCAGCAAGTCCGGCCGGCGGCTGCGCTGGGCCAGGCTGCGGGCGCGTTCGCCGTAGCCCTGCCCGTTCAGCCCCAGGTCGCCGGCAAACGCCGACTTCAATTCCGGCCAGCCGCCATAGCCCAACTGCTGCGCCAGCCGCACCAGCGTGGCAGGCGGCACGCCCGCGCGCTCGGCCAGCGTGCGCATCGAGCCGATGACGACTTCGTTGGGATGGTCGATGACAAAGCGCGCGGCCACTTGCAGCCGCGGGCTGAGGCTGTCGAAGCCATCGATGATCTGTTGTCGGGCTTTCACGGGGTCTCCATCGCGCCGATGCGCCGCTGTTCGACGCCCAAGTCGCGCCAGGCGTCGCCATGGCAGGTGAACATCAGCACCTGGTGACGCGTCGCGGCATCGAACAGTGCGCGCTTCATCAGGTCGCGGCGGACGTCGTCGGTGTGCACCAGCGCGTCGTCCAGCACCAGCAGGGTCGGCCGGCCTGCCTCGCGCAGCAGATCGGCGTAGGCAAAGCGCGCCAGGATACCCAGCTGTTCGCGGGTGCCGAAGCTGAGCGCGTCCAGCGGGTCCTCCGCGCCGGCGCGTTGCAAGGCGGCGGGCAACAACGCGTCGTCGAGTCGCAGCGCGGAATCCGGGAACAGCAGGCCCAGGTAGTGGCCGAGGCGACGCGCCAGCGGGGCTTGCAGGCGTTGGGTAGCGGCATCGCGTTTGGCGGCCAGCAAGGTGGACAAGAGGTCCAGCGCCTGCGCGCGGCGCAGGAATTCATCGCGGCGGCGTTGCAGGCGTTCGCAGGCGGCTTGCGCCTCGGACAGCCGTTCGCCCAGGCCCTGCGCGCCCGCCTGTTCCAGCTTGCCCAGCAATTGCTGGATGTCGCTATGGCGCTTGTGCTGGGCGTCGCGCTCGATCGCGGCGGACTTTTCAAACCGCAGCGCATCCTGTTCCAGCAGCTCGGGGCGCAGCGCTGCCAGCGCCGCCTGCGCGGCTTGCAGGCGATGTTCGAGCAGGTCGTGGCCGCTGCGCGCCTCGGCCAGCCGGCCGGCGCGGGCCTGGCGCTGCGCCGCACGTTCGGGCGATTGCAGATCGGCGCCGCGCGCGGCGGCCTGGGTTTCCAGCAACTGGGCGCGTGCGCTGTCGGCATCCAGCGCGCGCTGGGCCGCTGCGAGCGCTTCCGTCGCCTGGACCGCGCTGCTCTCGGCATCGCGCAGCGCCTGGCGCGCGGCGGGCAGGTCGACATCGCCTGCGTCGGCCGCGGGCGGCAGCGCCGCCAGCCGCTCGCGCAAGGCGCTGCGGCGGGCCAGGGCGTCGTCACGTTGGCCGCGCAACACGTCGATGCCCTTGGGCGCATGAATGGCCAGGGTCTTGCGCATGGCGTCCAGCTCGCGCTGCAAGGCGGTGCTGCGGGCGTGGCGTTCTTCGGCATCGGCGGCATTGGCCACGCCCAGGCGCGACAGCAGCGCGGCGCTGGCGGCGCGCGCTTCGGCCAGTTCGCGCATCAGCGCCGGCAGGTCCTTGCCGCCGGGTTCGATACGCAGGCGGCCCACGCCGGGCAGATCAAGGTCGGCCGCAGCGGTCAACAGCACTTCCCCGTTGCCCGACAGCGCCGCGCCGTCCAGCCGCACTTCGCGGCCAGGCTCGAAGGTATAGGCCACGCGCGTGGCGATGGCCTGCTGCTGCAATTGCAGGTCGCCCAGAGCGCGTTCGCTTTTGCGCAGCGCCTGGATGTCGGCGTCGGCGATCTCGAGGCGCACGGCTTCGACCTTCAGCGCCGAGCCTTGTTCGATCAAGGTAGTGGCTTCTTTCAGCGCACCGTCCAGGCGTTCGACGTCGCGGTCCAGCTGTTGCAACTGGTGTTCCAGGTCATGCCGGTCGGCCACGGCCTGCACCGCGGCGACGCGCTGGCGGGCCTGTTCGGCGGCGGTGGCATGCGTGTCGCGCTGCTTGCGGGCGCGGGCCAGCGGCTCTTGGGCGTCCTGCACGCGGGCGCGCGCAGCGGCGGCTTCGTCCGTCAGGGCGCGCAGATCGGCCTCATCCTGCTGATCGCGGCGCACCTGCTCTTGCAGCACTGCCAGCGTCTGCGCGGCCTGGCGCTGTTCGCGTTGCAGGCCGTCGAAGGCCTCGCGCTCTTTCGCGACCGCCGCCAGGCGGGCCCGGGCATCGGCGGCGCGGGCCTCGAAGTCCTTCCAGGGCTGGCCGGCGTCGGCGCGCGCGTGCTCGGCGCGCAGGCTGGCCAGGCGGTCGACGTCGGCGTCCAGCTGGGCCTTGGCGGCCGCGCAGGTGTCGCGTTCGGCCTGGGCGCTGGCCAGGGCGTCTTCGGCGTCTTTGTAGATGCCCTTGGGGCGGCCGTTGCGCGCATCGAGCAGCGCCGCGCGTTCGGCGGCCACGCGTTCGTATAGCCGGTCGCCATCGCCCGAGGCCAGTTCGCCCGACAGCTGTGTCAGCGTCTCGCGCAGATGGCCATCGGCATGACCCGCGGCCGCGCGCAGGTTCTGGCCGTCACCCTGCTGGATCCACAGCAGCCCGGGCACACCGGCCAGGTCGGGCTTGCTCTGCCCCCGCGTGGCCAGCTCGAAGCCCAGCAAGGCGGCCAGCGCGTTCTCGGCCTCTTCGCCCTCCAGGCGCTGGGCGCCGTTGTCGATCAGCAATTCGCAGCGCGCGCGCGACAGGAACTGCTTTTTCAAGAGATAGTCGTGACCCGCGTGGGCGAACGCCAGTTCCACGCTGGGGCGCGCGCCGGATTCGCCGCGCGGCGCCAGGTCGGCCACGGTGCGGGTGCTGTAGCGTTCCAGGAACGCCGCGCGAATGGCCGCGGCCACCGTGCTCTTGCCGGCCTCGTTGGGGCCGACGAACAGGTTCAGGCCGTCTTGCAGATCGTCCAGCACCAGGGGCTGGCGGAACTTGCGAAATTCTTCCAGGGCGATACGCGAGAGCTTCATTGCAGGCTCCCCTGGGTTGCGGCGTCACGGCCGGCAGCGTCCCGGGGCGCGGCATTGCCCCCTGCCCCGTCGCGCTGGAACCGCAACAGCAAGCGCAACGCCTCGCTGGCAACGGCCGCCTGTTCCGGGTCGGCCTGCATCGCCTGCAATTGCGTCGCCACTTCGCCCACGTAGCCGCTGGCGCCCAGTTGCGCCAGGTCGGCCTCGTCGGGTTCGAGCAGCAGGCCGGAGAAGTCCGGCAGCACGGCGCGCGCCTGGGCGGCGGCCTGGTCTACCGCCCGTTGCAGCGCTTCCCAGGTGGGCACGTTGACGTGGCCCTGCAATTCCAGCCGCAAGACGTCTTCGCCCCGCAGGCCCGCCAGGCGCTGCGCCAACGCCTGGGCATCGGTGGGCAGGCTGAGCGTTTCGGTCCAGGCCGACCAGCGGTACTTGCCGGTGGCCACGCGTTCCACCCTGGGCACCGCCCCCGGCGCCGCAATGCGCACGTCCAGCACATAGCCCGGCTCGTTGCCGCGAAAGCGATCCTGTTCGGGCGTGCCGGCATACCAGGTGCGTTCGTCGATGGCCAGGCAGCCGTGCCAGTCGCCCAGCGCCAGGTAATCCAGCCGCGCACGGGCGGAGCGGTCGGGCGCGATGGGGTTGGTGGCGTCGATGGTGTCGGGCAGCCGGCCCGCCACGCTGCCGTGCGCCAGGCCGATGCGCAGGCGGCCCGGCTCGGTGTCCATGGCGTCGAAGGCCTGCGTCACGTCATCATAGGTGTGCCGCTGGGTCAGCGGCGCGGCCAGCACGGCCAGGTTCTGCGCGGGCAGGTCCACCACCCCCGGAAGCAGCGGCACGTGCACGTTGGGCGCAATGCAGTCCAGTTGCGCGGCGCGGCTCCAGACGCTGTCGGCCAGCGCGGCGTCGTGGTTGCCTGCAATCATGACCCACGGCCCGCTGTAGGCGGCCAGCGCGGCGAACAGGCGGCGGATGGTGCGATCGGACACGCCCTGCGTGTCGAAGACATCGCCGGCCACCAGCACCGCGTCCACCTGGCGCTCGGCGGCCAGCGCGGCAATGCGGGCCACGACATCGAAACGGGCCTCGGCCAGCAAGGCGGCATCGTCGGTCTCGAACTGGCCGTATTGACGGCCGATCTGCCAATCGGCGGTATGCAGGAAATGAGTCATGCCCGGATTGTAGAGGCCGGCGGCCCGCCAAAGAACAATGGCCCGACCGGCATTTTGCGCCGAGCGGGCCATTGAGGCGCCGGCTGATGGCCGGCGGCCGGAAAAAGCGGAAAACCGGCGGGCGTCAGGCGCCCTTGCCGTCCAGCACCAGCGGCCGGTGGGTGGCCTTGTGGCGGTCGTAGCGCGACAGGTCCAGGCCGTCGGTGCGGATCTGCGGACGCTGGCCCATGACCTGGTCGGCTACCAGCTTGCCCGAGCCGCAAGCCATGGTCCAACCCAGGGTGCCGTGGCCGGTGTTCAGGAACAGGTTGCCGTAGCGCGTAGGGCCGACGACCGGCGTGCTGTCCGGCGTCATGGGGCGCAGGCCGGTCCAGAATTCGGCGCGGGCCACGTCGCCGCTGTCGGGGAACAGGTCGCTCACGACCAGTTCCAGTGTCTTGCGGCGCGCGTCTTTCAGGCGCAGGTCAAAGCCCGACAATTCGGCCATGCCGCCCACGCGGATGCGGTTCTCGAAGCGCGTGACGGCGATCTTGTAGGTTTCGTCCAGGATGGTGGACACCGGCGCGGCGGCCTCGCCCTTCATGGGAATGGTCAGCGAATAGCCCTTGACGGGGTACACCGGCAGGTCCAGCCCCAGCGGTTCCAGGAAGCCGCGGGTGTAGCTGCCGAAGGCAGCCACATAACGGTCGGCAGTCAGCACCTGGTCGCCGACGCGCACGCCGGTCACCTGGCCGCCGGCCGTGTTCAGGCCGGCCACCGGCTGGTTGTACCGGAAGTCCACCCCCAGCGCCGCGGCCATCTCGGCCAGGCGGGTGGTGAACAGGCGGCAATCGCCGGTTTCGTCGTTGGGCAGGCGCAGGCCGCCGGCCAGCTTGTGCAGCGAGCGCGCCAGCGCGGGCTCGGCGCCGACCAAGCGGTTGCGGTCCAGCAGTTCGTAGGGCACGCCGACTTCTTCGAGCACGGCGATGTCGCGGCGCGCGGCTTCCATCTGGGCGTCGGTACGGAACAGCTGCAGCGTGCCGCGGGTGCGTTCTTCGTAGTGGATGCCGGTGTCGATGCGCAGTTCGCGCAGGCAATCACGGCTATATTCAGCCAGGCGCAGCATGCGTTCCTTGTTGACGGCGTAGCGCTCGGCCGAACAGTTGGCCAGCATGGCCGCCATCCATTTCAGCTGGTACAGGCTGCCGTCCAGGCGGATCGCCAGGGGCGCGTGCTTCTTGAACAGCCACTTGATCGCCTTGAGCGGAATGCCGGGCGCGGCCCAGGGCGTGGAATAGCCCGGCGAGACCTGGCCGGCATTGGCGTAGCTGGTTTCCTGGGCGGCGCCGGGCTGGCGATCCAGCACCGTCACCTTGGCGCCCTGGCGGGCCAGGTAGTAGGCGGTCGTGGTGCCGATGACGCCGCTGCCGAGGACGATCACATGCATGATTCTTTCCGAAGTTTGGTTTTAGTCAGGAATTTCGGTAGTCTATGAGCCTCATCACAGTGAAAAACACTGATTATTTTTCTTTGGCAGTGCTTTTTCTCGGACACCCCCGCTTTTTTGCCACCCAAAAGTGAAATGCGCGACCTGGACCGTATCGACCTGAAAATCCTGGATATCCTGCAGCGGGAAGGCCGCATTTCGGTCACCGAATTGGCCGAGCGGGTCAGCCTGTCGGCCACCCCCTGCTCGGACCGGGTCAAGCGCATGGAACGCGAAGGCGTCATCACCGGTTACCATGCGCGCGTCAATCCGGCCGCGCTCGGCAAGAACCTGCTGGTGTTCCTGGAAATCAAGCTGTCCGCCAAGTCGGGCGACGTGTTCGACAAGGTCAAAAAAGAACTGCTGTATGTACCCGAGGTCATGGAATGCCACCTGGTGTCGGGCGACTTCGACTACCTGGTCAAGGCCCGCCTGACCGAAATGAACGAATACCGACGTCTGCTTGGTGAAATCCTCAAGCGCCTGCCCGCCTCGGCGGAATCGCGCAGCTATGTGGTGATGGAGGAAATCAAGGAGACCCTGTACCTGCCGGTCGACCGGTAACGCTTCCCGCGCCTTGTTACCGGCGCGCGCGCCGTCGGCTGCTATGCTGGCGGCCGTTCTGGTCCCGGCCCTGCACGGACCGACCCCGATTTTCTTGTTTTTTTCCCGACTATGACGCGTCTTTACAAATACTTCTTCCGCGGCCTGATCACCGTCCTGCCGCTGGCCCTGACCATCTACGTGCTCTATATCTTCCTGGCGTGGACGGAAGCGGTGGCGCTGACGTTCCTGCGCCCGTTCATCGGCGGCTTCTATTTCCCCGGACTGGGCCTGTTGCTGGGCATCCTGGGCATCCTGGCGATCGGTTACCTGGTGTCCAAAGAGCGCGTCAAGCGCGTGCTGCTGCTGGTGGAAATGCCTTTCACCAACCTGCCCGTGGTCAAGAGCATCTATTCGTCGCTCAAGAGCTTTGCCGATTACTTCTCGCCCGGTTCCAAGAGCACCGCCCAACAGGTGGTGGTACTGCGCATTCCCGGTCAGCAACTGGAATTGGTGGGCCTGATCACACGGCGCAACCTGGACGGCCTGCCTGAGGGCTTCACCCAGGGCGACCGCGTGGCCGTCTACCTGCCCATGGGCTACATGATCGGCGGCTACACCGTGTTCGTACCGCAGGAATGGGTGCAGCCGATCCAGATGTCGGTCGAAGAAGCCATGCGCTCGTCGCTGATCGCCTGGATGGCGCGCGCCGAATCCGGCAATGTCCGGCCGGCCCCGGTCGACCTTACGGGTGTTGTCCCGCCGGCGCCGGTTGCGCCCACGGCCGCCCCCAACGCAGGCGACGCCCGCGCCAATCCCCCCGGCGGCAACCCGCCCGGCAGCCAGGGCTGATCGGCCCGTTTTCTCTTTCCACTGTTTGTTCGCGACATGCCCATCATTGAATTCACGCTTGCCGAAGGCCGCCCCTATATTGAAGTGAACCAGCTGCTGAAAGCCACTGGCGTGTGCGACAGCGGCGGCGCCGGCAAGATGCTGGTGGCCGATGGCCACGTCAGCGTCGGCGGCGTAGTCGAAAGCCGCAAGACGGCCAAGATCCGCCCCGGCCAGATCGTGACCTGTGGCGACGTCCGCATCGTGGTGCGCGAAGCATGAAGCTCAAGATGTCGCAGAATTCCATCTTCGCGGTGCTGTTGCGCTCGCCGTGGTGGATGAGCGCCGGGGTGGCCCTGGTGCTGGCCGTGGGCGGGTTCGCCGCCCTGCCGCTGGAGTACGCGGCCATGGGCGTGTTTGCGGCCGTGCCGTTCGCGGTCATTGCCATCATGGCGGCCTACAAGCAGTTGCGCGCCCCGTCGGGCGCCCGGGTCGAGGCCGTGGCGCAAGCCACCGCGGCCATGTCCTGGACCGAATTCGCCGCGGTCGTCGAAGCGGGCTTTCGCCGCGACGGCTGCGAGGTCGAACGGCTGAACGCGCCGGGCGCCGACTTCGCCCTCACCAAGGATGGCCACGTGGCGCTGGTCAGCGCCAAGCGCTGGAAGGCCGCCCGCACCGGCGTCGAGCCGCTGCGCGAATTGCAGGCCGCGCGGGAAAAGCGCGGCGCGCGCGAAGCCATCTATATCGCCTTGGGCGACGTGTCGGACAACGCCCTGCAATACGCCCGCGCCCAGGGCGTGTCGCTGATGACGGCGCCCGAGCTGGCCAAGCTGCTGCGCGACCTGAAGCCCTGATCCCTGCCTGACCGCGGAGTGCGCCGCTGAAGCGCCCCGCTTGCCCGAACCTGGAGAACGCCCCGCATGACCTATCGCCTGATGGCCGACGCAGTGCTGGTACTGCATGGCCTGTTCGTTGCGTTCGTGGTGTTTGGCGGCTTGCTGGCGCTGTGGCGCTGGCGCCTGGCCTACCTGCATCTGCCTGCACTGGCCTGGGGCGCCACGGTCGTGGGCATGGGCTGGATCTGCCCCCTGACGCCCCTGGAAGTGTCGCTGCGTCAGCAGGCGGGCCAGGCGGGCTACGGCGGCGGTTTCATCGAACACTACATCCTCGCCGCGATCTACCCGGACGGCCTGACACGCAACGTGCAGATACTGCTGGCGGTCTTGCTGGTGGTGGGCAATCTCATCATCTACACGGTGTGGATCAGCCGCCGCGCCCGCCGCGGCAAGCCCGCTGCGGCCCTTCTCAGTCGACGCGCACGCTCGTAGACGGCGCGGCCGCCTTCCCCGCATACGGAGTTCCGAATGAGCCTTCTGAAGAAAAACCTGGGCCAGCAGCCCGCGCCGACCGACGCCGAAACGCCCCACCACAGCGATCCGGCACAAGACCCGAACCTGATCCGCGCCTACGACGCCTACGGCCGCGAAATCTTCGTGACCCGCGAGCAATGGCGCGACAACGTACTGGCCGGCGCCATCGAACGCCACTGGGACGATGCCGATTCGCTGGCCAGCCTGATCATCCAGTCGCTGGGCGATGGCTTCGTCGATGAAATGCTCAAGCCGGCCGAACGCCTGGTCGCCCTGGAACCCGCCGCCGAGCGCGCCGCGGTGCTCCTGGCCATCGTCTACATGAAGACCGGCCGGCTGGACGACAGCGAACGCGTGCTGCTGGCCTACACGCAGCAGCATGGCGAAACCGGCGTCACCTTGACCAACCTGGCCAAGATCCACGACGAACGCGGCGACGAAGCCCGCGCCCGCGACACGCTATGGCGCGCGCTGGAACTGGACCCCAACCAGGAAAACGGCCTGGGCTGGTACGAGGCCATCCACCGCGAATACGGCGGCGACGTGGCTGGCGTGACCGCCATGCGCAAGGTCGCGGCGCTGCCCGGCAGCTGGCGCGCGCAGCTGTGGCTGGCGCACGCCGAACTGGGCGCGCACAACCTGGCCGGCGCGCTGGCGCTGTACCGCGAAGCCCTGGCCCGCGCCGGCACGCCCACGCCCGCCGGCTTGCTGATGCAGCTCAGTGCCGACCTGGGCAACGCCGGCGCCATCGAACCCATCCTGCAACTGGCCGGACCGCGCTTTGACGCGGCGGCGCACGGCGTCATGGTCGGCAATAACCTGATCCGCGCCCACGCCGAACTGGGCCAGTACGACGACGCCCGCCGCATTCTCGACCAGCTCTACGCGCAGCAGCGCCCCGACTGGCAGGAAAACCTGGCGTACTGGGACACCGAACTGGCCCGCGCCGCGCTGGGCGACGGCAGCGTGCCCGAATCCACCGAGATGCGCTTTGCCATGCTGCTGGGCCGCGGTCCGGTGTGGCTCGCGCCCGAATCGCCCGCCGCCGCGCTGTTCGACTCGATCGCGCCGAATCGTCCGCTGGTGTCATTCCTGGGCGGCTCGGCCGAAGTCGACGCCGCGCCCGACCACGCCGAACGCCAGCTGGCGGACGCCACCGGCCGCCTGAGCCGCGCGCTGCCGCTGTACTTCAACGAGCAATTGGCGCTGCGCTGCGGCCTGCGCACGCAGACCCTGATACCGTGGCTGACGGAACCCGAGCCGGGCTTCGTGCTCAGCGGCGTGGCCTGGGACGACGCCGATGCCATCCGCTACGCCCAGCAATGCGAGGCACAGAGCGACTTCGTGGTGATCTCGCACCTCATCACCACCACCGAGCCCTGGCAGGCCCAGGTGCGCGTGCTGCGCACGGATGACGAGGAATGCGTCGGTACCCTGTCCGCCCGCTTTCCCATGGCAGACCCTACGGCCGCCCTTCAGCGCCTGACCGAAGACCTGGTGGCGCTGATGGCACGCGCCACGGCGCAGCCCCCCGGCAATGCGCCGCGCAACTACACGGTGCCGGACGGCGCGGCGTTCCCGCGCTACCTGCTGCGGCTGGAGCAACTGCTGGCCGTGCGCTGCAACGGCGCCGACGACAAGCACCCCGGCCACCTGAACGGCGAACGCGAAATCATCGACGGCAATCTGCGCCAGTGCCTGGATTTCCCGCACAGCGTCAATGCCCGGCTGCTGCTGGCGCAGACCGTGCGTGCCATGAAACAGATCCGGCCCGACGTGGTCAAGGAATTCAAGGACAGGATCGCCCTGTTGCAGCGTGAGCAGCCGCTGGCGCCCGAGGCGCAAGCGGCGGTGCAAGCCTTGCTGGATTGACCCTCTACAAGGCTCGCGCGATCACCAGGCGCTGGATGTCGCTGGTGCCCTCATAGATCTGGCACACCCGCACATCACGGTAGATGCGTTCCACCGGAAAGTCGGCCAGGTAGCCATAGCCGCCTAGCGTCTGGATCGCGGCCGAACACACTTTTTCGGCCATTTCCGATGCAAACAGCTTGGCCATCGACGCTTCGGTCAGCGCCGGCCGACCGGCCTCGCGCAGCGCCGCGGCGTGCAGCACCATCTGGCGGGCCGCGTGAATCTGCGTGGCCATGTCGGCCAGGCGGAACGACACCGCCTGGTGCTCCATGATGGGCTTGCCGAACGCCTGGCGATCGCGGGCGTAGTCGCGCGCGCATTCGAACGCCGCGCGCGCCATGCCCACCGATTGCGAGGCGATGCCGATGCGGCCGCCCTCCAGGTTCGACAGCGCGATCTTGTAGCCCTCGCCCTCGTCGCCCAGGCGCCACGCGGCCGGAATGCGCATGTCTTCAAACGCAATCTGGCAGGTGTCCGACAGATGCTGGCCCAGCTTGTCTTCCACCCGCACCACCTGGTAGCCCGGCGTATCGGTGGGCACGATGAACGCCGAAATGCCGCGCTTGCCAGCCTGCGGGTCGGTCACGGCGAACACGATCACGGTCTGGCCCGTGCGGCCCGAGGTGATGAATTGCTTGGCGCCGTTAATGACGTAATGATCGCCGTCGCGCACCGCGCGCGTGCGCAGGCTGCTGGCATCCGAGCCGGCCTGCGGCTCGGTCAGCGCAAAGCCGCCGATGTGCTGGCCGGTGGCCAGGGGCCGCAGGAACTGGTCTTTCTGCGCGTCGGTGCCGTACTTCAGGATCGGCATGCAGGCCACTGAATTGTGCACGCTCATGATCGTGGAGCAGGCGCCGTTACCGGCCGCGATTTCCTCCAGCGCCACCGCGTACGACAGATAGCCGCTGGCGTTGCCGTCCCATTCCTCGGGCACCAGCATGCCGAAGAAACCCAGCTGGGCCATCTCGGCAATGGCGTCAGCCGGATAATGGTGGTCGCGGTCCCAGCGTTCGGACTGGGGCGCCAGGCGTTCCTGGGCGAAACGGCGCGCCATGTCCTGGACGCTGAGCTGTTCTTCGGTCAATAGCATGGTTGTCTCCTGTGCGGGCCGTTCCGGACTGGCGCGGGTGAGCGCCGCCCGTGTTTTCTTGCGCGGGCCGACCGCCCGGGATGTGGGCGCGGCACGATTGCGAGAATACACCGGCGGCGGCTATTTGCGCCCGCTGCTACCCCCTGCTTCAGACGGCCCGCCCCTCACCCCTGCTAGCCCGCCGGATCGTCCAGGATGCTGCTGACGAAATCGATGAAAGCGCGCACCTTGGCCGCCGGCAAATGGCGCGACGGATACAGTGCGTACAGCGCATAGCGGTCGCCGATGTAGTCGGGCAGCAGCTCGACCAGCTTGCCCTGGCGAATCAGGTCCTGGACGCCACTGGCCTTGAAACGGGCGATGCCCGCGCCGCCCAGGCAGGCGCCCAGCATCGTCCAGCCGTCGGTCAGGTGCAGCGGCCCCGACGTTTCCACGCGCGTGGTCCGGCCTTTTTTGCGGTAGTTCCATTCCAGCAGTTGGCCGGTCATGGTGCTGCGCATCTGGATGCAGGCGTGGCGCGCCAGGTCGGCCGGCGTCGTGGGCACGCCATGCTTGCGCAAGTACGACGGCGCCGCCACCGTCACCGAACGCGTATCGAGCAGCTTGCGGGACACCAGCGATGACGACGGCGGTTCGCCGAAGCGCACCGCGATGTCGAAACCGTCGGACACCAGGTCGCCCAGTTGTTCGCGCGTGGCCAGGTCCAGCGTCAGGTCCGGGTGGCGTTCCAGGAAGCGCGCCAGGTGCGGCGCCAGGATCAGGCGGGCAAAGAACGCGTCTACATTGACGCGCAAGCGCCCCTTGACCGCCGCCGAGGCACCGCCGGCGGTAGCGATGGCCTCGCCGATGCCCGCCACCAGCGGATTGATCTGCTCGTACAGCCGGCGGCCCTCGTCCGTCAACGCCACGGCCCGGGTGGTGCGATCCAGCAGGCGCACGCCCACGCCGGCCTCCAGCCGCCCCACCGCCCGGCTGACCCCGGACGCGGTGATGCCCAGCGCCTCGGCCGCGCGCGCAAAGCTGCCGCTTTCCACCACGGCGGTCAGCACTCCGATGTTTGCCAATACCCGGCCATCCAGCGCCATGTTCGAGACTCCTGATCTGAAGTCATGAATGTTATGACTGAATTGCCATTCTCTCAACAAAGGCCGAGCACTACGATTTGCCCCGGCGTGATCGATCCGCATCGCGCCAGTGTCTGGAGAACCCCTCATGTATGCCATTACCGGAATCAGCGGCAAGGTCGGCGGCGCGGTCGCCGAGACCCTGCTGCAAGCAGGCCTGCCCGTGCGCGCCGTGCTGCGCAACCCTGCCAACGCCGCCGCCTGGGCCGCCCGCGGCTGCGACATCGCCATCGCCGACATGACCGACGCCGCGGCTTTGGCCCGCGCCTTCGAAAACGTGGACGGCGCGTTCATCCTGCCGCCGCCCCAATTCGACCCCGCGCCCGGCTTTCCCGAAGCGCGCGCCGCCATCGACGCGGTGGCCTCGGCCATCGCCCTGGGGCAGCCGCGCCAGGTCGTGTGCCTGTCGACCATCGGCGCGCAATCGACGCAGCAGAATCTGCTGACCCAGCGCACGCTGATGGAACAGGCGCTGCGACGCCTGCCCGTGCCCATGACCTTCCTGCGGCCGGGCTGGTTCATGGAGAACTTCGCGTGGGACGTGGCGTCGGCGCGCGATGACGGCCTGATCGCATCCTTCCTGCAACCGCTGGACCGCGCCATTCCGATGGTGGCGACCGCCGACGTCGGCCGCATCGCCGCGCAGTTGCTGCAAGACACCTGGACGGGCCTGCGCGTAGTCGAACTGGAAGGCCCGCAGCGCATCAGCCCGAACGATGCCGGCCGCGCCTTTGCCGACGCACTGGGCACGCCCGTGTCGGTGCAGGCCGTGCCGCGTGAAACCTGGGGCGCCCTGTTCACCGCCCAGGGCATGAAAGAGCCGATGCCGCGCATTCAGATGCTCGATGGCTTCAACGAAGGCTGGATCGACTTCGAAGGCCCGCGCGACAGCATCTTGAGGGGCCAGGTGACGCTGGCCGATGTGGTGCGGGGGTTGATCGCGCCCTAGCTGCAGTGCCGCTTGCCGTCCGGATGATGGCCGGGCGGACGCCGGTCGCATTCCGGGTGCTGCTTCAGGCGTTCCTGGAAGTCGCGCGCCAGCTGATCGATGCTGATCGTCGCAAAACGTTCCAGGAGCAGGCGGCGCGATTCGACCAGCGCGCCTTCCAGCCCGGCGTTCACCGCCTGCTCGACCAGGCATTCGGGTTCGCTGTCGGCCAGCCCCAACGCGAAGATGGGCGGCTCGCCCAGCGCCTGGTAGACGTCCAGCAGCGTCAGGTCGGCCAGCTTGCGCGTCAGCACCCAGCCGCCGCCATGGCCTTTTTCGGACTGCACGTAGCCGTGCTCGCGCAGGCCGGACATCATCCTGCGCACCACCACGGGGTTGGTGCTGAGCATCTTGCCGATGGTCTCGGAGGTCAGCGGCGCATCGTGCTCGGCCATGTGGATCAGCACGTGCAGCATGCGTGACAGGCGGTTGTCGCTGCGCATCGGGAAAGTTTCCTGGGTCTTTGATCGAAACATTATAAGTTGCGTGAAAAGCAAAGTCCGCCGTATCATGCAACTTTTAAAGTATCGAGAAAGCCATGCAACTGGAAATACAGCCCCCCCGCTACGACGCCGTCATCGTCGGCGGCAGCTTCGCCGGCCTGTCCGCCGCCATGCAACTGGCCCGCGCCCGCCGCCGCATCGCCCTGGTGGATGCCGGCTTGCCCCGCAACCGCTACGCCGCGCACTCGCATGGCTTCCTGGGCCTGGACGGCAAATCGCCTACCGAGATCGTGCGCATCGGCCGCCAACAACTGGCCGCCTACGGCACGGTGGATTTCGTCGATGGCACCGCCACCCGCGCCGAAGAATCGGCCGGGCGCTTCCTGGTCACGATGGACGATGGCCGCGTGCTGCACGCGTCCCGCCTGGTCCTGGCGACCGGCATGCGAGACGAACTGCCGGCCCTGCCCGGCCTGCAGGAACGTTGGGGCCAGACGGTGCTGCATTGCCCCTACTGCCATGGCTACGAAGTGGCTGACCGCCCGCTGGGCGTGCTGGCGGCGCATCCGCTGTCGGCCCATCAGGCCGCGCTGCTGCCCGACTGGGGGCCCACCACGTATTTCACGCAAGGCGAATTCGAACCCGACGCCGAACAGGCGGCGCTGCTGGCGGCGCGCGGCGTGCGTATCGAACGCACGCCCGTGGTGGGCCTGCTGGGCCAGGCGCCGCAGATCGACGCGGTGCAGCTGGCCGATGGCCGCCGCCTGCTGATCAATGCGATTTTCGTGGCCGCGCGCGTCCACATGGCCAGCCCGCTGGCCATGCAGCTGGGCTGCGCCTTTGATGAAGGACCCATGGGGCCTTACCTGCGGGTCGATGACTTCAAGCAGACCACGGTGCCGGGCGTGTTCGCGGCGGGCGACGCCACGTTGCCGATGGCCAATGCCACGCTTGCCAGCGCCTCGGGCGTCATGGCGGGCGGCGGCGTGCACAACTCGCTGGTGCGCGCCGCGCTGCGCAGCCTGGGCTGACAAAGGGTCAGGCAGAGGCGTCTGGCGGCAACGTTGTTACCGGGCCGCCCAGCGCCCGCTCAGGTGCACTGCCAAAGATGCCCGCTGACGCGGCAATCCGCGCACCAGAAGGTGTAGTTGCAGCCGCCGCTGCCCCACGACCATTCGCCGCCGCCTTCCTGCGGCAGGTCGGAATCCAGCTGCATTGCAAACGCCATGCGGGTGTCGCAATCGGGACACGGCGGGTATTCGCCCTGCTGCACCCAGCTGGGCGGGCCGCCCACGCGGCTCAGGTTCTGGCGGCCGTTGGAATCGCCCCAGTCCTGCCAGGTCCAGCGCTTGGGCGCCTGGAACAGCGTCACGTCGGCTTGCAGCAACGGCCCGGTGGGAAACTCGGGGACAAGCGGGTCGTCCCGGCGCTGCGATGGATGCGCCTGCGGCGCGCCCTGGCCGTCGTGCTGAAAGAACAGCACTTCGGCATCCGCCTCCCAGCCTTGGCACGCCAGGCAGGTGGCGAATTCCAGCGGCGTCGCGCAATCGATGCCGGCTTGCGCCGGTTGCGGCAAGGCCAGCAGGCGGTGCAGCGGGCCGTGGCACAGGCCACAAGTGGCGGTCAGGGTGCCGCCCATGCGGCCGGCGGCGACCGCGGGCGCATCGGCCTGTGGCGCCTTCCCGGCAACTGACGCGGCGGCTGACGGGGCAACCGCGACGGGCGGCGCAGCGTTCACGGCCCCCCACGTCGGATGCAGGCGCTGGATATCCCGCCGCCAGGCCGGCTGAGAAGTCGTCATCAATGTGCGCTGGACCGCGCTGAAACGAATGTGCAGCGGCTGTTCACCGTGCAGCGCCCGGGCCTGCCCGTTGTCATCGGCATAGCCCACCGCCATCAGCCAATAGATGCCGCTGGACGCATCTTGCGGCACGAACACGCGCCGCCAGACTTCCAACACCAGATCCGGATGGCGCGAATGCAGCACGGCGCGGGCCTTCAGGTATTCCAACGACCCATCTTCGGCCTGCGGGCCGACATCCGCCAGCCACGCGCGAGCCGTGTCGGCGTCCAACGCACGCCAGGCCAGGTCCACGCCAAAGCGCGGGCCGCCCTGCCCCTGGTGCGCGGCCGCGAGCAGATGATCCCAATCGTCGGCGAAGACCTCGGGCCATTGCGCCGCGGCGCAGTCCAGCACTTCGGACAAGCCGCTGCCTGTCTCGCCACGCCGGGACCGCTGCCAGGCCTGGCGCAGCACTTCGGCGTGCGTGGCGTCGTCCATCAGGTCCAGGGCAGCGTCGATGAAGGTGGCGTGTTCCAGGCCGCGGTCCAGGAACAATCGGACCAGCTCGCCCAGAGCCCGGGAGTCTTCCTGCCGCAGCCGCAGCACCTGGCCCATGGGGTCGTTGTTCTGCCAGCCCCGTTGCTGGAATGCCTCCACGATTTCAAGAGGCGACATCACGCCATCAGCCCGCTTTTGCGTCATAACGGCTCCTTGCGGCCCGCACTGGCGAATTTCTTCCAGTCTTCGTTGTCCACCAGCGTGGACCGGAACACGCGCAGCTTCTCGCAGCCCTTGATGGCCTTGAGCACCTTCTTGACCTGGTCGCACACCGTGGCCGGCAGCCATGGGCTGAGGGTGACGCGCTTGATGGCCGCCAGTTCGACCGGCACTCGCAGCACCGGCGTATCGCGCGTCCTGCGGCACACGAACAGGCGGAATTCCTTTTCGTCGCGAAAGGCGTGGCGCTTGAGGAACGGCAGGTCGGCATCGGCCGGCGGCTGCTCGCGCAGCGACTTGATGGTGCGGTACTGCACGGCCTCGGCGCGCATATCGGGCACGCCGGCCACCTGCGCCACCAGTTTTTCCTTGTCGAATTCGATGCAGACCCCACCGCTGCCGTGCGAGAACACGCGCCAGTGATGGTAGGTTTCGGACGCCTCGGCCAGGCACAAGGCGTAGATGCCCTGCAAGCGCTTGGCCCGGGCATATTCCTCGATGTAGAACGAATCGTTGCGATCGTCCCACGCCTTCGGGTTCAGCAGCGCCAGTTCGCCGGACATGAGGAAATCGATCAGATAGGGAAGCTCGGTGTATCTGCGCAACGAGGTAGCCAAGGCGGCGCTCCGGAAAAAAGCCAGGTGTCAGTCTACCCGTGCCATGCACGCCACGCACGCTACACTGGCCGCTTCGCCAAGGAGACCCGATGCTTCAGAACGATAGCGAATCCCGCCCTGCGCCCCGGCGCCGCGCCCCCACCAGCCAGCGCTTCTGGTTCATCGCGCTGGGCGGCACCCTTGCCTCGTCCAGCTACCAGATCCTGCCCTTGCTGCAGGGCGATTTCTCGGTCTTGCAGAAGATGATCGTGCCGGCGGCCTTGCTGATCTGGCTGTACCGCGGTAGCGAATGGGCGCGTTGGCTGCTGATGATGGTGCTGCTTGGCTTTGGCATCATGAACATGTACCTGGGCATCTCGCTGCTCGACTTGCCCATCGGCTATTGGCTGAAGGTCTATGTGTTCAGCAGCTTCATGGTCGCAACCGGCCTGTACCTGGCGCTGGCCGGCAAGGATTTCCAGCACTACCGCAATTACGTCACCCAGCGCGACGGCCCGCGCGCCGCGGCCCGGCAGCGGGCAGCGCAGCAGGCTCGCCGCCAGGGGCCGGCGCGCTGACGCGCTTCGCGTCAGCGCAGTGCCGACTGAAAGAACGCGATCACCTTCGCGTTGAATTCACGATGCCATGCCGCCCGGTCGAACCCGGGCGCATCGGCGCAGATCGCGGGCATGGCCTCGGCCTGCCCGGCCGCGCAAGGCGCCAGGAAAGCGAAATGCCCCGCGCCGTCGACCCGGTGAAACTCGGCCTGCGGCAAGCCCGCGCGCACGGCATCCACGCTGGCCGGTGTAACCCCATCGCCACCTTGCGCCGACGCCCATAGCTGCACCGGTATCGAGACGGCATTGAGCGTGTCCGCCGTGAACGCATTGAGGGGGTCGGCGATGACCGCCGCGCGGATCCGTTCATCACGCACATACGGCTGCGCGGCAATCTTGCCGTCGCGGATGTCACGGCACATCGGCAGCCCCGATTCGCCCGCGCAGAGACTCAGCCCCTGCTTGAAATCGGGCACGGCCCCCGCCAGCACCAGACCGGTATAGCCGCCCCGCGAGAACCCGAAGAACCCCACCCGGCCATCCAGTTGCGCCTTGCCAGGCCAGGTGCCGGTCAGGTAGTCGATCAGCCGCCGCATTTCGCGCGGGCGGGTCGAGAAGATCGACAGATATCCCTGTCGCGACTTGTCCAGCGCGTTGTCGCCCACATGATTGATGGCCGCCACCACGAAGCCCGCGTCCGCCAGCGCCACCGCGGTGTCGTGATGGCCCAGGAATGATCCGGCCGACCCGTGCGACATCACGATCAGCGGCCTGGCGCCCTCGGTCATCGGGCAGTCCGGCGTGGCCGCCATCTCGACGCGGCCGATCTTGACCTGGCCTGCCGGCGCCGCGCAGGGATACCAGATGCCGCCCTGCAAGGCCGGGCCGTTCATGTCCATGGGCAGGTTCAGGCGCTGGAAGCCCGCGGCCTGGACCGTGCCGGCGGATGCCAGCAGCAGGGCCAGACAGAGGCGAAGGGAATTAACAAAAGCGGCTGCGGCAGGCATAGGGACAACGAGTCGGGGTGAAGGATCTGGCAGAAAACCATGACCCGCTGTGAGACGGGCCGCGATCGGAATTGTCATTTTAATGTTCGCGAACTGTCGGTCCGCGGTGGTCAGACTTTGATTCGCCGCGCGGCAGGACGTCAAGCCTTCCGTCTGCGTGGCGCATCCGCTTTTTTCCTGCTTTCCGCCTCCGGAGCTCTTCATGAAAAAACTCTTTTTCGCCGCGGCCGCCACGGCCCTGTCCGGCGCGGCGTCCGCGCAATCGTCGGTCACGCTGTACGGTCTGATCGACACCGGCATCGGCTACGCCAACGTCGACGGCACCTACACCGACCCCGCCACCGGCCGCCGCACCCGCATCGACAACAGCCGCATCGGGTCCACCACCGGCACCACCGCCGGCTCGCGCTGGGGCCTGCGCGGCAAGGAAGACCTGGGCGACGGCCTGTACGCCGTGTTCCAGCTGGAATCGGGCTTTGACAGCCGCAACGGCAGTTCGCTGCAGAGCAATCGCCTGTTCGGCCGCGAAGCCACGGTCGGCCTGGGCAGCGCCGAATGGGGTGAAATCCGCCTGGGCCGCCAGTACAACGTGGCCGCGCGCTACTTCTCGGGCATGTTCGGGTCGTCGTTCGGCGGCGGCTTCAACCAGCTCAGCACCGGCGCCGGCCTGGGCTTCAGCTCGGCCTACTACGTGCGCTACGACAACCTGGTCGTCTATGAAACCCCGTCCCTGGGCGGCTTCAAGGCCGCGGTCGGCTACGCCTTCAACGCCGACGACCGCCGCACCGCGCAGACCGGCTTCGCCACCGCCGACAACACCCGCGCCATCACCGCCGGGCTGCGCTACGACAACGGCCCGCTCATGGGCTTTGCCACCTACGACCAGCTCAACGCGTCCAATAAGCTGCCGCCAGGGCAGATCGACGCCACGCCGCGCTCGTACATCGTCGGCGGCTCGTACGACTTCGAGGCCTTCAAAGTAGCGCTGGCCTACAACCGCATCACCGACGGCTGGTTCGCCGGCAAGAGCCTGCCCAACGGCGGCAGCATCGGCGCATTCACCGGCACGCCGTCGTACGCATTCGCCAAGGGCTTCCGGTCCAATTCCTACATGCTGGCCGTGGCCGCGCCCGTGGGCAAATCCGGCGGCGCATTCGCGTCGTGGCAGCGGGCCGATGCCAACAGCAGGCAGCTGACCGGCGGGGATTCGGCCAGCAATACGTACAGCCTGGGCTACAACTACAACCTGTCCAAGCGCACGGATCTGTATGCGGTGGCATCGTACACGACCAACTGGGCGTTCCTGGACAACGCCAAGGCCACCGAGGTGAACATGGGCATTCGGCACCGGTTCTAGGGGCGGCGCGCGTGGACGCTACCCCCGGGCCTGGATCATCTTCCAGCCATTGCCTGCCGGGTCCCGAAACCCAGCATCCACGCTGCCATATCGCTCTGTCGGTTCCTCGGTGAACTCCACTCCCAACGCCTTGTACCTGGCATAGCTGGCTCGGCAATCGGCCACCGACAGCACCAGTGTGGGCATGGCGCCTTTGGCGACCATGGCGCGCAGGGTTTGCGCGGTGGCCTCGTCGTGAACGGGCGGGCCCGGACGCAGCAGGCCCAGTTGAAACGACGGCTGGTCCGGGTGCTGGACGGTCAGCCAGCGGTACGGGCCGTTACGCACGTCGGTGTGGACGCGAAACCCCAGCTTCTCGACATAGAATTTCAGCGCTTCGTCCTGGTCGTCGACGTAAATGCCTGCAGTATTGATGCCTTCGCTCATGATTGCTCCTTGGGTAAAGACCGCACTGTATTGCTGGCCAGGCGGCGGCGCTTCTCCAAAACTGCCATGGTGAGATCGGGACGCAGCACCGCCTTCACGACGCACGCGGGAACCTGGTCCAGCCCGGCCATGCCGGCCCGGACCTCGGCGCGCAGGTCGCTGGGGGTGCGGCCGGTTACGTCGCGGAAAATGCGGCCAAATGTGCCCAGGCTTTCCCAACCGGTGGCGAACGCGATGTCGGTAATCGGCAGGTCGGTGTCGCGCAGCAAGGCGGTGGCCTGCTCGATGCGGCGCGTCAGCAGGTAGCGGTGCGGCGGCAGGCCGAAGGCGCGCTTGAAGGAACGGGCGAAATAGGCGTCTGACACGCCGCTGACCTCGGCCAGCCGGCTGATGGGCCAGGCCTGGTGCGACGCCGCGTCCATCCGGTCTTTGGCGCGCAGCAGGCGGCGCAATAGCACCGGGTCCAACAAAGGCGCATCCGTCATCGGGTTGCTCCTATCCGAGGCGATCAACCCGCCGCGCCAGCCAGATCGTCGCGCCGCCACAGGTCGGATCGTTCGCCACGTGCCGCACGACATCAAAGCCGTTGTCCGCCAGCAGTTGGCGATATTCGGCCGGGTCCAGGCTGCCATGGTAGAGCGGCCGGCCTTCGAACTGGCCGATGGCATGCCCCTGCGCCGGGCCGCTGGTGAACATCAAGGCCGCGCCCGGTGCGGCCAGGCGGCGAAACCGGGCGAACATCGGCCGCTGATCGTCGGGGGCCAGATGGAAAAAGCTGTGCCAGGCAATCACGCCCTGGAACGTGTCAGGACTCGAAAACTGCCGCATGTCGGCCGCAATCCAGCGGTGCTCGGGAAACGACGCCTGAGCAATATCCAGCAGCGGCTGTGACGTATCCACCCCCGTGATATGGCAGCCCTGCTCGATCAGGTGCCGCGCGATCGGGGTGCCGGCACCGCAACCCAGGTCCAGCACTCGTGGCACCTCGCCCGCCGGCATCAGGCCAAGAAAGTCCGCCAGCCAGGCCCGCTCGATCAAGGCATGCGCGCGGCGCAGTTTCTCGAATGCGGCGGCATGGTCCTGATACAGCGCAATCACGTCATCGGCAGCGGGGTGGGACATGGTCAGGTTCCGGGAAATCGGGGCGTGGCAGCGACGCCTGCCCGATCCTCAACGATTGATCAGCAGCGCATACGCGGGCGGCGTCTGCGACGCGTCGACGAAAACAAAGGCCGTGCCATCCGAGCAGAAGTTGGCGACTTCCTGGTAACCGCCGTCTTGCATCGGCACGCAATTGTCGATCTGCAACAGCAGGCGTCCTGGCGGCACGCCCTGCGCGCCGTTGGCGGTCCAGTACGGCACGCCGTTGTACTTGGTGCGCCACTCGGTGGCCCAGTCATGGGGATGCGCGATGTCGTCGGGCAGGTCATCGTGGCGACCGTAGTCGTAGAAATCCGCTTCCAGTTCGGGCGGGGCGCCATCGTCGTCGATGCGCCAGCTGGCAATGCCCAATTCCGGGATCAGTTCAGGCAAGCCATCTTCGGCGTGTTCGGGCGGGGCCGTGGGCGCATCGCCCAGCGCGGCGCGCGGCAGGCTGAAGACGGCATTGGCGCCGCCGTCGCTTTCCCAGAAGCTGCAAATGCTGTCCCATTCGCACTTGAAGGCGAACAGGACTTCGCCCGCGGGGATATCCAGGTCAGGCGCATTGGCCTCGGTCGATTGCCCCGGCACTTGCGCCAGAAAGCTCATGGCCCGGCCGCATTCCCGGCATATCGGCCAATGCGCGATGGGCAGGCCCCACGGCAAACCGCCCAGCTTGTGTACCAGACCCGGCGCCGCACCGACGCGAAACGTGGGGTAGTGACTCTTCATGCAAGCACCTGCGCTGTGAATGGAACCGCCCAGACTATATCCGCTGCCTTGCGTCCCGTGCTGACACGACGGTGACACGTCATTAAACCTCTTCGATGCGGACCTTGGGCGCGAACGGCGTGCCCAGGTCCAGCGCGCGATAGATGCGTTCCAGAATCCGCTGCCGCCGCGTTGGCCGCCCCAGGCGCCAGCGCGTGTCCAGATACAGCAGCGGCACGGCGAAGCAGGCCCACACGAACAGCAGCATGGCAAACAGGAATACCGCCAATTCCGGCAGGTCGGTGCGCTCTTGTGGCGATCCGCCGAAATACAGGAAACCCAAGACCACCAGCCAGGTCGTCAGCAGCAGGCTGCCCAGCAGCGCCAGCATCGGCACGCGCTGACCGAGGCCGACGCCGACCGGCCCGATCCGGGCATGGGCGCCGCGAAAGTGCCGATGACAGACATACACGCGGTCGTCTTCCCGATTGCGCAGGCCGTAGACCAGCCGATGCGGACCGGCGCCGGGAATCTCGCCGGCATAGGCAGCCAATTCGACCCGGTCGCCCTCGGCCAGGAAAGGCTGGACGTTGCCCAGGTCTTCGCCGACGTGCAAGGCGTAGGGCTGACGGCCGACCTGAAAGCGGTAGACGCCAGAACTGGGGCGGTGCCGCGTGCCCGGACGGGCCTCGTGGGTCAACGACGTCAACACGCCGTGGACATGGAGGATTTCGGGCGATGCATCGGCGATGAGTCGTTCACTGATCTGCGGTTCGACAAGCCGCTGCTTGTCTGCCTGCGACGCCGACGCGGCGGCGGTCGCATCGGCGCCCCGTGAGACCGGTCTGCCCTGCTGCTGGCGATACCACGCCTCACTCTGCAAGATGGCCGGCCGGTGCAGGCGGTTGTGCCACAAGCCATACAGGGAACTGCCCGCCAGGATCAGCGCGAACAGCGTCACCGTCAGCGCCACCACCAGCAGCAGCACCTGCACGAACGACCCCAGGTCCAGCAGGAAGCAGCCCGCGACCATCGCGGCGGCCAGCGCGGTGCTGATGCCGATGCTGCGCCAGGCGCGCCGCCGTTGGTCCACGTAGTAGCGCGGCGGGATACCGGGGCCTTGCGCGGCGGATAGCCATGAAAAGTGCCGCAGCGACTGCGGGCCTTCCAGTATGCCTACCCGCACGGGCACGCCTTGCTGCTGCAGGCCTTGCAACGTACGGATGTCGGCGGCGTTCTCGAAGGCGCCAAACACCGACCCCCCATTCACCACGATATGGACGTTGCCTCGGACAAGCGGCACGGCGACACGCATCTGCTCGATGCGGCCTTCGACAACGGCGGCGGTGGTGGCAGGCGTGCGCTTGAACATGGAGCAGATGGCCGCGGCGGCAGGCGGGAAAAGCGCACAGCATACCGCAGGGATTCCGGGGCAAGCGACCGACAGCCTGCGCCCTGATCCCGTGGCGGTCACAGCGGCCCGGCCGCCAGCATGAAGCTGCCGCCGCGTATCACGTGCAACAGCCGCGGCCGGCAACCGCCATCGACCTTCTTGCGCAGGCGGCGCATGGCGATGGCGACCGCCTGACACTTGATGTGTTGCGGCCCATGGATATCGGCCTTGGTCTTCCAGACCAGCGCGGCCAATTGCCAGCTGGTGAACACCGCGCCCGGGCTGCCCATCAGCGAGGCCAGCAGCCCGAATTCCTTGGGCGTCAACAGCAGCGCCTGGCCGTCGCGCCACGCCCGAAAGCGCAGCAGGTCCAGCTCCAGGTCCGCGAACTGCAACCTGTCGCCGGACGCGGGCATGCCGGTGAGCATGATGTGGCTCACGTCCAGGCCCTCTCGCCTCTAGCGGCGCGCGTCGGTCTGGCGCTGCACCTCGGCCTGGTAATCCGGCCCCGTGCGCAGCCGCACATACTCCGAGAACGCGGCCTTGTATTCCGGGCTGTAGATATCCGGCGTGGCCTCGCCGCGCCAGAACCGGTCCACCCCGGCCCGCTTCCACAGTGCCAGATCGGCCAGCACTTCGGCGCGGGTCAATGACTGGCCGTACGGGCTGGTCAACGCCGTGGCCGGCGCGCCGGCCGATGCCACCGGCTGCGCCAGCGCGGCGCCCGAAACACCCGCCGCCAGGGCCAGGGCCAATGCGGTTTTACGAAGAATCTGCATGCTTCACACTCCTAGAAATCACGTTGGGTACTGCACGGAATTCATTCTAGGAAGGTGATGCAGACAGAAAGCGAATAGGGAGATTACGTTTTTGACATCCACAGAAAAGCGCCACGGACCAAGCCGTGGCGCGGGATGAAAAAACTCAGGCGTCGATGCGCTTACCGCACCTTGCCCTCCTTCCAGGCTTCCAGCAGCTTCTCATAAGCAACCGTCTCGCCCTTGGGCTTTTCATTGGCCAGCTTCTTCCACGGCGCGTGTTGATCCGACAGCCACTTGTTCGGATCGCCCTTGGCGTTCAGCTTGGGCGCGCATTGGGCCATGCCGGCGCGTTCCAGCCGCGCCATGACCTGGTCCATTTCATTGGCCAGGTTGTCCATGGCGGCCTGCGGGGTCTTTTCGCCGGTGACGGCGGTGGCGACGTTCTTCCACCACAGCTGGGCCAGCTTGGGGTAGTCGGGCACGTTGTTGCCGGTGGGGGTCCAGGCCACGCGTGCCGGGCTGCGGTAGAACTCGATCAGGCCGCCGTAGTTGGCCGCGTTCTTGGTGAAGTAGTCGCTGTGGATGTCGCTGTCGCGAATGAAGGTCAGGCCGGTGATGGACTTCTTGAGCGAGACCGACTTGGACGTGACGAACTGGGCGTACAGCCAGGCGGCGGCCATCTTGTCGGGGTTGGTGGACTTGAAGAAGGTCCACGAGCCGACGTCCTGGTAGCCGTTCTGCATGCCGTCCTTCCAGTACGGGCCGTAGGGCGACGGGGCCATGCGCCACTTGGGGGTGCCGTCTTCGTTGACGACCGGCAGGCCCTTCTTGGTCATGTCGGCGGTAAAGGCCGTATACCAGAAGATCTGCTGGGCGATCTGGCCTTGCGCGGGCACCGGGCCGGATTCCGAGAAAGTCATGCCCATGGCCTGCTGCGGCGCGTACTTCTTCATCCAGTCGACGTACTTGGTCAGCGCATAGACGGCGGCCGGACTGTTGGTGGCGCCGCCGCGCGCGACCGAGGCGCCCACGGGGGTGCACTTGTCGTCGGCGACGCGGATGCCCCATTCGTCCACCGGCAGGCCGTTGGGCAGGCCCTTGTCGGCGGCGCCGGCCATGGACAGCCACGCGTCGGTGAAGCGCCAGCCCAGCGACGGGTCTTTCTTGCCGTAGTCCATGTGGCCATAGACCTTCTTGCCGTCGATTTCCTTGACGTCGTTCGAAAAGAAATCGGCGATGTCTTCGTAGGCGGACCAGTTGGTGGGCACGCCCAGGTCGTAGCCGTATTTGGCCTTGAACTTGTCTTTCAGGTCCTGCCGGGCGAACCAGTCGGCGCGGAACCAGTAGACGTTGGCGAATTGCTGGTCGGGCAACTGGTAAAGCTTGCCGTCGGGCGCGGTGGTGAACTTGGTGCCGATGAAGTCCTTCAGGTCCAGGCCCGGGTTGGTCCATTCCTTGCCGGCGCCAGCCATGTAGTCGGACAGCGGCAGGATGGCGCCGTAGCGGTAGTGGGTGCCGATCAGGTCGGAATCGGAGATCCAGCCGTCGTAGATGGATTTGCCGGACTGCATCGACGTCTGCAGCTTCTCGACCACGTCGCCTTCCTGGATCAGGTCGTGGTTGACCTTGATGCCGGTGATTTCCGTGAAGGCCTTTGCCAGGGTCTTGGATTCATATTCATGCGTGGTGATGGTTTCGGACACCACGTTGATTTCGGTGACGCCCTTGGCCTTGAGTTTGGCGGCGGCGTCGATGAACCACTTCATCTCGGCCATCTGCTGGTCTTTGGACAGGGACGACGGCTGGAATTCCGAATCGACCCACTTTTTCGCTTCCGGCTCGCCGGCCCAGGCTCCTGACGTACCGATCAGGGCGATGGCGGCCGCCATGGCGTGCATGCGCAATTTCATGACCTGTCTCCTCGATAAGTCTTCCCGTATCGTGCTGCGGACCGCTGGCCGGGGAAGACGCTGGCCGATAGTCCTTCCAAACCGCTGATGTCGCGTGGGGTTCTGTTGCCCCGTTCAGCCTTTTCTCATGATGAACGCCAAGAGCAGCATGGACAGCACGAAGCTGATCCACACCGAAGGCGGCTCATCCAGCGAAAACCATTCCACCGCCTTCTGGCCGAAACCCAGGAACGCCAGGTTGAGCCAGGCCGCGGCCATCAAGCCGATGAACAGGCGGTCGCCCCGCGTGGTGCGCAGGGGCAGAAAGCCCTTGCGCTCGACCGTGGGCGATTTCAGTTCCCAGACAGTCATGCCGACCAGCATCAGGACGATGCATGAGAAGAACACGGCGACCGGGGTCGTCCATACCATCCAGCTGAACATGTGTGCTCCCTGCCCCATGGCCCGTTGACTCGCCTGTTGACCCTAGACCCGACCCATCGCGAAGCCCTTCGCGATGTAGTGCCGCACGAACCAGATGACGATGCCGCCGGGCACGATGGTCAGCACGCCGGCCGCCGCCAGCACGCCCCAGTCCATGCCTGATGCCGAGACGGTTCGGGTCATGGTGGCGACGATGGGCTTGGCGTTGACGGACGTGAGCGTGCGGGCCAGCAGCAGTTCGACCCAGCTGAACATGAAGCAGAAGAACGCCGCCACGCCGACGCCGGACTTGATCAGCGGCAGGAAGATGGTCAGGAAGAAGCGCGGGAACGAGTAGCCGTCGACATACGCGGTTTCGTCGATCTCGCGCGGCACGCCGGACATGAAGCCTTCCAGGATCCACACGGCCAGCGGCACGTTGAACACCAGGTGCGCCAGCGCCACGGCCAGGTGGGTGTCCATCAGCCCGAACGAGCTGTACAGCTGAAAGAACGGCAAGAGGAACACGGCCGGCGGCGTCATGCGGTTGGTCAACAGCCAGAAGAACACGTGCTTGTCGCCGATGAAGCGGTAGCGCGAGAACGCATACGCCGCGGGCAGCGCCACGGCCAGCGAGATGACGGTGTTGATGACGACGTAGATCAGCGAATTGATGTAGCCGGAATACCAGGCGGGATCGGTGAAGATCGTGCGGTAGTGTTCCAGCGTGAAATCGCGCGGCCACAGGGTCAGCGTGCTGACGATTTCGGTATTGGTCTTGAACGACATGTTCAGCATCCAGTACAGCGGCAGGATGGCGAACACCAGGTACAGCGCCAGGAAGGCGCCGCGCCACCAGGTGGATGAATCACGCATTGGCGCGCTCCTCGTCAAAGCCGCCGGTGGTGCCGGCGCGCTGCATCCAGTTGTAGAGGATGAAGCACAAGAGCAGGATGATCAGGAAGTAGATGATCGAGAACGCCGCGGCCGGACCCAGGTCGAACTGGCCCACGGCCTTCTGCGTCAGGTACTGCGACAGGAAG
The DNA here is from genome assembly GCF_058783235.1 of Achromobacter sp. FW305-C-28. Lineage (NCBI taxonomy): Bacteria > Pseudomonadati > Pseudomonadota > Betaproteobacteria > Burkholderiales > Alcaligenaceae > Achromobacter > Achromobacter sp. FW305-C-28. The sequence continues at coordinate 339,632 of NZ_JBYSYL010000003.1, read as the reverse complement.
GTGGTAGCGTTGCCGGGGCCGCCACCGGTAAGGACGAAGGGCTCGGTGTAGATCATGAAGCTGTCCATGAAGCGCAGCAGCACCGCGATCATCAGCACGCCGCGCATCTTGGGCAGCTGGATGAAGCGGAACACGGCCAGGCGCGAGGCGCCGTCGATGCGGGCAGCCTGGTAGTAGGCGTCGGGAATGGCGCGCAGGCCCGCATAGCAGAGCAGCGCCACCAGCGGCGTCCAGTGCCACACGTCCATCACCAGCACGGTGACCCAGGCGTCGACGTCGTTGCCGGTGTAGTTGTAGTCCACCCCCAGCCACGACAGCGTGGCGCCCAGCAGGCCGATGTCGGTGCGGCCGAACACCTGCCAGATGGTGCCCACCACGTTCCACGGGATCAGCAGCGACAGCGCAATGATGACCAGCACCGCCGACGCCCGCCAGCCGCTGGCCGGCATCGACAGCGCCAGCAGGATGCCCAGCGGGATCTCGATGGCCAGCACGGCCAGCGAAAAGCCGATCTGGCGAAACAGCGCGCCGTGCAGCTCTTCGTCCTGCAGCACGGCGGCGAACCATTCGGTGCCGACGAACACGCGGCGCTCGGGCGAAATGATGTCCTGCACCGAGTAATTGACGATGGTCATCAGCGGCAGAATGGCCGAAAACGCCACGCACAGCACCACGGGCAGAACCAGGAACCAGGCCCGGTGATTGATCGGTTTCATCGGATCAGTTCCTCGTCACGGTAGAAGCACGTGTGCGGATTCAAGGCCGACAGCCACACCGTGGCGCCGGGCGCGATCGCGGCAATGTCGGCGCCCAGGCGGGCCCGCAGCGGCGTGCCTTCGAAGTCGGCCACCAGCAGCGTGTAGGTGCCCACGTCCTGCACGCGGTCCACCCGCACCGGCAAGGCGCCGGGCGCCTGGGCGTCGGTCAGGCGCAGGTATTCGGGGCGCACGCCCAGCTTGACCGGGCCGGCATGAGCCAGCTTGGCCGCCAGGGCATCGGACACGCCATCGACGCGGCATTGCCCCACCCGCAGCGCGCCGTCCCGCCACTGGGCGGGCAGGAAGTTCATGCCGGGCGAACCGATGAAGTGGCCCACGAAGGTATGCGCGGGACGTTCGAACAGGTCGTCGGCGCTGCCCACCTGCACGGCGCGGCCGCGCGCCATCACCATCACCTGGTCGGCAAAGGTCAGCGCCTCGGTCTGGTCATGCGTCACGTAGATCAGCGTGAGTTTGAATTCGTGGTGGATTTCCTTGAGCTTTCTGCGCAGTTCCCATTTGAGCTGGGGGTCGATGACGGTGAGCGGTTCGTCGAACAGAATGGCCGACACGTCGTTGCGCACCAGGCCGCGGCCCAGCGAGATCTTCTGCTTGGCGTCGGCGGTCAGGCCGCTGGCGCGGCGATTCAGCACGTGCGACATCTCCAGCATTTCGGCGATGCGGCCGACGCGTTCGCGGATGCGCTCGGGCGGCACGCCGCGGTTGCGCAGCGGAAAGGCCAGGTTCTCGGCGACCGTCATGGTGTCGTACACCACCGGAAACTGGAACACCTGGGCGATGTTGCGCGCCTGCGGCGTCTTGCCGGTGACGTCTTGGCCGTCGAACAGGATGCGGCCGTGCGATGGGCGCAAGAGGCCCGATACGCAATTGAGCAAGGTGGTCTTGCCGCAGCCCGACGGGCCCAGCAAGGCGTAGGCGCCGCCGTCGCGGAAGGTGAATTTCAGCGGCAGCAGCGCATAGTCCTCGTCGGCCTGGGGGTGGGCGACGTAGGAATGAGAGAGGTCCAGCTCGATCTGTGCCATCAGTCGGCCCCTGCCACCGTGCGGCGCGCGGGCGCAGCCAGCAAGATGCCGTCGGCGCCAAAGGCATAGGTCTGCGCCGGGTCGAAATACAGCGTCAGCGGCTGGTCCAGCGTGTAACGGTGCACGCCGGGCAACTGCGCCACCACGTCGCCGGCGGCCGTGCGGGCATGCACGAAGGTGTCAGACCCGGAGATCTCGGCCAGCTTGACCACGCCGTCCAGGCCGATGTGGCCGGGGCGCGAGGTCACGTCCAGCGCCCCGGCGCGCAGGCCGGCGGTCAGGTCGGCGCCCGTGCTGGGCGGCAGATGCCGGTTCACGGTGATGCCGCCCTGCAACGCAAAGCCCTGTTCGTTACGATGCGCGGCGAACAGATTCATGGGCGGATCGCTGAACGCGCGCGCCACGCGGATGGAATTGGGCCGGTGAAAGACCTCGGCCGTGGGGCCGTATTGCAGCAGTTCGCCGGCATCGAGCACCGCGGTGTGACCGCCTAGCAACAGGGCTTCGCCCGGTTCGGTGGTGGCGTAGACCACGGTGGAGCGGCCCTGCGCGAACAAGGCTGAAAGCTCGTCGCGCAGTTCTTCGCGCAGCTTGTAGTCCAGGTTGACCAGGGGTTCGTCCAGCAGGATCAGCGGCGCGTTCTTGGCCAGGGCCCGGGCCAGGGCCACCCGCTGCTGCTGGCCGCCGGACAGTTCCGACGGGTAGCGCGCCAGCAGGTGATCGATGTGCAACCGCGCCGCCATGGCGCCGACCTTGTCGGCAATGCCCGCTTCGCCGCGCAGCTTGAGCGGCGAGGCGATGTTGTCGAACACCGTCATGGACGGATAGTTGATGAATTGCTGGTAGACCATGGCGACATTGCGCTGGCGCACCGGCACCCCGGTCACGTCGCGGCCGTCGGCCAGCACCGTGCCTTCGGTAGGCCGGTCCAGCCCGGCCATGATGCGCATCAGCGATGTCTTACCCGCCAGGGTGGCCCCCAGCAAAACGGTCATGGCGCCCGGCACCGGGGCCAGGGTCATCGGATACAGGTGCGTCTGCGAGCCGGCTCGCAAACCTATCCTGTCCAGGGTCAGCTGCATCTGGTCTCCTGCCTCTTATACGTCCCCGATTATTCAATCGGGCATCGATACTTGGGTACAGCGGCCCTTGCGGCGCGCAAGAACGCGCCGTTTCAGGTTTTTCTTTCAGATCGCTTTCGTTTTTTGTGCGTTTTACCGAAGAAGCGAACAAAAAACAATCTTGCAGTGCGTCATTATTTTTCGCTTTTGTTGTTTTATGATGCGAACATGACACTGAATCCTAGACAAAGCGCCTTGATCGAAATGGTGCGAGCCCAAGGCTCGGCCACGATCGAAGAGCTTGCCAAACGCTTTGACGTCACGCTCCAGACCGTGCGGCGCGACGTCAACATCCTGTCCGAAGCCGGCCTGCTGTCGCGCTTTCATGGCGGCGTGCGCATCGAAGCGTCGACCATCGAGAACATCGCCTACCGCAAGCGTCAGGGGCTGCACGCGGCCGGCAAGCAACGCATTGCCGAGGCCGTGGCCCGCGCCGTGCCCGACGGCTGTTCGCTGATCCTGAACATCGGCACCACCACCGAGGCCATCGCGCGCGCCCTGCTGCGCCACCGCGGCCTGCGCGTCATCACCAACAACCTGCACGTGGCGGACATCCTGTCGGACAACCCCGATTGCGAGGTCATCGTGGCCGGCGGCGTGGTGCGTTCGCGCGACCGCGGCATCGTCGGCGAAGCCACCATGGACTTCATTCGCCAGTTCAAGGTCGACATCGGCCTGATCGGCATTTCCGGCATCGAGGCCGACGGCACGCTGCGCGACTACGATTTTCGTGAAGTGCGCGTGGCGCGCACGATCATCGAGCAATCGCGCGAGGTCTGGCTGGCCGCCGACAGCAGCAAATTCAAGCGCCAGGCCATGGTGGAACTGGCACACATTTCGCAGATCGACCGCTTTTTCACCGACGCGCATCCGCAGGAACCGCTGGCCCAGGTGCTGCTGGATTCCGGCGTGCGCTGCGAGGTCGCCGCCGCGCCGAACGCCGCCAAGGCCGCCTGACGCGGCGCCCTGCCCCTACGACACACCGCACTGATTACCTAGCGGCCCAGCCGCCCCCTTGCATATGAACCAAACGTCCGCCTCTGTCACCCCGCCCGACCGCAACCGCCTGCTGGCGCAACTGGACAACACGCCCGCCTGGGACGTCATCGTCATCGGCGGCGGCGCCACCGGCCTGGGCACGGCCGTCGACGCCGCCAGCCGCGGCTACCGCACCCTGCTGATCGAAGCCGCCGACTTTGCCAAGGGCACGTCCAGCAAGGCGACCAAGCTGGTCCACGGCGGCGTGCGCTACCTGGCGCAAGGCAACATCAGCCTGGTGCGCGAGGCCCTGCACGAACGCGGCCTGCTCAACCAGAACGCGCCGCACCTGGTGTGGCCGCTGGGCTTCGTGGTGCCGGCCTACAACCTGCTGGACCAGCCCTTCTACGGCATCGGCCTGAAGATGTACGACATGCTGGCCGGCAAGCTGAACCTGTCGCCCAGCCGCTGGCTGTCGCGCCGCGACACGCTGGCCAATGCGCCGACGCTGGCCGAAAACGTCAACGGCCGCGGCCTGAAAGGCGGCGTGCTGTATTACGACGGCCAGTTCGATGACGCGCGCCTGGCGCTCAGCCTGATGCGCACGCTGTTCGATCTGGGCGGCACGGCGGTGAACTATGTGCGGGCCACGGGCCTGACCACCACCGGCGGCAAGGTCGACGGCGTGACCGCGCAGGACGCGCTGGGCGAAGCCACCTTCACGCTGCGCGCGCGCTGCGTGATCAACGCCACCGGCGTGTGGGTCGACAGCGTGCGCCGCATGGAAGACAAGAACGCGCCGACCATGGTAGCGCCCAGCCAGGGCGTGCACCTGACGCTGCCGCACGACTTCCTGCCCGGCAAGCGCGCCATCCTGATTCCCAAGACCGACGACGGCCGCGTGCTGTTCGTGGTGCCCTGGAACGGCCACACCATCGTGGGCACCACCGATTCACCGCGCAACGACCTGCCGCTGGACCCGGAAGCCGGTGCGCAGGACGTGGACTTCATCCTGCAGACGGCCGCGCGCTACCTCAGCCGCAAGCCCACGCGCGACGACGTCACCAGCGTCTGGGCGGGCCTGCGGCCGCTGGTCAAGGCCACCGGCGACGCGTCCACCAAGTCGCTGTCGCGCGAGCACACCATCCTGGTGTCGCAGGCCGGGCTGGTGACGGTCACGGGCGGCAAGTGGACCACCTACCGCCGCATGGCGCAGGACGTGGTGGATACGGCCATCCAGCACCAGTTGCTGACGCAGGCCAGCTGCCGCACCGAGTCGCTGGCGCTGCATGGCGCGAACGGCCTGGCGCCGTCGCAGGAACACGCCGGCACGCCGGACAGCTACTACGGCAGCGACCTGCCTGCGCTCAAGGCCCTGCCCGGCGCGGATCGCATGCTGGTGAAAAGCAGCGGCCTGTCCGAAGCGCACGTGCGTTTCGCGGCGCGTTTCGAATTGGCGCGCAGCGCCGAGGACGTGCTGGCGCGCCGCAACCGCGCGCTGTTCCTGGACGCCGACGCCGCCCTGATGGCCGCGCCGGAAGTCGCGCGCATCCTGGCCGAGGAACTGGGCCACGACGCCGCCTGGCAGCAGCGCACGCTGCAAGCGCTGGCCGGCGTGGCCGCGCACTACAAGCTGAAGTGATCTCTCGCGCGCGCCGTCCATGCGGCGCGCGCCTCACCCGCTTCGTTCAAGGCACGCGCAGCGGGCTGTGCTGGATCATCGTCTCAAAGACGCGCAGCAGGTCCGGGTCGCACTTGGCCCCGGCTTCCACATTCAGAATGCGCAGGATCTCGGCGTGCGTGCGCGCCGGGTGATACGGCCGCGCGTCGCCCAGCGCGTCGTAGGAATCGGCCAGCGAGATGATGCGCGAATGCAGCGGAATGTCGTGCCCGGCCAAGCCGTCGGGATAGCCTGAGCCATCGAAGTGTTCGTGGTGATGGCGCACGGCCAGCGCGATCCGTTCGCGCTGCGGCATGTCGCTATGCATGATGATGTCGGCGCCGACGGCGGCGTGCGACTTCATGATTTCCCAATCTTCTTTTTCCAGCCGTTTGGGCGAGAACAGCACGCGGTCGGGGGTGGCGATCTTGCCCACGTCGTGCAGGCGGGCGGCCACGGCAACGGCCTGTTGTTCGTCTTCGGGCAAGCCGCAGGCGTGGGCCAGCGCCACGCTCAGGGCGACGACGCGGTGGCAATGGCGGCCGGTGGCAAGATCGCGAGCCTGCATCGCGGCGAACAGCGCGGCTTCACACGAACCGGCGGAACAGGCAGCAGGCGCGGACGCGTCCTGCGGGGGCAAGTCTGGAGGCATTAGGCATGGCGCGCGCGGTTGCAACGGAACCGCGCGCTTGTGTCAGAAAGTATCAATTCTGACACAAGCGCGCGGCCCGCGCGGCGCATCGATCCGTACAACGATGCGGACATCGGCAACGCGTTGGCAGGCATCCGACCCACCTGCCCGCACGCACGCGCATCAAGCCTTCAGGCGGTCCAGCAACGCCTGCGCCACGCCCACCGACGACGCCGGATTCTGCCCGGTGATCAAGAGTCCGTCGGACACGACATAGGGCTGCCAGTCCGGCCCCTTCGTGTACAAGCCGCCCAGCGCGACCAGTTGGTCTTCGACCAGGAAAGGCACCACGTCGGTCAATTGCACCGCCGCTTCTTCCGCGTTGGAAAAGCCCGTGACCTGGCGGCCCTGCACCAGCGGCTTGCCATCGGCGGTCTTGGCGTGGCGCAGCACGCCGGGCGCATGGCACACCGCGGCCACGGGCTTGCCGGCCGCCAGCATGGTTTCGATCAGCGAGACGGACTTGGGGTCTTCGGCCAGGTCCCACAGCGGCCCATGGCCGCCGGGATAGAACACCGCGTCGTAGTCAGCCGCCTGCACCTCGGCCAGGCGGCGCGTGGCGGCCAGGCGCTGCTGCGCGGCGGGGTCCTGCCGAAAGCGGCGGGTGTCGTCGGTCTGGGCGTCGGGGTCGTCGCTCTTGGGGTCCAGCGGCGGCTGGCCGCCCTGGGGCGAAGCCAGCGTCAGCGTCGCGCCCGCGTCCAGGAAGGCGTAGTACGGCGCGGCAAACTCTTCCAGCCAGAAGCCGGTCTTGCGGCCCGTGTTGCCCAGCGTGTCGTGGGAAGTCAGCACGATCAGGATATTCATGTTGCGCTCCTATGCATCGGGGCCGACGCGCACGATGCGCTTGCCGGCGTTTTCGCCCTTGAGCAGGCCCATCAGGCCGCGCGGCGCATTTTCCAGGCCCTCGACCACGTCTTCCCGGTACTGGATGCGGCCGTCTTTCAGCAGGCCCTGCATGGCCTCGCGGAATTCGCCGTAGCGGTGCGCGTATTCATTGAAGATGATGAAGCCCTGCATCTTGATGCGCTTGGTGAGGATGGTGCGCATCAGCAGCGGCAGGCGGTCCGGGCCGTCGGGCAGGCTCGTCGCGTTGTAGGCCGAAATCAAGCCGCACACCGGCACGCGGGCGCGCGGATTGAGCAGCGGCAGCACGGCGTCGAACACGGCGCCGCCGACGTTTTCGAAGTACACGTCGATGCCCTGCGGCACGGCGCGCGCCAGTTGCTCGGCCATGTCGGGGGCCTTGTGGTCGATGCAGGCGTCAAAGCCCAGCGTGTCGACGACATAGCGGCACTTGTCGGCGCCGCCGGCAATGCCCACGGCCCGGCAACCATGGATCTTGGCCAGTTGGCCCACCACCGCGCCGACCGCGCCGCTGGCCGCGGCCACCACCACGGTTTCGCCAGCCTTGGGCTGGCCGATATCCAAGAGGCCCATATAGCCGGTAAAGCCCGGCATGCCCAGCACGCCCAGCGAATAGGACGGCCGGTCGGGCGACTGGCCCAGCTTGAGCAGGCCGGCGCCGTCGGACACGGCGTAGTCCTGCCAGCCGGACTGGCCCAGTACCCACTCGCCTGCCGGATAGTCGGGGTGGTTGGACGCCACCACCCGCGATACGGTGCCGCCCACCATGGGCTGGCCGACTTTCACGGGTTCGGCGTAGGACGGCGCATCGCTCATGCGGCCGCGCATATAGGGGTCGAGCGACAGATAGACCGTGCGCAGCAATAGCTGGCCGGGGCCGGGTTGTGGCACCGCATCGGTTTCCAGGCGGAAATCGCTGTCGGCAGGCTCGCCCTGCGGGCGGGCGGCCAGGACGACGCGGCGGTTGAGGGAGGACGATTGCGGCATGGCGTGCAGGCTCCTTCTGTTCCGGATCATGGCTTGCCCTGGGAAACGCGGCAAAACGAACCGCGCTGGCAAGCCTTCAGGGCATTACACCATCGTTGCCTGCCGGCCTGTCCGCCAACCCTGCCGCGCGCCCCCCCTTTTAATTAATTAAATATTTAATTAGAATCTGCCGCATGCCGACTTCGCCTGCCCCCGCCCGCCGTCCGGGCCGCCCGCCCCGCCCCGATAACGCCGCCGTCCGCGACCAGCTGCTGGACATCGCCACCGACCTGTTCGCTGCCCAGGGGGTGGCCGCCACCCGTATCGCCCACATCGCCGAACGCGCCGGGGTCACCTCGGCCATGCTGCATTACTACTTCAAGAGCCGCGACCAACTGCTCGATGCCGTGGTGCTGGAACGCGTGGTGCCGGTGATCAGCTTCGTCTGGAGCCCGGTGCCGCAGACCGCCCGCCGCGTGGTCGGCCCGGCCGATACCGCGCGCGCCGTCATCACCGAAATCGTCTCGCGCCTGGTGCGCTGCGCCGCCGACCGGCCGTGGCTGCCGGCGTTGTGGATGCACGAGGTGGTCAACGAAGGCGGCCAGCTGCGCGAACGCGTGCTGCGGCACCTGCCATCGCAGCGCTTGCAGGTGTTTGCCGGCATGATTGCCGACAGCCAGCGCGCCGGCGCCATCACGCCCGGGGTCGAGCCGCGGCTGGTGTTCCTGTCGATCCTGGGACTGACCTTGCTGCCGCTGGCCACATCCAGCCTGTGGCGCCGCATCTGGCAGGACGACCCGACCGCCCAGGCGATCGGCCACGAGGCCATCGCGGCTCACGCCGTGGCCATGCTGACGGGTGGGCTGTTCACGCCCACCACGCCGCTGACCGCCCTCATGGCTGACACCGCCCCCGACGCCAAGCCTTTTGCCCCCGCCGATTCCGCCGACCTGGCGCCGCCCGACGCCATGTCCGACACCCTGCTCCCCCCCTCGCCCGCCCCAGGACGCTGATCATGCGCACCGACTCTGCCTTGCGCCTTGCACGCCCCACCGCCACCGCCCTTTGCCTGTTGCTGCTGGCCGCCTGCGGCAAGGGCAATGACGCGGTCTACCAGGGCTATGTCGAAGGCGAATACCTGTACATCGCCTCGTCCGAGGCCGGCCGGCTGGACAGCCTGGCAGTGCAGCGCGGCCAGCAGGTGGCTGCCGCCGCGCCGCTGTTCACGCTGGAAGCCACCCGCGAAACCGCCGCCCGCGACCAGGCCGGCGCGCAGTTGGCCGCCGCCGATGCGCAGCTGGAAGACATCGCCACCGGCAAGCGTCCGGCCGAAGTCGACGTCAACCGCGCCCAACTGGCCCAGGCCGAAGCCGCCAGCCGGCGATCGGCCGCGCAGTTGGCGCGCGACACCGCCCAGTTCCGCATAGGCGGCGTGGCCCGCGCGCAGTTGGACGACAGCCGTGAACAGGCACAGTCGGACGCGGCGCGCGTGCGCGAACTGCGCGCCCAGCTGGACGTGGCCAACCTGCCCGGCCGCCAGGATCAACGGCGGGCGCAGGCTGCCCAGGTCGAGGCTGCCCGCGCCGCGCTGGCGCAAGCCGACTGGACGCTCGCCCAGAAGCGCCAGGCCGCCCCCACCGCCGCACGGGTGTTCGACACGCTGTACCGCGTGGGGGAATGGGTGCCGGCCGGCAGCCCGGTCGTCAGCCTGTTGCCGCCGGGCAATATCAAGGTGCGTTTCTTCGTGCCCGAGGCCGTGGCCGGCGCGCTGAAACCCGGCCAGGCCGCCACCGTGCGCTGCGATGGCTGCGGCGACCCGGTGCCGGTACGCATCGACTACATCTCGCCACAGGCCGAATACACGCCGCCGGTGATCTATAGCCGCGAAACCCGCGGCAAGCTGGTCTACATGGTCGAGGCCCGCCCCGCGCCCGACGCCGCCACGCGGCTGCATCCCGGCCAGCCGGTCGAGGCGGCGCTGCAATGAACGGCCCCACCGCAGCGCCCACGGCGCCGGGCGGCTACGTCATCGACGTGCACGGCTTGAACAAGCACTTTGGCGACAAGCACGTGGTCAACGACGTGTCGCTGCAAGTGCGCGAAGGCGAGATCTTCGGCTTTCTGGGCCCCAACGGCAGTGGCAAGACCACCAGCATCCGCCTGATGTGCGGCCTGTTGACGCCGGATTCGGGCAGCGGCACCTGCCTGGGCTACGACATCATCAAGGACAGTGCGCAGATCAAGCGCCAGGTCGGCTACATGACCCAGAAATTCTCGTACTGGGACGACCTGACCATCCGCGAAAACCTGGATTTCGTGGCCCGCATGTACGGCATGCCCCAGCGCCGCGAGACCGTCGACCGCGCGCTGCAAGACCTGGGACTGCAAAGCCGCGCCGGGCAATTGACGGGGTCGCTGTCGGGCGGCTGGAAACAGCGGCTGGCGCTGGCCGCCTGCCTGCTGCACCAGCCGCGCCTGTTGCTGCTGGACGAGCCCACCGCGGGCGTGGACCCGACCGCGCGGCGCGACTTCTGGGAACAGCTGCACGAGCTGGCCGCGCGCGGCATCTCGGTGCTGGTCAGCACCCACTACATGGACGAAGCCGAACGCTGCCACAAGCTGGCCTACATTTCCTACGGCAAGCTGCTGACCCAGGGCACGGCCGACGAGGTCATTGCCGAGCAGCACCTGACCACCTGGGCCATCCACGGCCACAACCTGGTGCCGCTGGCGCAGCAACTGCGCGCTGCGCCGGGCGTGGACCAGACGGTGGCCTTCGGGTCGGCGCTGCACATCAGCGGGCGCGACGCGGCGCAGCTCGAACGCACGCTGAACGACGCCGTGGCCGGCCAGGACCTGCGGCTGGAGCGCATCGACACCAGCCTGGAAGACGTCTTCATCTACCTGATGAACCGTTCTTCCGACAACTTCGCGAGCCCGGCATGAGACGCCACCTGGAGGGTTTCTCGTGGTCGCGCTGGTGGAGCATGGTGCTCAAGGAATTCCTGCAATTGCGGCGCGACCGCATCACCTTCGGCATGATCGTGGGCATTCCCATCATGCAGCTGGCGCTGTTCGGCTACGCCATCAACACCAACCCCAAGCAGCTGCCCACCGCTGTCATCGTGGCGGACCATAGCCCGTTCACCCGCAGTTTCGTAGCGGCGATGAAGTCGTCGGACTACTTCAATATCGTGGAAGAACTGGCCGACGAAGAGGCCGGCCGCGCGGCGCTGGCGCAGGGCCGCGTGCTGTTCGTGGTGACCATTCCGCCCGACTTCACCCGCAAGCTCTTGCGCGGCGAGCGCCCGGCGCTGCTGATCGAGGCCGACGCCACCGACCCCATGGCCACCGGCCTGGCGATCGGCTCGGCCAACCAGCTGGCGCAGGCCGTGGCGCAAAAGGACCTGACCGGCCCGCTGGCGCACCTGGCGGGCGGCCAGCCGCCGTTCGACGTGCGGGTGCACCAGCTCTACAACGAAGAGCAGATCTCGCAATACAACACCGTGCCTGGCCTGATGGGCGTGATCCTGACCATGACATTGGTGATGATGACCGGCTTGGCCATGACGCGCGAGCGGGAACGCGGCACCATGGAAAACCTGCTGGCCATGCCGGTGCGGCCGCTGGAAGTCATGACCGGCAAGATCGTGCCGTACATCGCCATCGGCCTGATCCAGGCCACCATCATCCTGCTGGCCGCGTATTTCGTCTTCCATGTGCCCTTCCTGGGCAGCCTGTTGACGGTGTACCTGGGCGCGCTGATTTTCGTGGCCGCCAACCTGACCGTGGGCATCACGCTGTCGTCGCTGGCGCAGAACCAGTTGCAGGCCATGCAGCTGACGATGTTCTATTTCCTGCCCAACATGCTGCTGTCCGGCTTCATGTTCCCGTTCCTGGGCATGCCCCAATGGGCGCAGTACCTGGGCAACCTGCTGCCGCTGACCCACTTCAACCGGCTGATCCGCGGCATCCTGCTCAAGGGCAACGGCTGGTGGGACCTGTGGCCCACCATCTGGCCCATGCTGCTGTTCACCGTCATCGTCATGACCGCCGCCGTGAAGTTCTACCGCCGCACCCTGGATTGAAGGCCGCCATGTCCTGCCCCCGCCCTCGCCTGCTCCTTGCCCGCCGCGCCGCGGCGCTGGCCGCCTGCGCCTTGCTGCCCGGCTGCGCCGTCGGCCCCGATTTCAGCCGCCCCGCCGCGCCCGCCGTGTCGGCCTACGCCGCGCCGCAAGATGCCGACGCTGGCGCGCAACCGCGCCTTACCGCCGCCGACATTCCTGCGCAGTGGTGGCAGCTGTTTCAATCGCCCGCGCTGGACGCGCTGGTGCGCCAGGCGCTGGACGCCAGCCCCACGCTGGACCAGGCCCGCGCCCGCCTGCGCCAGGCCAGCGAAGACCTGAGCGCCGACACCGGCGGCCGCCTGCTGCCCGCCGTGGACGCCAACCTGTCCGCCACCCGGCAGAAGGTCGACCCTTCCGCCTATGGCGTGCCCGTGACCGAACAGCCGGCCCCGTTCACGCTGTACAACGCGTCCATCGACGTGTCCTACACGCTGGACGTCTTTGGCGGCAACCGCCGCGCGCTGGAAGGCCTGGCCGCCCAGGTGGACTACCAGTCGCACGAATGGCAGGCGGCGCGCATGACGCTGGCCGCCAATGTGGTCACCACCGCTATCCGCCAGGCCGACCTGGCCGAACGCATCGCCGTCACGCGCGACCTGCTGGCCGCGCAGCAGCGCCAGCAGGACATCATGCGCCAGCGCCTGGCCGCGGGCGGCATCGCCGAGGCCGATCTGCGCAACCAGGAACTGCTGCTGGCCCAGACCCAGGCCACCTTGCCGCCGCTGCAATACCAGCTGGCCCAGGCCACCCACCAGCTGGCTACCTACCTGGGTCAACTGCCCGCGGATTGGCAGGCCCCGCCGTTGCGCCTGGCCGACCTGACGCTGCCCGCCGAGATTCCCGCCGGCGTGCCGTCGGCGCTGACCCGCCAGCGGCCCGACATCCTGGCCGCCGAAGCCTTGCTGCACCAGGCCTCGGCCGACGTCGGGGTGGCCACGGCCAACCAGTATCCCCGGTTCACCCTGACCGCCAGCTTCGGGTCGCAACGCACGCGGGCCGGCGATATCACCGATGGCGTCAACGTCTGGAACCTGGGACTGGGCGTGGTGCAACCGCTGTTCCGCGGCGGTGAACTGCGCGCCCGCACGCGTTCGGCGCAAGCCGCCTACGACGCCGCCCAGGCCGCCTACCGCCAGACCGTGCTGGACGGGTTCCGCCAGGTGGCCGACGCGCTACGCGCCGTGCAGACCGATGCGCACGCCTTCGATGCCTACGACGCCGCCTGGCGCCGCGCGGCGGACGCCAACCGCATCGCCCAGGGTCGTTACCAGGCCGGCGGCATCAGCCACCTGAACCTGCTCGACAGCCAGCGCCAACTGCTGCAGACCCGGCTGTCACGCAGCGCCGCCGACGCCGCGCGCTACGCCGACACCGCCGCCCTGCTGCAAGCGCTGGGCGGCGGCTGGTGGAACGAAATGCCCCCCGCCCAGGCCGCCGCCAAAGCTTCGCAATAGCCCGCAAACCCGCGCCAGAACAGGCCTTGCGGGGCCATGTCCGAGAATTCGGGTCAGAAAGTGGTGTTGAGCGACGTTTAGGAATCCGTTGTATCCGATGCATCATGCATGCGCTGAAGCTGCACAGATCTCGACAACGATTCATGAATGACCTACTAGACCTCATCGTCTTCTCGCCCGATTCCCGCCAACGTACCCGCCGTAGCGACGCCCTGGCCGGCATGGGCTTTTCGCCCCGCTGCTGCGAAGATTCCAACGGCCTGTTCCGCCTGTTCCAGGCCCGCCGCACCCCGCTGCTGGTCATGGAAGCCGAACTCACCGACCTTTGCATGGCCGTCGCAGGTCTGCGCGCCATGGACACCACCGCCGGCATCGTCGCCGTCTCCACCTTCGACTCCCCCGAAAACCGCATCCTGGGCCTGCACTGCGGCGCCGACGCCTGCTTCCAACCCGACGTCGCCACCGCCGAAATCGCCGCCGCCCTGCAAGCCCTGGTCCGCCGCGTCCCCATCACCGGCCGCCGCCCCCACGACCCCGACCCCCGCCCCTCCCACACCGGCCCCGCCGACGGCAACGGCAAATGGCAATTCCAGGACGCCGCCTGGACCCTCGTCAGCCCCCGCGGCACCCGCCTGGCCCTGACCCAAGCCGAACGCGACTTCCTCCTGAAACTCACCACCAGCCCCGACAAACGCCTGCCCCGCGGCGACCTGCCCCCCGGCGACCCCCAAGCCGGCCGCGAATCCGTACGCCGCACCGACGTCGTCGTGAGCCGCCTGAGAAGAAAAGCCCAGGAAACCAACATGGAACTCCCAATAAGAACCGTCTGGGGCTGGGGCTACGCCTTCACAGGCGACATCTGACCCCGCCCCCCCAACGATGGGCGGCGCGCCACACCTGCCGCCAAACAAGCCACCCGCCAACGCGCCGCCCATCACCGCCCCCCCCAGGAACGTGCGCCCCCGCACAACCCGTACCCCCCCTCCAAGCGCAACAGCGCCCCAAGCCTCGCCACCCGTAGCCCCCAGGGCGACCTACGAAGACACCCCAACCGCCCAAGCCCCCACCCGGCGTATCATCCCCATAGCTCCCTCAACACCGCCACACAGACTTCAACATGGACGTCTACACCCGCCTGCAAGCACTACTGACCCAACACCAAGCCACCTTCCGCCTGATCTCCCACCCGGCTGCCGGCCGCTCGGTAGAAGTCGCCGCCGTCCGCGGCACTGCCGTCAGCCAAGGCGCCAAGGCACTGGTCTGCCGTGTCAAGATCTCGTCCAACCAGCGCAAGAACGTCCTCGCCGTCTTCCCCGCCGACCAGCAGGCCGACCTGGAAGCCATCGCCCGCGCCGCCGGCGGCAAGAAAGCCTCGCTGGCGTCCCAGGACCTCGCCCGCGAACTCACCGGCTGCGAAATCGGCGCCATCCCGCCCTTCAGCTTCAACCCCGACCTGCACCTCATGGTCGACCCCACCCTGCGCCAACGCCACGATGAAATCGTGTTCAACGCCGGGCGGCTCGATGCCTCGATCCTGATGCGCACCGAAGACTACTTCCGGCTCGCCGCGCCGCAAGAAGCCCCGCTCATCAAAGGCTAGACCCCCCACGAACTCGCGCCCCGAGGCCGCCTTGTCCCGCCCGCCCCACCCATCGCGCGCACGCGCTTCCAACATGCGCTGGCTCATGAGCCTGGCGCACATGGAACCATCGCCCGTCAGCCGCTGGGTGGCCCTGCGCGCCGCCCTGGCCATCGGCCTGCCCACCGCCGCAGGCCTGATCCTGGACCAAAGCGCGGCCGCCGCCCTGGTCGCACTGGGCGCCTTGCCCGCCATCACTGGCGACAACGGCGGCCCCTACCGCAACCGCGCCCTGTCCATCGGGTCCACCGTCTTCGGCGGCGCGCTGGGCTACTTCCTGGGCAACCTCCTGTCCGGCCACGGTCTCTGGAGCGCCGCCGGCATGACCGTGCTGGTGCTCATTGCCAGCCTCGTCGGCACCTTCAACAACATCGCGGCCGTCGCCACGCTGCAATTCGCCACCTACGTCATCGTCGGCACCAGCCTGACCTCGACCTTGCCGCCCTGGCTGCCATCGGTGCTGGTGGGGGCCGGGGGCCTGTTCGGCCTGGCGCTCACGCTGCTGGGTTGGGTCGTCAACCCCATCGCGCCGGAGCGCGCCGCCGTCGCCACCGCCTACCGCAAGCTGGCGGCCATGTTCGCGGCCATCGGCACCTCGCGCGTCATGGCTGCGCGGCGCGACATGGAAGCCGCGCTGACCACCGCCTACGACACCGTGCTGGCCGCCCGCCGCCGCGCGGCCGGCCCGTCGCCCCGGCTGGCCCGGCTGGCCGCGCAACTGCAAGCCTGTACGCCGCTATCCGACGCCGCGTTGGCGCTGGCCCGCGCCGGACGGGTGCTGCCGCACGAAGGCGCCCGCGTCATGAACCACCTGGCCGACCGCGTCGAAAACGACGCCCCGCCCGCGCCCGCTGACGACATCGCCACCTTGCGCGGCGCGGGGCTCGATGCGCTGGCCGATGCGCTGGCGCGCGTGCAACCGCTGCTGGACGGCAGCGGCCCCGCCCAGCCCGACGCCTTTCCCGCCCTGCCGCCCGCGCGGCCGCGCACCCCGTGGCGCGTGCTGGCACGCACCTATCGGCCGGGTCCGACCACGGTACGCTACCTGGTGCGGTTGGGGCTATGCCTGATCGCCGCCGAAGTCGTCGCCCACGCCTTCGCACTGCCGCGCTCCTACTGGGTGCCGCTGATCGTCGTGGTGGTGTTCAAGCCCAACTTCGGTTCGGTCTTTGCCCGCGCGCTGCAAAGCTGCGCCGGCAGCGTGGTGGGCGTGGCCATCAGCGCCACCGTGCTGGCGCTGGACCGCAGCGGCATCGCCAGCCTGGTCACGGTGGTGGCGCTGGCGGCGCTATTGCCCTGGTCGATCCGCCGCAACTACGGCCTGTTCTCGGCCATCCTGCTGCCCATCCTGATGCTGCTGATCGGCGCCCTGCAGCCGGGCAGCTGGCCCATTGCGCTGGCGCGGCTGGTGGATGTGGCGGTCGCCGCCGGCATCGTGCTGGCGGTGGGCTACCTGCCCTGGATGCGCCTTGAACGCCACAACCTGGACCAGGCCGTGGCCACCGCCATCGATACGCTGGCCGCCTATCTCAACACCGTATTCCAGGCCGATGGCGCCACCCGCCACGACCTGCGCGCGCAAGCCTATGCGCGGCTGTCGGACCTGCGCATCGCGCTGCAACGCGGCCTGTCCGAACCGCGCCTGGTCAGCCGCCGGGCGCTGGCCTGGTGGCCGGTGGAAGTGGCGCTGGAACGCGTCGCCAACGCCATATCGGACACCGCCTGGTCGCTGCCCGCCGACCAGACGCCGCCCACGCCCGCCGAACTGGCACAACTGGCCGGCGCCTTGCATGCCATGGCCGAGGCCGTGGCGCAGGGCGCCCCCGTGGCCGTTGATGTCATCGACGCGCCCGTGCCCGCGCTGCACGAAGCGGCCGCCGCCATCGAGTCCCTGCGCGCCACGCTGGCCGGCCCGGAATTCGCGACCACGCCAGGCAAGCCCGCCCCTTCCTCATCGAACGTCCACCAGGTCTGAACCATGTGTCTCGCCGTCCTGGCCCTGCACGCCGTGCCGGGCATCCCCGTCCTGATCGCCGCCAACCGCGACGAATTCCACGCCCGGCCCACGTTGCCCGCGGGGCAATGGCCGGACGCGCCCAGCGTCTATGGCGGCCGCGACGGCCTGGCCGGCGGCACCTGGATGGGCGCAACCGCAGGCGGACGCTATGCCCTGGTCACCAACTTTCGCGAGCCCGGCCGACAGATCGCCGACGCGCCCTCGCGCGGCGCGCTGGTCGAAGACTTCCTGCGCGGCACGGCCACGCCCGCCGAATACCTTGCCGCGGTCCACGCCGCCGGCCAGGCCTACAACGGCTTCAACCTGATCGTGGGCGATGCCCGCGGCGCCTGGTACGCCAGCAACCGCGACGGCGGGCCGCGCGCATTGGCGCCGGGCGTCTACGCGCTGTCCAACCACCTGCTGGATACGCCGTGGCCCAAACTGGCGCGTACCCGGGCGGCCTTTGAACGGGTGCTGCAACACGATCCCCAGCCCGACCTGCCAGCGCTGTTCGCCGCCCTGGCCGACCGCCAGCCCGCCGACGATGCCGACCTGCCCGCCACCGGCCTGCCGCTGGATCGCGAAAGACTATTGAGCAGCCCGTTCATCATCAGCCCCAACTATGGCACCCGCAGTTCCACCGTGCTGGCGCTGCACGACGGCGGCGCGGCCGAGCTGACCGAAAGGCGCTTCGCCCCCGACGGCTCGGCCAACGGCGAAAGCGCCCTGGCCTTTGCCTGGCGCGGCGGCGCGGCAAGCGATATCCTGAAATGAGCCTCGGAAACCATCCACAGGCATCCGTTTGCGTCCGCGGCGAACTCGCCGCGCGCAGGACGGTCGAATTTCTGTCGCAAGATCAATCCGCAAGGAGACCCTTATGAACAAGCGCATCGAACGCTGCACCGTGGCCACCGTGATGGCCCTGGGCAGCCTGGCTTTTGCCGGCATCCTGACCACCGCGCAGGCCGCCCTGCCCGCCGTCAAGCACCAGGGCACCGTGCAGTACGTCAGCGGCGGCATCGGCCTGGACGAATCCGAAGCCCTCAAGGCCGCCGCCAAGGACTACCCGCTCGCCCTGACCTTCGCCGCCCAGCGCGACGGCAAGGCCGACTACGTGGCCAACGTTGCCGTCAGCATCCAGGACGCCCATGGCAAGCAAGTCTTGAAGGCTGAATCCGAAGGCCCGTACATGCTGGTGAAACTGCCGGCCGGCAGCTACAAGGTGTCCGCCACCTTCAACGGCAAGGCGCAAGATCGCGAAGTGACCGTGCAGAACAGCGGCACGGCGCGCGCCGTGTTCGAATGGAAGTGATGCCGGGCCCGTAACGCGGCCTGAAACGCAGGCCGCTGTCCACCGCAGCGCCTCGTGGCCTTCAGGGAAACGACGCCGAGGGGCTGCGGCCCTTGAAGGCATGCGCCGCCGCTTCGATTTCGTTGGTCCAGATCCCGCCGGTATAGCCGGCGGGCACGCGGCGCATGTCGTCCGGCGTATCGATGCCGGTTGAAAAGCCTTCGCCGTGATAAGGCCCGATCAGGAACGGGACGCTGCCCACGTCGCGCAGCCGTGCCTGGAAACGCCCCGGCCAGCCCCACAACCACGGCGCGACATTGATCGGCACCATCACCAGCATGCCGTGGCAGGCCTGCGGCACGTGCCCCGACCAGCCCAGCGCCACGTAGCGCAGCAGGCAGGATTTCAGGCCGGAACGGGTCAGGGTCGGCACATCCGGCGCCAAGTGGCGCAGGCGCGCCATCGGCTCGTCGCCACCATAAGCCATGAAGTCGCGCCGCCGCTCGGGCGTCATGGCATTGAGCACACGAGCCAGGGCCTCACCCTCGGCCGGATCACGACTTTTGATGTTGACCAGGAAACGCTGGCGTGGAAAAGCAGCCAGCACCTCGTCCAGCGTCGGCATCAGCCCCACCCCAAGGCCACGGAACGGAAACGTCTTGCCGCCGTCCGCTGTATAGCCATAGCCGATATCCAGCGCCTTGAGCTGGGCCATGGAATGGTCGCGCGTCACGCCCTGGCCATCGGTGCGGCAGTCCAGCGTCCAGTCATGGAACACCGCAAACTGGCCATCGGTGGTCGGATGCACGTCGATTTCCACGATGTCGGCGCCGGCCTCGATACTGGCGCGCATCGACGCGATCGTGTTTTCCAGGTAGCCGTGGACGGGCGGCACGATCCGCGTGGCCGTGCAGGTATCGGGCTGCATGCCGGCGGTGTCGTAGCGCTGCGCGATGCCGCGGTGCGCCAGCAGCGTGGGCAGCGCACCCGGTTCAGGCGTCGTCCAGTCGGCGTTGGCCACATACCCCAGCGCCACCGCCACGACGGCCACGCCCGCCGCGATACGCCGCTTGCGCACGCGACTACACACCCGAGAACAGGATGGCGATGGTAAAGCCCATGCTGATCGCCCACACCAGCGAACGCAGCGCGCCCCAGCCGGCCAGGTACATCGCCAGATAGCCCAACCGCACGCCCAGCCAGCACGCCATCAGCGTGGCCACGTGCGCGGGCGGCGCCTGGGTGTACAGCGCAAACAGGACCGCGCCGAAAAAGAACGGCAGCGCTTCGAAGGTATTGATCTGCGCCGCATTGGCGCGGGCGCGCCAGCCTTCCTGGCGGGCCAGCCAGGCGCGCGGATCGTTGTTGTCGAACTTCGTGCCGCCGGCCTTGGCCACGATCGTCGATACGAATGGCAGGATGGCTGCCGCCAACATCAACCAGGCGATCATCTTCATTGTTGCTCCTTGTGCGGGCAGGCCCGCCGACTCGCGGCCAGCCCTTGCCGCCGCTGCGGCATGGTCGCCTGAAAGCGCGGAAATGAAAAGCCCGGGGCGCTTACACTGGCTGCCGTTTCACCGCAGGAAGATTCATGCCGCTCGCCTCTCCCGGTTCGCTCTTGTTCCTGGCCGCCGCCCTGTTGTGGCTGCCGGCCACCCGCCGTTGGTCGCTGCTGCCACTGGCTGCCGCCTACGCCTGGGCCTGGACCGAAGGCGCAATCGAACCGCTGGCCCTGGCCTGGCCCGCGCTGCTGTTCATGGCCGCCATGTTGGTCCGCCCTGCCTCACCGCCCGCCCTGCGTGCCGCCGGCCACACCCTGTTCCTGGCGCTGGCCGTGCTGCTGTTCCTGCATTGGCTACCGGGCTTTCATAACCCGCTGGTCATCCCGCGCGTCGCGCTGACGCCCGACGCCGTGCCCTTCGGCATGTACCTGAACCTGGACAAGCCGCTGGTCGCATTCTGGGTCATCCTGGCCGCCGCACCCATCATGGCCGGCGCCAACGCGCGCGCCACGGTCGGTGTCGCGCTGGCCGCCTGCGCCGCCGCCATCGCAGCCTGCCTGGGGCTGGCCTGGTTGCTTGGCGTGGTGGGATGGGCGCCGAAATGGCCGGCGTCCGGCTGGCTTTGGCTGGTCAACAACGCCTTGCTGGTGACCTTGGCCGAAGAAGCGCTGTTCCGCGGCTATGTGCAGCAGCGCCTGGCCCGGTGCTGGCGCGACCAGCGCTGGGGCCCCGCGGCCGCGCCAGGGGTCGCCGCGCTGCTCTTCGGCCTGGCGCACTATGCGGGCGGCTGGCAGTGGATGCTGCTGGCCGGCATTGCCGGCCTCGGCTACGGCGTGGCCTATCGCCATGGCGGCCTGGCAGCCGCCGTGCTGGCCCACCTGGGCCTGAACGCCGCGCACTACGGGCTGTTCACCTACCCGATGCGCGCGGTCCTGCATTGAAAACAGGCGTGACTCAGGCCGCCAGGGCCGGATAGTCGGTATAGCCGGCGGCGCCCGCCGAATAGAACGTCGACGAGTCCGGCGCGTTCAACGGCGCATTCTTGGCGAAACGCTGCGCCAGGTCCGGGTTGGCGATGTACTGCACGCCAAACGCCACCGCATCCACGCGGCCCGCTTCGATGGCGGCTTCGGCCGATTCGCGCGTGTAGCCTTCGTTGCCGATGTACACGCCGCCGAACGCCTCGCGCAGTTGCGGGCCGATGCTGTCCGCGCCCTCGTGCTCGCGCACGCACAGGAACGCCAGGCCACGGCGGCGCGCCGCACGCGCCACATAGCTGAACGTCGTCAGCGGATCCGAATCGCCCATCGTGTGCGAATCACCGCGCGGCGACAGATGCAGGCCGACCCGGCCCGCGCCCCACACGCTCACACACGCGTCGATCACTTCCAGCATCAGGCGGGCGCGGCCTTCCAGCGAACCGCCGTAGCCGTCCGTGCGGTGATTGGTGCTGTCCTGCAAGAACTGGTCCAGCAGATAGCCGTTGGCGCCGTGCACTTCCACGCCATCGAAACCCGCTTCTTTGGCCAGCAGCGCGCCACGTCGGTAGGCCTCGACCACGCCCGGCATTTCATCCGTCTCCAGCGCGCGCGGCACCACATAGCCGCGCTTCGGACGCACCAGGCTCACGTGCCCATCCGCCGCGATCGCGCTGGGCGCCACCGGCAATTCACCGTTCAGGAACACCGGATCGGAAATCCGGCCCACGTGCCACAGCTGCGCAAAAATACGGCCGCCGGCGGCATGCACCGCGTCCGTCACCTTGCGCCAGCCCTTGACCTGGTCTTGCGACCACAGCCCCGGCGTATCGGCATAGCCCACGCCCTGCGGCGTCACCGAGGTCGCCTCGGTCAGGATCAGCCCCGCGCCGGCGCGCTGGACGTAATACTCGGCCATCAGTTCATTGGGCACCCGGCCTTCGCTGGCCCGCTGGCGGGTCAACGGGGCCATGATGATGCGGTTCGGCAGGGTCAGATCGCCCACGCGCAGGGGTTCAAACAACTGGCTCATACAAACAATCCTTGCCCGGAGCTCGGGCGCTGGGTAGCGGCGGCAGGCTACATATCTTGGTTCAATTGCTGCAAAAACGCGGCAATCACGGCTTCATTGCGACGAAAGAACACCCATTGCCCCACCTTCGTGGGCGTAATCAGCCCCGCGCGCTGCAGCACCGCCAGGTGTGAAGACACCGTGGACTGCGACAGCCCGCAGCGCCCATCGATATGGCCCGCGCATACCCCGTTTTCAAAGGTATGCCCCGGCCGTTCCTCGAAGTGCGCCTCCGGCGTCTTCAACCACGCCAGAATCTCGCGGCGCACCGGATTGGCCAACGCCTTGAGAATGGCGTCGGCGTCAATCACCGGAGCGGCCGCCGTAGCGGTGGAAGGAAGGGTCGTCATATTCAAATATCGCAATTTATCGAATCTTATATCGAGACATCTCGATATATAGTCATGCCCCTACAGCCCGAGGGGCTTTCCGCCACCGGAGCGCTGGAGATACCAGACCAGCACAGCGCCCCTACTCGCCCTGCACCCGCCCCCGCAACCGCTTCACCTCGCCATGCAGCACCTTGCGCTGCACCCGCCGCCGCTGCGACGCCCGCGTCGGCTTCGTCGCCCGCCGCGGCTTCTCGACCTTCGCCGCCGCCCGCACCAGATTCACCAGCCGCTCGATCGCCTCGGCCCGATTCTTCTCCTGGCTGCGAAACGACTGCGACTTGATGACGATCACGCCATCCTTGGAAATCCGATGATCACTCAATCCGCACAAGGCGTCCTTGATCTCGTCCGGCAACGACGAGGCCCGCACATCAAACCGCAGATGCACGGCACTGGACACCTTATTGACGTTCTGCCCCCCGGCGCCCTGCGCCCGGATCATGGAGAACTCGAGCTCGCGCTCGTCGATGTAGAGAGAATCTTGAACATGGAACATAGCGCGAGAGTATAAGTGTTCGCTAGGTCTGAAAGGTCATTGCTACATAGCGCTAACTTCAAGGCCCGCGCGCAGCGCCCCCACCCCGACGCAAGACACCGCGTAAGCCGATGAGGCCGCCCGCGCGGCCGAAAGCGGCGGGCCCCGCAAACCTCTGTGCAAGCCCACAACCCAGCAGCGCCCCAACCCTCGAACCCCGTAGCCCGCGGGGGTGGGCCTTGTTGTGGCGAGCAACCTCGATGCGCCCGAGGGAATCTGAAGGCGCCGCCGAAGGCGGCAACGAAGATGACGAAGGGAACGTCCGGAGCGAAGGCTCCGGACCGCAATCGTGGGCGCTCGCCACAACAAGGCCCACCCCCGCGGGCGACCTACGAAGAAGCAACCGCGGCACAAAGAATCAACAGCCCGCCAAAGAAAACAAGCACGCACAAATCCCCGCCCCCACCGCCCCAAGAATCAGCCATCCCCCAGAAAGACTAAAATAATCCGCTTTTGCCCATTCCCGCCCCGCAAGTCCATGACCTACTCCGCCAAAGAAATCTTCAAGACCCTGCAAGGCGAAGGCGCCCACGCAGGCCGTGCGGCGGTCTTCTGCCGGTTCGCGGGCTGTAACCTCTGGACCGGCCGCGAAAGCGACCGCGCCAGCGCCGCCTGCAACTTCTGCGACACCGACTTCATCGGCACCGACGGCCACGGCGGCGGCAAATTCACCACCCCCGACCTGCTGGCCGACGCCATCGCCGCCGCCTGGGGCGAAGGCACCAGCAACCGCTACGTCGTCTTCACCGGCGGCGAGCCCTTGCTGCAATTGGATGCGCCGCTGCTCGAAGCCATCCACGCCCGCGGCTTCACCGTCGCCATCGAAACCAACGGCACCGTCAAACCGCCCCCCGGCATCGACTGGATCTGCGTCAGCCCCAAAGGCACCGCCCCCGTCGTCATCGAACGCGGCAACGAACTCAAGCTGGTCTATCCCCAGCCCAACGCCCTGCCGCCCAACTTCGAACACCTCGACTTCCAGCACTTCTTCCTGCAGCCCATGGACGGCCCCGCCCGCGTGGCCAACACCGAACAGGCCGTTCAGTACTGCATGCAGCACCCGCAATGGCGACTCAGCCTGCAGACCCATAAATACATAGGCATTCCATGATTTCCGTGACCCGCAGGCTTGAATTCGACGCCGGCCACCGCATTCCCGACCACCGCAGCCAGTGCCGCAACCTGCACGGCCATCGCTACGTGCTTGAAATCACCCTGACCGGCGACATCGTCCAGGCCCCCGGCGAATCCGACAACGGCATGTTGATGGACTTCTCCGAAATCAAGCACATCGCCAAGACCCACATCGTCGACGTCTGGGACCACGCCTTCCTCGTCTACGAAGGCGACGCCGCCGTGCGCGGCTTTCTCGATACCCTGCCCGGCCACAAGACCGTCGTGCTGGACCGCATTCCCACCGCCGAGAACCTGGCCGCCATCGTCTTCGACACCCTCGCGCCGCACTATCACGGCCACTACGGCGCCGACCTGCGCCTGACCCGCGTGCGCCTGTACGAAACGCCCAACTGCTGGGCCGACTGCAACGGTTGATGCCCGCGTAACGCAGCGGGCCTGATCCCCGGGCGGCCCATACGGCCGCCCTTTCCATTTCCGGACCGCCCCGGCTTTCCATCCGCGCAAAG
The DNA here is from genome assembly GCF_058783235.1 of Achromobacter sp. FW305-C-28. Taxonomy (NCBI): domain Bacteria; kingdom Pseudomonadati; phylum Pseudomonadota; class Betaproteobacteria; order Burkholderiales; family Alcaligenaceae; genus Achromobacter; species Achromobacter sp. FW305-C-28. Next base: position 314,920 of record NZ_JBYSYL010000003.1, on the reverse strand, counting down.
CCCGCCCCCTATTCTTCCGATTGGAAAAATCTATGGAGAGTTTCGCCATTTTCAATTAATAGTAAGCTAATAGATAGGATACAATCGAATTCATGAACACGCCCACCGACTCCCAACTCATGGCTACCACCGCAAACCTGATCGTGCTGTCGCGCGCTTATCGCGGCGCGGCAGACAAGGCGCTGGCCGACTACGGCCTGTCGCAAGCCACGGCCTGGCCCGTCATCCTGACCGGCCGCCTGGGCGACGGCGTGCGCCAGGGCGCGCTGGCCGAAGCCCTGGGCGTCGAAGGCCCGTCGCTGGTACGCGTGCTGGATCAACTGGTCGCCGCCGGCCTGATGGAACGCCGCGAAGACGTCCACGACCGCCGCGCCAAGACCCTGCACCTGACCGAAGCCGGCCACGCCCTGCGCAAACAGGTCGAAGACGTGCTGGTGGAATTGCGCCGCCGCCTGTTCGACGGCGTCAGGGAAGAAGACCTGCAAGCCTGCCTGCGCGTGTTCGATTCCCTGAAAAACGCGCTGGGCCGCGGCACGGCCGGCGCGCAAGAGGACCGGCGTCCATGAAATTGCCGAACGTCCGCGAGACTATCTTTTCGCTCAAGAGCTATATCAGCGCCATCATGGCGCTGTATCTCTCGTACAGCATCGGCCTGCCCCGCCCGTTCTGGGCCATGACCACCGCCTACATCGTGGCCCAGCCCTGGTCCGGCGCCGTGCGGTCCAAGGCCCTGTATCGCCTGGTCGGCACTTTCTGCGGCTCGGCCATGACCGTCTACATGGTGCCGCGCCTGTCGAATTCGCCCGTCGTCATGACCGCCGCCATGGTGGCCTGGGTCGGCGCCTGCCTGTACCTGTCGGTGCTGGACCGCACGCCGCGTTCGTACCTGTTCATGCTGGCCGGCTATACCGCCGCCATGATCGGCTTTCCCAGCGTGTCCGACCCATCGCTGGTGTTCGATACCGCCCTGGCGCGCGTCGAGGAAATCAGCCTGGGCATCGTCTGCGCCACGCTGGTCCACAGCATCGTGCTGCCGCGCGGCCTGGCGCCCGCGCTGACGCTGCAGCTGGACAAGGCCGTGCGCGACGCCAAGCTCTGGATCCACGACACCCTGAGCGGCCAGAACGCCGAACAGAAAGACCGCGACCGCCGCGTGCTGGCCAACGACATCACCCAGCTGCGCCTGTTGTCCACCCACGTGCCGTTCGACACCAGCAACCTGCGCTGGACGGCCGGCGCGGTGCGCGCCATGCAGGACCAGATTTCCGCGCTGACGCCCGCCGTATCCGCCGTCGAAGACCGCATGCGGGCCTTGCAGGCCAACGACCAGCCGCTGCCCGAACCGGTCTCGCAAGTGCTGGCCGACATCTCGGAATGGATCAACGCCGGCGCCAAGGCCACTCACGAAACCGCCGTGCAGCTGCGCGCCGCGGTCACCCAGCTGACGCCCGACATCGACAGCCGTTCAAGCTGGCGCGATGCGCTGCTGGCCAGCCTGATGGCGCGGCTGCGCGAACTGATCGACACCTACGACGCCTGCCTGGCGCTGCGCCGGGAAATCCGCGCCGGACTGGCCGGCGCCCCGCTGCGCGCGCCCCGCGCCGAACGCGCCGCCAACAACAACAGCACGCTGCACCGCGACCACGGCATGGCGCTGCTGTCGGCCCTGGCCGCCGGCGTGGCCATTTCGGTCGTCTGCGCCTTCTGGATCGGCACGGCCTGGAGCAACGGCGCCACCGCCGCCATGATGGCCGCCATCTTCAGCTGCTTTTTTGCCTCGCAGGACAACCCCGTGCCCGGCATCATGCAGTTCCTGGTCTACACGGTGTATTCCATTCCGCTGTCGGCGCTGTACCTGCTGGGCATCATGCCCGCCATCCATTCGTTCGAGATGCTGGCGCTGGCGATGCTGCCCACCGCTTTCGTGCTGGGCGTCTTCATCGCGCGGCCCGCGTCCACCGGCAAGGCCATGGCCGTGCTGTTCGGATTTCTGGGCACCATGGCGCTGCAAGACACCCACACCGCCGACCTGGTGTCGTTCATCGACACCCAGGTGGCGCAGTGCATGGGCGTGGGCGCGGCCGCCATCATCGCCGCCATCTTCCGCACCGTCAGCGCCGACTGGAGCGCCCGCCGCATCCAGGCCGCCAACTGGAAAGAACTGGCCGTGCTGGCAAGTTCGCCGCGCGCCCCGGCGCGCCACACCTACGCCGCCCGCATGCTGGACCGCATCGGCCTGCTGCAGCCGCGCCTGGCCATGGCCAAGCGGCCCGACGACCTGGTGGCCGCCGACGCGCTGAAAGACCTGCGCGTGGGCCGCGACATCACCGAATTGCAGCACGCCCGCCGCCACCTGCCCATGGCCGACGCCACCATCGCCCCGGTGCTGGCCAGCCTGGCGCAGTTCTTCCGCGCCCGCTCGTCGTGGCGCGCCGGTGAAAAGACGCCGGACATGCTGGCGCAGATCGACCGCGCGCTGGCCAGCGTCTCGGCCACGCCGGCTGGCACCGCCGCCCGCGACCGCGCGGTGGTGGCCCTGGTGGGCCTGCGCCGCGCGTTCTTCCCGGACGCGGCCGACTATCAACCCGCCCATCCCACGCTGGAAACCCCATGATCGGCGAATTCAACCTCTACGGCATTTACTTCCCCTGGCTGCTGGTGCTGGGCGTGGTCACCCTGGGCGTGGCCTGGGCCGTGCGCCGCGTGCTGGCGCGCGCCGGCCTGTACCGCCTGGTGTGGCACCCCGCGCTGTTCGACCTGGCGCTGTTCGTGGTGCTGCTGTACGGCGTATCCCTCATTTCCCCTTATTTTCTGCAGAGATAGGTATGAAACTCCCCAATGCCCTGCGCCCCGCCGCCATCGGCAAATTCGCGCTGACCGCCGCCGTCGTGGTGGCCGCCGTGGCCGCCGGCTGGCAGCTCTGGGTGCACTATGAAGTCGAACCCTGGACCCGCGACGGCCGCGTCAAGGCCTACGTGGTGCAGGTGGCGCCGGACGTGTCCGGCCTGGTCACCGCCGTGCCCGTGCACGACAACCAGGACGTCAAGGCCGGCGACCTGTTGTTCGAGATCGACCGCGCCCGCTTCCAGCTGGCCTTCGACCAGGCGCAGGCGTCCGTGCACTCGCAACAGGTGGCGCGCGAACAAGCCATGCGCGATGCCAAGCGCAACCGCTCGCTGGGCCAATTGGTGGCCGCCGAGGCGCTGGAACAAAGCCAGACCAAGCTGCAGCAGACCGAGGCCGCGCTGGCCCAGGCCGAAGTGCAGCTGAACACCGCGCGCCTGAACCTGGAACGCAGCCGCGTGCTGGCCGCGACCGACGGACGCATCACCAACCTGGACCTGCGTGCAGGGTCGTACGCCACCGCCGGCCGCGGCGTGATGGCGCTGGTCGATTCCAGCTCGTTCTACGTCGAAGGCTACTTCGAGGAAACCAAGCTGCCCGGCATCCACGAAGGCGACCCCGTGACCGTCACGCTGATGGGCGACAGCCGCCAGATCCGCGGCCACGTCGAGAGCATCGCCCTGGGCATCGCCGACCGCGACCGCAGCACCAGCGCCAACCTGCTGCCCAACGTCAACCCGACCTTCAACTGGGTGCGGCTGGCGCAGCGCATTCCGGTGCGCGTGAAGATCGACGAGGTCCCCGACGGCGTGCGCCTGGTCGCCGGTCAGACCGCCACCGTGGCAGTAGGCGCCGCCGCCGCGCCGCGCGCCGGCGAACCCGCGGCCAGGCAGCCGTCCTGATCCGCGCTTCCCTCAACCCTTTCAACCCATCGACAACGCCAAGCCGTAACCGCCATGAACACCAAACTCTTCCTGCCGCTGATGCTGGCCGCCGCGCTGGCCGGGTGCACCACCGTGGGCCCTGACTACCAGGTGCCCGCCGGGTCGGTCGCCACGCGGCAGAGCGCGCAGGTGCCGTTCACCGAAGCGCAGGAAGGCGTGTTCCAGCAGAACGCGGTGGCCGGTCACTGGTGGCGCCTGTATAACGACCCGACGCTGGACGGGCTGGTCGAACAGGCGCTGGCGGCCAACACCGATCTGCGCGTAGCCAGCGCCAACCTGGAACGCGCCCAGGCCGCGGTGCGCGAAACCCAGGCGCAGCAACAGCCCAGCCTGGGCGTGAACGCCTCGCCCACCTTCGGCCACGTGTCCGGCATCCAGGAACTGGCGCCCGGCATCGATTCGCCCAACCGCTGGTCGTATTCGGCCGGCGCCAGCATGTCGTACCAGCTGGACCTGTTTGGCCAGATCCGCCGCGCCGTCGAAGCATCCACCGCCGACGCCGAATCGGCGCAGGCCGCCTACGACGCCACCCGCGTCACCGTGGCCGCGGAAACCGCGCGCGCCTACGCTAATCTGTGCGCGGCCGGCATGCAGCTGGCCTCGGCGCAGCATTCCGTGAAGGTGCAGCAGGAATCGCTGGACGCCGTGTCGCGCCTGCAACGCGCCGGCCGTGGCACCGCGCTGGACGTCACCCGCGCGCGCAGTCAGCTCGAACAGCTGCAAGCCAACCTGCCGCCCTTCCAGGCCCAGCAGCGCACCGCGCTGTACCGGCTGGCGGCCCTGACCGGCAAGACGCCGGCCGAGATTCCCGCGTCGTTGCTGCAATGCGCCGCCGCGCCCAAACTGGCGCAGACCATTCCCGTGGGCGATGGCGCGCAATTGCTGCGCCGCCGTCCCGACATTCGCCAGGCCGAACGCAGCCTGGCCGCCGCCACCGCGCGCATCGGCGTGGCCACGGCCGACCTATATCCCAAGATCACGCTGGGCCTGTCCGCCGCCTCGGGCGGCCCCGCCGCCATGTTCGGCGACCGCGGCACCTTCAGCTGGAGCGTCGGCCCGCTGATTTCCTGGACGCTGCCCAATACCGGCGCGGTGCAGGCCCGCATTGCCGAAGCCGAAGCCAACACTCGCGCCGCCGTCGCACGCTTTGACGCCTCGGTGCTCAACGCCCTGCGCGAAACCGAAAGCGCGCTGGTGGTCTATGCCCGCCAGCTGGACCGCGACGCCTCGTTGCAGGCCGCGCGTGACCAGGCCGCCGTGGCCGCCTCGCAGGCGCGCCAGCTGTTCCAGTACGGCAAGACCGACTACCTGACCGTGCTGGACGCCGAACGCACGCTGGCCACCAACGAAAGCGCGCTGGCCGCCAGCCAGGCCGAACTCAGCAACGACCAGATCGCCGTGTTCCTGGCGCTGGGCGGCGGCTGGGAGAAGTAAGCGCCGCTGCGGACGGGCCGCTCGGCCCGCCTGCTCCTTGCCCGTTCGGGCACTCTTCCAGAAATTGATTTCCATAATATGGAGACATCATTGCTCCAGGGAAACGCACGCTCGTAGAATCGCCTGCAGAACATCATTGATAGCTGCACGGAGATAACCCAGCCCTTGAGCGCCGCCTCTGCGCCACCAGGGTGTTGGGATAAAAAATCCATAATATGGAATACGAGACAGACACCCGGGAAGCCCGCGTCCTGGACAGCATCACCAAGCTGGCGCCCGAAGACGCCGGCCGTGTGGTGATCGCCGGTTCGCACGGCGGCCGCTACGCCGCGTATTGCGCAGCCCGCGGCCGGGTCCGCGCGGTGGTGCTGAACGATGCGGGCGTGGGCTGCGAACAAGCCGGCATTGCCGGCCTGCACGACCTGCAGCAATGGGGCGTGGCCGCCGCCACGGCCGACTATCGCAGCTGCCGCATCGGCGACGGTGCCGACATGGCGCGCCACGGCATCATCAGCCACGTCAACGACCTGGCCTATGCGCTGGGCTGCCGGCCCGGCATGGCGGTCGCACAGGCGGCTGCCCGGCTGGCCCGCGCCGACCTGGCGCCCACCCACCCCGCGCCGCAGAAAGAAGCGCGCCGCATCCTGGCCACCGGCGCCGATGGCGCAGCGCGCGTCATCGGCGCCGATTCGGTCTCGCTGCTGGGCCCCGCGGACGACGGCCTGATCGCCGTCACCGCCTCGCATGGCGAACGCCTGGCGGGCCTGGCCATCGACGGCGTGCGCGCCGAACCGCGGCTGGTGACTTTCAACGACGCCGGCATCGGCAAGGACAGCGCCGGCATCGGCCGCCTGCCCTTGCTGCAGCAGCGCGGCATCGCGGCGCTGACGGTATCGGCCCATAGCGCCCGCATCGGCGATGCCCGTTCGTGCTTCGAAGACGGCGTGGTGTCGTCGGCCAACGCCCGCGCCCGCGACCTGGGCTGCCGCCCCGGCATGGCCCTGAAAACCTTTATCGACGCCCTGCTGACAGGGCGCGCAATCCACTAGGGAGCAACGTCCGCATGTCGGAAAAACTGGAAATCACGGGCGGCGAAGCCATCGCCCGCATGTTCGCGGCGCATGACGTCGGCCTGATGTTCGGCATGGGGGGCTTTCAGCTGCTGCCGTTTTACGACGCGGTGCGGCGCCTGAAGCTGAACCACAACCTGATCAACGACGAACGCTGCGCGGTGTTCGCGGCCGACGCCTACACCAAGGTCAGCGGCCGGCCCGCCGTGTGCGACGCCACGCTGGGGCCGGGGGCGACGAATCTCGTCACCGGCTTGGCCGAAGCCTACAATGCCGGCACCGCGATGGTGGCGCTGGTGGGCGATTCGCACCGCATGCATTCCTGGAAGAACATGACCCAGGAAGCGCGCCAGCTGGAAGTGCTGAGGCCGGTGGTGAAAGACGTGCTGCGGGTCGAGAAGATCGAACGCATCCCCGAGCTGGTGCGGCGCGCCTTCGCGGTGGCCACCAGCGGCCGCCCCGGGCCGGTGGTGCTGGACGTGCCCGAAGACATCGCCCATGAAGTCCACGCCTTCGACGCCGCCGCCTTCCATGCCGTGGATACCTACCGCCGCGCGCCCGCGCTGCGCTGCCGGCCCGATGCCGACGGCCTGGCGCAGGCCGCCGCCATGCTGGCCGGCGCCGCCCGCCCCCTGATGCTGTGCGGCGGCGGCGTACACATCAGCGATGCCGCGCAGGCCGTGCAAGACTTCGCCCGGCGCTACAACATTCCCGTGGCCCACACCATGAGCGGCAAGGGCGCGATCGCCTGCAGCGACCCGTTGAACGCAGGCCTGTTCGGCCGCTACAGCCGCATCGCCAACGAGCTGATATCCAAGTCCGACTGCCTGTTCGTGGTGGGCTGCAAGCTGGGCGAAGTGGCCACGCGCCGCTACGACCTGCTGTCCACGGGCGCCCCCATCATCCACCTGGACATCGTGGCCGAGGAATTCGACCGCACCACCACGCCCGCGCTGCGGCTGTGGGGCGACGTGCGCGCCACACTGGCCGACCTGGACCAGCACCTGGCCGCGCAGCCCGATGCCGGCGCCTTGCGCCGCCAGGGCTACGCCGACGAAGTGGGCCAGGCCATGCACGCCTGGCGCGAATCCGTGCAGGGCAAGCTGACATCGGCCGACCGGCCCATCGGCATGGCCCGCCTGATGCACGAGATCAACGCCAGCCTGCCCGAAGACGGCGTGCTGGTGGCCGACGGCGGCTTTGCCGCGCACTGGGGCGGCCTGCTGTTCGACACCAAGCGCGCGGGCCGCGGCTTCGTGCCCGACCGCGGTTTTGCGTCCATCGGCTACGGCATTCCCGGCGCCATCGGCGCAGCGGCCGCGGCCCCGGGCCGGCAGGTGGTCAGCCTGACGGGCGACGGCGGCTGCAATATGTCGCTGGGCGAACTGGAAACGGCCGTGCGCATGGGCCTGGCGTTCACGCTGGTGGTGGTCAACAACGCCGCGTCGGGCTATATCAAGGCGCTGCAGCACCTGATGTACGGCAGCGGCAGCTACCAGTCGTCGGACCTGGCGGAAACCCACTACGCCAACGTGGCGCGCGCGCTGGGCTGCAATGGCATCCGGGTGGAGGACCCGGCCGAGATACCCGCCGCGCTGGCCGCCGCCTACGCCTGCCGCGATCGGCCGACGGTGCTGGACGTGGTGGTCACGCGCGACCCCGCGCACATGCTGCCGGGCGTGGACAGCCGCGCAGCCAAGATCAAGCCGGGCGACCGCATCGCCTGAGCCAATAAAAAAACATCATTCCCACGCGAGGAGACAAACCATGAAAATCCGCAACTGGCTGACCCTGGGCGCTGCCGCCCTGGCCGCTGCCCTGGCGGGTCCTGCCGCCGCCCAAGGCAATGCGGCAAGCACCGCCGGCAACTACCCCGACCGCCCGATCCGCCTGATCGTGCCCTTCCCGCCCGGCGGCACGTCGGACGTGGTCGGCCGCATCTTTGCCGAGGCGCTGGGCAAGCAGATCGGCCAGCCGGTGGTGGTGGAAAACCGCGGCGGCGCGGGCGGCACGGTAGGCTCGCGTGCCGTGGCCAGCGCCACGCCGGACGGCTACACCCTGCTGCTGGGCACGTCCAGCACCAACGGCACCAATTCGGCGGTGTACAAGAACCTGCCCTACGACGCCGTCAAGGACTTCACCCCGGTCACGCAGATCATCCGCGTGCCGGGCGTGATCGTGGTCAACAAGGACTTCCCGGCCAAGGACTACGCCGCGTTCTTCGCGCTGATCAAGGGCGCGCCGGGCAAGTATTCCTACGCCTCGTCGGGCAACGGCGGCGCCACCCACATGGCAATGGAATACTACAAATCGCTGTCGGGGCTGGACATGATGCACGTGCCGTATCGCGGCACCGGCCCCGCGCTGAACGACGTCATCGCCGGCCAGGTGCCCATCCTGTGGGACACGGCGGCCTCGTCCATGGCGCACATCCAGTCCGGCAGCCTGCGCGCCATCGTGGTGGCCGCCAAGAAGCGGCTGCCGCAACTGCCCGACGTGCCCACGTTTGCCGAGGTCGGCCTGCCCGACTACGACGCCGAAATGTGGAACGGCCTCTTGGCCCCCGCCGGCCTGCCCGCTCCCATCCTGGCCAAGCTGAGCGAGGCCTCGCGCCGCGCCCTGGCCGACCCGGACGTGCAGGCCAAGTACGCCGGCGTGGGCGCCTACGTGGTGGCCGACCAGCCCCAGGCCTTCGCCGCGATGATCAAGGAAGACGTGGCCAAGTGGAAGAAGGTGGCCGACTTCGCCCACATCTCGGCGGACTGACATGAGCCAGGCAGAGAGGGAGCCATCCCACGAGGGCCGGTCGAACCCGGGACAACCAGGCTCGGGTCAATCGGATTCGGTCCGACCTGGCGCGAGCCGGCGCATGCAGGGCAAGACGGCCCTGGTGTTCGGCGCCGGCTCGTCCGGGCCAGGCTGGAGCAACGGCCGCGCCGCCGCGGCCCTGTACGCCCGCGAAGGCGCGCACGTGTTCGCGGTGGACCTGCGGCCCGAATCGGCCGAGGAAACCCGCCAGATCATCCTGGACGAAGGCGGACGCTGCACCGCGCTGGCGGCCGACGTGACCAACGGCGGCCAGATCCTGGCGGTGGTGCAGGCCATGCGCGAGCAGGCCGGCCGCATCGACGTGCTGCACAACAACGTCGGCATCACCGAAATGGGCGACCCCATCGAGGCCAGCGAAGCAAGCTGGCACCGCGTCATCGACACCAACCTGACCGGCGTGTTCCTGACCTGCAAGCACGTGCTGCCGGTCATGCTGGCCCAGGGCGGCGGCAGCATCGTCAACATCTCGTCGCTGGCGTCGATCCAGGTCAACACCTACCCCTACACCTCGTACTACGCCGCCAAGGCCGGCCTGAACCACCTGACCCGGGCGCTGGCGGTGCGCTACGCGCCCGACAACATCCGCGTCAACGCGGTGCTGCCGGGCGTGATGGACACGCCACTGATCTACGCGCAGATCACGGGCCAGTTCGAAGACGTCGAGGAAATGCGCCGCCGACGCAACGCGGCCAGCCCGATGGGCCGCATGGGCGACGCCTGGGACGTGGCCCATGCCGCGCTGTTCCTGGCCAGCGACGAAGCCCGCTACATCACCGGCGTGTGCCTGCCGGTGGACGGCGGCAAGTCCTGCGCGGGGCGGTAACGGCCGGCTTGCCGCGTTGCGTGGCGGGGCCGGCTTGCCGCATTGCGCAGCGAGGCCGGCCAGACCGGTCAGCGATGCCGGTCACGCGCCCGCCGGGCCTGTCAGGCCCGCGGCGCCAGTTCCGCCGCCAATTCCGTGGCGGCGCGCTGCAGCGATGCCACCACTTCCTGCAAACGCGCACCCGACAGGCGCGAACGGATCGCCGCCACGCTCAACGCGGCCACCACGTGCTGCGCGCGGTCGAACACCGGCACGCCCACGCCCAGCATATCGGGGATGATGCGGCCCGGGTTCAGCGCATAACCGTGCTTGCGCGCCGCGGCGATGTCCTCGCGCAGCATGGCGGTGGACGGCAGGTCGGGCGCGGCCGACGCGTCATAGCGCGCCAGCACCCGTTCGATGTCGTCATTGGGCAGGAACGCCAGCAGCGCCAGGCTGCCCGCCCCCACGCCCAGCGGGCGGCGGTGGCCCACTTCCAGCGTCAGGATCTTGATGGGAAAATCGCCCGTCTTGCGGTCGACGCAGACGGCCTCGTGGCCCGAGCGCACCGACAGGAAACTGGTATCGCCGGTGGACTGGGCCAGGCGCAGCACCGCCGATTCGGCGATGGCCTTGATGCCATGGCGGCTTTCGGCCGCCAGCCCCAGAATGTAAGACTCGCGCCCCAGGCTGTACGTCTTGAGCTTGGGATTCAGCGACAGGAAGCCTTCCTGCAGCAGCGCCGTCAGCATGCGGTGCGCGGTGGGCGGGGTCAGGCCCAGTTCGCGCACCACGTCGGTCAGGCCCACGCCGCGCGCGGGCGCCGCACCCACGTACTTCAGGATGCGCAGCACCCGGAAAATGCTTTGCGCGCCGCCAACGGGGTCCGCCTCGCGCGCGGCCGCGGATTTCGCGGGGCTCATCGGACAGCCCTCGTCCGGCAAGACGCTCGGGCGCGCGGGTTCAATGCAGCGTGGCGCCGTCGGGTGGCGCCTGGTTCAGGCCCAGCGCCGCTTCCCAGCTGCGCAGCGGCACGCAAGTTTGCAGCCGCACGATGGCGCGCTGGATCAGGGCCGGATGCAGCTCGTGGCCCACGTGCGTGGCGATGTCGATGGTGGCGTCGCCGTGCAGTTCGTCCAGCCGCGCCTGCGCGGCCTGGATGTGCGACACGTGCATCACGGGGTCGTCGGCGCCATGCAGCAGGTGCAAGGTGGTGTATTGCGGCGCGGCCTTGGGCAGCTGCGCATAGCGGCCCGAAAAGGCGATCACGCGCCCGGCCATGCCGTCGTGCGCCTGCACCAGTTCAAGCGCCATGATGGCGCCCTGCGAAAAACCGGCCAGCGCGGTGTCTGACTGCAACAGGCCGAAGCGGGCCTGGGCCTGGCGCACATAGGCTTCCAGCGGCGGCATGGCCTGGGCCACGCGTTCGGGGCGGTTGTCTTCGGAAACGCCGCGCACCGAGAACCACTGGCGGCCGGCGCCGCCGCCGTCAAAGGGTTCGAAACCTTCGGGGATCAGCACCGCGGCGGCAGGGAACGCGGCGCGCACGGCCTCGGCCAGCGGCAGCAGGTTGTCGGGCAAACCGCCCACGCCGTGCAGCAGGATGAACAGCTGGCGCACGTCGGTGCCAGGTTCGGGCAGGAATTCGAGCGAGCGGGAAATCGGGGGAGAAGCAGCCATGTAACGGCTCCGCAAAGGCACTGGATAGCCCCATTGTAAAATGCGCGCCACACGCATTTCGACGCATTCCATGAAAACACCGACGACAGACTCGGGAAATCCTCCGGCCGGCCAAAACCAGTTGCACCGCGTGCTCAAGGCACGCCACCTGACCATGATAGCCCTGGGCGGCGCCATCGGCACCGGCCTGTTCATCGCCTCCGGCGCGGCCATCGCGCAGGCTGGGCCGGGCGGCGCGCTGCTGGTCTACCTGCTGATTGGCCTGATGGTCTATTTCATCATGACCAGCCTGGGCGAACTGGCCACCTTCATGCCCGTCTCGGGCTCTTTCTGTACCTATGCGTCCCGCTATGTGGACGGCGGCTTCGGCTTTGCGCTGGGCTGGAACTTCTGGCTGAGCTGGGCCACGGTGGTCGCGGTGGACGTGGTGGCTGCCCAGCTGGTGATGGCGTACTGGTTCCCCGATACCCCCGGATGGATCTGGAGCATCGTGTTCCTGGGCGTGACCTTCGGCCTGAACGCGTTCTCGGCGCGCAGCTTCGGCGAGGCCGAATACTGGTTCGCCATCATCAAGGTCGTGGCCGTCCTGTGCTTCATCGTGCTGGGCCTGGCCATGCTGGTGGGCATCATCCATAGCGACGCGCCGGTGGGCATGCGCAACTGGGCGGTGGGCGACGCGCCCTTCGTGGGCAACGCCGCCACCTGGGTGGGCGTGGCCATGGTCGTGGCCTATTCGTTCCAGGGCACCGAACTGGTGGGCGTGGCGGCCGGCGAATCCGAAAACCCGCGCCGCAACGTGCCGCGCGCCATCAACCACGTGTTCTGGCGCATCCTGCTGTTCTACGTGCTGGCCATCCTGATCATCGGGCTGCTCATTCCCTATACCGACCCGCAACTGCTGCGCAACGAGGTCGAGGACATCGCCGTCAGCCCGTTCACGCTGGTGTTCCAGCACGCCGGGCTGCTGTCGGCGGCCACCGTGATGAACGCGGTGATCCTGACGTCGGTGCTGTCGGCCGGCAACTCGGGCATGTACGCCGCCACGCGGATGCTGTTCAACATGGCCGTCGAAGGCCAGGCCCCGGCGATCTTCAAGCGCCTGACCCGCAGCGGCGTGCCGCTGTACGCACTGCTGGCCACCACCGCGCTTGCCTGCCTGTGCATGTTCAGCGTGGTCTACAGCCCCAAGGCGGTCTACATCTGGCTGCTGAATTTCGCGGGCATGACCGAATTCATCGTCTGGCTGAGCATCGCCGTCAGCCACTACCGCTTCCGCCAGGGCTACGTGAAGCACGGCTACGACACGGCCAACCTGCCCTACAAGGCCGGCCTGTTTCCGTTCGGGCCGGTGCTGGCCTTCGTGCTGTGCCTGCTGGTCACGCTGGGCCAGAACTACCAGGCCTTTCTGGACGAACGCATCGACTGGATCGGCGTGGCCTCGACCTACCTGGCGATTCCGTTGTTCCTGGCGTTCTGGATCGGCCACCGGCTGGTACGCAAGTCGCACTGGATCCGCTACGAGGACATGCAGTTCTACGGCCTGGAAGCCGATCGCGCAGCGGGGATTGGGCAGGATGAGCCGGCGGTGGCCGGCCAGAGCGTTCGGCCCTGAATCCACTGGGAGCGAAGATCTGGCGGTGATTCGGATGACGGCATAAAGCGGATACCTTCCGCTACTTCCGTCCGGGGTAATATACTGTATATTCGTACAGTATATAAATAGGCCCAGGCGCATCCCGCCTGGCTATTCACCCCAGGAAAACCGGGTCGTCCGCCCGCCATGCAGTCTCCAGAACACATCCACCCCGCCGTGTGGCGCGCCACCCAGCTGGCCCGGGGCGCCGCCCGCAGCCTGCCCACCGGCCACGCCGCCCTGTCGGCCGAGCTGCCGGACGGCGGCTGGCCGCTGGGCTCACTGATCGAACTGCTCACCCCGCAGCCGGGCATCGGCGAAATCCGCCTGCTGCGGCCGGCCCTGGCGCAACTGGAAACCCGCCGCGCCATTGCGCTGGTGCAGCCGCCGCATGCCCCGCATATCGCCAGCTGGATGAGCTGGCGGCTCGATCCCCGGCAACTGCTGTGGGTGGCCCCCGAAAAACCCCTGGATGCCCTCTGGGCCGCCGAACAGATCCTTAAAAACGGCAGTTGCGGCGCGCTGCTGTGCTGGCTGCCCCACGTGCGCCCCGAATCCCTGCGCCGCCTGCACCTGGCCGCCCAGGCCAGCGACCTGCTCTTTGTCGCCCTGCGCCCGGCCAGCGCGGCGCAAAACGCCACCCCCGCCCCCTTGCGCCTGGCGCTTGCGCCCGCCGCGGGCGGGTTGTCCGTCCATATTCTCAAGCGCCGGGGGCCGGTCTGCGACACCCCGCTGTACGTAGGCCTCGAGCCCGGCGCCCTTACGCCTTCCCGCCATGCGCCTCTGGATCGCCGCCTACCTGCGCTGCCTGCCGCTGGACGCCCTGCGCCCGCACTGGCCGCATGAAGACCAGGCCTACGCCGTTCTCGACCAGGAACGCGTCGCCGCCCTCACTCCCGCCGCTCATCGGGCCGGGGTGCGAACGGGCATGCGCCGCGGCGGCGCGGCCGCCATCGCGCCCGGCGTCGAACTGCTGACGCGCGAGCCCCTGGCCGAAGCCGACACCCTGCAAGGCGCGGCCCTGGCGCTGCTGCAATACACCCCCGAAGTCGCCCTGGCCGGCGACGACACCATTCTGCTCAACGTGGGCGCCAGCCTGCTGTTCTTTCGCGGGCCGCGGGCCCTGCACCGGCGCGTGGCCGCCACGCTGGGCGCACTGGACCTGCGCGTGTCGCTGGGCATGGCGCCCACGGCGGCCGGCGCCTGGCTGCTGGCGCACCGCCCGGGCCGCGCCCGGTTGCGCCGCACCCTGACGCTGCCCACGCTGGCGCGCCGCCTGGACGCCCTGCCCGTGGCCCTGTTGCCGCAGGCGCAGCCGCGGCTGGACTGGCTGCACGACATCGGCTGCCACACGCTGGCCGACCTGCGCGCGCTGCCCCGCGCCGGCCTGCAACGGCGCAGCGCCCCCGACCTGCTGCAAGCCCTGGATGCCGCCTACGGTCAGTCGCCCGAACTGCACCGCTGGATCGAACCGCCGCCCAGCTTCTCGCGCCGCATCGAACTCATGGACTACGTCGAGCACACCGACGCGGTGCTGGCCGTGGCGCGACGTCTGGCCGAACAGCTGGGCGGCTGGCTGGCCGCGCGGCAACTGGCGGTGCGACGCGTAGTGCTGCGGCTGGACCACGAACGCGGTCGCCACGCCCGCCCGCCCACCGAACTGGAACTGGCCTTGGCCCAGCCCGTCTGGCAGGCGCCCCAGATTCTCAACCTGCTGCGCGAAAAGCTTGGCCGCCTGACGCTCGAAGCCCCGGTCATCGCGGTGGCGCTGCTGGCGCCCGACACGGTCGACCAGCCCGCCGCCAGCACCACCCTGTTTCCCGAACCGGGCGGCACTGCGGCCGACCACGCCCGGCTGCTCGACCTGCTGGCCGCGCGGCTGGGGCGCGACCAGGTGCGCCGCCCCTGTCCCACGCCCGACCACCGCCCCGAAGCCGCCAATTCCTGGGGCGATGCGCTGGATGCCCCGCAACGCGCCGAGCCCCTGCCCGCCACGCTCGATCGCCCCTTCTGGCTGCTGGATCCGCCGCAGCCCCTGAAGCTGTCCGGCCACCGTCCGCAATACGCCGGCCAGGCCCTGCGGCTGATGCGCGGCCCCGAACGCATCGAAAGCGGCTGGTGGGACCCGGCCCTGACCGTGCGCGACTACTTCGTGGCCGAAGACGACGCCCGCGCGCGCTACTGGATCTACCGCGAACGCGACGACGAACACGCCCGCTGGTTCCTGCACGGCCTGTACGCCTGACGGCGCCCTTCTGCCCCGCGACCCGCCATGCAACCGTTCGACGATTCCCCTGATGCCCCCGATCCGCTGATCGGGCTGCCCGGCTATGCCGAGCTGCAGTGCCAGTCCAACTTCTCGTTCCTGCAAGGCGCCTCGCACCCCGAAGAACTCGCCGCCCGCGCCGCCGAACTCGGCTACGCGGCCCTGGCCATCACCGACGAATGCAGCCTGGCCGGCGTGGTGCGGGCCCACATGGAAGCCAAGACCCAGAAGCTGCCGCTCATCATCGGCGCCACCTTCCGGCTGCGCGCCGGCCCCGACGCCGCGCCGCTGGACCTGACCCTGCTGGCGCAGACCCGCGAGGGCTACGGCAACCTGTCCGAACTCATCACCCTGGCGCGCACCCGCGCCCCCAAGGGCGAATACCGCCTGGCGCCCGAAGACTTCACCGACCCGCCGCCCGGCTATGCGCACCTGCGCCACTTGCCCGAATGCCTGGCCATCCTGTCGCCCACCTACGGCGACGACCCCGACCGCATGGCCCAGCAGGCGCGCTGGCTGGCGGCCACCTTCGAACGCCGCGCCTGGGTCGGCCTGACCTTGCTGTACCGCTCGCGCGATGACCTGCACCGCGCCGCCGTCGAACAGGCCGCGCAAGCCGCCGAACTGCCCTTGGTGGCCCTGGGCCAGGTGCAGATGCACGTGCGTTCGCGCAAGCCGCTGCACGACACCCTGACCGGCATCCGCACCCATCAGTCCGTGGCGCAGTGCGGCTACGCGCTGGCCGGCAATGCCGAACAGCACCTGCGCAGCCGCATGCGGCTGGCCAACCTGTATCCGCCCGACGCCCTGGCCCAGACCCTGGTGGTGGCGCGCCGCTGCGCGTTTTCGCTGGACGAACTGCGCTACGAATACCCCGACGAAATCGTCCCGCGCGGCCACACCCCCGCCACCTTCCTGCGCCAGGAAACCCTGGCCGGCGCCGCGCGGCGTTTTCCGGCCGGGGTGCCGGCCAACGTCTCCGAGCAGATCGAAAAAGAACTGGCCCTGATCGCCGATCTGCACTACGAAGCCTATTTCCTGACCGTCTACGACATCGTGCTGTTCGCCCGCAAGGCCGGCATCCTGTGCCAGGGCCGCGGGTCGGCCGCCAACTCGGCCGTCTGCTACTGCCTGGGCATCACCGAAGTCGACCCGCGGCGCGGCAACAACCTGTTCGAACGCTTCATCAGCAAAGAACGCAACGAGCCGCCCGACATCGACGTCGACTTCGAACACCAGCGCCGCGAAGAAGTCATCCAGTACATCTACGAAAAATACGGCCGCCAGCGCGCCGCCCTGACCGCCGTGGTGATTTCCTACCGGCCGCGCAGCGTGCTGCGCGACACCGGCCGCGCACTGGGCGTCGACCTGGGCGTGATCGACGCCGTGGCCCGCGCCCACCAGTGGTGGGACGGCAAGAAGGAAATGCTGCGCACCCTGGGCGCCTGCGGACTGGACCCGGAATCCCAGGTGGCGCGCCAATGGGCCGCGCTGGCCCAGACCCTGATGGGTTTTCCGCGCCACCTGTCGCAGCACCCGGGCGGCTTCGTCATTTCGCGCGGCAAGCTGTCGCGGCTGGTGCCCATCGAAAACGCCGCCATGGCCGACCGCAGCGTCGTGCAATGGGACAAAGACGACCTGGACGCGCTCAAGCTGCTCAAGGTCGACGTGCTGGCGCTGGGCATGCTGTCGGCATTGCGGCGCACGCTGGAACTGGCCGGCCAGCGCCGCGGCCAGCCGCTGCGCCTGCAAGACATCCCCGAAGGCGATGACCCCACCTACGACATGATCTGCGACGCCGACACCGTCGGCGTGTTCCAGATCGAATCGCGCGCCCAGATGAGCATGTTGCCGCGCCTGCGGCCGCGCAAATACTACGACCTGGTGGTGCAGGTGGCCATCGTGCGGCCCGGCCCGATCCAGGGCGGCATGGTGCACCCCTACCTGCGCCGCCGCCAGGGCCGCGAAAAAGAAAGCTACCCCAGCGAACGCGTGCGCGGCGTGCTCAGCCGCACCATGGGCGTACCCATCTTCCAGGAACAGGTCATGCAGATCGCCGTGGTCGCGGCCGGTTTCACGCCCGGCGAAGCCGACCAGCTGCGACGGTCCATGGCGGCCTGGAAACGCAAGGGCGGCGTCGACAAATACCGCACCAAGCTGGTGGGCGGCCTGCTGGCCCACGGCTACACCCTGGAATTCGCCGAAGCCCTGTTCCGGCAGGTCGAAGGCTTTGGCGAATACGGCTTTCCTGAAAGCCACGCCGCCAGCTTCGCCCTGCTGGCCTATTCCAGCTCATGGCTCAAGCGCCACGAACCCGAGGCCTTCCTGGCCGCCCTGCTCAATTCCCAGCCCATGGGCTTTTACCCCGCGGCGCAACTGGTGCAGGATGCCCGCCGCCACGGCGTGCGGGTCCTGCCGGCAGACGTCACCGTCAGCGGCTGGGACTCGGCGCTGCAAGCCCTGCCCGGCGGGCAAGCGCCACGCCCCGCGCATCCGCACGCGCCACCCGCCGACGAAGCCCGCCCCGCCGTGCGGCTGGGCCTGAGCCTGATCCAGGGCCTGCGCGAAGACACCGCCCGCCGCATCGAAGCCGCCCGCGCCGACGCGCCCTTCGCCAACACCGGCGACCTGGCCCGCCGCGCGGCCCTGAACCGCCACGACCTCAATGCCCTGGCCGCCAGCGATGCCCTGTTGACCCTGGCCGGCCATCGCCGCCAGGCCAGCTGGGAAGCCGCCGCCAGCGTCCACAGCCGCGACCTGCTGCGCGACGCCGCCATCCACGAAACCGAGGCCCCCGTCCTGGCCGCCCCGTCCGAAAGCCAGACCGTCGCGGCCGACTACCGCAGCGTCGGCCTGACCCTGCGGCGCCATCCCGTGGACCTGCTGCGCCCGCAACTGGCCGCCCGCAACTTCCAGCCTGCCGCCGTGCTCAACGGCTACCCCGACAAGCGCGTGGCCCGCGCCTGCGGCATCGTCACCGTGCGCCAGCGGCCGCAAACCTCCAAGGGCGTCATCTTCGTCACCCTCGAAGACGAAACCGGCCCCGTCAACGTGGTGGTGCGCCCCGAACTGATCGAACGCCAGCGCCGCGAACTGCTCGGCTCCAGCCTGCTGGGCGTGTACGGCACCTGGCAGAACGTCGACGGCGTGCGCCACCTGATCGCGCAGCGGCTGGTGGACCTGTCCGACCTGCTCGGCGGGCTCAGTACGCCCAGCCGCAATTTCCATTAAGACTT
The DNA here is from genome assembly GCF_058783235.1 of Achromobacter sp. FW305-C-28. NCBI lineage: Bacteria > Pseudomonadati > Pseudomonadota > Betaproteobacteria > Burkholderiales > Alcaligenaceae > Achromobacter > Achromobacter sp. FW305-C-28. The sequence goes on along the minus strand of NZ_JBYSYL010000003.1, from coordinate 296,182 downwards.
GGCGTCCGCAAGCAAACCTTTGCAGGTTCTCTCTGCCCGTCCTATATCCCGGCGCTTTTAACCACATACGCAATTTTATTATCTACGATAGTGTCCTTCGCAACCCTCCCCCGCAAGGACACGTTTCATGCCCGCCGCCCCCCCGCTCTGCCTGGGCCCCCTGCCCACGGTCGCCGCCGCCCGCTTCCCCCTGCCTGCAGGCGCTTGCGACACGCACGCCCACGTGGTCGCCGCCGACAACAACGCCTACCCCTTCGTCCCTGAGCGCAGCTACACGCCGCCGCCTGCCACTGAAGCGTCTTACCTGGCCATGCTGGATGCCACCGGCATGACGCGCGGCGTCCTCGTGCAGATCAGTGTCCATGGCACCGACAATCGCTACTTCCTGGAAGTGCTGCGGCGCCACCCACAGCGTCTGCGCGGGGTCGGCGTGGTCGACCCGTCAGCAAGCGACCGCGAGCTCGACGCCATGCATGCCGCCGGCGTGCGCGGCCTGCGCATCAATGTCCTGTTCGGCGGCGGCATCGGCTTTGACGCCATGGAATCCCTGGCCCACCGCTGCGCCGAACGCGGCTGGCACATGCAATTCCTGCTGGACGCACGCCGCCTGCCTGAGCTCTTGCCCCGCATGCGTCGGCTACCCGTCGTCGGCGTGATCGACCACATGGGCCATGCCCCCGTCGCAGACGGCACCAACAGCCCGGGCTTTCAGGCCATGCAGCACCTGGTGCGAGACCACGGCTGGTGGGTCAAATTGTCCGGCGCCTATCGCATCAGCGAACGCTTCGACGACTTCGACGACGTCACGCCATGGGCGCGTGCGCTGATCGAGACTGCGCCCGACCGGATGCTCTGGGGCAGCGACTGGCCCCACGTACACATCCCCCGCATGGTCGACACCGGCCACCTGCGCAACCAGTTGGCTGACTGGGCGCCCGAAGCCGCCCTGCGCCACCGCATCCTCGTCACCAACCCCCAACACCTCTACGGCTTTGCCGCGATCTGAGATCGCCGCGGCCGCCGTGCCGAAACGTTCATCCCCCCTCACTGAGACACAGCATGCAATGGTTTCGAGAATTGAATACGACCGAGCGTCGCACCTTCATCGGCGCGTTCGGCGGCTGGGCCATCGACGCCCTGGACTTCATGGTCTTTACATTCGTGATTTCCACCCTGATGACCCTTTGGCATATCGACAAGGGCCAGGCCGGCATGCTGGGTACGGTCACCCTGCTGTTTTCGGCGGTAGGCGGCTGGCTGGCCGGCATCCTGGCCGACCGCTACGGCCGCGTGCGCATCCTGCAATACACCATCATCTGGTTTTCAGTCTGCACGGTCGCCATCGGCTTCGCGCAGAATTTTGAACAACTGTTCGTCCTGCGCGCCCTGCAAGGCCTGGGCTTTGGCGGCGAATGGGCAGTCGGCTCGGTGCTGATGGGGGAAATCGTCCGCGCCCAGCATCGCGGAAAAGCGGTAGGCACCGTGCAAAGCGGGTGGGCCGTGGGCTGGGGCGCCGCCGCAGTGCTCTACACCTTGGCTTTTTCCGTGCTGCCGCCTGAATGGGCGTGGCGCAGCCTGTTCTGGATCGGCGTGCTGCCCGCCTTCCTGGTGCTCTACATCCGCAAGCACGTCCCCGAACCCGAAATGTTCCAGCGACGCCAGGCCAGCGGTCTCGCGGCGGCATCCTTCTGGACCATCTTTTCGCCCGCCCTGCTCAAGACCACCGTGGTCACGTCGCTGCTGTGCACCGGCGTCCAGGGAGGCTACTACGCGATCACCACCTGGCTGCCGACCTTCCTGAAAGTCGAACGGAATCTGTCCGTGCTCAATACGGGCGGCTACCTGCTCGTCATCATCGCGGGCTCATTCTGCGGCTACATCACCGGCGCCTACCTGGCCGACCGCCTGGGCCGCCGCGCCAACCTGCTGATTTTCTCCGTGCTGTCCGCGGTCAGCGTCTACGTCTATACGCAACTGCCCCTGACCAACGGCCAGATGCTGGTGCTGGGCTTTCCGCTGGGCTTCGCGGCTTCGGGTATTTTCAGCGGCATCGGCGCCTACCTGACCGAACTGTTCCCCTCGAACGTCCGGGCCACCGGCCAGGGCTTTGCCTACAACTTCGGGCGCGGCGTGGGCGCCCTGTTTCCCGGTCTGGTGGGGTTTCTCAGTCAGCAGCACGGCCTGGGCTGGGCGATCGGCGTGTTCGCGGCAGGCGCCTATGCCGTCGTCATCCTGACGGCGCTGCTGCTGCCCGAGACCAAGGGGCGCCAACTGGAATAGATATTTTCCCCGGCAAGCGCGGCGCAGGCGGCTGGTCTATGATGTTTTTCCCCGGCGCTGAAACTTTCACGGTGAATGCGCCTCGGACATCTTTCAGGAGTAATTCATGATTCGCAAGCTGATTCCCGTCCTGCTGGTCGCCGCGCTGAGCGCCTGCGCCAATACCGGAACCCCGCGTTCCTCGTCCGCTTCGGCATCCACCGATTCCAGTTCAAGCAGCCCGGCTTCCGCTTCCGACTCCTCGTCCAGCCCGTCCTACGGCGCCTCGACGTCGGGCCGCCCCACCGGCAAGACCTGCGACGCCAGCGGCCTGCAATCGCAGATCGGCCAGAAGGCCACCCCCGCCGTCCTGGAAGACCTGCGCGGCCGCAGCGGCGCCACCACCGGCCGCATCCTGCGCCCGGGCCAGCTGGTCACCATGGAATACAACGACACCCGCCTGAACCTGATCGTGGACAAACAGGACGTCATGACCGCGATCCGCTGCGGTTAAGCCCGGTCTTTTCGGCCACGGACGGCCGGCGGCGCCGGGGCGGCCACCGCCTCGCGCCGTCCTCCCCCGGCCCCACCCTGGCCCTTGCCCGGCTACGCCTCGCCCGGCCGGGCCGCCGGCGGCACATGCGGCAAGAAGGCCCCCGCCACCTCGAAGCCGCATTCCTCGCGCGCAATATCGATCACCCGCGATACCACCGGATTGACGATGTTCTTCTTGTGCACCGCGTAGTAATTGATGGTGGGCAGGTCGGGTTTCACGTCCAGCCGGCACAGCGCGCCGCGCTCGACCAGCGGCGCGAAATACGCGCCCGGCAGGTAGCTGATGCCCAGGCCCAGCATCGTCAATTGCGCCATCATGCCCAGGCTGTTGCACGTCAGCACCCGCTTGACCGGCAGACCCTGCTCGGCGAACCAGGCGTCGTACAGGTGCGACAGGGCCGAATTGGTAGGCTGCGAAATCACCGGATACGGCGCCAGGTCCTGCGGCGTCAGCCGCGCCGAAAAATCGATGTCCAGCGCCGGGCTGGCCATCCACACGTTGGTCACCGCCCCCAGGTGCACGCAGTCGTACTGGTAGCTCCAGAACGGGCCCGGCATGATCGCCAGGTCCAGCTGGTCCTGTTCCAGCCGTTCATACAGCGTGATGCCGCCGTCGATCTCGGGCATCAGCTGCACCCGCGGATAGCGCAGGCTGATCTGGCTGACCAGCCGCGCCAGCCAGGTCATGCCGACCAGCTCGGTCACGCCCAGCCGCACCACCCCTTCGAAGCTGGCCGGGTCGGCCATGTTCTGCACGATGCGGCTGTTCAGGTCCAGCATCTCGCGGGCCAGTTCGTATAGCTTCCTGCCCTGCGGCGTCATGACCAGCTTCTTGGCGCGGCGCTCGAACAGCGGCGCCCCGGCAAAGGCTTCCAGCTCGCCCACCCGCTTGGCCACGGCCGATTGGGTCGTATGCAGCTTGCGCGACGAGGCGCTGAAGCTGCCCAGTTGCGAACTCCAGTAGAAGGCCTCTAGCTGTTTAAGGGTGTACATCGCGGCGGTGGATGCAAATCGCATGGAAACCCTCACATTATCGTCGACCGCGATGCCGCGCTGCCCCGGGACCGGCGCCGGCGCCCGCCAGGCGGCCGGCCCTGCGCAAGACGCGGCCTACTCGCGCGGGTGCAGGATGTCCGCCAGGAAACGCTGCGCCCGGGGATGGCTGGGCGCGCTGAAAAAGCGTTCCGGCGTATCCATTTCCAGAATCTCGCCCGCGTCCATGAACACCACCCGGTCGCAGACGTCGCGCGCAAACCCCATTTCGTGGGTCACGCACACCATCGTCATGCCGTCCTTGGCCAGGCCCTTCATCACCTGCAGCACCTCGCCCACCATTTCGGGGTCCAGCGCGCTGGTGGGTTCGTCGAACAGCATCACCGGCGGTTGCAGCGCCAGCGCCCGCGCAATCGCCACCCGTTGCTGCTGGCCGCCGGACAGCGATCCCGGGTAGGCGTCGATCTTGTGCTCCAGCCCCACCCGCGCCAGCAACTGGCGGGCCAGTTCCACGGCCTCTTTGCGCGGCTGCTTGCGGATGCTGACCGGCGCGAAGATCACGTTTTCCAGCACGCTCATGTGCGGAAACAGATTGAACTGCTGGAACACGAAACCGATCTTCTGACGCAGCGCGTTCAGGTTGGCGCCCTTGGCGTAGATGTCGGCGCCATCGATCAGGATGCGGCCTTTTTCGATGGGTTCCAGCCGGTTCACCGTGCGGATCATGGTCGACTTGCCCGAGCCCGACGGCCCGCACACCACCAGCACTTCGCCGCGCGCCACCGACAGGTCCACGTCCTTCAGGACGTGGTGCTCGCCATACCATTTATTGACTTTCTCAAGCTTGATCATGAAAAGATTCCGTTGGCGCCGGCTCAGGCCATGGCGCGTTGGCGGCGGATGCGCAGGTCCAGCCACGACAGGCCGCGGCTCAGGCTGAAACACACCACGAAGTAGATAATCGCCAGGATGCCGAACACCTGCAGCGGCTGCGTCAGCACCAGGTTGTTGACCTGGTTGGCCGCGAACGTCAGTTCGTTCACGCTGATCACGTAGCCCAGCGAGGTTTCCTTCACCGTCGACACGAACTGGCTGGTCAGGCTGGGCAGCACGTTGAACAGCGCCTGCGGCAACACCACGCGCCGCATCGTCGTCCAGTACCCCACGCCCAGCGAGCGCGACGCCTCGATCTGGCCGCGCGGCACCGCTTCGATGCCCGAGCGGATCACTTCCGACAGGTAGGCGCTTTCGTACACCACCAGCGCGGCGATCAGCGTCCAGAAGCCGCTGATCACCTGCCCCGTCAGCTTGGGCACCACGAAATAGGCCCAGAAGATCAGCATCAAGAGCGGCATGCCCCGCACCACGTTGACCAGCGTCTTGCTGGCCACGCGCAGCCACCCGTACGGACTGACCCGCGCCAGCGCGATGGCCAGCGCCAGCGGCAGCGACAAGGCCAGGCCGCAGGCCGCCAGGATCAGCGTCAGCGCCAGGCCGCCCAAGGGGCCATTCGGGTATTGGCCGACCAGCAGGGTGGGCCAGTATTGCAATAGCAGATCAAGCACCGTGGCCTCCGCGGTTCAGGCGGTAGCGGGCATAGATGCGCGAACCGATCAGCATGATCAGGAAAGATCCCAGCAGGTACATAAGCGTGGCGGCGCCAAAGGTGGCGAAGGTGCGGTAGGTTTCGTTTTCGATCTCGCGCGCCTGGTAGGTCAGTTCCATCACGCCGATGGCCATGGCCACGCTGGTGTTCTTGAACAGCAGCAAGGCGCGGCCCACCAGCGGCGGAATCGAAATCCGCACCGCCTGCGGCACGATCACGAAACGCATGCATTGCAGGTAGCTGGCGCCCAGCGCCCGGGCCGCCTCGAACTGCGTGCCCGGAATGGCGCGCAGCCCGCTGCGGATGTCTTCCGCGATGTACGCGGCGGACCCCAGCGCCAGGGCGATGGCCGCCAGCGACATCTCGGCGTTGTGCTGGTACAGCCACAGCCGGAAACCTTCCGGCAGCAGTTCGGGCATGCCGAAATACCAGAACAGCACCTGCACCAGCAGCGGCACATTGCGGTGGTATTCCACATAGGCATCGACCAGCCAGCGGCACGGCGCCAGGTTGGTGGCCCGCACCACGACAAGCAGAATCGCGATCGTGAAGGCCATCACCCAGGACACCAGGAACAGCTGCAGCGTCACCGCCATGCCACTCGCCAGCAGCTGGTATTGCGAAGCGTCAAGTAGGCTCATGAAACGCAACCGCCGCTCAACCCGCGATGGGGCCGATCTTGAACCCGCGCTCCAGCTTGTACGGCGTCTGCGCGCCAAACCACTTGTCAAAGAGCTGCGCGGCCACGCCCGAGGTCTCGGCCTCGTCCAGCGCCTGGTTCACCACGTGCAGAAAGCCCGGCTCCGTCTTGCGCACGCCCAGGCCCCAGGGCTCGTCGAACACCGACTTGGCGATCACGCTGACCGGCGCCGTGGGCGGGCTTTGCAGCACCAGGCGCGCCAGCACCAGTTCCGACGCGAACTGCGCGTCCACCTTCTTTTGTTGCAGGGCCAGGTAGGTGGCCGAGCTGTCGCCATAGCCAATCACCTGCGACTTGTCCAGGATGCGCTTGATCTCGCGTTCCGAGCTGGACCCCTTGGTCGCGCCGATGCGCCGGCCGTTCAGCGATTCAATCGTGTCCAGGCCCGAATCCTTGCGCACCAGCAGCTTCTGCGGGCTGACGTAGTAGGCGTGGCTGAAGGCGATCTGCTGCGCGCGGTCTGGCGAATAGCCCAGGTTGGCCGCCAGGATATCGACCCGGCCTTCATTCAGTTCGGGCACGCGGGCCGCCACCGACAGCAGCTTGTAGCTGACCTTCACGCCCAGCTTGTCGGCCACCAGCTTGCACACGTCGACGTCATAGCCCACCAGTTGGCGCGACGCGGCGTCCTGAAAGCTGAACGGCTGCGAGGTGCCCAGCGTGCCGCAGATCAATTCCCCGCGGGCCTTGATGTCCGCGACCTGATCGGCCTGGGCAGCAGAACCCAACAGCAGCGTAGCCAGACCCAGGCAGGCGGCGATGCGTGAACGGTAAGTCATGGTTGATTCCCCTTGTGTTTATGGTCAAGAAAAAAATAGGCCCGCGCGGCGCACAGGCACCCCGGCGCGGGCCGTCGCCCTACACCAGCTTGGCGCACGCCTCGCGGATCGCCGAGCAGCCCTGGCGGATATCGTCCAGCGATGCCGCGAACGACAGCCGGAACGTGCCCGGCGCGCCATACGCATGGCCATCGATCACCGCCACGCCGGCTTCGCGCAGCAGGTAATGCGTCAGGTCGGTATCGGTGCGGATCTCGTCGCCGCCCGGCGTACGCTTGCCCAAGAGGCCCGAGCAGTCCGGAAACACGTAGAACGCGCCTTGCGGCACCACGATGTCCAGCCCCGCCGCGCCCGACAATTCGGCCACCGCCACGTCGCGGCGTTCGCGGAACACCCGGGCGAATTCGGCCACGCAATCCTGCGGGCCGGCCAGCGCTTCCAGCGCCGCCGCCTGGCTTACCGACGATGCGCCCGACGTGCTTTGCGATTGCAGAATCGCCATGGCCTTGATCAGTTCGTCCGGCCCGGCGCCATACCCAATGCGCCAGCCGGTCATCGCGTAGGCCTTGGACACGCCGTTGACCACCAGCGTACGTTCGGCCAGTTCGGGCGCCACCTGCAGCGGGTGCACCGTGGGCGTATCCGTGAAATTCAGGCGCGCGTAGATGTCGTCCGTCATCAGCCACACCTGTGGATGGCGCTTGAGCACCTCGGTCAGGCCGCGCAGCTCGTCGGCAGTGTAGACCGAGCCCGTCGGATTGCTCGGCGCGTTCATCATCAGCCACTTGGTGCGCGGCGTGATGGCGCGTTCCAGCGCATCCGGGGTCAGCTTGTAGTCCGTGGCCGGCGTCGTCGCCACCGCCACCGGCACGCCGCCGTTCACCAGCACCATGTCCGGGTACGAGACCCAGAACGGCGCGGGAATCAGCACCTCGTCGCCGTCGTTCAGCGTCGCGGCCAGGCCGTTGAAGATCACCTGCTTGGCGCCCGTGCTGACGATGATGCGGCCCACCGGGTAGTCGACCCCGGTGGCGTCCAGCAGATGTGACCGGGCCGCCTTACGCAGCGCCACCGTGCCCTGGGCCGGCGGATACTTGGTTTCACCGCGGTTCATCGCCGCCGTGGCGGCCTGGCGGATGTGTTCGGGCGTCGAAAAATCCGGCTCGCCGATCGTCAGGTCGATGATGCGGCGGCCCTGCTCGCGCAGTTCCGCAATGATGGCGCGCGCCGCCACGCTGGGCGACAGCTTGATGCGCTTGATGCGGTCGGCGACGATGCCGGGGCGCGCGGGCGCGGCAGCGGCTGCGCTCGGGGCCACCGGGCGGCCGCTCTCGGCGCCGGTCTGGCCAGGGGTGGCTTGGCTCATTTCGCGCCTCCGGTCTTCTCGGCCAGCGTCTTTTCCAGCCAGGGCTTGGTGTACGTGCCGGCGCGCAGCTTTTCCTTGGCCACGGCTTCGTCGGCTTCCTTCTTCATGGCCAGTGCCAGCACCGCTTCGGCGTGCTCGGCGGGAATCACCACCACGCCATCGGCATCGCCCACCACCACGTCGCCGGGGTTGACCACCTGGCCCCCCACCGACACCGGCACATTGATCTCGCCCGGGCCGTCCTTGTACGGCCCCTTGTGCGACACCGCCCGCGCAAAGCAGCCGAACTGGCCCTGCGCAAACACGTCCAGGTCGCGCACCGCGCCGTCGATCACGAAGCCTTCGATACCGCGGCCCTGCGCGTCCATCATCATCAGCTCGCCGACCAGCGCGTTGCTGGTATCGCCCGCGCCATCCACCACGATCACGTCACCCGCGCCCCCCAGCGAAATCGCCTTGTGGATCATCAGGTTATCGCCCGGGCGGGTCTTCACGGTCAGCGCCAGGCCCACCGTGCGCTGGTGGCCGGCATGCAGCGGCCGCAGCCCGGCCACGCCGTACAGGCGATTCATGCAGTCGCTGATCTGGGCCGACCCGATGGCGGCAAAACCGGCCAGCACGTCGGCAGAGACGGCGGGCGCGGACCGGGGGAGAATGCGGTATCCGATGGGAGTCATAGAGAGGAAAGTCTTCGAAGCGTGAATGGCGTTAAGCGAACCTGCATTACAAAGCCGCGCGCCCTATTCCTCAAAACGATATAAATTCCCGCTTATCCACGAATTATTTTCGTGGATGATGCGGCTGGAGGGACAAAGACATGGACATCCATAGCCTGAGCAAGCAACTGGCCGGCCTGCCGACCATCCTGGACCTGGCCCAGGAAATGAAGCTGATCCGGGCGCTGATGCAGGTGCCGCCGCACAACATCGCCGCCCATCCCACGCAATTCCAGCGCATCGTGGCCGCGCTCGCGCTGACGCATACGGATTCCGGGGTGTTTGAACTGACATCGGCTACCGATGCGTTCTTTGCCGAGTTCCACCAATGGTTGCGGCAGATGCAGGGCAGCGTGTGCCCTGAATTGAGCAACGCCTTGATCGAGGATTTCAGCCTGTCGGCAGCGGAGTTTGCCGATCGGATGCCGCCAGAGGAATGATCTGCGCCGCCAGGTCCGACAACAGCGTCCCCCCAAGCCGCTGCAACAACGCGGCCTCGCCCTCGCCCAGCGCCTGCGCCACCAGCTGGTTCGCCGCCCGCTCCACCGGGCACGCCGGATTATCGTCAGCCGGCCCGATCGTGAATACCGCGCCATGGCCAATGGCCTCGTACACATCCCGCGCCGTAATGGTGTCCAGCGCCCGGGCCAGCGTCCAGCCTCCCTTGCGCCCGCCGGTCGACGTCACCATGCCCGCCGTGCGCAGCGCCGCCATGGTCCGCCGCACCACGACCTCGTTGGTATGCAGCATCTGCGCCAGCGTGCCGGACGTGGTCGTGCCGCCGCGCAGATGCATGTGAACCAGCACATGCAGCAGGCGGGCAAAACGGGTGTCGTAGGCCATGATGAAATACCGTAACTTTTACTGTTACGGTATTATATCCGCACTGAATATCGCCTGCGAGCCCCACCATGACCGATCTGCAAACCCGCCCCGTCACCGTCAACGGCATCACGCTGCACGTCACCGCCCAGGGCGACGGCCCCCTCGTCCTGCTGTGCCACGGATTTCCTGAAACCGCCTATGCCTGGCGCCACCAGCTTGCCGCCCTGGCCCAGGCGGGGTTCCGAGCCATAGCCCCCGACCTGCGCGGCTACGGCGCCAGCGACCGCCCGGCAGACGCGGCCGCCTACACCACGCTGGACGTCATCGGCGACCTGGTCGCCCTGCTCGACAGCGAAGGCGCCGACACCGCCGTGATCGTCGGCGGCGACTGGGGCGCCAACATCGCCTGGCAAGCCGCGCAACTGCGCCCCGACCGTTTTCGCGCCGTGGCCGCGCTGGGCGTCCCCATGATGGGCCGCGCGCCCATGCCGCCCAGCCGCCTGTTTCCCAAGACCGATGCCGCCGTCTTCTACACCCACTACTTCAACGAACCGGGCGTGGCCGAACGGGAATTCGAACGCGACGTCGACGCCACGCTGCGCGCCATTTATTTCGCCGCATCGGGCGACGCCGGGCCGCGCAACGACCCCGCCACGCCCACCCCCTTCGGCATGGTGCCCACCGGACGCGGCCTGCTCGATGCCCTGCCGGTGCCCGGCACCTTGCCCGCCTGGCTGACCGAATCGGACCTGGCGGTCTTCGTCCAAAGCTATCAAGCCAGTGGTTTTCGGGGCGGCCTGAACTACTACCGCAACCTGGACCGCAACTGGGCGTTGCAGGGCGCGCTGGAAGGCAAAAAGGTCGACGTACCCGCCCTGTTTCTGGTGGGCGAACGCGACACCGGCCTGGCCATTCCCGGCATGGACCAGATCATCAACGCCATGCCCGCCCTGGTGCCGCAATTGCGCGCCCGTGAAATCATTCCCGGCGCGGGGCATTGGCTGCAGCAGGAAGCGCCGCAACAGGTCAACCGGGCGTTGATCGATTTCCTGCGCAGTCTTTAATAGCCCCACGCTTGACCCTCACGTAACGTCATCCCCCAAAGTCCGGCCTGCGTAAACAACGAAGGAACCTCATGCGACTGAAAGTCGGAGAACTGGCCAAGCGCAGCGGACTCACCGTCCGCACGCTGCACCACTATCACGCGATCGGCCTCTTGACGCCTTCGGCGCGCGCCGACAACGGTTACCGGCTATACGGCCGCGACGACATTGCCCGACTGCATCAGATTCAGGCCCTGCGTCGCTTCGGACTGCCGCTGGCTGAAATCGGCGCCACCCTGGACCAGCCCGGCACGCCGCTGGACGGGATCATCGCGAAACAGATCACGATGCTCGACCGCCAGATTCAACAGGCCGCCCGGCTGCGCGATCGTCTCGCGCAGCTGCAGGGCCAGTTGGCAAGGGGCGCCGAACCGGAGCTGGCCGATTGGCTGACCACTTTGGAACTGATGACCATGTACGACAAATACTTTTCCCCGGAAGAGCTGGCGCGCCTGCCGATGTACGGCCGCAGCCGCGATGACGACGCCGACTGGCTGGCGTTGATCAAGGACGTTCACCAGCAGATGGACAGCGGCGCCCCCTTCGAAGACGCGCGCTCGCAAGCCCTGGCGCTGCGCTGGATGGCGCTGCTGCTGCGCGATACCAATGGCGATCCGCGCCTGCTCGTGAAACTGAACCAGATGCACGAACAGGAACCCGCCATGCAGGAGCACATCGGCATTTCGCCAGCCATGCGGGACTACGTGCTGCAAGCCTTCTCGGAAAGCAAGCTGCGCCTGTATGAAAAGCACCTGACGCAGGAAGAAGCCCGGTTCATGCGCGCGCATTACCGCGACCGCATGGGCGAATGGCCGGCGCTGATGGGCCGGGTACGCGATGCCATCGACGCCGGCCAGGCGCCGACCTCGCCCACCGGCCTGGACCTGGCGCGGCAATGGCTGGAACTGTTTTGCACCTACGCCGGCAAGGACCCGGCCACGCACGCCAAATTCCGCCATGCGCTGATGACCGAGCCTGAACTCACCGCCGGCACCTGGGCCGACGACGCCACGTTGACTTTCATGCGACAAGCCATGGGGTCTTTAGCGGCAGCGCGTTGATCGCCGCAGACTGAAACGTCATCGGGCGGCGAATCGCCTTGCACTACTCGCCGCCCGACAACAATGTTCTCAGTCTGAAACCATTATTCATACTTGATGCAACGGCTGGGGTATAAACGAAGCCCATTATTTCCAGCAAAGGAATCTTGTGTCGAACCCATTCGGTGCGGGTCGTTTTATCGCGGAAACCACGCATACGCTGCGTCAACAAGGCCGCGCCATGCTGGCCGCCGCGCCGTGGTCGCTGGCCATCTTCACGCTGTCGCTGCCATTCGCCCTGATGACCACGCGCCTGTACCAGCGCATCGACCTGCTGTGGGTCGTGCTGGCGCTGGTCAACCTGATTGCTTTCGCAAGAATGAGCTTCGCCTGGCATCGCGTGGTGGTCCTGGGCGATGCTGCCCGCGCCACGAACGGACGCGGCCCTGCCGTCCGGACGCGCCACCTGCTGCTGGTGGCGGCACTCGCCCTTCCTGCAGCAGTCCTGGCCCGCGCCAACGGCGACGTGCCGTTCATCGTCTACGTGCTGCTCAACGGCGCAGACGACGCGCGGTTCTGGCTGGCACTGATCGCCGTGCAGGTCCTGATCTGGCTGCCGGTCTGCTATCTGCTCGCCACCTACGGCCTGGGCCTGCCGCGTATTGCGGCAACGGGCGAATTCGGTTTGCGCACGCTGCTCACCATGAAGCGGTATCCGCGTTGGCCGCTGATGCTGGTGCTGCTGCTGCTGATTTCGGTGGCCGGGTATTTCAACGGCGACCTGCTCGAGTGGCGGCGCCATCTGACGGATGCCGACGCCTTTGCCGGCGCGTTGGGCGTCTTGCTTTGCGTGCCAATCACCTTTGTGCTGATGGCCATGTACGGCGTCGCGTATCGCGATGCCGTGCCACGCGTCGACCCTACCGCATCGCAACCGGCGCGCGTTTCCCTTCCGTAGAACGCCCCCCCGGGCTATCCCCGACGGGGGCGCTTCCGTCCCCGACGTGCACACCTGTCATTTTGAAACAGCCATGTACCATCCAAGTGGATGGTATTAGCATGGGTTCATGCCTCCCCGTGCCCCCTCCCTCGTCTCGGCGTCCAAACCCGCCGATGAAAAAATCACCATCAACGTCGGTTACGTCGACCTGGGTCAGATCGACCTGCTCGTCCAGGAAGGCTTCTATGCCAACCGCACCGACCTGATCCGAACGGCCATCCGCAACCAGCTGGCTACGCACGCCGATGCCCTGCGGCAGGCCGTCACCCGCAAGACCTTGGCGCTGGGCATCCAGCACTACACCGCACAGGACCTGCAGGCTGTCCAGGCCGCTGGCGAAATGCTGCAGATCCGCGTGCTGGGCCTGGCGACCATCGCGCCCGACGTCACCCCCGAACTGGCGCTTGCCACCATCGAATCCCTGACGGTACTGGGCGCCCTGCACGCCAGCCCCGCCGTCAAGGCTGCTCTGCATCAGCGCATCCGCTGACCAACGCTTGACCCCATAGGCAATGCCATGCACCCGGAATTCCAGTCCTTGATGAAGCAGGCCACCCGACTCACCCGGTCCGGCAACCTGGCCGCCGCCACAGCCGCCATCCAGGCCGCATTGCGCCCCGGCGCACACACCGCCAGCCCCAGGCAGGACGATGCCGACGTCATTGATGTCCAGGCGTGGGAAACTGCGCCAGCGCACCGCCCCGGTCTTTCCGGCGATACCTTCACCGCGGGTGTGTTCCGCAACGCGGCGGGGCAACGCCAGTACAAGCTCTACGTGCCGCCCCATGCGGGCGGACAGCCCTTGCCGCTGGTGGTCATGCTGCATGGCTGTACCCAGGACGCCGACGATTTCGCGGCCGGCACCGCCATGAACGAGGCGGCGCGTGAGCAAGGATTCTATGTGCTGTACCCCGTGCAGCCGCGCGAGGTCAATCCGCAAAAGTGCTGGAACTGGTTCAAGCACAACCACCAGCGCGCCGGCAGCGGCGAACCCGCCATCCTGGCAGGTATGACACGCGAAGTGATGGCCGCGCACGCGATCGATCCCCAGCGCGTCTATGTCGCGGGCCTGTCGGCCGGCGGCGCCATGGCCGCGATTCTCGCCAACACCCACCCGGAGCTGTATGCCGCGGTGGGCGTGCATTCCGGCCTGGCCGCCGGGGCGGCATCCGATCTGCCGTCCGCGCTCAGCGCGATGAAGGGCCTGGGCCGGCACGCGCCGACGCAAGCGGGCCATGGCGTGCCCACGCTGATCTTTCATGGCGACCGCGATACCACCGTGCATCCCGGCAATGCCGAACGCGTGGCCGACGCTGCGGCGGGCGCCAGCGCGCGGATCGAAACCTGCCGCATGCCTGGCGCAGGCCATCGACATGCCAGCACCCAATACGTCTACCGTGACCCCGCCGGAACGGTCGTGGCTGAACGTTGGGAAATCCATGGCGCGGGCCATGCCTGGGCCGGCGGCAGCGCCAACGGGTCTTACACAGACCGCAACGGCCCGGACGCCACCGGCGAGATGTTGAAGTTCTTCTTTGCCCGCGCGTTGCCTGGCAGGATTTGAATCGCCTTCCGCATTCGCTCACGGCGGCGCTTGGCAGCCCTGACGATCAAGGCGCGTCACGCGCGCCTTGATCGACGGTGCATCATGCGGCCTTCTTGCCGTTGCGAATATAGAATTTGGCCCGCGCCACGCCTTCATCGGCGTGCGGACGGCATTGCGAGCGTTTCAAACCGCACCAGGCGCGGGTATCGATACGGTAGCGTCCTTCGCCCATGGGTTCGCGGGTGATGCTGTAGCCCAGGGCGTAATAATTGTTCGGCACGCCTTCGGTTTCGATCAGGTTGTTGGTTTGCGCCTGCAAACTCCAGCGCGAGGTCGTCGCCACGTAGTAGACCGCGCGTTCCCACATGAGCTTGCACTGGGATTCGCCGGTGCAATAGAGCTCGGTTTCGAACGCGTCGCGCAGCTCGGGTGAGAGATCTGCCGTGCGATTTCCGTTGAGCATGGTGCACCCGGTCAACAGGGTGGCTGCGGCAAAAATACCAATACGCGAAAGTGACACTGGCTCTCTCTTTTTGAAGTTGATTTGGTTTGCCAGCGCGACAGGCCACCCGCACCCCTCCCCGCCTGGCCTCGAGATGACTGACGCGCAGCCTTTCAAAAAGCTTACGGCCAGTTTTTGCGCATTCTACCCAATTTGCCACGGCGCGCCGTAGACGCCGCGCGCAGCGGCAACACGAATTGGCCCCACGCTAGAATCTATTGCGCCGCGTCGTGCGGCCCTTATCCGACAAGCCTTATGACTCGGGAGATCGCAAACATGGCAAGCATGCGCAAAGCGTCGGCATACCGCTCGTGGCATGGAAAGTTGCCCGTGGTGCTGGCCCTATCGGCAGCGTTGACGGGCTGCTCGACCTCGACAGCGCTGTGCGATGCGTTCGGTCCCGGCAAGCAGGCATCGCTGGCGGTGCCGCCGAATACCCCGGTCGAGAAAATCTTCCTCTGCGTCGATCAAGCGTCCATCAACAGCCCGGACCGCGCCCGGTATGCCGACACGGGCCACGCCATCCGCGATGTCCATGCGGGCGTGCTTGAAACCCAACAATATCGCGCGTCCAATGTGTCCGGATTCCGCTTGCGGGCCGAGGTCTCACCGCAAGCGCCCACCGCGCTGACGCTGTCGTTGCGGGGGTCAGGCGCTTACTGCGCCGATCTTGGCGTGGACAAGGAAATGAACCGGCTGACGTCCGCCATCAGCAGCTGCCTGCAGCAGTGACCGGCCGACGAATTCACCGGCTACGCTTCACCATATTCAAAATGGTCTGAACCAGTTCTTCCCGCGCCTGGTCGGGGGTGATCTCGCCTTCCACGGCCGCCTGAGACAGCGCGTCGGCCGCCCCCAGCATGCCCCACAGGCTGGCCAGGGTCAGCGTCTTCGAACCCGCCAGCGGCGAAAATATCTGCTGGCACTTTTCAATGAAGGCATGCTGGTACTGGCGTTTCACTGCGGCCAGTTCAGGCGAGCCGTCCAGCGCCGCCAACACGCCGGGAATCTCGCGGCCTTGCGTCAACACGCACGCGATATACCGCGATGCAATGACATCCGCCTTGTCCTTCAACGTGGGTTTGCTGGCGGCGATGGCCTCGTCGATGATGGCCGTCTGGCGCAGGTCGAAATCCTGGTACAGCGCGGCCAGCAAGCCATTGCGCGTGCCGAAATGGTCGTAGACCACGGGTTTGGAAACACCGGCCTCTTGCGCCAGCCGCCCCAGCGTCAAGGCATCGGTGCCTTCATCGCGGATCAACTGCCAGGACACATCCAATAGCTGCCGCAGCCGCCCTTCCTTCGTGAAACGGCGACGGGGCTCGGGGGCTGGGGCAGCAGGCATGGGGTCTCTGTTCAGGGGTTTTGAATCATCGCGGCGCGGCAAAGAGGCGTTGGCCGATGGCATGGGCGGCATCCAGGTGCGACGTCGGAAAACCCGCATCCGACGGCACCATCAATTCCGACGACGCGACACGCGCGCCGCAGTAACCGAAGATGCCGTGGTCGATCTGCGTTTTCATCGCGCCGAAATAGCCATGCCGGGCGTAGGTTCGCATATCGGCGCCGCCATTGGCAATCAAGTGCACGTCCAGGCGCTCCAGCTTCTTGACCAGCTTGCCTTCCAGATCGTCGTCATAGGCCCAGCCGTTGGTGAACACGCGGTCGATCCAGCCTTTCAGCAGGCCGGGAAACGACCACCAGTACACCGGGTAGACCAGCACCAACGCATCGGCGCGGTCGATCCGTGCGTGTTCGGCAGCCACATCGGCAGGCGGCGTGCCGCGCGACAACAGCAACGCCGTATCTTGCCGGGTGAAGGCAGGGTTGAAACCTTCCGCGGTCAGGTCCGCGATTTCAAACGAATGCTGCGAGCCGGATGCCGTGACGCCCTGCGCCACGTGATTCGCGATGGCATGCGTCAAGGAGGATTTGTCGGGGTGGGACACAACGATAAGCGCGTGCATGTCGGGGACCTCTGGGATGAAGTTTCTATGTACCAATCGTAGCCTACTTTTAGTAGGTTACGAAAGCCCCTGCCCCGACACCCCGACGGCGGCGCTCGCCGAACCCCGCCGTTCTCGCGCTACGCAGCGCTACGCCTTGACGTTGCGATTCAGGAATTCCAGCATCGCCGCCGCAATCTCCGCCCCGTGGGTTTCGATGGCGAAGTGACCGCTGTTCACGAACCGCACCTCGGCCCGGGGGTTATCGCGCTTGAACGCTTCCGCCCCCGGCGGCAGGAAGAAAGGATCGTTCTTGCCCCAGATCGCCAAGGTGGGCGGCTGGTATTCGCGGAAGAACGCGTGCAGTTGCGGGTACTGCTTGACGTTGCTGCCGTAGTCCAGCAACAAGTCCATCTGCGGCTCGTCGCCAATGCGGGCAATGGCGGCCGATGCCAGCTGGTAGGTCTCGGGCGCGATCAGCGACGCGTCTTCCACGCCTTCGACGTACTGCCACTTGATCATGTCCGGCGTATTGAAACGGCGCAGCGCCTCGCGGTTTTCGGCGGTCGGCGCGTCCCAGGCGCGGCGCATGTCCGCCCAGCCGGGGCTCAGGCCTTCTTCGTAGGCGTTGCCATTCTGGCTGACCACGGCGGTGATCTTGCCCGGATGCTTGACCGCCAGGCGCCAGGCCACCGGCGCGCCGTAGTCGAACACATACACCGCGTAGCGCGTCAGGCCCTTGGCCTGCGTGAAGGCCTCGATGACCGAGGTCAGGTTGTCGAAGGTGTAGGCGAAATCCACGCCCGGCAGCACCGTCGTCTGGCCAAAGCCCGGCAGGTCCGGCGCGATCACGTGGTAGTCGCCGGCCAAGGCCGGTATGAGGTTGCGAAACATATACGACGACGCGCCAAAGCCGTGCAGCAGCAGGACAGTGGGCGCATCGGCACGCCCGGCTTCGCGGTAGAAGACGCTGACGCCGTCGACGTCCAGGGTGGCGTGGCGCACGGCCTCGGGGCGGATGGGGGCGTTGGCGTGATCGACAGCGGGAGGGGTGGCATTCATGGCGATTCCTTGCAAAGGGTAGCTGGTGACAAAGTAACTATTGAAGTTGAATTTCAATGGTTACTTTTGCGCAGTCTGCCCCAGATCGTGATAACCTGTCAACATCATTTTTAAAGGTTATCCAATGAGCACCGCAGAACACCGGCACGACGGCGCCGCGACCGAGCCGCCGATGATCGGCGACCACCTGGCGATGGACCTGCTCAACACCCAGGCCCGCAGCGACGACCAGATCGTGGATTTCTGGAACCGCGGCGACGACGTCATGCGCTGGCTCGAACGCCATCACGTGGCGCCCCCGGGCAAGCCCCCCCGCGTGGCTTCGGCAGACCTGCTGGCCCAGGGCAAGCAACTGCGCAATGTGGTGCATGACCTGATCGCCGCCCGCAAGGCGGGGCAAGACGTCGATGTCGGCCGCCTGAATCAATATTTGCAGGGGTATCTGACGTCACCGCGGCTGGAACGCGATGGCCAGGGCAAATTCGTGCTGGCCCGCCGCCCGCAGGGCGACGCGATCGCGTCCTTGCTGGGGCCGGTGGCCGAAGCGGCCGCGCACCTGCTCGTCGACGGCGACTTCTCGCTGGTCAAGCAGTGCGAACACCCGGACTGCATCCTGTGGTTCTACGACCGCACCAAATCGCACAAGCGCCGCTGGTGCAGCATGGCCCAATGCGGCAACCGCTACAAAGCGGCGCAGTTCAGGAAACGCAGCAGCGGCGCGCTAGCAAGCCCGGGCAAATAGGCACGCCCCTACCAGCGCTGCGTCTGCACGAAATCCACGAAGGCCCGCAGCGGCGCCGGCAGATAGCGGCGCCCGGGAAAATACAGCAACGGCCCGGTGAAGCTGGGCCACCAGTCTTGCAACAACGGTTCAAGCTCGCCGCGGTCAAGGTAGGGCTGTAGCCAGTCTTCGAACAGATACACCACGCCCGCGCCGCCCACGGCGGCATCCACCGCCAGGTCGGCCGCTTCACCCAGGCTCACGATCAACGGGCCATCCACGTCCACCGTCACGCGCTTGCCCGGCTGCTCGAATACCCAGGCCGGCATGGCCCCGCTGGAAAAGCGCCCGCGCAGGCACAGATGATTGCGCAAATCGTCCGGATGCGTCGGCCGCCCGTGCCTGGCCAGGTACGCAGGCGAAGCCGCCGCCCCCATCCGCTGGCGCTTGGGGCCGATCGGAATGGCCACCATGTCCTGGTCCATGCTTTCTTCGTAGCGGATGCCCGCGTCGCAGCCCGATTGCAGCAATTCCACATAACGGTCGTCCACCACCACTTCCAGCCGAATCTCGGGATACGCCGCCAGAAACGGCGGGATGATGCGCGGCAGCACCAGCCGGGACGCCGACAGCGGCACATTCAGCCGCAGCCTGCCCGCCGGCCGATCGCGAAAGCGATTGGCCACGTCCAGCGCCGATTCCACCGCGTTCAGCGCCGGCGTCAGCTGTTCCAGCAAATGCTGCCCGGCCGCCGTGGTGGCCACGCTGCGCGTCGTCCGGTTGAACAGCCGCAGGCCCAGCCGGGTTTCCAGCCGGCGCACGGCCTCGCTCAGTTGCGATGCGCTGGAGCCCGTATGGCGGGCCGCGCCCCGAAAGCCCCCGTGCGTGGCCACGGCCACAAAAGCGCTGATGTCTTGCAGGTCTTGCATGGCGGGTCTCGATTGTTCTGAATTCCGCACAAGCTGTGCGATTACGCAGGATTGTCGTACGGTACTCCCAGGCCTAGACTGACGTCCATTCCCCCTCCCCTCAGGAACCCGTCATGACCTCCATCGAACAAGCTGGCACCTACTTGCTGGGCGACCGTGCCGTGAACCGCCTGGGCTACGGCGCCATGCAACTGGCCGGCCCCCACGTGTTCGGCCCGCCCAAAGACAAGGCCCAGGCCATCGCCGTCTTGAAGGAAACCGTCGCACTGGGCATCAATCACCTCGACACCAGCGACTTCTACGGCCCGCACGTCACCAACCAGTTGATCCGCGAAGCCCTGCACCCTTATCGCGACGACCTGACCCTGGTCACCAAGGTCGGCGCGCGCCGGGGTTCTGACGCCTCGTGGCTGCTGGCCGCCACGCCCGCCGAACTGGAATCCGCCGTGCACGACAACCTGCGCAACCTGGGCCTGGACGTGCTGGACGTGGTCAACCTGCGGCTCATGTTCGACGTGGCCGGACCGGCAGAGGGCGACATCGAACCCATGTTCTCCACCCTGGCCAACCTGCAGCGCAAAGGCCTGGTGCGCCACCTGGGCCTGAGCAACGCCACCGCCAGCCAGGTGGCCCAGGCTCGTGCCATTGCCAACATCGTCTGCGTGCAAAACCAGTACAACCTGGCGCATCGCCACGACGACGCCCTGATCACCCAGTTGGCGCAGGCAGGCATTGCCTACGTGCCCTTCTTCCCGCTGGGCGGCTTCTCGCCCTTGCAGTCCGCCACCCTGGAACGCGTGGCCGCCCAATGCCAGGCCACGCCCATGCAGGTCGCGCTGGCATGGTTGCTGCAGCGTTCGCCCAACATCCTGCTGATTCCCGGCACGTCGTCCGTGGCGCATCTGCGGCAGAACGCCCAGGCGGCGCAGCTGACGCTGTCGCCGCAGGCCGTGGCGGAACTGGATGGAATCTATTGAAACCATGCCCAATCCGCCCAGCACCACCATTCCCCGCAAAACCCCGGAATCCGCCGCGATGGTGGCCAGCGTCAAGCGCGCCCTGCGCATCACGCCGCTGCTGAACCGCCTGACTTACGACGACACGGATCAGATCCGCGCGGTGTTCAGCGAACTCATCGGCCAGACACTGGACGAACGTTTCTCGCTGATCCCGCCGTTCTACACCACCGGCGGCGACAGCATCCGTATCGGCCGCAACGTCTTCATCAACCAGAATTGCACCATGTACGACCTGGGCGGCATCGACATCGGCGACGACGTCCTGATCGGCCCGAACGTCAGCCTCATCACCTCGGGCCATCCGCTGGACCCCGCCGAACGCCACCGCAGCGTCGTCGCCAAACCCATCGTCATCGGAAAAAACGTGTGGATCGCCGCGGGCGTCACCGTCATCGGCGGCGTCACCGTGGGCGACAATGCCGTGATCGGCGCCGGCTCGGTCGTGACGCGGGACGTGCCGGCCAACACCTTGGTGGGCGGCAACCCGGCGCGGGTCATTCGCGCGATTGCCGAGGATGCGGACCCGGGGTGCGGACGTTGATGCGTGACTGATGTCACAATTGCGCGGCAGTGGCAATCCACGACTGCCCTGCAACGCCCCACGCCAACCCGATTGAAATCCGAGTCCCCCATGCCCATCGCCATCGCCTCCGACCACGCCGGCTACGACCTGAAAGAACAACTCAAACAGGCGTTCACAGACATCGAATGGCTGGACCTGGGCACGCACGGCTCGGCGTCGGTCGACTATCCCGATTTTGGTTTTGCCATGGGGCAGGCCATTACCGAAGGCAAGGCCCGGCAAGGCGTGGTGATCTGCGGGTCCGGCATCGGTATCTCCATCGCCGCGAACCGCTTTGCCGCCGTCCGTGCGGCGCTGTGCACGAACAGCACCATGGCCCGCCTGAGCCGCCAGCACAATGATGCGAACGTCCTGGCGCTGGGCAGCCGGATCACGGGATTCGAAGTGGCGCGGGAATGCGTCAGCGCGTTCCTGGAAACGCCGTTCGAAGGCGGACGCCATCAGCGGCGGATCGACATGTTGAGCCGGGCGAACCCGAACCAGGCCTGACGAAGCGCAGGCTGCCGCTGTTCGTTTCATCCTGCCGACCCCGCATCCGTCCCGGCCGTCTGGTCCCTTTGAAAAGCCGTTCCCCATGACCACCCATACCACCCTGCAAGACGCCACCATCGCCTTCGACCTGGACGGCACGCTGGTCGAATCGGCCCCGGACCTGGTCGGCGCCATCAACGCCGTGCTGCAAGCGGCCGGCTACCCCGCCGTGACCTACCCGCAGGCCAAGGCGCACGTCAGCCGCGGCGCAAAATGGATGATCCAATGGGCGCTGACCCAGGCCGGCGAGCCGGAACCCGAAGCCCGCAGCGCCGACCTCTTTCCGCGGTTCGTCGACCGCTACCGCGAACATATCGCCGACGAAAGCAGGCCCTTTCCGGGCGTGGTCGATGCGATCCAGCAACTGAAGGCCGCCGGCGCCAAGCTCGTCGTCTGCACCAACAAACCCACTGCGCTGTCCGTTCGCCTGCTGACCCTGCTGGATATGGCGCCTCTGTTCGACGGCGTGGTCGGCCTGGACGCCGTCACCGCCCCCAAACCCGACCCCGCCCACCTGATCGAGGCCGTGCAGGCCGTGGGCGGCGACGTGTCCCGTACGGTCATGGTGGGCGATGCCGCCCCCGATGCCGGCGCGGCGCGGGGGGCCGGCACGCCCTTGATCCTGGTGAGCTTCGGCTATACCGAAATCCCGGCGGCGGACCTGAAGCCGGATGTGTTGCTGCACCACTTCGATGACTTGGTGGACGCTTGCGCCCGCCTGCTCAGCGGACGGGCGTAACGCGCGCCGCCGACCCCACCCACGAAACCGCGTGGCAGCAAGTGGGCGCGGTGGAACAGCCCTTTTAAGAGATGCGCCGTCTTTGGCAGCCGCGAACACGGCAGCCTGGGCACCATCGACAACCAGGTGCAAGCCAAGCTGCGCTCGGGCGACTGGCTGCACACCGTGCTGTTCGGCCTGCGCCGCCAGAACGTCATGACCTTCGACCGCGAGAGGGTGCCGGTGCAGACGGGCGAAGTCACGGTGCGCGGCATGGAACTGGAAATGGCCATGCAGCCCGTCACCGGCAGGAACCTGCTGCCGTCCTACACCTGGACGCCCGACGCCCGCGTCACCAAGAACGCCAATCCAGACAAGATCGGCACCCAGCTGACCGCCACTCCGCGCAACCAGGCCTCGGCCTGGGGCGACTACCGCTTCGCGAACGGCATCAATGTGGGAATGGGCGTGCGCTTGGTCGGTGCCACCGACGGCGCCAATAGCTCCGCCCCCGCGCCCTCAGAAGGCAAGCTTCACAAGCAGCCCGATGACGGCGCAAGCCGCAATGACCGCGATCACGCCGCGCTTGAATCTGAACAATGCGACGGCGGCCCCCAATGCGATCAGCGCTGAGCCCCAATCGAAAGCCCCCGCCAGGCCCTGCGGCCACATGACGTGATAGCCGAAGAACACGGCCAGGTTCAAGATGACGCCCACCACCGCCGCGGTGACGGCTGTCAGGGGAGCCGTGAATTTCAAGTCTTCCTTGGTAGCCTCGACCAGCGGACCGCCGGCAAGAATGAACAGGAACGACGGCAGGAATGTGAACCAGGTCACCACACAAGCAGCCAGCGCGCCTGCCAGGAACACTGCGTCCGGGCCGAACAGGCCATGGCTGTAGCCGCCGACGAACCCGACAAAGGCAACCACCATGATCAATGGGCCCGGCGTGGTCTCGCCCAGCGCCAGGCCGTCGATCATTTGCACGGGCGTCAGCCATGCGTAGTGGTCCACGGCCCCTTGATAGATGTATGGCAGGACCGCGTAAGCCCCGCCAAAAGTCAGGTACGCGGCTTTGGTGAAGAACCAGCCCATCTGGGTATACGCGCCCTGCCACCCGTAAAGCGCGGTCAGCGCCACCATCGGCACAGCCCAGAGCACCACGCCCGCGCCCACGATCCCGGCCAGGCGGTTCCAGCGAAAGCGGGCATGATCCGGCGTGGGCGTGTCATCGTCGATCAACGCTGGGCCATAGCCTTGCCCGCGGGCGCCATGGCGCGAGCCGCCGTCGAAATACGCGGGCCAACGCCGCCCCCCCAGCCAGCCGGCCAGCGCCGCAATGGCGACGATCAGCGGAAACGGCAGCTTCAACGCGAATATCGCCGCGAACGCCGCCCCCGCGATGCTCCAGAGGACGGGGTTCTTCAGCGCGCGGGACCCGATGCGATGCGCGGCATGCACGACGATGGCGGTGACGGCCGGCTTGATACCGTAGAACAGACCTGCGATCACCGGGATATCCCCCCAGGCGATGTAGATCCAGGAAAGCCCGATCAGGATAAACAGCGACGGCAGGACGAACAGGCCGCCGGCGACGATGCCGCCCCAGGTCCGGTGCAGCAGCCATCCAATATAGGTCGCCAGTTGCTGCGCCTCGGGCCCCGGCAGCAGCATGCAATAGTTCAGCGCATGCAGAAAGCGCCGTTCGCTGATCCAGCGGCGGCGTTCCACCAGCTCAGTGTGCATGATGGCGATCTGGCCTGCCGGGCCGCCGAAGCTGACGAACCCCAGCTTCAGCCAGAACCACAACGCCTGCCGGAAGCTGACTGGTTGCGGTCGTTGCTGCGGCTTATCGCCCGGCTCGGCTGCCGGGACGGCGGCATCTGACGAGTGGGCAGTCATGACCGGCCCTCTTGCCCAAAACTGGCCAGCAACCCGTCGAAAACAGCGTCTGCCAGGGCCAGCAACTGATCATCGTCCGCCACCGTTGCCCGCAGCCCCGCAAGCACCTGCTCCACGCCAGCCGCTTCCGGCGGCTGCACGCCGCCCAGATCCAGGAAGTGGACGATGGCGCCGATCCGGTCCAGGCCGGGACTGTGCAAGCCAAAGGCGGCCACCAGATGTTCAAAGGTCACCTTTGCCCCCACATGCGAAAACCGGGCGCCATCGAAATCAAACCCCAGCGCGTCCGGCGGGCAAGCGGCCGGCGATGCCAGCCACATGATGCGAGCCCGCGCATCGATACGACGCCGGATCAGCCACGCGCTGGCCAGGCGGTCGACCCAAGGGCGTGCACGAGTCGCCCAGACCCGGCCTTGATAGTCATCGACCGCCAATCGGACGATCTCCGCATCGACCGCCTGCGGTTCGTCCGCGCCAAGCGCGCGGTTGGCTCCCGCTTCCAGGTCCAGCAGCGCCGCATTGGCCTGCCGCTGCGCTTCGCCCGGGAAAAAATCGATCTCGGCCAACTGAGCGTACGTCTTGCGCAGCTTGCGCAACTGCTTGAGGGTGTCCATGGCCGTGTCGGCGGACAGCGCCTGGCGGATAGACCCGATGCCCTGCATCAGCGCGCCATAGTCCGCCGACCGGTCAAACAAGGCCTGCAACGGCGCGGCGTCCGTGCCGATGAACTCGGCGCGGGCCAGGTGGGCAGTACCGCCGTTATCGTGCACGTCCTGAGCGATGGCGTTCAAGGTTTCCTCGCTGGCGTTCCGGGCTGGCAATAGGTAGACCCCGTCACGCAGCACGGCAGCGCCGCAGGATTTCAGGGCGCGCCAGGCCCGCATCCGGGCGGTGGCGTTTTCCGTAGGCATCGAAAGAATCAGGGTCAACCAGTCCATGCAAAACGCCAGAATTATTTGTAGGGTTCACTACTTTTTTGTAGCGTAATCTTCACTTTTATAAATCTCAACCCTTTCCAAGGCACAGTTGACCAATCCCCCGCTTAGTGGCACCTTACCCCGAAGTCTCGCCTACGGAATCCCGCTTGGACCACCCCCAGCCCCTCGTCACCGTCGACGCCGTCTTGCTCACCTTGCGCGCAACCGGCCTGGAAATCGCCCTGCACCCGCGCGACCGCGCGCCGTTCAAGGGCGCCATGGCCTTGCCGGGCGGCGTCGTGCATGTGGATGAAGACGCCAGCACCGAAGCCAGCATCCGCCGCGTGCTGCGGGACAAGACCGGCTTCGAACCCCGCTACCTGGAGCAGTTGCAGGTGTTCTCCGGCCGAGACCGCGACCCGCGCAAATGGTCGCTGTCCGTGTCTTACGTGGCGCTGGTGCCCGCCGCCGAGCTGGAAGCCGCGAGCCCGGCCGCCTTCCAGTTCGTCAGCGTCGACGCCCTGCCGCCCCTGGCCTTCGACCACGCCGACATCGTCGCCGCCGCCGTCGCCCGCCTGCGCGGCAAGTCCAGCTATTCCACCCTGCCGTTCTTCCTGCTGCCGGAACGCTTCACGCTGACCGAACTGCAACACACCTACGAAGCCATCCTGCAGACCCGCCTCGAGAAATCCAACTTCCGCCGCAAGATGGAAGCCTGGGGCGTGCTGGAAGCCACCGAAGACTACGTGCTGGGCGCCCAACGCCCCGCCCGCCTGTACCGCCTGAAAGACTTCACCCTGTTCGACCGCAGCGTCGGATAAGCATCGCGCCCACCTCTTGAACCCACCATAGTTGCAAACAAACAATAAGTAGGCTTATACTGGCGCCACTTAGTTTTAATTTGCCACTAAGGCCACATCATGTTCACCCTCACAGCGGTAGTAGCAGGACAACGCCACAGCGCCACCCCGGCCGCGTTTGTGTTCCCCGGCGGCGAAAGCCAGGTCACCGTGCCGGCGTCATTGCAGGCCCTGGCCGATACGGCCAGCGAATTCCGCATCCACGCCTTGCTCAAGTCCGCCGACGACGTCATGCAGCTGCTCATGCTGACCGACGCGCTGCGCCGCCTGAACCCCGCCGTGCCCGTGCACCTGGACATGCCCTACGTGCCCTACGCCCGGCAAGACCGCGTCTGCAACCCGGGCGAAGCGCTGGGCGCGACCGTGTTCTGCAAACTGATCAACGACCAGCAATACGCCACCGTCACCGTCGTCGAGCCCCACAGCGACGTCACCCCCGCCCTGCTGCAACGCGTGCGCGTGGTCGATGCCAGCGCCTTTCTCAAGAGCGCCCTGGCCGCCCCCGCCTTTGCCAACGGCGTCACCCTGATGGCGCCCGACGCCGGCGCCCGCAAGCGCGTCCAGGCCCTGGCCAAGAAGCTGGGCGTGACCGACGTGCGCTACGCCGAAAAAGTCCGCGACCCGCAGACCGGCCGCATCACGGAAACCCGCGTGCCCGACGACATCCCCGCCCAGCCCGTGCTGGTCGTCGACGACATCTGCGACGGCGGCCGCACCTTCCTGGAACTGGCCACCGCCCTGCGCGACAAGACCCGCCAGCCCTTGTACCTGTACGTCACGCATGGCCTCTTCAGCAAGGGCTTTGCCGAGTTGAACGCCCGCTATGCCGGCCTCTACACCGCCTACGACTGGACCGGTGCCGACGGCGCCGATGCGCCCACGGTCGTCAACCCCGCGCCCGCCGGCACCCACAACTAAGCCCATCCGCATCAAGGAGTCCGCACCATGAACGCCCCCGCTCCCGTCACCGTCAAGAACGGCATCAACCCCTTCCTGCAAGCCGACTTCTACAAGACCGGCCACCCCTTCCAGTACCCCAAGGGCACCAACAAGATCCTGGCCAACTTCACCCCGCGCTCGGCTCGCCTGGCGCCGGTGCTGCCCGAACTGTTCGACAACAAGATCGTCTGGTTCGGCCTGCAAGGCTTCATCAAGGAAATCCTGATCGACCTGTTCAACCGAGAATTCTTCGGCAAGCCCGCGGGCGCCGCCGTTCGCCAATACCGACGCCGCGTGGACAACGCGCTGGGCAAGGGCGCCGTCACCGTCGACCACCTGCAAGCCCTGTACGACCTGGGCTACCTGCCCCTGGAAATCCGCTCGCTGCCCGAGGGCGCGCGCGTCGACATCCGCGTGCCCCCGGTCACCTTCGTCAACACCCGCCCGGAATTCGCGTGGCTGGTGACCTACATCGAAACCCTGTTCAGCTGCGAATCCTGGAAGGCCTCCACCGTCGCCACCATCGCCTTTGAATACCGCAAGCTTCTCACCTACTTCGCCCGCCTGACCGGCAGCCCCATGGACTTCGTCAACTGGCAAGGCCACGACTTCTCGATGCGCGGCATGTCCGGCCTGTACGACGCCCGCAAGAGCGGTGCCGGTCACTTGCTGTCGTTCACCGGCACCGACACCATTCCGGCGATTGATTACTTGGAGGACCTGTACGGCGCGGACTCCGACCGCGAACTCATCGGCGGTTCGGTCCCGGCTACCGAGCACTCGGTCATGTGCCTGGGTAGTAAGGAAGGCGAAATCGAAACCATCCGCCGCCTGGTCACCCAGGTGTATCCGGCCGGCATCGTGTCGGTGGTGTCGGATACCTGGGACTTCTGGCAGGTCGTCACGGACTTTGCGGCGGCGTTAAAGCCCGAGATCCTGGCGCGCCAGCCCGATCCCTATGGCAACGCCAAGGTCGTGTTCCGGCCGGATTCCGGCGACCCCGTGAAGATCCTGACTGGTTACTTCTGCACCGACGTGCCCCGTGTGGAAGACGCCGCGGCCCTGGTTGCCGCCCGTCGTGAGGGATTCGAAGCGGTGCGCGATGTGGCGACCGGCATGTACTGGCGGTTGGACGAAGACGCACGTGCCGCCCAAACGCTGCGCGAACCCGAAGTCAAAGGCGCCGTGCAATGCCTGTGGGACACCTTTGGCGGCACGGTCACCGACCGCGGCTACAAGCTGCTGGACTCGCACGTCGGCCTGATCTACGGCGATTCGATCACCTTGGCCCGGGGCCGAGACATTCTGGTGCGGCTGGAGAAAAAGGGCTTTGCATCCGGCAACGTCGTCCTGGGCATCGGCTCGTACACCTACCAGTACCTGACGCGCGACACCTTCGGCTGGGCCCTGAAGGCGACGTATGCCGAGGTCAACGGCGAGGCCCAGGAACTGGTGAAGGACCCCGTCACCGACTCGGGCGTGAAGCGGTCGGCCAAGGGCCTGCTGCGGGTCGATGAAACGGCCACCGGGTATGTTCTGCATGACCAGCAAACGCCTGAACAAGCGGAAGGCGGCGCGCTGGTGCCGGTTTTCCGCGATGGCCGGTTGCTGGTGGAGCAAAGCCTGGCCGAGATCCGGGAACGGCTGCAAGGGTCGTGGGTATGTCCGGAGCCGGGGAGTATTGATTGGGCGAAGCGCTAAAAAATAGTCGGGAAGCGGCGCCGGAGCGCCTAATCGGCCTGAAGTATTCTCGTGCTGGGCATCGTTTCCATTATGGCCGACTCGACATGGCTCACTGATTTCCATTTTCCGCTCGTCCCGCAGCGATTGGGAGGCAGATCAATGACAAATTACAGGTCTGCGTAGCGTGGCAGCAAGTCCTGATCCACCAGGCGCATCTCAATTCGGTTTGCCAAATCGACATGGCTGGGGTTGTCCAGCGAAAATACTTCATCAGCTACGCTAACGATAATAGTGCCGGTCTGCTTCTTTCCGGCAGCGGGAACGGGAATCAATGCTTGGGCTTCTGGGACTTGTTCGGCGGTGATTACTTGCGGGAGGTACAGCATCCAGCCTACGCCAGGCTTGTCGTCGAAGACTTGCTTTTGAGCGTAATAGCGAGGCGCGACAGAGATGTACAAAGGATGAAACAGTCTTGCCAGTGCCGCGACGATGTCTTTAACCGAATCTGCGCCGCCAAACCTGTCGTCTCGCTGCTTATGATTCGAAATGGTCAGAGTGCAAGGTTGACTCCTGTCGTTCGCATACAGTGCAAGCGAAACTCCGTCACGTCGCTCGTCAGCCCCATTCCAAATCGAGATGAACGTAAACGACTTATCATCCCGATACTTGTGATTAAGCACCGCAAGCAGTGCTGTTGATGGCTCTCCGCCCTCAAACGCAGGATATAAGAGTGCCTCTTCGATCGAATCACCCTGAGCAAACCAATGACTCAATCCCTCCGACTTCTCAGCCAACAATGAGGTAATGCTATGCATTCGACGTAGCATCTCGG
Source organism: Achromobacter sp. FW305-C-28 (assembly GCF_058783235.1). Classification (NCBI taxonomy): domain Bacteria; kingdom Pseudomonadati; phylum Pseudomonadota; class Betaproteobacteria; order Burkholderiales; family Alcaligenaceae; genus Achromobacter; species Achromobacter sp. FW305-C-28. The sequence goes on along the minus strand of NZ_JBYSYL010000003.1, from coordinate 266,550 downwards.
GGAAGTCTTCCGACGCGAGCGTTGGGTCTCTGAATTTGCACGTAAAGATCATTTCTTGCTCTCTAAGGATGCCACTCGGACTCGACACGATATTCATTCAATACTGAGAACATCAGCGCGAGTGTTTTGGGGGTTTGAAAGTACCATCTCAATCTCGCCGGCGGAGAACTGTTAACGGCAAAAGCTTGCCGTTCAATTTCTCCCTGCATGGTACGAAAGCCCCCAAACCATTCCGGGACCTCTCCATCATCATCTATGAACAATGGTGTCAGACTACGGTTTCGCGAACGAAAACCGTAGTCTGACACCATATTCTCCAGCGGTTTCACCCTGGAATGGCGCAGCCCTTGCGCACGCAAACGAAGTGCTTCTTGCCAGGACATCAGGCTCCGCCAACCTGTATGCAATCTTCACCGCCGCCTGCGGCGTTGAAACACATACCCTCAGGTACCTCGGAAAAACAACCCAGAAGCTCGCGCGGCAACGGATCAAAAATCACTTGTTTCACAAGCATGAGAAAACAGGCTCAAAACTGGCTCAAGTTGTCGCCCATGCTTGTGCCGGCGGAACGGTCCAGATCGCCTGGGTAAAAGTGCAGCCCGAGTCTCTCAGAAACTATCTCGAGGAAGAACTGATACGCCGCCATCCCGAGGCCGACTGGAACCGGGAAAACTGGGGCCGAAAAATGGCCGAAGTCGCGGCATCTTTGGCTTGATTCACCTGCAAGCGCGTCGTGCAAGCGCCACCGCATCGCGGCATTGCGAGTAAGGTATTGGGTACAAGGCCTTGATTGCTCGGCACCCCGGCCTGTGCCCCCCGCAGGAATCCCTACACCATGAAGCCCCTTCGTTCCGCCCTCACTCCACTCCTGCTCGCCATCGCCTGCGCATCGCTGGCCGCCTGCGCGGATGCCCCGCCCAAGCGCACCGATATGGACTACCGCAGCCGGCCGCCCACCGCGGCCAAGCCCGTGCCCAGCGGCACGGCGTCCTCGGGACAGAATCTGACCATCCAGACGGGTGAAGGGGAAAGACTGAATCTGCCATGGTTCATCCGGGATACGCAGACCTGGATCAATAAGCAGTGAGCGGCAACCAGTCTGCTGGCAATCGCCGCGCGTCAGCAGACCAAACGATATTGCCTACTTTCCTTGCTCGGGATACTTCTTCAGTAAGTCCACGAATGGCGGTTTCTGCACGGTCTGCCGGTATTCCTCGCGAGCAGCCGGCTGGGACTTGCCGATCAAGGCACGGGCCTTGTCGATGTCGGCACGCGCCAGTTCCGACTGCCCCATCCGGTCATAGGCCACACTGCGATAGGCGTATGCCCAGACATAATCCTGTTGGTAAGTCATGCCCTCAGAAAAGGCTTCCGCGGCACTCGACCACTGCTGCGTATCGATCAGTGCCCGGCCAAGATGGTAGTAGCTCGGCATGCCAGGGGTCGTGCCCTTGCCGTCGAGCCCCATGTTGTCCTGGAGCATTTTCCTGAGCAGTTCGACCGCCCGCTCGGGCTGCCCGCCGCCTCGATAGGCGCGGGCAAGACCGATGATGTCCCAAGCTGTGCGGGCAGGCTTCAAGCGCAATGATTCCTCGCGATCGGCGATGGCATGTGCGTAGTCTTCCTTTTGCCCGTACGCGACTGCACGCATTTGCAACGTGATCGCCCGAACATCGGGTGGAGCATCGGCCCGACTTGAAAGACAAGCAGACAACTGCCCAATGGCCTGGTCTGGATCTGCGAACCCTTCACCGCTCTCGTTCAATTTCATCGTGCTCAACGGCTTGCACGTGCTAGCCGTGCTCGTCGGCGCGGGCGAACTGCCTGTCGCCAACACCGAGGGGGCAGCAAGCAGGAAGACTGATGCAAACAGAATGGGAGCAAATCTGGCCATTGGATCTTCGGTGAGGGGGTGAATGGATGGAACAGGCTCGCTCTGTTGTAGCATTCGATGGTCGTATTAACAGATGCGGTCGTCTGACACCAGTTATTGCAATGCATCCAGTGCGAATATACGGGCACGGCGGAAAGTCGATGCGGGCTTTCTGCGTGCTTCCTCGGATTTTGTCGATACCGCACCAGCCGCGGGGCCTAGACGATCATGGCTGGGTCGAGCCGGTTTCCGCGGTCAGGCAGATACTTCCCCATGGGGGCTGTACTGTGAGGGGCCACGATTCGGCCCTGGGACACGACGTCCGCCTTGTGATTGCGTCGCGTGCCGTTATCAGGGCCGTTTTCAGAAAGTTCCAATTCCACCACTTTTTTCCGCGTAGAAAAATTTCTGCTCGATGGCTCGGAAATCTCCAGAGCGATGGAGGTCGCCTTTTTTCAGGCGGGTTAGCCACATGTGATGCCCTGGCCATAATTTGAATGGATGACGAAATGCCGCCGGAAAAGTATGCGGGATATAGCAAAAAATTCAGGGAATGTTTTGAGTTCTTTGATCAGCATGGTGCGCCGGGCACGCGCGCCCACAGTCGGGCCTTGAAGGCCATGCCTTTCGGAAAAAGATTCTGGTTCATGTTTAATTTCCCGGCATTCTTCTTTGGTTGGATCTATTTCATCCAAAAAGGAATGACGAAACAGGGATTGGTATTAAATGTAATAACCATGATTGTCATCATGCTGGCCTACCTTGTTTTCATAGGGCTGTTGGGGCTCGGGGACGGATTTGGGGCGGGTGCAATGGTGTCGATTTGGCTGATTTACATGCTTCTTGTCTCGACTTCGGCGAGCTATCAGGTCTATCTCAAAGAAATAAAACATGTCGATGCCTGGAATCCGTTCAAGGGAATCGGTTGGCACTGAAGTCGGCGCTTGCTACCGCTACCAGGATGAGAATTGGAGGCTATAAATAAGGAAATAAGGTGTCTGACACTGAGGTTTCCCCATGAATTTATCGCAATCCGCCACGGTGAACCAAACGGTGAGCCTGACGTGTTCTCGTCGACATGGACCACCGCAGCCGACCGCCCACCGCGGCCAAGCCCGTGCCCAGCGGCACGGCGTCGTCGGGACAGAACCTGACCATCCAGACGGGTGACGGGGAAAGACTGAGCCTGCCGTGGTTCATCCGGGACACGCAGACCTGGATCAATAGCAACTGACCGGCAACCGGCCTGCTGCCCAGCGCCACAGGCCCGCAAGCCACATCGGCAAGACCGATACCCCTATCAGACCTTCCTGCTGGCGCCTGGCCCAGCGTCGCGCCAACATCCCCCATTCCACACACGGACTCCAAGGAATGGAACATGGGCAACAATCTTGCAGGACAGCGGGTCATGGTCGTTGGCGGCAACTCTGGCATGGGCCTGGCCGTCAGTGCGCGGTTGATGAAGATGCACTGCCAGGTGCTGATCGTGGGCCGGTCCCGCGACAAGCTTGATGCGGCGCGCGAGCAGTTGGGCACATTGGGCGACAAGGCTCCCAAGCAAGCGCCAGCCTTCAACGACCCCATCCTGCTTCAAGCAGACGTCACCGACGACGCGCAAGTCCAGCGGCTGTTCGAAGCATCAGGGCCCGTGGACCACCTGATCTGCACCGCCGCCGACATCCGCGGCGCCTACGAGTTGCTGCCGCAACTGCCCCTGGACGCGCTGGACCGCGCCATCCGCTCCAAGGTCATTGCGCCCATCCTGCTGGCCAAACACGGCGCGCCACACATGCCGGCGCACGGCTCCATCACCCTCACGTCCGGCATTGCCGCCTACCGCCCCAGACCCAAAGGCGTCGCCGTGGCCGCCATCAATGCCGCCCTGGAAGGCGCCGTGCGCGCCATGGCCGTCGAACTTGCGCCGTTGCGCATCAACGCCGTATCGCCGGGGTGGGTACGCACGCCCATCTGGAACGACGTGGCGGGCGCGGACAGTGAATCGCTTTTGGCAGCGATGGCCGAGCGGCTGCCGGTGGGCCGGGTGGGCACCCCCGACGACATCGCCGACGCCATCGCCTTTCTACTTGGCAATGGCTACACGACCGGCACGGTGCTGCACGTGGACGGCGGGCATCGGCTCGTCTGAGGGGGTTGCCGCCAGGCGGATCCTTTGGATGAAGGCGGCGACGTGGCTTGCGGGTTGCCGGGGCGGGGTGAGCAGGCAGATGGGCAGCCCTTCCCCACTGCGGGTCGCTAGCGGCCGCCATTCGACGCGGGGGGGTGTCTCGGTAGGCTTCGTCACCCTTCCTGACAGGCCAGACGCCGTCTCAGACGACCTCGTCACCACTCCCGACAGGTCAGGCATCGTCCCGGCCGGGTTCATGGCCATTCTCGGCAGGATTGATACACCAAGGCCCGCCGACACCATCTGCATCAAGGCAGGAACGCTGTCGGCAACACCACGGATGCGTGGCCGCGCGGGGGCTTCCTGCAACAGCGCCTCGAGGTATTCTCGATAGCGGCACCCTTCCATCGTCACAATCAGCGGAAACGCCGCGAGGGCGTCCGGGGTAACGACGTCGGACGATAGGCCAAGGGGATGACCCGGCGAAAAAACCACCACCGGCATGTCCCGGGTAATGACTTCCACGTGCAGATTGGCGTCGCTGGCCGGCCAGCCGTGCACCAGCCCCAGGTCAGCGGTGCCGCTGAGCACGGCCTGGGCCGTGGCTTGGGAGTTTCTTTCCTGGACGGCGACCTGGGCGTCGCGGTGCGTCGCGGCGAAGTGCAGCAGTTGCGGGAGCAGGATGCTGGTGCACAGCGTTTGCGGGGCCGCGACGCGAATCGTGCCGGCCGGATCGGCGGCGTTGTCGCGAACCTCGCGGAAGGTGTCGTCCGCCAGGGCGAGTAACTCGCGGGCCCGGACTGCCAGCTTTTCTCCGGCCGAGGTCAGTTGCAGGCGGTTGTTCTGGCGGATGAATAACGGCTGCCCGACGGTCTCTTCCAGCGCCCTCACCTGTTCCGTCACGCTGGGTTGCGACAGGTGCACCCGTTTGGCGGCCTGCGTGAAGCTCAACGTTTCCACTGCCGCAATGAAGATTTTTAGTTGGCGTAGTTGGAACATGGCGGGGGGGTGATTTGGCGGTTGCCGAGCGGATCACGTTAACCCAACTCGGCGTTCAATGACTATTGGATTGAAGTCGGCGCGTCGTGCGTCGCGCCGTCACCGTCCGCGTCATCGCCCTGGCCCGACTGTGCTTGTTCAAGCATGGCGTCGGTCAAGGTGCCGATGTGGTCGCATAACCCCTCTACCCCACCCATCAACGCCATCACTGCCCAGGCATCCAGCGGCGGAGCGCCTGTTGCGTCGGGTTCGGCAGCGCTATTGCCGACCATGCGGACGATGGTCTGAATCGCGTAGCGGGCGCGGTCTATCTGGTGGAGATGGGAAAGGGAAACTGGGCCGAATTCGCGGTCGGAATCGACGAACCAAGGGTTTTGCGTGAGGGGGTGGTGCAGCATGGGGCTGCCTCCTATAGGGCTGAGTCAGGCCGCATGCGTTGCGGCTGTCCGCCTATAGCTTTCCGGCTTCCAGTCCGGACTACCGGTGGGGGGTAGCGGGGGGAGTATATGGCGTGGGATGGGGAGACGTTGCAGAAAGGGACATTTTTGATACTAGGCTAGCGTTCGCGGTGTACAAGATTGTTGCCTACGAAGCACTGCGGGCAGCCCGGTGTAGTCCCTACGACTGCGTGCATGGCCTGTCTTCCTTCAAACGGTGTAGTCGCCCGATGAAGGGTATAGGACTGGCGCCATGCACGCCTCAATCATCCAGCGGCGAATCGTTCGACTTCGCCCACCATCGCAAATCCCTGATTTAAAGTGGATTTCCCTGAAAAGCTGTGGGGGGAAACCTCAGAGTCCGCCATCGAAAATTCTGCAACGAGCCCCTACCTGAAAATCGGGTACGACAGTCTTACGGATAGCCATACCAAAGATGAAGCAACCTCGGCCAGATGATTAGGGGCATGGGCAATCTTTGGTTGTCGCCGCTCCGAGAAATTTCAAGTGTAATTTTCAAGCCGACCAAAGTCATCAGAGGGGGCGATTTTGGATTTTTCGTAGACAGTGATAAAAATAGCGTGTCAGTAACGGAATTTAACGAAAAAATGAGAACTATCACAGTTGACTTGTATGCCGTGGACGCACTCCCCGGAACTCCAGATTTGTCTCAGGTTCTCGGAGCGCTGGCGAACACACCGCTGCAAGATAGAGTAAAGGTGTGCGGCAAGCTCTCGATCCGCCTCGAACACGTGACGTTTCATCAAATCGCGGGCAAGCCTGATTACTGGAGGCTGGGCTTTACTCGCGCGAGAGACGACGGCTGGCCAGCCATTGGGGGACCCACGGCACCCGCTCAGGATCTTGTCCTCCAACAAAACGGCACGTTGCTCGAAGAGACATTTGCACTTTTTGTACCCTCGCAATCCAAATTGATCGTGCAATACTGCCACGCTGGAGTCCGCATGCCAAAGATTGCTGACTATCTATCTCAATCGACAAACGTAGGCAGCCAAGGCTATCGCTTACTACCAGTAGTAAACAAGAGCGTCCTGAGCCTTTATCGGCAGAAGTCAGAAGTGGCAAAAATGCACATCATGATCGATAAAGTCTCTGACGCCGACGTCGCGCGTTTCAAAGGCACCAAGGTCGCAGATATGATGAAGGCTTGCGTGCAGTCCAACGCTAAGCGTTTTGAAGCATCTTTCTCTGTCGAGATCGGAACTAAGGATCAATCTTTGCTTGGCCGTTTTGTTGGACCGATATCCAGTCGGATTCGTAAGCGCAAAAATCCCGGCGATAAACTACTATTGGAAGCCCGGGAAAACGAGGAGGACCGCCTTCATCCGATTGATCTACTTGCGGCGACCGAGAGCCGATACTTCAGCGAATCCAAAGTTCTTAGAACCCAAGGAAAACGCTACCAAGCAACGAGCATGTTCAATTTGCTGGAGGTTGCGATGGACGATTGGGTATGAACGAGGCCTCCCCTGCGGAAAGCGTTCGGCGCTCACCGGCACAATGCCTCGAAGCCTCGTGGCCTCTTATTATTGGCCTCCTTGCTGCAAGCGCAACATGGTTCTCCGGTTGGACGTTTTCGACAGCCCGGTACGACAGTCAGTTGGCTGCGACCATTAGCATCTCGTCAATTTTGACTGGCTTTCTTGGCACAGCACAGGCCATTATGCTTACGGTCACTTCTGGCCGTATGACCTGGTTGCTAAAAAACCAAGATATCTGGGGTCACGTCCTCTCGTTCTTTCGCGTCGCACTCCTTGCTAATCTGGCACTCTGTGTATGGTCGCTAGTCCTTTCATCGACAGAAGTTTCCCAATGGCCCAGTTTCGCACGGCCATTTCTGTTTCCACTCTGGGTGGGGGCAGTAGTCATCGCCATTCTCTCGTTCTACAAGGCACTAACTTTATTATTCCTACTTCTACGTAAGTAGAAACGTTTGCAAATAAGGTGTCAGACGCTTTTGAGGGGTGCTCGTCGAAAGCGCAGTCAGATTACCCTATTCTGGAGTCAATAGAATGCCAAAAATTGTTCAGCTTGCCACGACAACGGCTGACGGCGATAAGGTACCGACATTATTTGCATTGGATGAGGAGGGTCGTATGTGGCGCGCCCGGATCAACTCGAGTGGCAAACCCGCCAGAGAATGGATAGAGGTCCAGGGTCCAGGCGAGGATCTTAGCGACAATTCCGACGGTTAAGGCTTACGAACCGAGAATAGGGTTTCAGACTGCGTTTTGCAGGAATGCTCATCCAAAACGTAGTTTTGGCACCATATTTTTCGCAAACTTCCTATATCGCGTGATGAAAATTTCGTACTGCGTTACGATTCTTCATCCTCTGCACGACATTTAGTTATGCAGAGACAGAAAAATCGCCGTCTCCGCTCTGTCCGGAGGTGCAAAAGCGAGGAAGGGCTTGGCGTGAGGCTACAACATTGGATTAAAGCGGGCTGGCGCAAGTGTGCAGAATGGTCAGCGATCAAACGGGTCGCTGCAAAGTGGCAAAGACTCCGTACACTGGGAACCACGCACCATGTCGACCGCATGAAGGATTGGCTACCGTCTGACTCTCCACCATCAACGCTCGTGCTTAGCGTTTACGAAGACCTATATCGGGCGCAGACTGACGTTCGAGAAAACTTCCCCGCACGCCTGCAAATACCTTTGGCACTTGCTTTGCCGTTATTGACCGCCCAGGGCTTCTTGTTCTTCGCTGCGAGACACGTGCAAGGAAGCTGGGCGAGTTATACTTTTTACCTTTTCTTGGGACTAGCGGTTCTCAATGTCTTTTACGCTGGAGTTGTTTTTCTTCGAGTCAGTTCCGGCCACCTCTATCAATACTTGCCGACCCCTCTGGAAGTGGAGACTTTTCGCGCTAGACTTCGAAGTTACTACGAAGCAAACCCGACCGAGGACTGCCGTGATAATGAGGATGTCGCTCGTCACGTCAACCTTTGGGCGGAGAAGGACATTCGAAGACACTATGTCATATGTACCTCGGTGAATGCGGAGCTAAACGGCGCTCGCTCAAACGCCATTCTGGCAATCCACAAAATTCTGTTCAACGCTATTCTCCTCACGATAATTGCGTTCTTCTGCTTCGTGCTTGGAGATTTGAAGGACCAACCTATACATCGCGCACAGGTGCAAATGGTTGAAAAAGTTGGCCCAAATCTACCCATAGTCATTTTTCAAGGGATTCGTACCATAGATGTCGACGCAGTATGGCAATAGAGTTAACTAATGGAGAAATAACATGAGCACAGACCAAAACCAGAATAAACCTGCCGCCCAAAAGCCGGAGCCGACTCCCAACCAAGCGCCGTTCAATTCCGTTCCACCCGGTGGCTGGTCGGAGCCGAATCTCGTGATGGAAGATTATAAGGATCGTCCGATCACTAAAAAGGACCATGATGAATAAGCCCAGCAAGCCGCCCCCTCCTCCAGCGAAATCCGCTCCGGCAACGCCACCCGTTCGGCCGACGGATCCCCATTTCGCCATGGATAGTGAACCGCCGCTGAAGAAACGCGAGGTGGAGGGCAAGAAGTGACATCGCACATTGAGCTTGCCTATCCATCTTCACTGAACATTGGCTAAGACTGAGTCTCTGAATCTGTGGCGCCTCAGACGGAAGCCTATGCGAAATCAGCGGTGGGCTCCATTTCCGGCAACTGAACGTTCACCAGAACAATGGTGTCAGACTACGGTTTTCAATAGCTGAGAATTCAGGTTTCTATACGGGCAGCTCAAAGCTGCGCATCTTCTCTTCGATACCAAACACTCCATGCACGAAATCATTTGCCCTCATTGCAAGAAAGCGTTCAAGATCGACGAAGCTGGCTATGCCGATATTCAAAAACAGGTTCGCGACAGCGAGTTCGACAAGGAGCGTAAAGAGCTAGAGAAGCAGTTGCACGAGCGGCTACAGCTGGCCGAGCAGGAAAAGCACAATGCCGTCGCTCTAGAACAAGCCAGGATGACTGGTGAAATGACGAGCAGCGTCGCCAACAAGGATGCAGAGATTCAGGAACTCAAAAACCAGTTAGAAGCGGCTGCCATGGCCAGCCGGCTGGCCGTAGCCGAAGCCCTGAGCGGACTAGAAAAAGAGCGTGACGGGCTGCTCAACCAGTTGACCAAAGCGCAAAGCGAGCAGCAAAACGCCGAACAGTTGGCTGCCACGCGGCTGCAGCTCGAACTTGAGAAAAGCGCGGCGGCCAAGGATGCGGAAATCCAGAGATTAAAAGCCCAATTGGACAGCGAAACTGTGGTGCACCAACTGGCCGTGAACAACGCCGTCAGCGATGCGCAAAAGCAGCGCGACGAGCTTGCGCAACAACTGCGCCAGACTCAGCTTGAACAAAAGGCCCAGGCCGAACTGGCCCAAAATCGGCTGGAAGGCGAGCTGCAAAAAGCAGCCACCAGCAAAGAACTCGCATTGCAAATGCTGAAATCTCAACTGGACGCGACGTCAGTCAGCCATCAGTTGGCGATTGCAGAGGCCGTAGGCAAGGTGCAGCAAGAGCGTGACACGTTCAAAAACCACCTGGATCGTGCCGCACTAGAAAAGGAATTGGCCGAAAAATCTCTCAAGGACAAGTACGAAACCCAGCTCAAGGATCGTGACGAAGCCATTGAGCGTCTCCGCGACATGAAGGCCAGACTCTCGACCAAGATGGTCGGCGAAACACTGGAGCAACATTGCGAAATTGAGTTCAACCGCATTCGTGCCAGCGCTTTTCCTCGTGCCTATTTCGAGAAGGACAACGACGCTAGCAGCGGCAGCAAGGGCGACTTCATCTTTCGCGAAAGCGACGACGAGCAGACCGAAATCGTCTCCATCATGTTCGAAATGAAAAACGAGAACGATCAGACTGCCACCAAGAAAAAGAACGAGGACTTCTTCAAAGAGCTGGACAGGGACCGCTCGGAAAAGAGCTGTGAATACGCGGTGCTGGTTTCACTGCTGGAGCCTGATAGCGAGCTCTACAACAGCGGCATAGTCGATGTGTCGCACCGTTATCCAAAAATGTACGTGGTGCGGCCTCAATTCTTCGTCCCTATGATCACGTTGTTACGCAATGCGGCCATGAACTCGCTGCACTATAAGTCCGAGCTGGCCCTAATGAAAGCGCAGAACGTGGATATCACTCGTTTCGAGAGTCAGTTGGAAGACTTCAAAACCTCGTTTGGCCGCAACTGGCGTCTTGCCTCCGACGGCTTCGAGGAAGCCGTCAAGCGCATCGACGAAGCCATCAAGGACCTGGAAAAAACCAAGGATGCACTCTACAAGTCGGCCAACAATCTGCGCCTGGCTAACGACAAGGCCGAAGACCTTACCGTCAAGAAACTGACGCGCGGGAACCCGACCATGGCTACCAAGTTTGCTGAACTGCAGAGCGAAAGCCCCACTGAATAAATTTATAAGGCGTCAAATGCTGGGAGCGCCCTTGCGACGGAAACCCAAAAAGTAAGGTGTCAGACTACGCTTTGGAGGAAAGCTCAACCCAAACGTGGTCTGATGATTCAATTCGCGCAAACGGAGACGGCATGACGCTTGCGTGTCGTTTCGCATATCGTTGTTCCCCAAACTTGCGGCTCTCTGATCTTGGCAAATCAATGTAGAGCAGATTTGACTAACGGCTGACGCCCGCGCCGAGCTTTCTTCACAGTTGTCGGAAAAACAGCCATTGGCTCTCAAACGGTGACCTTTCGGATAGGTAACCGCGCAGAAAAAATGGTTTCGGACTACGGTCTATCAAAAAAATCGTAGGCTGAGACCTTTTTTATATCTGGCCGAAGGTCTTACCTATAATGCTATCCATCTAAGCCAGCAGACCTAAAGGAGAAGCTCAGATGGCGAGCAAGAGTTTCGATCTCAACATAGAGAAAATTCTAGAGAATTGGGAGGTTCGCCATGGTATTCGGGAAGTTATAGCCAACTCACTTGACGAACAGATATTGACGGGAACCGCGCCGATTGTGATCGAAAAACGCAACGGCACATGGCTCATTCGGGATAGTGGCCGAGGTGTTCGGTATACACATCTCACCCAGAACGAGAATCAGGAAAAGCTCGACAGCCCCTTAGTAATCGGCCGATTTGGCATCGGACTGAAGGACGCCCTGGCCACCTTCGAACGCCATGGTGTCAGGGCTCGGATCAGGTCACGGTTCGGAACTATCACGACCCAAACATCAGCAAAGCACGGGTTCGGTGACATCTGGACCTTGCACGCTCTTATCGAGGATCCTCTGGATCCGGCATTCGTCGGCACAGAGTTTGAGCTTGAGGGGGTCGAAGACAAGGAAATGGAGGCAGCCAAAGCCTTGTTTCTAGCGTTCTCCGATGAGGAGTTGCTTGCGACCACGCGTTTCGGCCAGATCATTAGCCGCAGTTCAGGATTTGGTGCGATCTATATCAACGGCGTGAAGGTGGCAGAGGAAGCCAATTTCCTGTTTTCTTACAACATCACTCTGCTAAGTTCGGCTATCAAGAAGGCCATCAACCGAGAGCGCTCCCATGTCGGTCGTACTGCGTACTCGGATTCAGTCAAGAAAATCCTGTTGGCATCTACTAGCGGGGATGTCGCGCGCAAGCTGGCCGAAGATATCTCCCGATTCCAATCGGGCGAAATGCATGACGAATTGGCGTGGATTGACGTGCAGGAGCACGCCGTGCGCATCCTCAACGCTCAGGACAAGGTGCTGATGGTGACCGCGCTTGAGGCGATGCGCTTCCCAGACCTGATAGACCAAGCACGCCAAAGCGGCAATACGATTCTCACGATTCCTGAAAATCTCCGGGCCAAAATCACCGACTCGGTTGATGTTGAAGGCAATCGAATGGTTGACCTCACGCAGTTCACCGAGACCTACAACGACAGCTTCAAATTTGATTTCGTGGAGGTCGAAACGCTCGACAGTCACGAGCGTAAGATCCTCGACACCACCGCCTTTGTTATCAACGCGTTCGGTGGCACACCTGCCAAGGTGTCCGCAATCAAGATTTCGAACACCATGCGCCCGGACCTGATGGGCGGTGGTCAGACCTTGGGCTGCTGGGACCCATCCACCTCGTCCATCGTCATCTGGCGCCGCCAGCTGAGCTCCTTCGAGGAGTTTTCCAGCGTACTGATTCATGAGTTGGTACACGCGAAGACTGGTTATTCCGACGTCACACGCGACTTCGAGAGCGCCCTCACGACCACCATCGGAGAGCTGTGCCTGGGGTGGTGGAATGCTGCAGGCAAAGACGCTTCTAGCCAGAAATCGATCGATGCGTCGCCCCCCAAGGACCTAATCACCAGAAGCGGGTTGCAGCAAGGCAAACAGGTCGTCGCAGAACGCTCGTCCTCCCCATCCCCGGTTAAGCGTTGGTACAAATTCTGGTGAAGCTGGGACACCCATGCGCTGAACGTCTTTGGCGAGTTATCCGAATAGCGTCCTCGAACAATAGTGTCAGACTATGGTTTCGACAAAGCGCCGACCGAGAGATATCTTCCGAGCTAAGTCTTGACGACTAAGCGACAGCCCGCCGTCAACCAACCTCAACCACCGCGGAACACGGCCTCCATATTATTACCATCAGGATCCAGCACAAACGCAGCGTAGTAGCCCGCCGGATAGCCTTGGGCAGTATCGCGCAGGCCGGGCGCACCGTTATCAGTCCCGCCCACCTTCATCGCAGCCGCGTGAAAAGCGTCGACTTCCGCCCGGCTCTTGGCCGCAAACGCGGTGTGCTGCTGCACACTATGCGGATGAAACCTGTCGATCCAGAAAATCGGATAGTCGATGCCATACCCGACGGCATCGGAGCCGATATCGCTCGGAATCTGCATGACGCGGCGCAGGCCCAATGCGCCCAGGACCGCGTCGTAGAATTTGGCGGACCGTGCAACGTCAGCCACGCCGATACCTGTATGGTCAATCATTGGAACCTCCCAGGAGGGTTCAAGGACTAGCGACCATTAAAGTGCACGGGTATGCCGTTGTCCATGACCGACCTTGGCCGCCAGGCGCAAGGCCGGGCGCAGGGAGAGACGCGGAGCCGGACGGGTAATCTGCGCTGACCCGCGAGAATCCGGTCACCAACCGCTATTGGCAAACCCGTCGGCCGTTATTCATTCAAGCCTGGGACTGCGCCAAGCAACGCTCAAGCTTTGCAATCAGCGCCCTGACCTCTTCTTCTCCGAGGTCCAGCGGATCCCCATGGGCGCTAACCGCAACGACGCAGATGGCGGAACCGTCGAACCATGCATCGAGCCGATCTTCCGCGAATAGCTGCTGTTGGCCCATATCCGGTTCCAATTCCTTAATCGTCCCCGCCGCCCGACGCATTGCGCGCCTCGGCCAGCGCCACGGTCAAATGCATGATCTTTTTCTTCAACTGATCCCGCTCGTCCGTCAGCCGGGCCAGCAACTCCCGCAACCGCGCCACTTCCGCGGGCAGGTCGGCGATATTCTCGATAGGGATATCCGGCACTGCCTCACGCGGCGGCGGGGCCTTGGCCTGGCGGACTTCGCGGGCGGCTTGTTGGAGCTCTTTCTTGCCCCCTGCCACCGCCGCAGCCTGGCGATCCGGCGGCAACGTGGCCACCGCGGCTGCCGCATTGATAGAAATCGCCCCATCCTTGACCGCCCGCACCAACTCCGGCGCGGCGGCTTTCTGGATTTTCTCGATCTGGCCCAGGGTGCTGCTGCTGATGCGCGCCTCGCGGGCCAGGGTCTGGCGGCTGATGGCGGCGGCGGGCGGCGCGGGCGGAATCGGAGGCGGCGGGGTGCTGCCGTCGTCTTCCCACGGTGGCACGCTGCGGGATTGCAGGATTTCTTTTTTTCGCAGCGCCAACACCCCGCGCTGGAAGTCGGAGACGCTGCGCCGGCCCAGGTGGTTTTCGATCATCCAGAGGTGGACGTCTTCCATGGACTTGAACGAGGTGTTCTGGCGGGTCTGGAATTCGATGCCGTGCTTCATGCACAGGGCATAACGATTGTGGCCGTCGACCAGCAGGTCGCCCCACAGGACCAGGGCGTCGCGGCAGCCTTCGGCCAACAGGCTGCGTTCGAGGGCGTCGCGCTCGTCGTCGGTCAGGGGGTCTATATAGGCGCGCAGGCCTTCGTCGATTCTTATATTCATGGTGTCCAAAAAATAATGCTTATCCGACCTGCTGCAATGCCGCCGCAGTCGGTTGCAGCCCGATGATCCTTGGCATGTCGCCACGGCCAACTGAAACCGGCTCTAAGGCGCCCCACTCCCGCTGCGGACGCTTAAGGCAGCCCAGTGCTTGCGCCGTCGGCCAGCAGCGCTTGCTTTACCAGCCGTCCCGTACTTACGGCAGCCGGCCATCCAGCGCCGCATGCACCGCCGCCAGACGCACCTGCGGGTCCGTCAGCGCCAGCAACCGTACCTTCTCGGCGGGCGGTAGCGGCAGCAGTTCGCACCAGCGATCCGCCACCCAGGCGCACTCATCCAGCCGGTACGGCGGCGCGAGGGGCATGCGGTCGGCGGGGACGCCGGCTTGCTGCCATTGGGCGACCAGGCGGCCCAGGGCGTCGGCGCAGGGCTGCAAGGCGGCGGGCACGGGAAGGATCGGGTCGTCGGGGATGGGCTCGATTTCGCCCATCCAAAGACCGTATTTTGCCAGTTGGCTGGAAACCAGCCGAAAACGGCTTGTCCCTGCACAGCGCACCTGCAGCAGCGCCGGCATGGGCGCGTCCCAGGTGTCGATGCGGGCCAGGGTGCCGACGGGGGCCAGGGTCTCGGTGCCTTCGGGGGAACGCACCTCATTTCCCGCCAGCAGCGCCACGATGCCGAATTCGGTGCCGTCGGCGATGCAGCGGCGGATCATGTCCAGATAGCGGACTTCGAAGATGCGCAGGTGCATGACGCCTGCGGGGAACAGGGCGTTGGAAAGCGGAAACAGCGGGACGATGGCCACGGCGCCGCCCTACTTCACCGCGAAGGCGTCGTCGACGGGGACCTGCATGGCGGTGACCAAGGCGTTGGTCTGGGCGGCCATGCCGATGACGCCGAGCAGTTCGGCATGCTGGCCGTCGGTCATGCCCTTGGCGCGGGCGGCGGCGGTGTGGGAATGGATGCAGTAGGTGCAGCCGTTGGCCGTCGAGACGGCGATGTAGATCATTTCTCGGACCAGGGGCGAGAGTTCACCTTCGGCCATCATGACTTGCTTCAGTTGGCCCCAGACGCGTTCGAGCTGGGGCGGGTCGTTGGCCAGTGCGCGCCAGAAGTTATTGACGAAATCGGACTTGCGGGTGGCGCGGATGTCTTCGAACACCGCCCACGCCTGGGGATTCTTGCGGACTTCGTCGTCCGACAGCAAATGCACCGTAGCCATACGCCACTCCGACAGGAAAACCGGCGGGCGGCGGCGTGCCGCCCGCGCAATGTTCCATTGAACTGGAAAGGCCGGCGCGGTTCAAGCCGTGGGCTGATTGCCGGGCGGTTTCATGAAGAGATGTCGGACGGCCTATGTAAGAAGGGATACCGGGCGACTTCTTGCGCAAGCGACCGGCATCCCCTGGCGAATGCGTCCTGGGGCTTCAGGGAAACGTGCTGAACCATGTCATGTGGACGGGTCGAACACCCTCACGGCGACACCGACGCCGGCTTGAACGGATCCAGCGGATACCGTGGCCGATTCCGCCGCTGATACGGAAACAGCGAGAAGTCCGAACTGGTCACCCCCGGGCTGTCGCATTCGACCAGGGCGCACGAGATCGGCACGAAGACCGGCCGGCAGTACATGCGCGACTTGACCAGGACGAAGCGAGCCTCGCGCGGGTTGATGCCCAGGCTTTCGAAAACGCCCAGGTCCCACGGTTCATGCGTTCTTTCGGTGAGCACCAACTGCGCGGCGCCGATGTCCAGCACGGCGCTACGCCCCATGCAGGCGGTCTGGCCGGTGTAGGTGGGACCGGTGATGACGTAGCTTCCGTCGGTAATGGCACGCACGACGCCGCGCAACGTGACCGGCTTGGCGGGGCGGCCGATGGCGGGGATGGGCAGTTTGTTGCCGACCGGCAGTTCCACCCTGGCGCCCTCTCCGGCCTGGATCATGGCCTGTACCGCTTCTGGGTCGCAGTACAGGCCGGCGACGATGCCGGTGAGACCCGCGTCGACGGCGGCCATCAGCACGTCCATCGTGTCGCAGGTTCCGCCGGACATGCAGTTGTCGCCGTGGTCCAGCAGCAGCACGGGGCGGTCGGCGCCGCGTGACAGGGCGACGGCGCGGTCCAGGGAGGCGGCCAGGGGTTCGGCTTCGTAGACGAAGCCGTCGCGGTCTTCCCAGATGGCGGCGGCGAGGCCCGCGGCGACGCGGTCGGCGCCCTCGGCATCGCCGGCGGCGACGACGATGACGGACAGGCACGGGTCGGGGATGTCGGCCAGGGCGAAGCCGGCCAGGACGGACACGCCCAGCATGCCGCCGGCCTCGGCGCCACGGGCGGCCTGGACGGCGCGGCGCATGGCGCCTTCGGCGGTGTTGCTGCGCAGGGTGTGGGTCATGAGCGGCAGGCGGCGCCAGGCCATGGTGGGCCGGGGGCCGCCGGACAGCCAGTCGAACAGGATGCGGCCGGCGTGTTCGCCGGTTTCGTACATGTCGATGTGGGGGTAGGTCTTGAAGCTGATGATGACGTCGGCGTTGCCGACCATTTTCTGGGTGACGTTGCCGTGCAGGTCGAGGGCGACGGCGATGGGTACGTCGGGGGCTTGCTGGCGCAGGCGTTCCAGCAGGTCGCCTTCGCCGTCGTCGGTGGTCTCTACGGCCATGGCGCCATGCAGGTCGAGCAGGATGGCGTCGCAGCCTTGGGCGCCCGCGACGATGCGGTCGCACAGTTGGCGGTAGGCCTCGCCGTCAACGCGGCCGCTGGGGTAGGCGGTGGCGGAGACGGGGGTGACCAGCGTTGCGCCTTGCGCTTCGGCCAGGTCGATGAAGGCGGACATGGCGGTGCGCTTGCCCTTGTTCTCTTCGTAGGCCTGGACGCCATAGGTGGGGCCGTCGTTACCAAAGGCGGCCAGCGGCGTCGGCACGGGTGAAAAGGTGTTGGTCTCGTGGTTCATGCGGGCGATCAGGACTTTCATGCCTTGCCTCCTCCTGTATTTGTGTCTGTGGGCGGGTGGGAACGCGCGCCGCCCAGGCCCAGCTTTTCCATGGCTTCGCTGGCCTCGATGATCATGGCCGCGACCTCGGCGACGCTGACGCGCAGGCCGGTGGCGCGAGTTCGCATGTGTTCGTAGGCGGCGCGTTCGTCCAGGCGCTGGTGGTCCATCAGGACGCGGATGGCTTTTTCGATGACGCGGCGCGCTTTGATGGTGTTTTCGAGTTTGTCGATTTTGTTCTGTTGGCGGCTCTGGAATTGTTTGGCGGAGCGCGCCAGGACCAGGGTGCTGAGGATGCCGGCGGAACGGAACGGCCGGGTCAGGACGCCGTGGGCGTTGGTCTTGAGCAGTTGCTTCAGTGTCGTGGGGGTTTCGTATTCGGACAGGGCGATGAGGGTGGCCTCGACTTCGCTGGCGGACCAGGCGGAGCTGTTCTGGCCGCATTGCGAGACCTGGAAGAAGACGACGTCGGCGCCGGCCGGGGGTTTGTCGGGGAACGGCCAGCACAGGTGGATGCGGCAGCCGATGCGCTTGAGCTGTTCGACGAGCAGGTCGCGGTCTTCGCCGGGCGGATAGGCGACGGCGACGGCGACGCTGCGCAGGTCTTCGTAGAGGCGGCGTAGGCTATGGTCCATGCTTATTTCAACCAGAACTCGTCCAGGCCGAAGGCCGTCAGGTAGGGGTCGGGTTTTACCGGCTCGCCACTTTGCCAGACGATGTCAAAGCGCCCGTCTGCCCGGCAGACGCCGATGCGGGGGGTGAGCACGCAGTGGTTGTTTTCGGCCAGGATGGACAGGCGGCCTTCGGGGGCATCGAAGGCCACTTGATGGACGGCCTGGACCAGTTTGCGGGTGTCCATGCTGCCGGTGCGCTGTAAGGCGCGGGCAAACAGGTGCACCTGGCTGTAGGCGCTTTCGGCGTAGACGCTGGCGGGCTGGTCGCCGAAGCGGGCGTGCCAGCGTTCCAGGAAGTGTGCGTTGGCGGGGGTGTCCAGGGTGTTGAAGTAGGTGGCGGCGGTGATGTGGCCGACGCAGAGTCCGGCGCCGATTTCGGCGACCTCGGATTCGGCCATGGTGAGGCTGGCGATGGGGATGTGCGGGGCGGCCGGTTCGGTCTGGCAGGCTTCGTGGTAGCGGCGGTAGAAGCGTTGGGCGTCGTCGCCGATCAGGGTGGAGAAGACGACGTCGGGCTGGATGCGGCGGATGTCGCGGACGACGTCGAAGATGTCGCTGTCGTCGCAGCCCAGCGGCAGGTAGGTTTCGTCGAGGATGTCGCCGCCGTGCTCTTCGACGGTATCGCGCATGATGCGGTTGGTTTCGCGGGGGTAGATGTAGTCGGCGCCGACCAGGAAGATGCGCGAGCCGCAGTGCTGGATGAGGTAGGCGGCCAGCTGCATGCTGCCCTGGTTGGGCGCGGCGCCGGTGTAGATGACGTTGGGCGAATATTCGAAGCCTTCGTAGACGGACGCGTACCAGAGCAACGAGTTGGTGCGTTCCACGACGGGCAGCATGGCCTTGCGGCAGTGCGAGGTGCAGCCGCCGAAGATGACGCTGACTTCGTCGTCCAGCAGCAGCCGCGCGGCCAGGCGGCGGTATTCTTCGCTGTCGCTGCGGGGGTCGTAGACAACGGGTTCGAGCGGGCGGCCCAGCACGCCGCCCAGGGCGTTGATTTCTTCGACGGCCAGGACGGTGCCGAAGAAATGCTGGGATTCGGTGGTGCCGGTGACGCCGCTGCGTGAATACAGCACGCCGATGCGCCACCCCTGCCCGGCGGCGTCACTGTCATTGCGGGCGGGCATAACGGCATCCTTTGCAAAGTCGCGGCGCGAGGGCTGCGGGAACGGGGCGGCCTGGGAGCCGCGCGTCAAGGTTCATGCTGGCGGGCTTCATACCTTCAAGTGGTCCATGATATGGCCGACCGCCTGCGGCGCGCCAGCCTCGCCTTGGTCGACGATGGCGCCTTGCTTGATGACCAGGTAGCGGTCGGCGACGTCCAGCGCAAAGGCCACGTTCTGTTCGACGATGAACATGGAGGTGCCGCGCCGCTCGCGTTCCCAGTTCAAGGCCCTGCCCAGCCGTTCGATGACCGACGGTTGCAGGCCCTCGGTGATTTCGTCCAGCAGCAGCAAGGCGGGCCGCTGCATCAGGCCGCGGGCGACCAGCAGCATTTTCTGTTCGCCGCCCGACAGGGTGCCGGCGTGCTGGCGCAGCCGGCTGGCGAAAACGGGAAACAGGTCCGCAATCTCGGCGAACCGTTCGTCGAACAGCTTGTCGTGGGCCAGGCCCAGGCGCAGGTTGTCGCGGATGTTCAGGTCGGGAAACAGGGGTTGTTCCTGCGCCGCGTAGGCGACACCGCAACGGGCGACTTCGTGCGGCCGCAGGCGGGTGGCGTCGATGTCCCCCAGCTGGACGCGGCCGCGCAGCTTGGGCAGGTAGCCCATGACCGTCTTGAGCAGCGTGCTCTTGCCCATGCCGTTCTTGCCCAGCAGCGCGACGCAGGCGCCGCTGGGCACCGACAGCGAGATGTCGTTCAGCACCACGGCGCCCTTGTAGCCGCTGGCGACGCCTTCCAGGCGCAGGGCCGGGGTCGCGTTAGTCATGCTTCTGCTCCTGGGGCGGGTGGCCCGTCGTGGGCGCGTTGCCGGCGTAGATGGTGCGCACCAGTTCCGATTCGACGACGTCGCGGAAGCTGCCGTCCATGACGATGCGGCCCTGGTGCAGGACGATGATGCGGGTGGCGACCTCGGCCACGAAGTCCAGGTCGTGTTCGACCAGCAGGCAGCACAGGCCATGGGTGTGGGCCAGCGATGCCAGCACCTGGCCGATGCGGGCGCGTTCGTCTTTGCTCAAGCCCGCGGTGGGTTCGTCCAGCAGCACCACGCGCGGCTCCAGCGCCAGCACCATGGCCAGTTCCAGCGCCTGTTGCTGGCCGTGCGACAGATCCCGCGCGACGCTGTCCAGCTGCTGGTCCAGGCCGGTCATGCGCAGGACTTCCAGCGCGTAGACCGGCAGGGCCAGTTGCGGCGCACGGCGGCGCCAGGACGGCCGCTCGCGCAGCGTGGTGGCGATGCGCAGGCTTTCGGCAACGGTCAGGGTCTCGAAGATGTTGGCGTTCTGGAATTTTCGGCCCAGGCCGAAGCGCACGCATTGCTCGGGGCCGTCGCGGCGCACGGGATGGCCGCAGAGTTCAACCTGGCCTTCGCTGCGTTCGGCGCCGTCGGCGATGCAGCGCATCAGCGTGGTCTTGCCGGCGCCGTTGGGGCCGATCAGGCCCAGCAGTTCGCCGCCGCGCGCTTGCAGGTCGATGCCTTCCAGCACTTTCAGGCTGCCAAAGCGCTTGGCGACGCCGGACAGGCCCAGGGCGCGCGGGGCGGCCGGTCCGCCCTGCCCTGGCGCGGAAACCGGGCGCGCAACCAAGTGCGGCGCCGGGGCGGGACGCCGCTTGCGCAGGGGCGCTAGCAGCAAGGGCAGCAAGCCGCGCGGCAGCAGCAGGATGACCAGGATGAAGGTCACGCCCAGCAGCAGCTGCCACACGAACGGCAGGTTGCCGCTGAGATACGAGCCGGCCACGTTGATCAGAATGGCGCCCAGCACCGGGCCCCAGACCGAGCCGCGTCCGCCCAGCGCTACCCAGATGATCAGTTCGGTGCCAAAGACAAAGCCGGTCAATTCCGGCGCGACCACGCCGCTGAAGGCGCCGTAGCCGAAGCCCGCCAGGCTGGCCACCGCGCCGCAGACCACCAGCAACGCGATGCGCCATTGCGCGGTGTTCAGCCCCAGGTAGCTGCAGCGCGCTTCGTTGTCGCGCAGCGCCACCAGGATGCGGCCGCCGTCGCTGCGCACGGCCACCCAGGCCAGCAGCGACACGACCGACAGGCCGCCCGCGGCGATGACGTACCAGGCTTCCAGGGACAGGTCGAAGGTGTCGTAGCCGGTCAGGCCCGACGATGACCCGGTGTAGGTGCCGCCGGACAGCGCAACCTGGGTCAGCACGATGGGCAGCACCAGCGAAATGACGGTGGCAAAGAAAGGCGACGCGCCGCGGTAGAACGACAGCCAGCCGGTGACCAGGGCCAGCAGCGCCGCCCCGCCCACCGCCGCCACCGCGGCCAGTCCGGCCGTGGCGGGGGAAAAGCCGTAATGGGTGAAGGCCAGGCCGGCGGCATAGGCGCCGACGCCGAAAAAGGCCGATTGGCCGAAGGTCAGGTAGCCGGTGTAGCCCCACAGGATGTCCACCGTCACGGCGGCCACGGCGAAGAACAGCGCCTTGATCAGCACGTTCAGCAGATAGGTGTCGAACAGCCAGGGGCCGGCCACCGTCAAGGCCAGGCACAGCACGGATAGCCACAAGAGGTCGCGGCCCCGCGCGCCGCGGCGGGCGTCGACGGCGGGCGTGGCGGGCGCCTGTTGCGCAAGAGAGGTATCAGTCATGGGCGAATCCTTTGGGGCGCAGGCGCAGGGTCAGGGCCGCCAGCACGGCAATGGTGACGCCGCCCAGGATGGGGCTGACGTAGACGCTGACCAGCACCTGGCAGGCGCCGTAGACCAGGCAGGTCACGAGCAGCGCGGTGATGGAGTTGCCCGACACCATCACCAGCATGAAGGCGCTGACCAGCCAGGGCAGGCCCATGCCGGGGTCGACGCTGGACAACGGCGTGATGAGCGCGCCGGCCAGCGCACCCAGCCCGGCGCCCAGGCCAAAGGTGGTGAAGCGGATTCGTTCGGCGTTGATGCCCAGGCCGCGCGCCAGGTCTTCGTTCATGATGACGGCGCGGGTTCGCACGCCAAAGCGCGTGCCGTTCAGCAGCAGCGTCATGGCGGCGTAGAGCAGCAGCGCGCACGGCACCAGGAACAGGCGGTAGGCGGAATATTCCGTGCCCAGGAACGGCACGGCGCCCTGGATCGGCGAATCGACGAACTGCACTTCGCGGCCGAAGGCCATGGTGATGAGCTGGCCGATCACGATGCCCAGCCCCCAGGTAGCCAGGATGGCGTCCAGCGGCCGCTTGTAGAGCGGCTGCACGATCAGGCGCTCGACCGCCATGCCGACCAGCACGCCGGCCGCCAGCGCGCACGGCAGCGCCACCCAGGGGTTCAGCCCCAGTTGCGTCACCACCAGGCTGGCGTAGCTGCCCAGCGTGATGATGGCGCCATGCGCGAAATTGACGATCTTCATCACTCCGAAGATGATCATCAGCCCGGCCGTCACGATGAACAGCATGGCGGCCGTGCTCAGGATGTCCAGCGTCAAACCCATAGTGCTCTCCGGCGCCGCCGGCCCGGCCGGCGGCGCGCTTTATGTTGCGCCAGCCGTCACTTCAGATCGGGGCACTGCGCGCCCGGGTCGACCTGGTTGAAGGTCTGCAGGATCTTGATGGCGCCGTCCGGCTGCACCTGGCCCAGGCGCATGGTCAGCGCGGCGTGGCGCTGGCGGTCCATCTTGACCGGGCCGCGCGGGCCGTCGAACGAGACTTCGCTCAGGGCCTGCACCACCTTCTGCGAATCGGTGCTGCCGGCTTTCTCGACCGCGGCCTTGTACAGGAAGAAGGCTTCGTACTGCGGCCCCGAGAACTCGTTGGCGGTCTTGGCGTCGGCGCCGAACTTGGCCTTCAGGCCGTCCAGGAACTTGCGGTTCTGCGGCGTGTCGATGCTGGTCAGGTAGGACGCCGACAGGTACATGCCCACGGCCGTCTCGCCCATGGTCTTGGCGGTGGCTTCGTCGATGGCCAGGTTGCCGTAGGGCATGGTCAGGCCCGCGGCCTTGACCTGCTTGGCCAGGCTGACGTTGGGGCCGCCGCCGGCCGTGGAGCTGATCAGCGCGTCGGGGTTGGCCGAGCGGATCTTGGATACCACGGGCGTCCAGTCCGAGCCGTCGATGGGCAGGTATTCCTCGCCCACCACGCGCCCGCCCTGCTTCTCGATGTATTCGCGGGTGAACTTGAGCATGCCGCGGCCGAACGCGTAGTCGCTGCCGACCAGGAAGAAGGTCTTGGCGCCGCGTTCCTTCATGAAGTGGTCGACCACCGGCGCCACCTGCTGCTCGGGCACCCAGCCGTTGACGTGCATCCAGCGGTTGCACGAGCGGCCTTCGTAGAAGGACGTGTAGATGTACGGCACCTTGCCGCGCGACACAATGGGCAGCGCCGCGTTGCGCGCCGCGCTGGTTTCCATGGCGATAATGGCGTCCACCTTTTTCTGGAACACCAGCGTGTCGTAGGCCTTCTGCGCGCCGACGGCGCCCGAAGCGTCGTCGGCGATCTCCAGCACCACTTGGCGGCCCAGGATGCCGCCGGCGGCGTTGATCTCGTCGGCCGCCAGCTGCGAGGCCTGCACCACGCCGGGCGCGACCACGCTGTTGGCGCCCGACAGGCCCACGGGCACGCCGATGCGCAAGGGCTCGGCCGCCTGCGCGCCGGCGGCGCCGGTCAGCATGGCGACGAAGGAAAGTCGGATGAGGAAGCTGCGATGCGGAAACTTCATGGGGATTTCTCCTTGGGGGCCGGCTATCCGCCGTTGTACGTGGTATTCAGGGCTAGGGGTCAGGCTTGCCGAGGCGCGTCGGTGGCGCCCAGCAATTCGTCATACAGGTCGCGGCGCCGGTCGCGCAGCACGTGGTTGAAGGCGTTCAGCTGCCGAGCGCGGCGCGCGGCCGCCAGGTCCACCGGCGCCACCAGCACCTCTTCCTGGTCGGCGCTGGCGGGCCCCGCGGCGGTCCAGCCTTGCGAGCCGACTATCAGGCTGCGGCCGACGAAGGGCTGGCCGCGCTCGGTGCCGACGCGATCGGCGCAGACCACGGTCAGGCCGTTGCTGTGGGCCCCGGCAATGGCCAGCGCGTGCGCCATGGCCGGGCCGTCGGGCGTTTGCCCCGGCATCGGCACCCAGTTGGTGGGCACGGCCACGATGTCGGCGCCGCGCAGGGCCAACAGGCGGTAGACCTCGGGGAACCAGCCGTCGTAGCAGATCGCCACGCCAATCCGCCCCAGTTCGGTATGAAACACGGGCAGGCCCAGGTCACCGGGTTCGAAGAACAGGTTCTCGTCGCCCCACAGATGCAGCTTGCGGTAGGTGCCCAGGTAGCCCTCGGGGCCGGCGACCAGGGCGGCGTTGTACAGGCGCTCGCCGCTGCGCTCGGCGATGCCGGCGACCAGGTAGATGCCCAGGCGCTGCGCCAGCGCGATCCAGGCTTGCGCGCTGGGGCCGTCCGGCACGGTTTCGGCCAACGCATAGGCCTCTTGGCGGCTGTCGAACATATAGCCGGTGTTGGCCAGCTCGGGCAGCACCACCAGGCGCGCGCCCTGGGCGGCGGCCTGCTCGACCATCTCGATGGAACGCGCCACGTTGGCGGCCACGCTGCCCATCTGCGGGGCCGTCTGCACACTGGCCACCCGGATCGCGGACGGGGCGCCGTCCTGCGGCTGTGAAACTTGCATGCGGTCTCCTGTTGCGGATTTGAAAACGAAAAAGCCCCCGACCACGCAGTGCGTGTGAGTCGGGGGCTTCTATAGCCAGACGAAAAGTTCGGGCAGCAATTATTGCTGCGGGGTGCTACCGGGTACTGCGGCGCGGGCCTGGGCTTGGCGCCTTGGGATCAGTGCTGATCCTGTGGCGAATCATAGGGATGCGTCGGCGCCGCGGACAATAAGAGGTTTCCCGGACAGCGTGATGAGGCCCGGATTTTGCGGCGGGGATTTGCCGGGCCGTGGCCCGGTGCGACAATGGCGTCAGGCGCTGCGGCCGTCGTACGGAATGCGGGTCAGGCCCGCCAGATCCACCGTGACCAGGCAACGCGCGTTCACCGCGGCCGTTGCCTCGCCGGTGGGGCTGGCGCCAAAGCCGAACGGCGCGCAGCCGCAGTGGGCGCAGAAGTGGTGCGCAATCACGTGCTTGTTGAATTGGTAGGTCGACAGGCTGTCTGTCGATGACGTGATGCGCAGCTGGCCGCGCGGCACGAACCACAGCAGGTAGCCCTTGCGGCTACAGTGCGAACAGTTGCATTCCAGTACCTGTGACGGCTCGCCTTCGACTTCGAAGGTAATCTTTCCGCAGTGGCAGCTTCCTTGTTGCATGGCCTGGCTCCTTGGGTGGCGGTCGAGTCTCTGCGACCGATGCGATTGCCGACAGCCATCATAAAACGACGCGGCGCGCGCCGTCGCGGCCCCTGACCAAAGGAGACCCCTCATGCCCCGACTATCCGCCTATCTCAGTTTCGACGGCAACTGCGCCGAGGCCATGCAGTTCTACGAACGCGTGCTGGGCGGGCGCATCGAAGCGTTGCTGCGCTACACGGACGCGCCGCCGGACGCGGCCATGCCGGACCTGTCGGCCGAAGATGCCGAACGCATCATGTACGCCCGGCTGGCGCTGGACGAACAGCTGCTGATGGCCAGCGACGCCACCGCAGGGCACCCCTACCCCGGCAAACAGGGCATGGCGCTGTCGCTGGCGTATCCCACCGTGTCGGACGCGCACCGCATTTTTGACATGCTGGCTGAAGGCGGCAGCGTTACCATGCCGCTGCAGAAAACGTTCTGGGCCGAAGCCCATGGCGCGCTGATCGACCGCTTTGAGACCCGCTGGATGATCAGCGGCGGGCGGTTGACCCATTAGCGCGCCGCGGGTGCCGGCCCGCTACCATTGCCGACCCATTACCGGCCCATTACCCGCCCGCGCGGCGAAGGATTCAACCCATGACGCATGGCATACACGGCAAGCAACGCTGGTGGGCCTTGATGGTGCTTTGCCTGGGCGTGTTGATGATCGTGCTGGACACCACGATCGTCAACGTCGCCCTGCCCTCGATTCGCGAAGACCTGCATTTCACCGAGACGTCGCTGGTGTGGGTGGTGAATGCCTACATGCTGACCTTCGGCGGCTTTCTGCTGCTGGGCGGACGGCTGGGCGACCTGCTGGGCCATCGCCGCATGTTCCTGGCGGGGCTGACGCTGTTCACGGTGGCGTCCCTGGCCTGTGGCCTGGCGCAGGGCCAGGGGCTGCTGATCGCGGCCCGCGCGGCGCAGGGACTGGGCGGCGCGGTGGTGTCGGCGGTGTCGCTGTCGCTGATCATGAACCTGTTCACCGAGCCCGGCGAACGCGCCCGCGCCATGGGCGTGTACGGCTTTGTCTGTGCGGGTGGAGGCAGCATCGGCGTGCTGCTGGGCGGCCTGCTGACCAGCGCGCTGTCGTGGCACTGGATCTTCCTGGTCAACATCCCCATTGGCGTGCTGGTGTATGGGCTGTGCCTGCGGCTGCTGCCCGCCGCCCGGGCGCAGGCGGCGGGCGGCAAGCTGGACGTGGCGGGCGCGGTGACCGTCACGGCCTCGCTGATGCTGGCGGTGTACGCCGTGGTCAATGGCAACGAGGCCGGCTGGACGTCGGCGCAATCCCTGGGCCTGATCGGCGCGGCGGTGCTGTTGATGGCGCTGTTCCTGCTGATCGAGGCGCGCGTGGCGGCGCCTTTGATGCCGCTGGGGCTGTTCCGGCTGCGCAACGTGGCCACGGCCAATGTCGTGGGCGTGCTGTGGGCGGCGGCGATGTTTGCGTGGTTTTTCGTGTCGGCGCTGTACATGCAGCTGGTGCTGCGCTATGACGCCATGCAGGTGGGCCTGGCCTTCCTGCCGGCCAACCTGATCATGGCGGCGTTTTCGCTGGGGCTGTCGGCCAAGCTGGTGATGCGCTTTGGCATCCGCGGGCCGCTGACCACGGGCCTGTTGCTGGCGGCGCTGGGGCTGGCGCTGTTTGCCCGCGCGCCCATCGACGGCAGCTTCGTGGCCGACGTGCTGCCGGGCATGCTGCTGCTGGGGCTGGGCGCGGGCATTGCCTTCAACCCCATGCTGCTGGCGGCCATGAGCGACGTGGAACCCAGCCAGTCCGGCCTGGCGTCGGGCGTGGTGAATACCGCGTTCATGATGGGTGGCGCACTGGGGCTGGCAGTGCTGGCCAGCCTGGCCGCGGCACGCACCACGGCGCTGGCGGCGGGCGGCGCAGCGCCGGTCGTGGCGCTTAACGGCGGCTACCAGCTGACCTTTCTGGCGGGCGCCGGCATCGCCGCGGTGGCCGGCTTGCTGAGCGGCGCGCTGTTGCGGTCGCGCAACCGCGACCTGCCCGCCCACGACTTTTAAATTCTTTACGGCGGGGGCAAGGGGCTTGCAGTAATCTGGCGGCGCCCCTTCTACAGGAAGCCCACCGCCATGACATTCCTTGCCAGCGCCAACCTGTTGCGCCGCCGGGACGGCCACGAAGCCCGCGTGACCTTCGTCGAGCTGTTCTTTGATCTGGTCTACGTCTTCGCGGTCACCCAGCTGTCTCACAGCCTGCTGCACGACCTGACGCTGATGGGCGCCATCCACACGCTGGTGCTGTGGTTCGCGGTGTGGCTGGGGTGGCAGTACACCTGCTGGGTCACCAACTGGTTCGACCCCGACGCGCTGCCGATGCGCCTGATGCTGTTCGCGGTGATGCTGGCCGGCCTGGTGGCTGCCGCGGTGCTGCCGGGCGCGTTTGGCGAGAACGGACTGATCTTCGCGGTGAGCTACGTGCTGATCCAGGTGGGGCGCACGCTGTTCGTGGTGCTGCACCTGGGGCCGTCCCACCCGCTGGCGCCGAATTTTCGCCGCATGCTGGGCTGGCTGTGCATTTCAGGGGTGCTGTGGATCGCGGGGGGCCTGGCTGACGGCGATGCTCGGCTGGCGCTGTGGGCGCTGGCGGTGGCCTGCGAATACCTGTCGCCCATGACCGGGTTCTGGCTGCCGGGCCTGGGCCGTTCGACCACCCGGGACTGGACCATCGAAGGCGGACACCTGGCCGAGCGCTGCCAGTTGTTCGTGATCGTCGCGCTGGGCGAAACGCTGCTGATCACCGGGGCCACGCTGGGCGAGCATCCGCACTGGGATGCGCCGACCCTGATCGCACTGCTGGCGGCCTTTCTGGGCACGGCGGCGATGTGGTGGGTGTACTTCGACACCAGCAGCAAGGACGGCAGCCATGCCATCGCCCACCATGCCGATCCGGGCCGGGTCGGCGCCTGCTTCCACTATGTGCACGTGATTCTGATTGCCGGGGTGATCGTGTCGGCGGTGGCCAATGAACTGGTGATTCTGCACCCGGACGGGCGCATCACCACGGCAGCCGCGGCGGCCTTGGTGGGTGGGCCGGCGCTGTACCTGCTGGGCAACGCCATCTACAAGACGGTGGTGTACGGGCGGTTTCCGCTGTCGCACATCGTCGGCCTGGTGCTGCTGGCGGTGCTGGCGCCGGTGGCCTTCGTGACCGACAACCTGATGGTGGGCGGGCTGACCACGCTGATCATGATTCTGGTGGCGGCCTGGGAAAGCGTGTCGCGCCGCAAGGCACACGGGCAGCACGCCGCCGCGTAAGACGACCGTCAGCCGCCCGGCGGGTGCCGCGCCAGCACCTCGCGCATCGACTGCGCCGCGTCCTGCAATACCGGCACTGCGCGCAGCAGGTCGTCGAGCATCAGCCGGGCGGTGGGCGCGTGGCAGGCCACCGCCGCCACCACGCGGTCCTGCGCATCGCGCACCGGCACGGCCACGGCGCTCATGCCGCGCACGAATTCTTCATTGTCGATGCCGATGCCGCGCGCGGCCAGCCGTTCCAGTTCGTCTTCCAGCCGCGCCGGGTCGGTCAGCGTGCGCGGCGTGTTGCGCGTCAGCGGCAAGCGCGCCAGCACGCGGCCGCGTTCGAGCCGGTTCATGGACGCCAGGAACAGCTTGCCGCTGGCGGTGCAATGCATCGGCACATGGCTGCCCACCGCGAAGAACAAGCGCAAGGGTTCAGCGGTTTCCACACGTTCCATGTAGACGACCTGGTCACCGTCGGGCGCGGTCAGGTTGCAGGTTTCGCCCAGCTTGCCCACCAGTTGTGCCAGCACCGCGCGGCAGGCGCGGGTGAAGGCGGACGCGCGCAGCGTGGACAGCGCCAATGCGGTGGCTTGCGGGCCGGGGACGAAGCCGTTTTCAGTCGGCGTTGCGGCGGCGTAACCGGCGCGCTGCATCGCGGCCAGCAATCGCATCAGCGTGGACTTGGGCATATCGAGCCGCTGCGCCAGTTGCGCCAGCGTGGGCGGATGCTGCGCCCGCGCCAGGTAGTCCAGCACCCGCAGCGCGCGCAAGGACCGGGCATCATCGGGCGCCTCGGCGCCTTCGGCCGCCGCCTGCGGCGATGCTGCACTGCGATTTTGAAACCGAAGAGGCATGTTCTGTTCCATTTCCCCGTTGGCGCGCGGATCGCGCTTTCTTTCGTCCGATCGCTTCCTAGAATCGCCACAGATGCAGCCTGCGCGCGCATCGCGCCGATCCCGTCCTGCGGGCCAGTATATAAGTGCGCGGCGCGGCGGCAAGCAGGGTAAACGCGCCATCCGTCCGGGTTACGCAACCCGCGCCGGATCGGCCACACCAGGGAGAAAACCAGAGATGTCTGATGCCGTGGACTACATCGTGGTGGGGGCCGGTTCAGCCGGCTGCGTGCTGGCCAACCGCCTCACCGCCAGCGGCGAACACAGTGTCTGCCTGCTGGAAGCCGGTCCGCCGGACCGCTCGCCGTGGATCCACATTCCCATCGGCTATGGCAAG
Organism: Achromobacter sp. FW305-C-28; assembly: GCF_058783235.1. NCBI lineage: Bacteria > Pseudomonadati > Pseudomonadota > Betaproteobacteria > Burkholderiales > Alcaligenaceae > Achromobacter > Achromobacter sp. FW305-C-28. The sequence goes on along the minus strand of NZ_JBYSYL010000003.1, from coordinate 236,397 downwards.
ACCATGTTCCACAAAGTGGTGAACTGGGGCTACTACACCGACCCCGATCCCAACATGCTGGGCCGCCGCATCTATTGGCCGCGCGGCCGCACGCTGGGCGGCTCCAGCGCCATCAACGGGCTGATCTACATTCGCGGCCAGCGGCGCGACTACGATGCCTGGGCCGCCGCCGGCAACCCGGGCTGGGGCTGGGACGACTGCCTGCCCTACTTCCGCAAGCTGGAAAACAATGACCTGGGCCCGGGCGACACGCGCGGCACCGAAGGCCCGCTGAACGCCACCTCCATCAAGACGCCGCATCCGCTGGTGGAAGGCCTGATCGGCGCGGCCAAGGCGCTGGGCGTGCCGCAGGTGCAGGACTTCAATACCGGGGAGCAGGACGGCGTGGGGTATTACCAGCTGACCACCCGCCACGGCCGCCGCTGCTCGACCGCCGTGGCCTATCTGCGCCCGGCGCAGGGCCGCACCAACCTGCGTATCGAGACCGATGCGCACGCCATGGCGGTGCTGTTCGAAGGCAGCCGCGCGGTCGGCGTGCGCTACCGCCAGGGCGGCCAGGTGCGCACGCTGCGGGCGCGTCGCGAAGTGCTGCTGTGCGCCGGCGCCTTGCAGTCGCCGCAGCTGCTGCAACTGTCCGGCGTGGGGCCGGCGGCGCTGCTGCGCCCGTTCGGCATCCGCGTGGTGCGCGACCTGCCCGGGGTGGGCGAGAACCTGCAAGACCACCTGCAGATTCGGCTGATCTACGAAACCCGCCAGCCCATCACCACCAACGACCAGCTGCGCACCCTGCACGGCCGCGTCGGCATGGGGCTGCAATGGCTGCTGTTTCGCGGCGGGCCGCTGGCCGTGGGCATCAACCAGGGCGGATTGTTCTGCCGGGTGGATCCGGCAAGCGCCAGCCCCGACACGCAATTTCATTTCGCCACGCTGTCGGCCGACATGGCGGGCGGCAAGGTGCATCCGTTTTCGGGCTGCACCTATTCGGTCTGCCAATTGCGGCCGTCGTCGCGCGGCGCGGTGCGCTTGCGCAGCGCCGATCCGTTCGAGGCGCCGTCGATGCAGCCGAACTACCTGTCCACCGAGCTGGACCGCCGCATGACAGTGGCGGCGGTGAAGTACGCCCGCCGACTGGCCGCCACCGAGCCGCTGGCCGGGCTGATGAAACGGGAATTCCGGCCAGGCCCCGCAGTCCAGGGCGACGACGAGATTCTGCACTTCTGCCGCGAGTACGGCGCCACCATCTTCCACCCGTCCGGCACGGCCAAGATGGGCCCGCGCAGCGATCCGCTGGCGGTGGTGGACGAGCGCCTGCGCGTGCACGGCGTGGACGGCTTGCGGGTGGTGGATTGCTCCATCATGCCGACGCTGGTGTCCGGCAATACCAATGTGCCGGTGGTGATGCTGGCCGAGCGCGCGGCCGACTTCATCCTGCAGGACCTGCAGGGCGCGCGCCGGCGCGCCCAGGCGCAGCCGCAGGCCGAGCGCCCGCCCCAGAAGCAAGCCGCGTGACGGCAACGAGACAACGCCGATGAACCCTCAGGATCGAACCGCATGAGATAGCGATTTCCGCGGAACGGCGCCACAGAGCGCCGCCCGCCCCACCAAAGGAGACAGGCATGGCCAAGCAGAACGAAACCGCGGTGCGCAAAGTCGTCGCCGCGTCGCTGATCGGCGCCACCATCGAGTGGTACGACTTTTTCCTGTACGGCGTGGTTGCCGGCATTGTGTTCAACAAGCTGTACTTCCCCACGGGCGATCCGCTGGTGTCCACCATGCTGGCCTACACCACCTTCGCGGTGGGTTTCATCACCCGGCCGCTGGGCGGGCTGATCTTCGGCCACTTCGGTGACCGCATCGGCCGCAAGAGCATGCTGGTGATGACGCTGATGATCATGGGGGTGTCCACCTTCCTGATCGGCCTGGTGCCCACCTACGACACCATCGGCATCTGGGCGCCCATCTTGCTGCTGCTGTTGCGCGTGTTCCAGGGCATCGGGCTGGGCGGTGAATGGGGCGGCGCGGTGCTGATGGCCTATGAATACGCGCCGCCGGGGAAAAAGGGCTTTTACGCGTCGCTGCCGCAGATCGGCCTGGCGATCGGACTGTGCCTGGCATCCGGCACGGTGGCGCTGCTTTCCACGCTGCTGACCGATGCGCAGTTCATGGCCTGGGGCTGGCGCATCGCCTTCCTGGCATCGGCCGCGATGGTGCTGGTGGGCATGTACATCCGCCTGAACATCAAGGAAACGCCCGAATTCACCGCGGTCAAGCGCGACAACGCCGAAAGCCGCATTCCCTTCATGGACATGATGCGCCGCTATCCCGGCAACGTCGCCAAGGGCATGGGCGCGCGCTACATCGACGGCGTGTTCTTCAACGTCTTCGGCGTGTTCTCGATTTCGTACCTGACGCAGACGCTGCAGATATCGCGCACCGAGGCGCTGATCGGCGTCATGGCCGCGGCGCTGGTGATGTGCTTTTTCATTCCCTATTTCGGGCGGCTGTCCGACCGGATCGGACGCTCACGGGTGTATTGCTGGGGCTCGCTGATCACGGCCATATCCGCCTTTCCGGGATTCTGGCTGATGCTCAACAGCGAGGGCAACATGATGCTGGTGTGGCTGGCCATCATCATTCCTCTGGGCATTCTGTATGCCGCCGTCTATGGGCCCGAGGCCGCGCTGTTCTGCGAGCTGTTCGACGCCAAGGTGCGCTACACCGGTATCTCGTTCGTCTACCAGTTCTCGGGGATTTTCGCCTCGGGCATCACGCCTATCATCGCCACGGCCCTGCTCAAGAGCGGCGGCGGCCAGCCCTGGCTGATCTGCCTGTATGTGCTGTTCGCGGGCGTGGTGTCGGCGCTGTGCGCGTGGCTGATCGGACGCGGGGGTCGGACGTCTGCGCAGGAAACGGCGGCGCCCGTCGGCGCCGCCGCCCTGCGCAAGGCATAAGCCCGCACATCAGCCTCGCGGGGCGGGTGCCGGCTCAAGGGCGGGTACCGCCGCGGGATGCCGCGACTGCTCTATCGCCCGCTCCGCGGTCGGCGCGGGCGCTGACGCCGGCCAGCCGCCGCCCAGCGCCTTGAACAAGGTGGCCAGCGCCGCCTGGCGCTGGGTCGCCACCTCGATGTAGGACAGCTGGTCCGCGAAGGCGCGGCGCTGCGCGTCCAGGTAGCGCAGGTGGCTGTCGACGCCGCCCCGATAGCGCGCTTCGGACAGGCGCTGGGCCTCGGCGCTGGTCTGGGCCAGCGCGCGGCGCGATTGCTCTTCGCGCCGCAGCGTGTCGGTAGCAGCCAGCGCATCGGACACGTCGCGGAAGGCCGACTGGATGGTCTTTTCGTACTGCGCCACGGCGATGTCGCGGCGCACGTTGGCCAGGTCCAGGTTGGCGGTGTTGCGCCCCCCGGCGAAGATCGGCAGCGTGATCTGCGGCGTGAACGACCAGGCGCGCTGGCCGCCGTCGAACAGGTTCGACAGTTCGGCGCTGGAACTGCCGAACATGCCGGTCAGCGAAATGCTGGGAAAGAATGCGGCGCGGGCTGCGCCGATGCTGGCATTGCGCGACTGCAACTGGTGTTCGGCGGCGCGGATGTCCGGCCGGCGTTCCAGCAATTCAGACGGCGCGCCGGCCGGGATTTCCTGCACCAAGGGGGCCGCGGCGATCAGGCCCTTGGGCAGGAAGGGCCCCAGGTCGCCCACCCCCACCAGCAGCGCCAGCGCGTTGCCGGCCTGGCGGGCTTCGCGGTCGATGCGTTCCAGGTCGGCGCGCGCCTGTTCGGCCAGGCCCAGCGCTTCCTGGTAGTCCAGCGCCGTGGCCGCGCCGGCCTGGCGCCGTTTGGCGGTCAGGGCCAGCGAGGCCTCGCGGCTGTCCAGCGTCTGGCGCGTGACCTGCAGGCGGCGCAACGCGCTGTCGCGCGCCAGGTAGGCCTGGATCACCTCGGCCACCAGGCTGATCTGGGCGCCGCGTGCGTTGGCCTCGGTGGCCAGGTATTCCTGCAAGGCGGCGTCCGACAGGCTGCGCACGCGGCCGAACAGGTCGATCTCGAACGATGTCAGGCCCACCCCGGCCTGGTAGCTGCTCTGCACCCCGGCGTTGCCGCTGGCGTTCAGGTCGCCCGGCACCCGTTGCCGCGTACCCGTGCCCTGGGCGTTGATGCCGGGCAACTGGTCCGCGCGCTGCACCCGGTACTGGGCTCGCGCGGCTTCGATGTTGAGCAGCGACTGGCGCAGGTCGCGGTTGTTGTCCAGCGCCAACGCCACCAGCCGGCGCAGGTCTTCGTCAACGACGAACGACCGCCAGTCCAGGGTGGCGGCCGCCGACGGCGTGCCGTTCTGGCCGCCGGCCGGCTGGTTCCAGGTAGCCGGTACCGGCGCGTCGGGCCGTTGGTACACGGGCGCCATCGAGCAGCCGGCCAATACCGCCGCCAGGATGGCGGCGCCCAGCCGTGAAACTAAAAAAGTCGCTTTCATGGATCTCACTCCTGAGGTGCGGCGGCGGGGGCCGGGGCGGCTGCCCGCTTGCCCTTGAACCGCGACAGCACCCACACGAAAAATACCGGCACGAAGATCACGCCCAGCAGCGTCGCGCTGAGCATGCCGCCGATGACGCCCACGCCCAGGGCGCGTTGGCTGGCGCCGCCGGCGCCGGTGGCCAGGGCCAGCGGCACCACGCCCAGGATGAACGCCAGGGACGTCATCACGATCGGGCGGAAACGCAGCTTGGCGGCCTCGATCGCGGCGTCGACCAGCGTATGGCCCTGCTCGCGCAGGCTCTTGGCGAATTCCACGATCAGGATGGCGTTCTTGGCCGCCAGCCCGATGATGGTGATCAGCCCCACCTTGAAGTACACGTCGTTGGACATGCCCAGCACGGTCACCGCCAGCACCGAGCCCAGCGCGCCGATCGGCACGATCAGCATCACCGACGCGGGAATGGCCCAGCTTTCGTACAGCGCCACCATCAGCAGGAACACCACCAGGAACGCCAGGGCGAACAGCATCGGGGCCTGCGCGCCGGCCAGCTTTTCCTGGTAGGACAAGCCGGTCCATTCGTAGCCGATGCCTGGCGGCAGTTCGGACACGATGCGCTCGATTTCCGCCATGGCCTGGCCCGTGCTGGCGCCCGGAGCCACGTCGCCCGCGATCTTGAACGCGGGGTAGCCGTTGTAGCGGGAAATCTGCACGGGGCCGTTTTCCCAATGGGTCTGCACGAAGGCGCTCAGGGGCACCATGCCGCCCGACTTGTTGGGCACGTTCAGCTGCAACACGCTTTCGGGCGTCATGCGGTCGCGCACGTCGGCCTGCACCACCACCCGCTGCAAGCGGCCGGCGTTGGCGAAGTCGTTGACGGTGGCCGAGCCATAAGCCGAAGAAATCGCCGTGCTGATGGTGTCAAAGCCCACGCCCAGCGCCTCGGCCTTTTGCCGATCGATATCCAGGCGCAGCTGCGGCGCGTCCGCCAGACCTTCCATCATGGCGTAGGCGATGAGCGGCGAGCTGTTGGCCTTGGCCAGCAACTGGTCGCGCGCCGCCGTCAGCGCCGCCCGGCCCAGGCCGCCGCGGTCTTGCAGGCGCAGCGCGAAGCCGCCCGAGTTGCCCAGGCCGTCGATGGGCGGCGGGTTCACCGCCATCACCGTGCCGTCGTCGATGGCGGCAAAGCGGCTATTGACGCTGTCGGCCACGTCGGTGGCGGCCTGGCCTTTGCCACGCTGGGACCAGTCTTTCAGGGACGGGAACGCGATGCCCGCGTTCTGGCCCGTGCCCGAGAAGCTGAAGCCCATGACGGTAAAGGCGTCGCCCATGGCGTCCAGCGACATCAGGTGCTGTTCCACGTCGGCCACCACCTTGTCGGTGCGCAGGTGCGTGGCGCCCGGCGGCAGTTGCATATCAACGATGACGTAGCCCTGGTCTTCGGGCGGCACGAACGATTCGGGCAGGCGCATGTACAGCACGCCCAGCACCGCCACGATGGCCGCGTAGATCACCATGTAGCGCCCGGTGCGCCGCACCAGCCGCGAATTCAGGCCGACGAAGCGGTCGGTCAGCCGCCCGAAGACGCGGTTGAAGGCGCCGAAGAAGCCGCGCTTTTCCTCGTGATGGCCCTTGGGAATCGGCTTGAGGAAGGTGGCGCACAAGGCCGGCGTGAAGGTCAGCGCCAGGAAGCCCGAGAACAGGATGGACACCGCCAGCGACAGCGAGAACTGCTGGTAGATCACGCCCACCGAGCCGCTCATGAAGGCCAGCGGCAGGAACACGGCCGACAGCACCAGGGTGATGCCGACGATGGCGCCGGACACCTGGCTCATGGCCTTGACCGTGGCCTCGCGCGGGGGCAGGCCTTCTTCGGCCATGATGCGTTCGACGTTCTCGACCACCACGATGGCATCGTCCACCAGGATGCCGATGGCCAGCACCATGCCGAACATCGTCATCATGTTGACCGAGAAGCCCAGCAGCGACATGACCGCGAAGGTGCCCAGCAGGCACACCGGCACGACGATGGACGGGATCAGCGTGTAGCGCACGTTCTGCAGGAACAGGAACATCACCACAAACACCAGCGCCATGGCTTCGAACAGCGTGTACACCACCTTTTCGATGGCGACGCTGACAAAGCGCGAGCTGTCGAACGGCACCGAATAGGCGACGTCCTCGGGGAACGAGGCCGACAGTTCCTGCAGCCGCGCCTTGACCGCCTTGACGGTTTCGATGGCGTTGGCGCCCGGCGCCAGCTGCACGGCCGCGCCCACGGCGGTCTTGCCGTTCAGGCGGGTTTCGAAGTCGTAGCTCTGGCGCCCGACTTCCAGCCGCGCCACGTCGGCCAGCTTGACGGTCGAGCCGTCGGCGTTGGCGCGCAGCACGATGCGGCCGAATTCCTCGGGCGTATCGAGCATGCCCTTGACGGCCAGCGTGGCGGTCAGTTCCTGCTCGGGCGAACCCGGCCGGCTGCCGAAGCTGCCCGCCGGCACCTGCACGTTCTGCGCTTCGATGGCGGCGTTGACGTCGGCCACCGACAGGCCCACGCCCAGCAGCTTCTGCGGGTCGATCCAGACGCGCATGGCGGCTTCGGCGCCGAAGAACTGCACCTTGCCCACGCCGTTGACGCGGCGGATCTCGTTATTGATATAGCGAGCGGCGTAGTCAGACAGGCCGACCACGTCCTTGCCGGTATCGTCGCCCTTGTAGGTCAGGGCGTAGATCATCAGGAAGTTCGAACTGGCCTGTTCCACTTGCAGGCCCTGCTGCGTGACGGCGCGCGGCAGGCGGGCTTCGGCCTTCTTGATGCGGTTCTGCACGTCGACCTGGGCCAGGTCGGGATCGGTGCCCGGCTCGAACGTGACGGTGATTTCGGCACTGCCGCTGGAGCTGCTGGACGAATCGTAGTACAGCAGCTTCTTGGCGCCGTTCAATTCCTCTTCGATGACGCTGGTCACCGAGTCCACCAGGGTGCTGGCGGACGCGCCGGGGTAAATGGCGTTGATGGTCACCTGGGGCGGCGCCACCACCGGAAACTGCGACACCGGCAGCGACGGAATCGCCAGGATGCCGGCGAGCGAGATGAAGATGGCCACCACCCACGCGAATTTGGGGCGGCCAATGAAGAACTTGGACATGATCTAACCTCGGATGGGCGGGCGGTGCACCGGCGGGCGCGCGGCGCAGGGCCGCGGCGCATAAGGAGACGGGCGGGTCTGCGGCACGACCCGCGCGCGGTGGTCAGCGAACCGCATCGGCGTCCCCACCCGGCACGGCCGCGACCTTGGCTTGCGGCGCGGGCGTCACGCTGACCTTCTGGCCGGGCACGGCGGCATTGCCCCCGCCGACGATGACCCGATCGCCGGCCGACAGGCCTTCCAGGATGTGCCAGTCTGCGCCGCGCATGGTGCCGGTGCGCACCAGGCGGGTCTGCACCACGTCGCCCTCGCCCACCAGCAGCACCTGCGGCTTGCCGTCGGTGCTGCGCGTAACGGCGCGTTGCGGCACCAGGATGGCCTGGGGGTCGACGCCCTGGCGGGTCTGCACGCGCACATACATGCCCGGCAGCAGCAGCACGTCGGGGTTGGCGAATTCACCGCGCAACGACACCTGGCCCGTGCCGCGATCCACCGCGATGTCCGAGAACAGCAGGCGGCCGCTGCGGGTGCGGTCGGCGCCATCGATGCTGATGGAAATATCGGCGCCCTCTTCCTGGCCCAGCTCGCCCGTCTGCATGGCTTCGCGCATGCGCAGCATGTCGGCCACCGGCTGGGTGAAGTCGACGTAGATCGGGTCCAGTTGCTGGATCTTGGCCATGACGGTGGCCTCGTTCTGGCCGACCAGCGCGCCTTCGGTGACCTGGGCGCGGCCGATGCGGCCGGAAATCGGCGCCTTGACCGTGGCGTAGTCCAGGTTCAGTTGCGCGGTCTCGACGTCGGCCTGGGCCGAGCGGCGCGCGGCCTGGGCGCTCTTGACCGCCGCGCTGGCGGTGTCGAAGTCCTGCTGGCTGACGGCTTCGATCTTGACCAGCGGGGTGTAGCGCCGCAGCACCGCCTGGGCGTCGGACAGGGCCGCATCGGCCTTGGCCAATTCGCCCTGGGCGCGCGACAGCGCCGCCTTGAACGGCGCCGGGTCGATGCGGAACAGCACATCGCCCGCCTTGACGTCGGCGCCTTCCTCGAAATTGCGGCTGAGCACGATGCCGGCGACCCGTGCCCGCACTTCGGCGACCCGCATGGGTTCGACCCGGCCGGGCAGCGAGCTGGCCAGGTCGTAGCGCTGCGGCTGCACCGCCACGACCTGCACCGCCCGGGGCTCGGCCTGACTCGCGGCCATGTCGTCGCCGCCGCAGCCGGCCAGCACGGCCGCCAGTACCGCCACTACGGGCCAGCGCCATGGTTGATGCTTGATCACTCTTACCTCCCGCCCGCGGCGTCTTGAACTGAATAAGATCTGAATGCTACCTTATAGATTAATTTGAATCAATAATGATTCATTTAATTCTATGCAGCATCTTTTAAGACCTTCACAAGTCTTTACTTGCCAATCTGGCGCAAGTTTGCGCAAATTGAATCAGTCATGATCCAATACCGTCCCAAGAACGGAACAATGAGGGAGAGAGAAACCATGTCCGACGATGCCGGCCACGAACGGCTGCTGATTGCGCTGTCCCTGGCGATGGTCGACCAGCCGCGCGCCACGTTGCAGGAATTGGCCCGCGCGGTGGGCGTCAGCAAGGCCACGCTGTACCGCTTCTGTCAGACGCGGGACCAGTTGGTGACGCGCCTGATGACGCACGGGGCCCAGGTGATGAAGCAGGCGCTGGCCGATTCACAGCTGGATAGCGCGCCGCCGCGCGAGGCGCTGCGCAACCTGATCGAACAGCATCTGGCGCACAAGGAACTGGCGATCTTCCTGATGTATCACTGGAAGCCGGACACGGAAATGCAGCCGGACATCATGGACAGCTGGTCGGGCTACCAGGAAACGCTGGACGCGTTTTTCCTGCGGGGTCAGCGCGAAGGCGCCTTCCGCGTGGACATCACGGCGGCGGCGCTGACCGAACTGCTGATGGCGGTGCTGACCAGCATGGTCGACGCCGAACGGCGCGGCCGCATCGCCCGGCTGGGCCTGGCGGCGATGGCCGAGCAGATGGTGCTGCACGGCATCGCCGGGGAACCGGTGGCGGCGGCGCGTTAACGGTGGGCCCTGTCAGGCCACCGTGACGGGACGACCGAAGAACGGGTAGTTCGGGTCGTTGTAGCCATGCGTGGACGCATGGCCCGGGGTCACCCAGGTGTCGACCAGGGCTTCGTCTTCGGGCGTGATCTTCACGTCCAGCGCGGCGTAGTAATCGTCCATCTGCGCCAGGGTGCGCGGGCCGGCGATGACGCTGGTGATGATGGGATTGGCCAGCACCCAGGCCGTGGCAAAGTGGCCCGGCTGCACGCCGCGCGCGGCGCTGTGCTGCACCAGCTGCTGGGCGATCTGCAGCGACTCTTCGCGGAATTCGGTGGCCAGGATGCGGCGGTCGCCCCGCCCGGCGCGGGTATCCGCCGCGGGCGCCTGGCCCGGCAGGTACTTGCCGGTCAGCACGCCGCGGGCGATGGGGCTGTACGGCACCACGCCCAGCCCGTAATGCTGGCAGGCCGGCAGGATTTCGACTTCAGGGCCGCGGTTCAGCATGTTGTAGTACGGCTGGCACACCACCGGCTGCGGCACGCCCAGCTTTTCGCAAAGGCGCAGGGTTTCGGCGATACGCCAGCCGCGGAAGTTCGACAGCCCGAAGCTGCGCAGCTTGCCCGCGCGGATCAGGTCGCCCAGCGCGAACAGCGCTTCTTCCAGGTTTTCTTCGTGGTAGTCGCGGTGCAGGTACAGGATGTCCAGGAAATCGGTGCCCAGGCGCGACAGGCTCTGCTCGACGCCGCGGATCAGCCACTGGCGCGAGTAGCGCGACTGGTTCGGGGCCTTGCCCACCACGTTGCCGATCTTGCTGGCCAGCACCCAGTCGTGGCGCTGCCCGGCCAGCAGCTTGCCCACCACTTCTTCGGACCGGCCTTCGTTGTAAACGTCGGCCGTGTCGATGAAATTCAGGCCGTGGTCGCGGGCGGACGCGACGATGCGGGCGGCGTCATCGTCGGGCGTCTGCTCGCCGAACATCATGGTGCCCAGGCACAGGGGCGAAACGCGAAGATTGCTGGTTCCCAGTCGGCGGTAGTTCATGGCGAATGTGTCCTTGGTTGCTTGGCAAATGCGAACACGCTCGCCGGCTGCCCGGCGAGCGCATGGTTCATGTTGCCAGAAGAATGCTGACAGGCCGCGGAAAATCCCTGCGGCCCAGAGGGGCTACGGCGCGTCCACCGCGGCCAGGATCTTGCCGAACAACGCATCGGCATGCGCCGAATTGAGCCAGCGCACGATCACGACCATCTTGCGTTCGGGCTCGATCCAGGTGAACGAACTACCCGCGCCCACGCCGAAAAAGCTGGACGCCGGCACGCTGGGAAACACGCGCCCTTCGTGGTTCAGCCAGATCAGGTAGCCGTAGTATGGCGCGATGGCGCACGGCGTGCGCATGGCGGCCAGCCATTCGCTGGACAGGATGCGCCGGCCGTCGGCCGCGCAGCCATCGTTGAGCAGCATCTGGCCGATCAGCGCCTGGTCGCGTGCGCTGATGGACATGCCGCCGCCCCAGTGCGAACCGCCCGGCACCGACGGCATGCGCTGGCCGTCGATTTCGACCCAGGCGTTGTCGTAGCCCACCCACTGCCAGTTTTCGCTGGCGCCCAGGGGCCGCGTGACGGCTTCGCGAAAGACCTCGGGCAGCGGCTTGCGGAACAGGTGCAGCAGCGCGTACGACAGCTGGTTGATGCGCACGTCGTTGTATTCCCAATACGTGCCGGGCGCCAGCAAGGGGCGCGCGTCGCCCTTCTTGCCATCGGGCGGCACGCCGAAGGTGACGGCGCGGTAGCGGTCGGCCTGGTCCGACACGCCGAAGCGTTCGCCTTCCCATTCGCTGGTCTGCTGCAGCAGCTGGCGCCAGGTGATGCGGGCGTTCTGGCCGTCGTCAAAGCCGATGCCCGGCACGCGCTTGCCGACGGGCTCGTCCACGTCGGGCAACAGGCCACGGTCGTGGGCCACACCGGCCAGGATGGCCAGGTACAGCTTGGCCACGCTGAAGGTCAAGTCGGCGCGTTCGGGTTCGCCCCATTCGGCCACGGTCTTGCCGTCCACCACCACCACGCCCGACACCGGGCCGCGATCGTGGATGGGGCCCAGCAGCCGGTTCCAGGGCGGCGGGTCGTTCTGGTGCACGCCGAAGACGCCGTTGACGCTGCGGTCCCAGGTGGATTCATGGTCGTTGGCGAACTGGATCGCCTGCTGCATAAGCGCGTTCATTGCATTTCCTGGTGGTTGCGTGATCGCGCCATGAACCGGCGCGGCCACCGTTCAAAGGGGGCCGGCGCCGTCAGGGCGCCTTGGCCAGAAATTCCATGGCGGCCTGCAAGCCGCCGGGCCGGTGCGGCACGCCCGCCGCGGCCAGGCCCATTTCAACGCCGGCCAGCGTGCCGCATAGCGTCAGGTCGTTGAAGTGGCCCAGGTGCCCGATGCGGAAGATGCGGTCGGACAGCTGCCCCAGGCCCTGCCCCAGCGACATGTCGAAGCGGTCCAGCACGACTTTGCGAAAGGCATCCGCGCCGTGGCCCGCCGGCATCAGCACCGCCGTCAACGCGGGGCTGTGGGCGGCCGGGTCCAGCGACAGCAGTTCCAGCCCCCAGGCCTGCACGGCCAGCCGCGTGGCCCGGGCATGGCGCTGGTGGCGCGCGAATACCTGCGGCAGGCCCTCGGCCTGCAGCATGGCCAGCGCCTCATGCAGGCCGTACAGCAGATTGGTGGACGGCGTGTACGGGAAATAGCCGCGCGCATTGGCGGCCAGCATCTCGCGCCAGTCCCAGTACGAACGCGGCAGCCGCGCCGAGTCGGCGGCGGCCAGCGCGCGCGGCCCGACGGCATTGAAGGCCAGGCCGGGCGGCAGCATCAGGCCCTTTTGCGAGCCGGCCACGGTGACGTCCACGCCCCATTCGTCGTGGCGGTAGTCCACCGAGCCCAGGGACGAAATCGTGTCCACCATCAACAAGGCGGGATGGCCGGCGCGGTCGATGGCGGCGCGCACCGCGGCGATGTCGCTGGTGACGCCGGTGGAGGTTTCGTTGTGCACCACGCAGACAGCCTTGATGGCGTGCTGCGCATCCAAGGCCAGCCGCGCGCCGATGGCCGCGGCATCCACCGGGCGGCGCCAATCGCCCGCCAGGCAATCGACTTCCAGCCCCAGGCGGCCGGCCAGCTTGCGCCACAGGCTGGCGAAGTGGCCGGTTTCGACCATCAAGACGCGATCGCCGGGCGACAGCGTGTTGACCAGCGCGGCCTCCCAGGCGCCCGTGCCGGACGACGGGAAGATGATCACCGGCGCCTCGGTCTGGAACACGGGCTTCAGTGCCGCCAGCACCGCCAGCCCCAACTGGCCGAACATCGGCCCGCGGTGGTCGATGGTGGGCTGGTCGATGGCGCGCAGCACCCGGTCGGGCACGTTGGTAGGCCCGGGAATCTGCAGGAAATGCCGGCCGGAACGAGAGGTTTCAAGGGGATGCATGCGTAGCCTTGGAGGGGATTTTTTTGTATACCAACGAAAGAGGCGCAGCGGTTCAACGGCGCAATCGGGGCAAACCCGGCCACGTCATGCGCCACTCTATCCCATTGTTTTTAAGCCTATAAGCTAGGGTATTCACCCATGATTAAAGGATTGGGCCAGGGTTTATAGTCGGAAAAAACACGGGGAATTTTTGTATACCAATGCGCAGCGATCCCAGCCTGATGCCGGACGCCCTGCCCGCAGCCCCGGCTGCCGGCGCCGTCCCTGACGGGTCGTCCACCGACCTGCCGCGTCCCGCGCCGGGGACTGGCCGCACCTTGCCCGCCACCGTGGCAGGGCAACTGCGCGAACGCATCATCCAGGGCGAATTCGCCCCGGGCGCCCGCCTGAACGAACGCGCCCTGTGCGACCGGCTGGGCGTATCGCGCACGCCGCTGCGCGAGGCCTTCCGGGTGCTGGCCGCCGAAGGCCTGGTGCGCATCGAACCGAACCGCGGCGCGCAGGTGGTGGCGCTGGGCGTGGCCGACATCCGCGAGGCCTTCGAGGTCATCGGCGGCCTGGAAGCCATGTCGTGCCGGCTGGCCTGCGAACGCGCCACCGACGCCGAAATCGCCGAGATCCGCGCACTGACCTTCGAGATGATGGCCAGCCACGCCCGCCGCGACCTGCCCACTTATTTCCGCACCAACCGCGACATCCACGAACGCATCAGCCTGGCCGCGCACAACCACCTGCTCAAGCAGCTGTACGACGCGCAGAACGCACGCATCCAGAACCTGCGCTTCGTGTCCAACGAAGACCAGCGCAAATGGGACAAGGCCATGCGCGAGCACATCGACATGGCCGACGCCCTGCAAGCGCGCGACGCCGACCGCCTGGCCGGCATCATGCGCGAGCATCTGCAACGCAAATGCGAGGCGGCGCTGAAAAGCGTGTCGGCCCTGCAAGTAAGTCCGTCTGATTCTTCATAAGCCTTTCCCAGGCGCGACGACAAAACCTATAAGAATCGGGGTGGCGCATCCCGGCCCAGAGACGTTAGATACGCAGTACCGCAGTGACTGATTCATGTGAACCGACGGCCCAGACGCCGCTTCGGTTCATGCAGCACCCGGCAGTATTCCGTTCCACCGTTCCGGTCCACAGGAGCCTCGCCATGGCCGACCGCCGCGTCAATTCCGTTCCGTTCCGCTTTCCGTTGCGCGCTGCGCTGGGTTTCTCTCTGTTGCGCAAGCCGTTGCCGCGCCTGCCCTTGCGCACCCTGGCCAGCCTGCTGCTGGGCGCCGCCGCGCTCACCGCCCTGCCCGCCCACGCCGGCAAGAAAGACGACACCCTGCGCATGGCCTACGACCAGGCGCCCGAAAGCGTCGACCCGTACTACAACAACGTGCGCATCGGCGTCATCATCGCCGCCAACGTCTGGGACACGCTGCTGTACCGCGACCCGGTCACCAACGAATACAAGGGGCAGCTGGCCAAGAGCTTCACCCAGGTCGATGACAAGACCATGGAATTCGAGCTGCGCGAAGGCGTCAAATTCCACAACGGCGAAGAATTCGACGCCGATTCGGTCGTGTACACGCTGAACTATGTGGCCGACCCGAAGAACAAGGCCGTCACGCAGCAGAACGTGGCCTGGATCGACAAGGTCGAAAAGCTGGACAAGTACAAGGTGCGCCTGACCACCAAGGAACCCTTCCCCGGCGCCAAGGAATACCTGTCCACCACCGCCGCCATCCACCCGGCCAAGTACTACCAGGAAGTCGGCCCCAAGGGCATGAACGCGAAACCCGTGGGTTCCGGGCCCTACAAGGTGGTGGACTACCAGCCCGGCAAGTCCATCACGCTGGAACGCAACACCGACTATTTCAAGGACTCGCCCAAGGCGCAGCCCAAGATCGGCAAGGTGGTCATCCGCTTCATCCCCGACCGCCAGACGCAGATGGCCGAAGTCATCTCGGGCGGCGAAGACCTGATCATGAGCGTGCCGAAAGACCAGGCCGAACAGCTGGGCGGCCTGCCGCCGCTGCAGATGGTCACCGGCGACACCATGCGCATCGTCTTCATGCAGATGAACATCCAGGAAGGCACGCCGGCCCCGCAACTGAAAGACGAACGGGTGCGCCGCGCCATCATCCACGCGATCGACCGGCAGGCCATGCTCAAGAACATCGTGGGCGAAGGCGGCGGGCTGATCAACGCCATCTGCACGCCGTCGCAAGCGGGCTGCACACAGGACGTCACCCCCACGTACAAGTACGACCCGGCCCTGTCCAAGAAGCTGCTGGCCGAGGCCGGCTACCCCAATGGCTTTGACATCGACATCGTCGCCTACCGCGAACGCAACCAGACCGAAGCCATCATCAACTACCTGCAGGCCGTGGGCATCCGCGCCAAGCTCAACTTCCTGCAATACGCCGCCATGCGCGACATGATCCGCGCCAACAAGGCCGCGCTGACCCACCAGACCTGGGCGTCCAACCTGGTCAACGACGTGTCGGCGTCCACGCCGGTGTACTTCGCCTTCGGCAACGACGACGTCACCCGCGATGCGCAGGTGCGCGACCTGCTCGACAAGGGCGACCACACCATCGAGAGCGCCACGCGCAACGGCCTGTACAAGCAGGCGCTGGACCTGATCGCGCAAAAGGCCTACGCCGTGCCGCTCTGGACGCTGCCGGCCTATTACGTGGCCACCAAGGACCTGAACTTCAAGCCCTATTCGGACGAATTGATCCGGTTCTGGGACATGAGCTGGAAATAAACGGCTGACGCGGTCGGAGATTCACGCATGCTTTATTTCACGATCAGGCGGCTGGGGCTGGCGGTGCTGGTGGCACTGACGGTGTCGGTGCTGGCCTTCCTGCTGCTGCACCTGTCGGGCGATCCAGCGCTGGCGCTGGCGGGCGAAGGCGCGCGCCAGGCCGACATCGACATGATCCGCAAGACCTACGGGCTGGACCGGCCGCTGGTGGTGCAGTATGCCGACTGGCTGTGGCACATCCTGCAAGGCGACTTCGGCACGTCGGTGTATTTCAAGACCGATGCCGGGCCGCTGATCCTGTCCAAGCTCAAGACCACGCTGCTGCTGGGCCTGGGCGCGCTGGCCTTTGCCCTGGCCATCTCCATTCCGCTGGGCGTGCTGGCCGCGCTGTACAAGGGCAGCTGGATCGACCGCCTGTGCCTGGCCGTGGCGGTGCTGGGGCAGGCGCTGCCCAACTTCTTCTTCGCGCTGATCCTCATCATGCTGTTCTCGATCTCGCTGCGGCTGCTGCCCGTGTCGGGCAGCGGCAGCTGGCAGCATTTCGTCATGCCGGCCATTGCGCTGGGCTACTACGTGGCGCCGGCCTTCATGCGGCTGATCCGGGCCGGCATGGTCGAAGTGCTGGGGGCCGACTACATCCGCACCGCGCGGGCCAAGGGCCTGCCGGCCCGCAAGATCATCTTCAAGCACGCGCTGCGCAACGCCATCGTGCCGGTGGTGGCGCTGGCCGCGGTGCAGCTGGGCTACCTGCTGGGCGGGTCCGTGGTCATTGAAACCATTTACGCGCTGGACGGCCTGGGCTACCTGGCCTACCAGAGCATCACCTACAAGGACTACCCCGTCATGCAGCTGATCGTGCTGCTGCTGTCGGTGCTGTACGTGCTGCTGACGCTGGCCGCCGATATCGCCAACGCGTGGCTTGATCCGCGCATCCGGGTGTCCTGACATGACCACCGCTACCCTTGCCCCCCAATCGCCCGAACTGACCGCCTCGGCCCTGCGCTGGCGCCGCCTGCGCCGCAACAAGGCGCTGCTGGCCGGCGGCGGCATTCTGCTGGTCATCACGCTGATCGCGCTGTTCGCGCCCTGGATCTCGCCGCATGACCCCTACTACCAGGACCTGGCCTACCGCACCGCCCCGCCGGTCTGGTACGCCAAGGGCACCTGGCTGCATCCGCTGGGCACCGACCAGCTGGGCCGCGATTACCTGTCGCGCCTGTTCTACGGGGCCCGCATCTCGCTATTGATCGGCCTGTCGGTGGCGCTGATTTCCGGCCTGATCGGCACCGCCATGGGCATGGCGGCCGGGTACTTTGGCGGCAAGGTCGACATGGCCGTGTCGTTCCTGGTGACCACCCGCCTGTCGATGCCGGTGATCCTGGTGGCGCTGGCCACCGTGGCCATCGTCGGCGGCTCGCTCTGGGTGGTGATTTTGGTGCTGGGCCTGCTCAAGTGGGACCGCTACGCCGTGGTCATGCGCAGCGCCACGCAACAGGTGCGGGCGCTGGAATACGTGTCGGCGGCGCAGGCGGCCGGCGCGTCCACCTGGCGCATCGTCTGGGGCGAGGTGCTGCCCAACGTGGTGCCGCACCTGATCGTCATCGCCACGCTCGAAGCCGCCAGCGCCATCCTGCTGGAAGCCTCGCTGTCATTCCTGGGCCTGGGCGTGCAGCCGCCGCTGCCGTCGTGGGGGCTGATGATTTCCGAGGCCAAGGCCTATATGTTCTTTTCGTTCTGGCTAATCGCCATTCCCGGGTCGGCCCTGGCGCTGCTGATCTTCGCGATCAATCTGGCGGGCGACGGCCTGCACCAACTGCTGACCCCCGAAGAGAGAGCCTGACATGAGCGCCACGGACATCGTGCTGGACGTACAAGGCCTTACCGTGGACATCGCCACCCCGCGTGGCACGCTGCACGCGGTGCGCGACGTGTCGTTCCAGGTGGCGCGCGGCGAAACGCTGTGCCTGGTGGGCGAATCGGGCTGCGGCAAATCCATGACCTCGCTCGCCATCATGGGCCTGTTGCCCAAGGCGGCCCGCCGCAGCACCCGCCGGCTGGCGGTGCTGGGCGAAGACCTGTCCGGCGCCCGGCCGCGCCGCGTCAATGCGCTGCGCGGCAACAAGATGGCCATGGTGTTCCAGGAACCCATGACCGCGCTGAACCCCGCCTACCCCATCGGCGACCAACTGACCGAGCACTACATTCACCATCGCCGGGCCAGCGGCCGGCAGGCGCGCGACCGCGCGGTCGAGCTGCTCGAAAAAGTCGGTATCGCATCGGCCGCGCAGCGCCTGGGCCAATACCCGCACCAGCTGTCTGGCGGGCTGCGCCAGCGCGTCATGATCGCCATGGCGCTGATGTGCGGCCCCGAGCTGCTGATCGCCGACGAACCCAGCACCGCGCTGGACGTCACCATCCAGGCGCAGATCCTGCGGTTGCTGGCCGACCTGCAGGCCGAACTGGGCATCGCCATGGTGCTCATCACCCATGACCTGGGCGTGGTCGCTCGCATCGCCCGGCAAGTGGCCGTGATGTACGCCGGCCAGATCGTCGAAGAAGGCCCGGTGGCCGGCCTGTTCGCCGCGCCGCGCCATCCCTACACGCAGGGCCTGTTGGGCTGTATTCCCGTGCCCGGGCGCACCGCGCCGGGCCAACCGCTGGGCACCATTCCCGGCGTGGTGCCGTCGCTGGTGGGCGAATTGCGCGGCTGCGCCTTCATCGACCGCTGCCCCCACGCCCAGCCGCAATGCCGCGACACGGTGCCGGTGCATGGGCATGCGCCCGGGCCGCAATGGCGCTGCATCCGCACGGATGGGGGCTTGGCATGAACACGCCCTTGAATCGATCCGCCACGGAAGATCACGCCGCCTCGCCCGCCGGCGAGCTCGACGCGGCCGCGACCGCCCCGGCAGACGCGGAGCCACTCTTGCAGGCCCGGGCCGTCAGCCGGCAGTTTTCGATCCGCACCGGCATGTTCCGCCCGCGCACCACCTTGCAGGCCGTGAACGGCGTGGACCTGGACGTGCCGCGCGGCTCGGTGCTGGGCATCGTGGGGGAATCGGGCTGCGGCAAGTCCACCCTGGCGCGTGTGTTGCTGGGGCTGATTCCGCCCACCCAGGGCGCCATCCACCTGGGCGGCCAGGACATCCGCCAACTGAGCCGCCGCGCCCTGGCCCGGCGGGTGCAGCCGATCTTCCAGGACCCGTATTCGTCCTTGAACCCGCGCCGCTCGATTGCGTCCATCGTGTCGCTGCCGCTGGAAGTGCACGGCATTCCCAACCCCGGCATGCGCCGTGCCATCGAGATGCTCGAACGCGTGGGCCTGCCGCCGCGGCTGGCCCACAACACGCCCGGGCAGTTGTCGGGCGGGCAGCGCCAGCGCGTGGCGATTGCCCGCGCCCTGGTCATGCACCCCGAACTGGTCATCTGCGACGAGCCGACGTCCGCGCTGGATGTGTCCGTGCAAGCGCAGATCATGAACCTGCTGATGGACCTGCGGCGGGAATTCAACCTGACCTATGTGTTCATCAGCCACAACCTGGCGGTGGTGGAGCACATCGCCACGCATGTCGCGGTGATGTACCTGGGCCGCGTGGTCGAATCCGCCCCGACCGAGCGCCTGTTCCACGACCCGCGCCATCCCTACACCCAGGCGCTGCTGGCCTCGGTGCTGACGCCCGAGCCGGGCCTGGGCATTCCGGATACCGGGCTGGGGCTGTCGTTTCCCGACCCGCTGCATCCGCCGCCCGGCTGTCCGTTCCACCCGCGCTGCCGCCACGCCATGCCGCAATGCCACCAGGACCGGCCGACGCTGACGCCGCGTGACGGGGCGGTGGTGGCTTGCCATCTTTATCCGGCGGATGCGCTGCGCGCTGCGAACCATGGCGGTGTCGCGGTAGCGTAATCCGCCCCGCATCGCGGGAGGCGGGTTGCGTCGATTGCTCGGGTTGCGCCGATCGCGTCACCCCCCGCTGCGTTCGCGCAGGAAATCAATGCACTGCCGTACCTTGGCGCTGACGTGGCGCGTGTCCGGGTACACCGCGTACACCGGCTGCGGCGGCAGGGTGTACGACGGCAAGACCCGCCGCAATTCACCGCGCGCCAGCGGTTCCTGCAGCAGCCAGTCCGGCAGCGCCGCGACGCCGCAGCCCGCCAGGGCAAATGCCAGCAGCGCCGACGCGGTATCCGCTTGCGCCACGGGTTCAACCCGCAGTTCGTGTTCGCGCCCTTTGCTGTCGGCAAGCCGCCAATGGTCGCTACGCCCCGCCCGGTTGGCCAGCCACGGCAGCGCCGCCAGCGCCTGGGCCGTGCGCGGCATGCCATGACGCGCCAGCAGGTCCGGCGCGGCTACCAGCAACAGCTGGAATTCACCAATGCGCGCGGCACGGTGGCGCGAGTCTTCCTGCGCCCCCACGCGGATGGCCAGGTCCAGCCGCTCTGAAATCAGGTCTGCGTGCGCCGACGCCGCCTGGTAGTGGATGCGCAACCCGGGATGCTGCCGCGCGAATGCCGCCAACGCGGGCGCCACGACGCGGTTGCCGTAGTCGACACTGGCCGTCACGCGCAGGCTGCCTGACAAGTCGCCCTGCCCGGCGCGCGCGGTGTCTACCGCAGCATCGGCCTGACGCAGCAGGTTGGCGCAGTCCGAATAGAAACCTTCCCCCGCCTCGGTCATGGCCAGCCGGCGCGTGCTGCGCACCAGCAGGGCCACCCCCAGTTCGTGTTCCAGCTGCTTGATATTGAAGCTGACCACCGCCTTGGTGGTGCCCAAGGCCAATGCCGCCGCCGTGAACGAGCCGGCGTCGACCACGGCCACGAACATTGCCAGCCGGTTCAGGTTGATCATGCGTGCCCCGATATATTGTCAAATTTTCACGAACAGTATATCTACCATTAAGACCTTCTTTTCGAACAATGCAATTTCTAGAATGGCGCTCCGAAATCCACCCGCCTTGCCGCAGGCGCCCTGCCGGAGCCCCTTCTTCATGCCTGATTTTTCCGACCGTTGCCGCCGAGCGGCGCACGATGCCCACGCCCTGATCGAACAATGGATCGGCCAGACCGGCCTGCCATCCGACACCCTGCCGCGCCTGCTGGCGTATTTTTCCGACGACTTCAGCATGGTCACGACCGACGGGCAACGACTGCCCGACGGCGCGCTGCCTGGTCTGTTTGCCCACCTGGCAAGCAGCCGGCCCGGGCTTTGCATCCGCATCGACGAGTTCGCGGTGCTGCATGCCAGCGCAGGTTCCGCGGTGTTGACCTACCGCGAATCCCACACCTGGCACGGCGGCGCGACCGTGCGCCGAGCCACGGCCAGCTTCATCGCTGATGAAGATGGCCACCCCCGCTGGCAGCACCTGCATGAAACCTGGGTGACGACGCACGCACCCCAATAACGCATGGGAATAAGCAAGCGGGGAATTAATCGTTGGTGCGCGCGGACCGAGCCGGTAGAGTCCGACGCCGCGTAACACTTCACGAGCATCCCTGTCCCATGCCTACCCGTCGCATCCCGTCCCGCCTCATTCGTTCCGGCCTCATTCCGTCCGGCGCCGCTCATTGCGAACCTTCCGACCGAACCCGATCCCCCGCCCGCCGCGCCGTCCTGCTGGCCCTGACGGCTGCCCTGGCCGGCGCCGGCCTGGGCACCGCCCACGCCGAGCAGCGCGTGATCCGCATCGTGGTGCCGTACGGCACCGGCGCCGTGCAGGACACCATCGCCCGCGCCATCAGCGACGAGCTGGGCCAGGCGTTGAGCGCGTCGATCGTGGTGGAGAACCGCGCGGGCGCCGGCGGCACCGTGGGCACCGCCCAGGTGGCGCGCGCCACGCCCGACGGCAACACGCTGGTGCTGGCCGCGGCCAGCCACCATATTGCCGGCTATCTGTACAAGAATCTGAACTACGACCCCTACAAGGACTTCACCGGCGTGGCCTACCTGGGCAACACCGGCTACATCATCCTGGCGTCCGCTGCGCTGAAGGCCGCCAATACGGCCGAGTTCATCCAGGCGGTCAAGGCCAAGCCCGGCGCCTACGACTATGCGTCGGCCGGCAACGGCAGCGCCTCGCACCTGGGCATGGCGTCGTTCCTGACCGCCGCGGGCGCGCAGATGCAGCACATTCCCATGAAGTCGACCGGCGATGCCGTGACCGAATTGCTGGCCGGCCGGGTCGCTGCCGTGACGGCCGCGACCATCGGTGTGACCGGCTACCGCAACGACCCGCGCGTGGTGTTCCTGGCCTATACGGGCAAGCAGCGCTCGCGCTTTGCGCCGGACCTGCCGACCGTGGCCGAAAGCGGCCTGCCGGGCTATGCCTTCGATTCGTGGCTGGGCCTGTTGGCGCCGGCCGGCATTGCGCCCGCCGAACGCGACAAGATCAATGCTGCCGTCAACAAGGTGTTGGCCGACCCGAAGGTGCAGACGCGCCTGGCGTCGCTGGGCGTCGAAGCCGACGCCAAATCGCCCGCGCAATTCCAGGACCTGCTCAAGGCGGATTGGGACGCGGCGGGCAAGCTGGTCGCCGCGTCGGGCGCCCGCGTCGAATAGACGACGCATCGCCGTGGCGCCCTGCGCCACGGCGATGCTGTTTGCATGACGGCGTCAGCGCTGACGCACGCCTTCCAGGAACATATTGGTGATGAAGTCGGCCAGCGCTTCACGCTGCTGCTCATCGGGCAGTTGCCGCGTGAAGCGTTCGATGACGCCCATGAAGGCATGGGCCAGCCATTCGGGTGCGATGTCCTGGCGGAACAGACCGGCGCGCTGCTCGATGCGCACGTTCTCGGCGATCATCACCACCAGTTCGTCCTTCAAGGTTTCGGCCGCCTCGACCTGGAAAAAACCGATGCGCGTCAGGTTGGGATCTTCCTGCAGGATGGCCAGCCAATTGCAGACGCCGCGCCGTATGCGCACGTCTTGCGGCAGGCCTTGCAGGTCGTCGTCAAGCCGCGCCTGGCAGACCTCAGTGCGCAATCGCTGCGCGAACATGCCTACGAGTTCGTCGTAGGCCGCCTGCTTGCTGGCAAAGTACTGATAGAACACCGGTTGGGTCACGCCCGCCCGGGCGACGATGTCGCTGATCCGGGTATGCTGGAATCCGCGTTCGGCGAACTCCGCC
The DNA here is from genome assembly GCF_058783235.1 of Achromobacter sp. FW305-C-28. Lineage (NCBI taxonomy): Bacteria > Pseudomonadati > Pseudomonadota > Betaproteobacteria > Burkholderiales > Alcaligenaceae > Achromobacter > Achromobacter sp. FW305-C-28. The sequence continues at coordinate 213,387 of NZ_JBYSYL010000003.1, read as the reverse complement.
GCCGCCACTTCCAGGAGTTGCAACCGGGTGCGTTCACCTTTGGTCAAACGCTTGTCTTCGGGTATTGAGGGGGGTAGTGCCGTCGTCATCGCGTGAAATTACTATCCTTCCAAAATTTTTGCCATACATTCCTACATACATAGAAGCGAGCAATGTTGCGATTGTTGCGTTCTATCCCTATATGTTGCGGCGCAGCGTTGGCCCTGATGCTGTCCGGCTGCATTCCCTACCCCACCCACAAGACCCTGCAACCGGCAGCGACCATCACCGTGCTGGACGAAGCCTCGCAGCCCATCAGCGATGCGCGGGTCGTGTTGATCGCGGGCGCCTACCCCTACGGTTTTGACCGCTTCCGCGAGGAAGCACGCACGTCGGCCGATGGCCGCGCCCGTTTCGAGGCGCGCCACGAATGGCGCGTCGAAGTGCTGGCCATCCACGGATCGGAAGTCTTCTTCTGGAACTGGTGCGTCGAAAAACCGGGCTACGAAACCTACGAAACGCAGGATCGCAACGCTGATAAGTTTGACGACAATGCTGCCATTCATCTCAAGGCCGGAGAGTCGCGTTCTTGCAACAACCCGGGCGGATCGCCGTTCATGCGCGAACCGCCCACGCCCGGCCAGCCCGGCGCCAAGGATGTCGCACCGGCGGGCAACCGGCCTGCGCCATCAAGCCCGCCGGTTCGCGCAACGGACAGCGCCGCGCCAGCCGTAAAGCCCTGAAATCACTTGAAATCTCCGTAGTTCTTGACACAACTATTGCGCGCCGGCGGCGTTACAGTACGGGTATCGCCAGTTGCTGCAACACGCGGAGCCTGGCGGATCAGGAGCAAGATCATGAAGCGGTTCACAGGTCGGATGGTCGGCGTTGCGCTGGCATTGGCCGTAGCAAGTTCTCCCGCCCTCGCCGGCGGCTACCGGGGCGGCCACGGTGGCTATCACGGCGGTTACCACGGCGGTTACCACGGCGGTTACCACGGCGGTTACCACGGCGGCGGTTATCACCATTCCCACGGCGGCGGCAGCAGCGGCTGGTGGGTGGGCGGCGCGTTGGCGCTGGCGGCCACCGGGTTGATCCTGGCTGCCAATTCCGGCCCCAGCTATGTGCAGACGGCAACTTACGCACCGGGCGTGGCCTACTACAGCCCGCCCGTCTATGCCGCGCCGGTCTACGACGCCCCGCCGGTGTATGCGGCGCCCCCGGTCTATGCCGCGCCCGAGCCGCAATATGCGCCAGTGCAATACTCGGCCCCCGCCCCGGTCAACAAGGCCCAGGCCAACGCGTCCAACGAATGCCGCCGCTGGGCCATGAATCAAAGCGGCTACGACCCGGCCACGATCTCGCAATGGACCACGCAAGTCATGGTGGATACCTACAACCGCGCGCTGGATTCCTGCATGAACAGCCAGGGTTACCGGGCCAACTGACGCCTTGATCCGGGCCGACGGCAACGTCGGCTCGGCCTCTGCCTCAGTTCGATACCCGCGCTCCGCCACGCCGCCCCCAGCGATCAACCGCGCCGGCCGCCCCAACCGCGCCAGGCGAAAAAGATGGCCGCCACCAAGGCCAGCGCTGCCGGCAGCACCCAGACGAAACCTGAATCCGTATACACCACGCCTTCGTCCGGATCGTAGTAGCGTCCCAGCTCGTTGAAGTCCCACTTCAGGTACATGGCGTACCAGAGCCAGAAGAAAAAAGCCGAAAACACCGCCGACACGCCCGCCCCGACGCGCGCCAGCAGACGCCCGCGCGCCGTGCCGGCCAACAGGCGCCAGGCCGACACCACGCCGGCCGCCACAGCCACCAGTATCAGCCAATCGCCGACGTTAAATCCCATTGCCGGCCTCCGGGGAAGAACAGGCCGGGTCCCGTGGCGATGCCGGGTCGTGCCTGACCGGCGACGACGTCGGCGCACGGTCGGCTTGCGCCTGCAACTGCGCCAGGCAGGCCTGGGCCTCGGCCCATTGGTGCTCGCTGAAGACGCGCACGCCGGCATCGGCCAGCAACTGCGCCGTGACGCCCACGCCGGGCTGCTTGACGCCCGCGAAGCGGCCGTCGTAGACATAGCCGCTACCACAGGACGGGCTGCCTTCTTTCAGCACCGCGACGCGGATGCCATGCTTGCGGGCCGCGGCCAGGGCTTCGTGGGCGCCGTTCACGAACGGCCGGGTCGCGTCGTCGCCCGACACCGCCACCACGCGGGCGCGCCCGGCCAACACGGCGACGGCAGTGGCGCCAGGCTCGATTTCGGCGGGAGGGCGCGGGATCGGCATGCCGCCGGCCACTTCCGGACAGACGGACACCACTTGGCCGGCCGCCAGCCAACCGGCCAACACGGCGTGGTCGTTGGGCACTGCGCGCCCGTCGTATCGCACGGGCTTGCCCAGGAGGCAGGCGCTGACAAGAACGTATTGCATGAAGAATCCGGCAAACGATGCGCGGCCGGGCCATGGCGATCTGCCGCCGGCGGCGCATCAAGGGCTGACGCCCGTGAATGCCTGATTAGAACACCGGCCGGCGCGAGGCGGCCAGCGTCGCCAGGACAGTCAGGCGGCGTCCAGCCACCGACGCAGCGCCGGATCGCGCACCTGCAACACGTCGAACAGGCCCAGCGCGCGCAACGCCGGCATGGCCTCGCGCATATCCCGCTCCGCGTCATCGCGCGCCTGCTGCGTGGCGGCGGGGTCGTTCCAGACCCGCGCATTGGCCAGGAAGGCGCCGACCGTGCCCTTGCGCACGGTCACGCCCTGGAAACTGCCCTCGTTCTGATCGTCGGGCAACACATCCTGTGCTTTCATGGTTTTCTCCTGTTGATAGGCACAGGGTTCACGATAAGCGCGCGGCGTCGGCAAATCTGCGGTAATTTGGTCAATCGATCCCGTATTTCTGCCATGACCCGCCCTGCCTCGCCCCCCTTGATCGCCCCCGACCTGGCCGCCTCGCCCCGCGGCCCCCGCCTGCTGGCGGTGCGCCGGCACGATGCAACGCTGCGGCATACGGCCATGCATCAGCACGCGCGCGGCCAATTGTTCGGCGCCTATCGCGGCCTGCTGACGGTGTACGCCGGCAACCGGCAATGGCTGGCGCCCCCGGCGCACGCGATCTGGATTCCGCCCCACTGCCCGCACGGGTTGCGCTCGCATGGCCCCTATGCGGGTTACAGCGCCTACCTGAGCCCGGCCGCCTGCGCCGGCCTGCCGGAACAGCCGTGCGCGTTGCGGGCGTCGGCGTTGCTGCTGGCCGCGGTGGAACGCGCCGCCAGTTGGAACGACCCGGCCGAAGACCAAGACGGCGCCCGCGCCCGCATCGTCGAGCTCGTGCGCGATGAGATCCGCACCCTGCCCGACGCGGGAAACGGGCTGACGCTGCCGCGCGACCCGCGCTTGCAGCGGCTGGCGCTGGCCTGGTCGGATACGCCGGAGGACACGCGTCCGCTGGCTGCCTGGGCCGCTGACATCGGCATGGCGCCGCGCACGCTGGCACGGCGCTTCCTGGAAGAGACCGGCTTGACCCTGGGCGCGTGGCGTCAGCAGGCGCGGCTGATGCGCGCCCAGGAAATGCTGGCCGCTGGGCACAGCGTGACCGCCACCGCGCTGGAATCCGGCTACGACAACGTCAGCGCGTTCATCGCGATGTTCAAGCGTGAATATGGGGTGACGCCGGGACGTTACGGCAGCGATTGAGTGAGGCCGCCGGCCCCTGCGGATAGAACGACCGAGGCCTGGCGCACGCGCCAGGCCTCGTTGCCTGCGATGACCGCCGGATCAATGACCGCCGGATTATTCGGCGTCCGCCGCCTTGCGCGGGCGACGAGCGCGCGTGGCCGTCTTGCGGGCCGGCTTGGGCGTGGGTTCGGCGACGGGTTCCGGCGCAGACGCCTGCGCCTGCTTTGACGCCCCTGCGGACGTGCGACGGCCGGACTTCGCGGCGCGCGCTGGCTTGCGGCCGGTGGCCGGGGCGGATTCTGCCGCGACCGGCTCACTGCCGGCCGGCGTCAACGCAGGCTCGCTTGCCTGACGGGACGGTGCGGCCTGCGCAGCGGCGGGTTCCGCGACAGGCGCGGTCCCTGCCGAGACTTGCGCCGTCGCGACGGTGGATGCGGCCGAATCCGCACCGGACGTCGCCGCGTTCCGACCGCTTTTAGCCGCCGCACGGCCGCCGCGCGACCCGCGCCGGCTCTTGTTGTCGGCCTGCGGCGCCGCGTCCGGCGACGACGACTGTTCCACGAAGGGTGATTCACTGCTTGCAGGCGCGGAGAACGGCCCTGCCGGCATCGATTGCGCCGCATCCACTTCGAACGCCTGCGACGGCGCAGCGGCAGGTTCTACGCCCCATAACGGCAACGCCACGGGTTCCTCGCCCTCGCGGCCCGGTTCATGACGGCCCGGGGCGCGGCCCGAACCCCCACGACCACCGCGGCCACCCGACGCGTCCGGATGCTTGCGGCCGCCGCGTGCATTGCGGGCCGGCTTGGCATCGGCCTCGTCAGCGGCAGAAACCTCTGCCTGAGCATCTTGCCCCGACGTCGACGCCAAGGCGCGCACGCCGGGCTTGCCACCCGTGCGCGCCTGGCCGCCGCCCGCGTTGTCGCGATACACGTAGGTGCCCGATTTTTCTTCGCGGCCCACTTCCAGGAAACCGCGCGACTGGGCTTCGTCCAGCAGATTGCCGAAGGCGCGAAAGCCGTAGTAGGACTCGTTGAAATCCGGCCGGCGGCGCTTGAGCGCGTCTTTCAGGGCGGACGCCCAGACCTTGCCGCTGTCGCCGCGCTCGGCCATCAGGGCCTCGAAAGTCTCGACCACCATGTCCACCGCCTGCGTCTTGCGGGCTTCCAGCTCTTCCTTGCGGCGCCGCTCTTCGTCCGGCGAACGGCGCTGGGTGGGGTTGGCCGCGCCGCGATTGTCGCGGCGGGCGTCGGCGGCGCGCTGGCCTTCGCGGGCCAGGTCGTCATAGAAAATGAATTCGTCGCAGTTGGCGATCAACAGGTCCGAGGTGGATTGCTTGACGCCCACCCCGATCACCTTCTTGTTGTTCTCGCGCAGCTTGGACACCAGGGGCGAGAAGTCGGAATCGCCGCTGATGATGACGAAGGTGTTGACGTGCGACTTGGTGTAGCAGAAGTCCAGTGCGTCCACGACCAGCCGGATGTCGGCCGAATTCTTGCCCGATTGGCGCACGTGGGGGATTTCGATGAGCTCGAAATTGGCCTCGTGCATGGGCGCCTTGAATTCCTTGTAGCGTTCCCAGTCGCAATAGGCCTTCTTGACCACGATGCTGCCCTTGAGCAGCAGGCGCTCGAGCACCGGGCGGATATCGAACTTCTGGTACTTCGTGTCGCGCACGCCAAGCGCCACGTTCTCGAAGTCGCAAAAAAGCGCCATGCTGACGTTTTCGTTGGCTGCATTCATGTTTTTCTCCGTTGCTGCGGCAACCCGGGCCCCTGCTTGCACCTCTCCAGGACCCACGGCGTTCGGCCGCGATATGTCGTCCATGATATACATATCCGCTCACCTACCCCGGACCCCGACTCCCTTGCCGCCATGCCCGACGCCGCCGCGCTGCCCACGCTTGCCACCGAACGCCTGATCCTGCCGCCGCTTGGGCTGGACGACGCACCGGCCATCCAGCGCATCTTTGCGCAATGGGAAGTGGTGCGCTACCTGGCGGACCAGGTGCCCTGGCCCTACCCGGCGGACGGCGCGCGCACCTATGTAGAGCAGGTGGCGCTGCCGGCGATGCGGCGCGGCGTGCAGTGGCATTGGTCGCTGCGCACGCGCGCCGAACCCGATCGCCTGATCGGCCTCATCAGCCTGATGCAGGACGACCCCGGCAACAACCGCGGCTTCTGGCTGGACCCGGACTTTCGCGGCCACGGTTACATGACCGAGGCCTGCGAAGTGGTCACCGGCTATTGGTTCGACGTGCTGGAACAATCGGTGCTGCGGGCGCCCAAGGCCATCGCCAACGAGGGCTCGCGCAACCTGTCGCGGCGCACCGGCATGCGCCTGGTCGCCACGGAAGAACGCGGCTTTGTCTCGGGCCGCATGCAGGCCGAAGTGTGGGAAATCACCCGTGACGAATGGCGGGCGCGCCAGCATCGGGCCGCCCCCTCGGCCGGGCCGGCGGCGTGACGGCGGCCGATCCCTCTTTCATCCGCCCTTAATCCGCCCCTATTTTTCTTCCGTGACGCGCCCTGGCGCGTCACCCTGGTTTTCTTGCGCAACGCGCCCCGGCGCGCACCCTGACAGGCGGTTTAAGCCGGCGCTTACCGCCCCTTTCGCCCCGTTTTCCTCCCGATTGGCCGGCCCGGTCCGTGGCTAGAATTTGCCACCATCCGGCATTCCGTGAACGGAGTGCCCTCGCTATCGGGCAAGATCCATGAATCCGTCTACCGTCATCGGCGCCGTCGTCGGCCTGCTTACCCTGGTTATCGTCGTGGCGCTGGCCGCCACCGACCCGGGCCTGTATTTCAACCTGCCGGGCCTGGCCATCGTGCTGGGCGGCACCTGCGCCGCGCTGTTCATCGCCTACCCGCTGTCCGAAGTGATGCGGGTGTTCAAGCTGGTGGGGACGGTGTTTCGCAACGACCAGCACGACCAGCAGCGCGACATCGAAGAACTGGTGTCGATGGCGCAGCTGTGGATGAACACGGACGTGCACAAGGTCGAACAGGAACTGAAAAAGGTCACCAACCCGTTCCTGCGCACCGGCGTGCAGCTCATCATCGACAACACCCCGGAAGACCAGATCATCGAACTGCTGCAGTGGCGCGTGTCGCGGCTGCGGGCCCGTGAAATGGCCGAGGCGCAGATGTTCCGCGTGATGGCCACGTTTGCCCCCGCCTTCGGCATGCTGGGCACGCTGATCGGCCTGATCAACCTGATGGCCGTGCTGGGCGACGGCAGCATGACGATGATCGGCCAGCAGCTGGCCATCGGCCTGATGACGACTTTCTACGGTATCTTGCTGGCCAACCTGGTCTGCAAGCCCATCGCCGTGAAACTGGAACGCCGTACCGCGCGCCGCGTGGAATCCATGAACATGGTGCTGCAGGGCATTGCCATGATGTGCGAGAAGCGCGGCCCGGCCGTGGTGCGCGAAACGCTCAATTCGTTCGTGATGCACGTCGAAGACGAAATCTACGACGGCGGCGCGCAGGCCCAGCGCGCCAAGACCGAAGGCCAGGTGGCCCCGGCCGCCAAGCCCGTCTCCATTACCCGCCCCGCCCCCGCGCGCCAATGAGCCTGATTTCCCCTTCCCTGGCGCAGCGGATCGAGCAGGCCCGCCAGGCCCAGATGCGCGCGCAGAAGGCGGCCGCCAACAGCGGCTGGCGCCCGACCAAGAGCGACCGCAAGGACCGCTACGCCCGCTGGCACGTCGAGGAAACGGTCGAGCAGGACGCCGAGAACTGGCTGCTGAGCTACCTGGACCTGATCACGCTGCTGCTGGCCATGCTGGTGGTGCTGCTGGCGGTGTCGCGGCTGCACGGCGGCTTTTACGAAGCCGGCGACAAGCAGGTGGACCTGGTCGGCACGCTGGCAACCAAGGGCTTGCCGACCTATGACGGCGAGTATTCCGAATTCGATGCGGTCGCCATTCCGGCCAGCTGGGCCGAACCGCCCGCGCCGGTTGCCGCGGCCGCCGCGGAAAGCGCCGAACCGCCGGCCGACGGCGTGGTGGTCGCCGACGCCGCCAAGCCGCTGAAGGCGCCGTCCAAGGAGTCGCTGGGCCTGGGCGACCTGGGCAAGTCGGTCGACGTCATCATCAATGAGCAATCGGTGAGCTTTCGGATCAGCAACGAACTGCTGTTCCCGTCGGGCCAGGCCACGCTCAGCCCGGCCGGGCTGGACGTGATCAAGCGCCTGGCCGTGATCCTGAACAAGAACGCCTACCAGGTATCGGTGGAAGGCCACAGCGACCCCGTGCCGATCCAGACGCGCCAGTTCGCCTCGAACTGGGAACTGTCCAGCAGCCGCGCCACCAGCGTACTGCGTGAACTGGTGCGCGACGGCGTGGCCGGCAGCCGCCTGCGGGCGGTGGGCTATGCCGAGACGCGACCGATCGAGTCGAACGACACGCCGGCGGGCCGGGCGGCCAATCGGCGGGTGGAATTGATCATGGACATCACGGCGCCGGCCAAGCCCGCCCAGGGCGAGGCCAAGGCGAGCGATGGCAAGGCCGAGAACAAGACCGCGGCGGCTGCCAAGCCTGGCGATTCCTGATCCTGGCGCTTCGGCCTTGTCTACAGCAACCGGCTTCGGCCGGTTTTATTTCGCCTGTGCAAACGCTTGCTCGGCCTGCCGCAAACCGCTGTACTCTGGCGGCCTGCCCCCTTCGAAAACGCGCCCCGCGCGCCGTCCACCAGGAAGAAACCATGCCGTACATGCTGTTGATAGTCGAACCGACGGGCCAACGCGCCGAGCGCACGCCGGAAGCAGGCCGCGAGGCCTACGCGCAGATGCTGCGCTATGCCGAAGGCCTGCAGTCGCGCGGCCTGCTGAAAGCCGCCGAATCGCTGAAATCCGATGCCGACGGCGTGCGGCTGCAGGTACGGGGCGGCCAGCGCACGCTGGTCGACGGCCCGTTCGCCGAAGCCAAGGAAATGATCGGCGGCTTTTTCCTATTGACCACTGACAGCCGCGAAGAAGCCTTGAAGCTGGCGGCCGAGTGCCCGGCCGCCCAGTGGGCCACGGTCGAAGTGCGGGAACTTGGGCCCTGTTTCCTGTAATCGCCCGACCGGCCATCGGCAGACACTGGCCGGCAGCCGACCCATCGACTAGGTATTTACCCTGAATTCGTGATGCCGCTGTCGATTTGGCCCTGCGCCATGCGTCGTGCCGGTACAAGCCCCAAGACTGGGGCCTTGCCATCGACACCAGGAGACTGCAATGCGATTCATGATCATCGTGCGCGCCACGTCCGACAGCGAAGCCGGCCTGCTGCCGGACGCCAGCCTGCTCGCCGCCATGGGCGCCTACCACGAAGCCCTGGCCAAGGCCGGCGTGCTGCTGGATGCCAACGGCCTGCGGCCCTCGTCGGCGGGGTGGCGCATCCAGTACGACAGCAAGGGCCAACGCAAGGTCGTGGACGGCCCCTTTGCCGACACCAAGGAACTGGTGGCCGGCTACACCCTGATCCAGGTGCGCTCGCGCGAAGAAGCCCTGCAATGGACGCTGCGCTTTCCCGAACCGTTCCCCGACCAGCCCTGCGAAATCGAAGTGCGCCAGCTGTACGAACTGGATGACCTGGGCGCCGGCGAGGCCATCGAGCGCTTTCGCGCCCTGCCCGGCAACGGCCGGTGATTCACCGCTGATCCCCCCGACACGAGGCACGCCATGCATAAACAGATCTTCGTCAACCTGCCCATCAGCGACATGCAGAAGTCGCAGGCTTTCTTCAAGCGCCTGGGCTTCACCTTCAATCCGCAATTCACCAACGACCAGGGCGCCTGCATGGTCGTAGGCGACGGCATCTACGTGATGCTGCTGGTCAAGCCCTTCTTCCAGGGCTTTACCGGCAAGCCCATCGCGGATGCCACGCAAAGCACCGAAGTGCTGATCGCCCTGTCCTGCGAAAGCCGCGCCGAGGTCGACGACCTGGTCGCCCGCGCCAAGGCCGCGGGCGCCACCGTGCCGCGCCAGCCGCAAGACCATGGCTTCATGTACGGCCATGGTTTTGACGACCTGGACGGCCACATCTGGGAAGTGTTCCACATGGTGCCGGGCGAGACCCCGCCGGCATGATTGCGCCGAACGCCGCCGCCACGCACCGCGCCATCGAGGCCGTTTGGCGCATCGAGGCCGCCAGCGTCATTGCCGGCGTGGCGCGCCTGGTGCGCGACGTCGGGCTGGCCGAAGAACTGGCCCAGGACGCGCTGGTGGCCGCGCTGGAGCGCTGGCCGACCAGCGGCGTGCCGGACAACCCGGGAGCGTGGCTCATGACCACCGCCAAAAACCGCGCTCGCGACCGCCTGCGGCTGGACGCCATCCACCACCGCAAGCACGAGCAGATCGGGCACGAACTCGAAGCCTTGCAGGCCGACGTCGAGCCCGATTTCGTCGACGCGCTGGACGCGGCGCGCCAGGACGATATCGGCGACGACCTGCTGCGGCTGGTGTTCACGGCCTGCCACCCGGTGCTGTCCACCGAGGCGCGGGTGGCGTTGACGCTGCGCCTGTTGGGCGGGCTGTCCACCGCCGAGATCGCACGCGCCTTCCTGGCGTCGGAATCCACCATCGCCCAACGCATCGTTCGGGCCAAGCGCAGCCTGGCCGCGGCCGGCGTGCCGTTCGAGGTACCGGGTCCGCAGGACCGCGCGCCGCGCCTGGCCTCGGTGCTGGAAGTGATCTACCTGATCTTCAACGAAGGCTATGCCGCCACGTCGGGACAAGACTGGATGCGCCCGGCGCTGTGCGACGAAGCCCTGCGGCTGGGCCGCATCCTGGCCCAGCTGGCACCCCTGGAAAGCGAGGTGCACGGGCTGGTGGCGCTGATGGAATTGCAGGCCTCGCGGCTGCACGCCCGCAGCGACGTCCAGGGCCGCCCGGTGCTGCTGCTGGAACAGGACCGGGGCCGCTGGGACACGCTGCTGATCCGCCGCGGCCTGGCCGCGCTGGCGCGGGCCGAAGACCTGGGCGGCGCAGACGGGCCTTATGCATTGCAGGCCGGCCTGGCCGCCTGCCATGCGCGGGCGCGGCAGGCCGCCGACACCGACTGGGCGCGCATCGTGGGGCTGTACGACCGGCTGTTGCGCGCCCAGCCATCACCGGTGGTGGCACTGAATCGCGCCGTGGCCGTCGGCATGGCGTTCGGCCCTCAGGCCGGGCTGGACCTGGCCGATGCCCTGGCCCAGGACCCGACGCTGGCCAACTACCACTGGCTGCCCAGCGTGCGCGGCGACCTGCTGGCCAAGCTGGGCCGGCGCGCCGAGGCGGCCGTGGAATTCGAACGCGCGGCCGGCATGACCCAGAACGCCCGCGAACGCGAGATGCTGCTGGCGCGGCTGGCGGCCATGCAGGACGGCAATCATGTTTAAATTCCCGCATGGCTTCCCTGTTGCCTCCCCCTCGCGGCGTCGCCGCGCCCGCTGAACCGATCATCGCGGGCGTGCCGCAGGCGTTCGACCACCCCAACGACCGCGCCGAATTCCGCCGCCAGGCACATCGGCCCGGCGTCGAGCTGTACCGCGCCCACATCATCCGCCACGCCTTCGAGCCGCATACGCACGAGGCCTTTGGCCTGGGCGCGATCGAAACCGGCGTGGAACGCTTTCGCTACCGCGGCGCCGAGCACCTGGCCCCGTCCGGGTCGGTGGTGCTGATGAACCCCGACGAACTGCACACCGGCCAGGCCGAGACCGAAGGCGGCTGGCGCTACCGCATGGCCTACATCGACCCCGCCGTGGTCGCACGGGTGACCGGCGAAGCCGATTGGTGGTTCGACTGCGCGGTGGGCCACGATGCCAACAGCGCGCAACGCGTCACCGCCCTGCTCGACAAGTTGTGGCAGGCGCGTGAACCGCTGGCGTTCGACAGCGCCCTGTATGCCCTGCTGGCGGAATTTCGCCGCCACGCCCGCGTGCCCCGGCCCTTGCAGGCCACCGCCGCGCCGCGTTTCGCCCGCGTCATCGACTACCTGCGCGCCAATCTGTCGCGGCGCCTGACGCTGGAAGAACTGGCCGAGGTCGCCGGGCTGAGCCCCTTCCATTTCCTGCGCAGTTTCCAGGCGCAGCACCATGCCACGCCGCAGCAGATGCTGATGGCGCTGCGCCTGTTCGAGGCCAAGCGCCTGCTGGCCGCGGGCGAAACCCCGGCGCAGACGGCGCTGGCCGCCGGCCTGACCGACCAGGCCCACCTGACGCGTGCGTTCACCCGCCGCTATGGGGTGACGCCAGCGCGCTATCAGAAGCAAGTGCGGGCCTAGCCGGCCGACCCATTGCCTCTCCTGGCAGGCGATCTCATCCTGACGGGCCCCGTGGACATCTCGTTGGCATCCATCAGCCAACGGATTGCCAGGCGCGGCGGCGCAGCAATCTCGTACAAGATTGCCCCCGCCCGTATCGCTAGACTGCCTGTCTGTATTGAATCTGCGATGGGAGTGTCTATGTGGGCAGGATCGATGTACGCCCTGGCGGCCGGCCTGATGTGGGGGCTGGTGTTCGTCGGCCCGCTTTTGCTGCCTGAATACCCCGCCGCCCTGCAATCGGTGGCGCGCTACCTGGCGTTCGGCCTGATCGCGCTGCCGCTGGCCTGGCTGGACCGCAAGGCGCTGCGCCAGTTGACGCGCGCCGACTGGATCGAAGCGCTGAAGCTGGCGGCGATTGGCAACCTGCTCTATTACCTGTGCCTGGCCAGCGCCATTCAGCGCGCCGGCGGTCCGGTGCCCACGATGATCATCGGCACGCTGCCCGTGGTGATCGCCATCTGCGCCAACCTGCGCAATGCGCGCCGCGACGGCCGGCTGCCCTGGAAGCGGCTGGCGCCGTCGCTGGCGCTGATCGCGCTGGGTATCGGCTGCGTCAACCAGGTGGAATTGCAGGCGCTGCGCCAGGAAGCCGACGCGGATCTCTCGCGCTATGCCATCGGCGCCATGCTGGCGCTGGGCGCGGTGGCCTGCTGGACCTGGTATCCCTTGCGCAATGCCGACTGGCTGCGCGACCACCCCGGCCGCAGCCCGCGCACCTGGGCCACCGCCCAGGGCGTGGCGACGCTGCCGCTGGCGCTGGCCGGCTACGGCTTGCTATGGGGCGGCATGACCGCCACCGGCAGCGGTTTCGCCATGCCGCTGGGGCCGCGGCCCGAGGTGTTCCTGGGCTTGATGATCATCATCGGGTTGTTCTCGTCGTGGCTGGGCACGCTGTGCTGGAACGAAGCCAGCCAGCGCCTGCCCACCGCCCTGGCCGGGCAGTTGATCGTGTTCGAGACGCTGGCAGCGCTGGCCTACGCCTTCATCCTGCGCGGCAGCATGCCGCAGCCGCTGACGCTCGTGGGTATCGCGCTGCTGGTGATCGGGGTGCTGCGCGCGGTGCGGGTCAAGCCCGAGGCCGTGCCCGCGGCGGCGTGACGTACGAGATCAGATGATGTCCGTCAGCCGCTGCAAATCATCGATGACCTCGAACGCGCCTTCGTCCAGCAGGCGCTGGCGCTGGTCCGGCCCGTTGTGCGAGGCGCCGACGTAGCCCACCGCCCGCATGCGCGCGGCCCGGGCGGCGCGCACGCCGGGCACGCTGTCTTCGACCACCACACAATCCAGGATCGCGGCGCGCATCTGGCGCGCGGCGAACAGAAACACATCGGGTGCGGGTTTGCCGTGCGCCACCTGCGCCGTGCTGAAGACATGGGGCGCGAATTCCTCCCACAGGCCGACCAGCTTGAGCGCGGCTTCCAGCTTGGGCGGGGTGCTGCTGGAGGCCACGCAGTATTCGATGCCGCGCTCGCGCAGCGCGGCCAGGGTTTCGCGCACGCCGGGCAGCGCACGCAGTTCCTGGCGGAAGGTGTCTTGCAGGCGGTCGGCGTAGGCGCGCGGAAAGTCTTCGGGCAGCACGCGCGCGTTTTCGTCTTGCAGCGTCTGCCACATGTCGGCGTCGGGGATGCCCGCAAAACGCCGGGCGGCCTCTTGCGGCGTGATCGCAATGCCGTGTTCGGCCAGCGCGCGCGACTGGGCGCGTGCGGCGATGATTTCGCTATCGATCAGGACACCGTCGCAATCGAAGATGACCAGGCGCGGGACAGACGAGGAAGACATGGCGGCTCCAGGTAAGACGAGTTTGCATGATAGGCCTGACGCGTGACAGCTGCACGTGCGTGGGGCGCGACCGCCACCATGATTGCCCGGGCGTTATCGCCCCGCCGATATGCCCCCGCCCGTATTGCGCCAACGATACTGCCTGCGCCTACAGCCCGGCCCCGCCCAGCCGGCGCAATCGCCACGCGATGAATACGCCGCCCAGCGCCGCGGCCGCGACGATCAGCGAGGCCTGCGCCCAGCCATAGCGGTCGATCACCCCGCCCACCGTGACCGGGCCGATCACCTGGCCCAGGTTGCTGCCCATCATCACCAGCCCGACGGCCGAGGCCGTCAGCGCCGGCCGGGGCGCCACCAGCGGCGCGGTGCCCAGCAGCGTGGCCGGGATCAGCCCGCCCACCGCCGAAAACAGCACGCACAGGAGAAAGGTCGGCATCGCCGGAAACACCGACCGGAAGATCAGCAACGCCACCACGCCCATCGCCGCGCTGGCGCAGGCGATAAGGGTCGACCGCCGCCAGCCGCGCGACAGCAGCACGCCCGCCCCCAGGTTGCCGATGATGTTGGCGGCGCTGGCTGCCGCGCTGTACAGGCCGGCGGTGGCCAACGGCAGGCCCAGCTTGTCCATCAGCAACACCGGCAGGAAGGTGAACAACGCAAAGAACATCAGGCTGTAGAGCGTGAACGAGGCGGCCAGCAGCATCGGCCCGCCGGCGCCCAGGGTGTCGGTGGTGTCCTGGCGCAGGCCGGCCCACGACAGGCCTTTGCCGCCCGGCGTGGCCGGCGCCAGCGCGGCCACGCAGGCCAGCGCCACCAGCACCGCGGCCCCGGCGCACCACCAGTAGGCATGCCAGTCGCCAAACGCCTGCGAGGCCAGCATGGCCACGGCCATGCCGGTGGGCATGTAGCAGCTCCAGAGCGCAAAGGCCAGGTCGCGGCTGGAGGGCAGCACGATGCGCTGCAAAGCCGCCGGGCCAGCCACGGTGATCAGCAGGAAACCCAGGCCTTCGACCACGCGCGTGGCCAGCAAGGCGCCATAGCCCGGCGCCAGCGCGCCCGCCGCCGTGCCCAGCGCGGTGGCCAGCAGGCCGCACAACAGCATGCGGCGCGCGCCGAACCGCGCGATGATGCCGCCCGCCGCAATGCCGCCCAGCACGCCCAGGATCGAGAACACGGCCGTCAGCGTGCCGATGGACGCCAGGTCCAGCCCCAGGTCGCGGCGCAAGAGCGGCGCCGCGATGATCACCTTGCCCACCTGCAACGACGCCACGACGCCTGCGCCCACGATCGCCAGCACCGCGCCCCAGCGCGTGCCTGCCGGCTGGCCGGCCTGCGCCGTGCCTTCTGCCTTGTCCATCCTTGCCTCTCCTCGCTTGGCGAAGCCGCCAGCATGCCGGGTGGAACCGATTCTGATAAGTGATAATCTTTTGATGAAACCGATCTAAAAAACAGATCAAGCCGCCCGATGATAGACGCCCTGACCCTGGACCAGCTACGCGTGTTTGCCGCCGTCGCCGACACCGGCAGCTTTCGCGCCGCCGCGCGCCAGCTGGCGCGGGTGCAATCGGCCGTCAGCCACGCCATTGCCAACATGGAAGCGCAGTTGGGCGTGCGGCTGTTCGACCGCACCGGCCACCGCCCCGTCATGACGCCCGAAGGCCAGGCCTTGTTGGCGAATGCGCGCGACATCCTGCTGCGCGTGGATGCCATGCGGGCCCGCGCCCAGGGGCTGGGCGAAGGGGTCGAGCTGGAACTGTCGCTCGTGGTGGACACGCTGTATCCCATTGCCCAGGTGGGCGCGGCGCTGAACCGGCTGCGCGCGGTCTATCCGTCGGTGGCCACGCGCGTGGCCGTGCTGCCGCTGGGCGGGCCGATTGCCTCACTGCTGGCCGGCAGCCATCAGCTGGGCATCGTGGCGGGCGAGCATTTCCGCCATCCCCGCATTGCCTTGCAGGCGCTGTCGTCGGTGCAGATGGTGGCGGTGGTGGGCGCCGGCCATGCGCTGGCCGCGCACGTAGCCGATGGCAAGCCGCTGGCCGCGCCTGACCTGGCCGACCACGTGCAGGTGGTGCAGACCGATCCGTCCACGCTCAGCGACGGCCGCGACTTTGCCGTGCTGTCGCCGCAGACCTGCCGGGTCAGCGGGCAGGACACCAAGCATGCGTTGATCCTGGCCGGCGTGGGCTGGGGCCGGCTGCCGCTGTGGCTGGTGGAACGCGACCTGGCCGAAGGCCGCCTGCTGCGCCTGCCCACCGGCAGCCTGGGACGCGGCAGCCAGGTGGCGACCGAGGTCTACCTGGCGCACCGGATCGACCAGCCCTTGGGGCCGGCGGCACGCACCCTGGCCGCGGCGCTGGCGGCGGTTTGACCGCGCCGCGCCGCCAGGCCGTTCAGCGCTGGCAGCGCTTCATCAGGTACTTCGGCGATTCCTCGTAGCCCTGGCGGTAATAGAAGCGGTGCGCGTCCACGCGCCGCTCGTGGCAATGCACTTCGATGCGGTCGCAGCCGCGCCCTACCGCCAACGATGCCGCCGCCTCTTCCAGCGCCCGGCCCACGCCGCTACCGCGCGCCGAATCGCTGACGCAGAAATAGGTGATGCGGCAGAAGTCGCCCGGCAAGGCCAGTTGCACCATGAAGTGCAGGCCGATGAATCCCAGCAGCCTGCCGCCGTCCTCGGCCACCAGCAGTTCGGCGTCGCGATGGCCCAGCAGGCGTTCGATTTTCTCGGGCACGAACGCCTGCGTGCCGGGGTAGCCCAACTGGGCCAGCAGTTCCACGATGTCGGCGCTGTCGCCGACCTCTGCATTGCGGATGATCATGTCGCCTCGCCGAAAAGCGCGATGCTAGAGCGGCGTCATGTCGGCGCGATGACCGTGCCCGGCCCGCGACCGCCGGGCGCGGCCAGGGCTGTCATCGCGCCGCAACATGTCGAACAGCGCCTGGACGGTCTTTGGTGCAGCCGCCCGACACTTTCAGAGAAGAGATCGGCTAATCTGCCAATTCTCCAAAGCCACCTCCGAGATTCGCGGCGGCAACAATTCCGGTACCTACAAGGCCGCGTTCGGCTCGGATGCAGTTATGTGGACCACGCGAAGCGGGCCGTATACATTCAAGAACAACATCAGCAGAATCGATCTCAAGTTCGTTCGCCAGATGTACAGTGAGTCCACTCGCAGCACATACACTAACGAAGCCGTCTGCGAGATCCAGAAGCCTCCCCAGTCCACCAAGTTCTGAATCAAAGCGCTTGCAAGCGGCGTTGGCGGCAGAAGCAGCAGATCGCTGTCCGCAGTGATAGCATTTCCGAATGACTTCGATCCTGCACGCCCACCCCATCGATCCGGCCATCCGCGAACGCGTCATGGCCACCCTGGAACACATCGAACAGCGCCACGACGTACGCGTGCTGCTCGCCTGCGAATCCGGCAGCCGAGGCTGGGGCTTTGCCTCGCCCGACAGCGACTATGACGTGCGCTTTCTGTACGTGCACAAGCTGGACTGGTACTTGCGCGTGTCGCCGCAGCGCGACGTGATCGAGCTGCCCATCGACGACGAACTGGACGTCTCCGGCTGGGAACTGCGCAAGGCGCTGCAACTGCTGCGCGGGTCCAACCCTACGCTGTTCGAGTGGCTGGATTCGCCCGTGCTGTACCGCCAGGACGAGGCCACCAGCGATTGGCTGCGGCATTTTCGCAGCGAGTATTTTTCGCAGATGAAGGGCCGCTGGCACTATGTGGCCATGGCCGGGCGCAACTTTCGCGAGTCGCTGCAGGGCGACACCGTGCGCCTGAAGAAATATCTGTACGTGCTGCGCCCCGTGCTGGCCGCGCAATGGATCGACAGCGGCCGCGGCATCCCGCCGATGCGCTTTGCCGACCTGGCCGACGCCATGGTCACCGATGCCGCGCTGCGCGACGAGATCAACCAGTTGCTGACCATCAAGATGCAGGCCGGCGAAGCGGAACACGGTCCGCGCTTTCCGCTGATCCACGCCTACCTGGAAACCACGCTGCAGGCCCTGGAAAAAGCGCCCTTCTTCGACCGGCCCGATGGCCAGACCGAACGGCTGGACCGCTTCCTGTACGAGGTCGTCACCGGCGCGTCGCTGACGTACTGACGCCCTGCGCCGCACCTACCGCCGCCGTTCGCTGACCTCGGCATGGCGCCGCGCGATGGCCTGCGCGCGGTCGCGCATGCGTTCGACCACCTGGGCCAGGCGGCCGCCAGCCAGCCGGTCGGCCATTGCGGTCACCGTCACGGCGCCCAGCGGTTCGCGATCGTCTGCCCGAATCGCCAGCGCCACCGCGCTGGTGCCCGGCATCAGCCCGTTGGGCGCATGCGCGATGCCGCTGGCGCGCGCTTGATCCACGCGCCGCAGGATGTCGTCAACCGATTCGCCCGCCACCGCCAGGCGCGCGGCGTTGGCCTGCACGATGGCGGCGCTTTCCGTCGCGTCCAGGCACGACAGCAGCGCCACGCCCGACACGCCCAGGCCCAACGGCCGGCGCACGCCCACTTCGATCGACAGCACCTGGATCGGATGATGCCCGGTCTTGCGGCCGATGCAGATGGAATCGTGACCGTGGCGCACGCTGAGGAAGACCGTGTCGCCCACTTGGTCGGCCAGTTCGGCCAGATACGGATCGGCCAGGGTCAAGAGCGGAAAGCGGCGCGTGCGTGCCAGGCCCAGCAGGCTGATCTCGCCGCCGATCAGGTAACGCCGGGTGGCCGCGTCCTGCTCGACGGCGCCTTCCTGCACCAGCGTCTTGAGCAGGCGGTGCACGGTGGGCCGGTTCAGGCCCGACATGCGTACCAGGTCGATCAGCCGCACGCCCCGCTCTTGCCCGCAGGCCACCAGCCGCAGGATTGCCATGGCGCGGCGCACGGTCTGCGCGCCGGGCAGCGCGTCGTCGGCCTCGTTGCCCGCCGCCGTACCGCGCGGCGTATCGTCATCGTGCGCCGTGCCGCGCAGCGCGTCGCCGTCGCCCGTTATGCCGCCCGCCCGCGCGTTCATGACGCGTCCTGCCCCATGACCGACTTGGGCGTCTGGCGCAGCGTGCGCTTGGTGATCAGCGGTCCCAGCCGCGCGTAGTTCGGCCCGCCGATGCGGCAGATGGGGTCGAGCAAGGTGGTGTCGATCTTGCCGTCGCGCGCCAGCCCGTCGCGGATGTGAAACAGCCGCACTTCGCCGACGAAGAATTCCGCGCCCGTGTCGCCAAACGGCGTCACGCTGTGCAGCACGCACTCCAGGCTGACGGGCGCCGCGGCCAGGCGCGGGGTGGCGATGGCCTCGCCCGGCAGCACGTCCAGCTGCAGCAGTTCGGCTTCGCTGACTTCGGGCGGATGCTCTTCGGCGCTGGCGTGAATGGCATCGAGCAGGTCTGCATTGCCGATGTTCACCACGAAATGACCGTGCTCAAGCATATTGCGGGCGGTGTCCTTGCGCAGCCCAGCCTTGCGGCCGATGTTCACGCCCAGCATCGGCGGGGTGTTGGACACGAAGGTGTAGCAGCTGAACGGCGCCAGGTTGACCTTGCCGCCCGGCCCCAGCGTGGTGATCCAGGCGATCGGGCGCGGCACCACGATGCCGCTCATGAGCTTGTAGGTTTGTTCGGGGGTGAGTTCCGGGGCGGCGATACGCATTACAAGACGTCCATATATTGAACCTGAAAAGCCGGCGAAAAACGCGGCTGGCGATAGCTTTGCGCCCATTTTCCCGGGTTTTACAGGGGTCGGTGAATCCGGACAAACCGCGATTCCCGCAATAAGTCCAATATTCGGACTTTTTCGAATTTTTGGCATTGTCGCCCGGCGGGCAAGTTTCTAGAGTCTGTCCAAACAACAGAACACCCCCAAGGAGACAACCCATGCACCCGCTTGCCAAAGCCTGCGCCGCCCTGGCGCTGACCGCCGTGACCACCCTGGCCCACGCCTGGCCCGACAAACCCGTGAAGATCGTGGTGCCCTACCCGCCCGGCGGCAATGTGGACGTCGCCGCGCGCCTGATCGGGCCGGGCCTGCAGGCGGCGTTCGGCCAGCCGTTCATCGTGGAAAACAAGCCCGGCGCCGGCGGCATGATCGCAGGCGAACAGGTGGCGCGCTCGGCGCCCGACGGCTACACGCTGTTCATGGCGGCCAACGGCCCCTTGCTGTTCAGCCCGCTGATCTTCAAGCGCCAGGCCTACAAGTGGGATCGCGATTTCGAACCCATCAGCTCGGTGTCGTACACGCCGCTGGTGTTGCAGGTGCGGCCCGGCCTGCCGGTCAAGACCCTGGGCGACCTGCTGGCGCTGGCCAGGCAGGAACCCGGCAAGCTGAACATGGCCTCGCCGGGCGCCGGCACCACCAACCACCTGGTGAGCGAACTGCTGCAATCGCTGACCGGCGCACGCTGGACCACGGCGCAATACAAGGGCAACGCCCCCGCCACCACCGACCTCTTGGGCGGCCAGGTGGACTTCAATTTCGACCAGATCTCGGTGTCGCTGCCGTACATCAAGGAAGGCCGCACGCGCGGCCTGGCCGTGACGACGGCGCAGCGCGTGCCGTCGCTGCCCGACGTGCCCACCTTTGCCGAAGCCGGCGTGGCCGGCATGGAAGCCGCCACCTTCACCGGCCTGCTCGCGCCCAAGGGCACGCCGCCCGAGGTGCTGGCGCAACTGAGCCAGGCGCTGGACAAGATCCTGCGCCAGCCCGACATCATCCAGCGCTTCCAGGAACTGGGCGCCGATGCCCAGGCCAGCTCGCCAGCCGAATTCACCCGCTACCTGGCCGCGGAAGACGCGCGCTGGACGCCCATCATCAAACGCGCGGGCATCACCGCCAACTAGGGCCTGCACAAGGCGCCTCGTGGCGCCGACAGACCCTGCCCGCCCCCCGATTCCCTTCCTTGGCCACACACCATGACACGACAAAGCATCTACGCCGAAGGCTTCAGCCACAAGAACCCCATTCCCGCCGCCTGCCGCGTCGGCAACCTGCTGTATTCCGGCAGCATCCAGGGCACCGACCCGTCCACGGGCGCCTACGGCGACACGCTGGAGCACCAGTGCGAGCTGATGTTCGACCACATCCGCCGCATCGTTCAAGCGGGCGGCGGGTCCCTCGGCCAGATCGCCAGGATGACCGTCTGGATGCGCGACCGCAGCCAGCGCGCGGCGCTCAACGCCGTGTGGCTGCGCGCCTTTCCCGATCCGGCCGATCGCCCCGCCCGCCACACCATGCAGGCGGACCTGGACGGCGACAAGCTCATCGAATGCGACTTCGTCGCGGTGCTGGGCTAGGGCCTGTCAACACCAAGGACCCACATGCCGCAATACCTGCCCTTTCACCCCCACCCCACCGCGCCGGCCAAGGTCTTGCCACCGAAAGCCTGCGACAGCCAGTTCCACGTGTTCGGGCCCGTCGACCGCTACCCGGTGCGCCCCGGCGCGGCCTATGAAATGCCCAGCGCCACCATCGACACCGCGCTGCGCCTGCACCGTTTGCTCGGTATCGAGCGCGGCGTCATCGTGCAGGCCACCACCTACGGCGCCGACCACCAGGTAGTGCTGGACGGCCTGGCCACGGCCGGCCCCGGCTACCGCGGCTGCGCCAACGCGCTGGTGCTGGCCGAACGCGACGACGCCTACATCGCCCGGCTGCACGACGCGGGCGTGCGCGGCGCGCGCTTCACCCGCCAGGGCCTGGGCATCAGCATGGACCCGGCCACGTTCCAGCGCGCCATCGCCCGCATCCGCGAACTGGGCTGGTACGCCAAATTCCAGCCCGAACCCGACGGCATGATGGCGCAGGCGGCGCAGTTCGAAGCGCTGGACATTCCGGTGCTGATCGATCACATGGGCCGCGCCGACCCCACTGCCGGGGCCGACGATCCCACGCGCCGCAAGCTGGTCGAGTTGCTGGACCGGGGCAACTTCTGGGTGATGCTGTCGCTGACCGAAAAGCTATCGCGATCCGGCCCGCCCTGGGACGACGTGGTGCCGCTGGCCCACGCCCTGATCGCCGCCAACCCCGACCGCGTCGTCTGGGGCAGCGACTGGCCCCACCCCGTGTCCGTCAAGCAGCCGCCCGACGAGGGCCGCCTGGTGGATCAGCTGCACCGCTACGCGGGCGACGGCGCCACGCTCAAGAAAATCCTGGTCGACAACCCGGCCCGCCTTTTTGGATTCGACACATGAAACTCCTGTCCTTTGAATACCAGGGCCGCGCCGGCTTCGGCCTGCTGCGCGGCGACGCCGTCGTCGACCTGAGCCGGCAAGGCCATGCCGACCTGCACGCCGTGCTGGCGGCCGGCGCCCTGCCGCACCTGGCCGACCTGGCCGCAGGCCTGGACGCCACGCTGCCGCTGGCGGCCCTGACGCTGCGCCCCCCCATTGCCGCGCCCGGCAAGATCATCTGCGTGGGCGTCAACTACGGCAACCGCAACGAAGAATACAAAGACGGCAGCGCGCCGCCGCAATACCCCAGCGTGTTCCCGCGCTTTCCCGAGTCGTTCGTGGGCCACGGCCAGCCGCTGCTGCGGCCGCCGGAATCCGAGCAGCTGGACTACGAAGGCGAAATCGCCCTGGTCATCGGCAAGGCCGGCCGCCGCATCGCCGCGGCCGACGCCTGGTCGCACGTGGCCGGCCTGACCTGCCTGAACGAAGGCACCATCCGCGACTGGCTGCGCCACGGCAAGTTCAACGTCACCCAAGGCAAGAACTGGGACGCCAGCGGGTCCATCGGTCCGTGGCTCGTCACCGCCGACGAGTTCGACCCCCGTGCGCCGCTGACCGTCACCACCCGCGTCAACGGCGAGATTCGTCAGCACGACACCACCGCCAACCTGATGTTCCCGTTCGCTGAACTGATCCGCTACATCTCCACCTGGACCACCTTGCAACCCGGCGACGTCATTTCGACCGGCACGCCGATCGGCGCGGGCGTGCGCTTCACGCCGCCCCGTTTCCTGAAACCCGGTGACGTGGTCGAGGTGGAAGTCTCGGGCATCGGCACGCTCTCCAACCCCGTGGCCTTCGAAGCGGCCGCGCGCTCCTGAGGTAAGCCCCATGTTGAACGAAGCCTCCCGCCAACGCGCTGCCGACCTGCTGATCGAGGCCGAACGCACCGGCATGCCCACCACCCAGCTGGACCAGGCCTTTCCCGGCATCGAGATCGACGATGCCTACGCCATCCAGCAACGCATCATTGCCGCCAAGCTGGCGGCCGGCGCGCGGTTACGCGGCCATAAGATCGGCCTGACGTCCAAGGCTATGCAAAGCACCGTCGGCATCAACGAGCCCGACTACGGCCATTTGCTGGACAGCATGTTCTTCCAGGATGGCGACACCATCGCCACCGACAAACTCATCGTGCCGCGCGTGGAAGTCGAGCTTGCCTTCGTGCTGGGCAAGCCGCTCAAGGGCCCGGACGTGACGCTGTTCGACGTGCTGGACGCGACCGACTACGTAGTGCCGGCGCTGGAACTGATCGATGGGCGCAGCAAGTACCCGCGCCGCATCGTCGACAACATCGCCGACAACGCCGCCTGCGCCGGCATCATCCTGGGCGGCCGCCCCGTACGGCCGCTGGACGTGGACCTGCGCTGGGTCGGCACGCTGCTCTTGAAGAACGGCGTCATCGAAGAGTCGGGGGTGTCCGCCGCCGTGCTGGGGCACCCGGCCATGGGCATCGTCTGGCTGGCCAATAAACTCGCGCAGCACGACACCGGCCTGCAAGCCGGCCACGTCGTGCTGGCCGGCTCGTTCACCCGCACCGTCGCGGTCGCCAAGGGCGACACCATCCATGCGGACTACGGTCCGCTGGGCAGCATCTCGGTGCATTTCTCGTAAGGAGCCGGCCGTGCAACTTCCCCTCAACGCATTCAAGCGGGCCCTGCGCGACCAACGCCACCAGACCGGCTTGTGGGTCACGCTGGCCAACCCCAACAGCGCCGAACTCGTGGCCGGGTCCGGCTTTGACTGGCTGCTGCTGGATACCGAGCATTCACCCGCCCTGCTGCCCACGGTGATGGCGCAGTTGCAGGCAGTGGCTGCGTACCCCTGCCATCCCGTCGTACGCCCGACCTGGAACGACAACCTGCAGATCAAGCGCTACCTGGACATCGGCGCGCAGACCCTGCTGCTGCCCTACGTGCAGAACGCCGCCGAAGCCGAACACGCCGTGGCCGGCATGCGCTATGCGCCGCGAGGCGTACGCGGCGTGGGCGGCACCGTGCGCGCCACCCGCTATGGCCGCGTCGCCGACTACATGCAGCGCTGCGAAGACGAACTGTGCCTGCTGATCCAGGCCGAAACCGGCGAAGCGCTGGAGCAGCTGGACGCCATGGTGGCCGTCGACGGCGTGGACGGTGTCTTCATCGGGCCGGCCGACCTGGCCGCCAGCCTGGGCTACCCCGGCGAGCCCGGCCACCCCAAGGTGGTGTCCGCGGTCGAATCCGCCATCACCCGTATTCGTCAGGCGGGCAAGGCGCCCGGCGTGCTGACCGTGGACGAAACGCTGGCGCGGCGCTACATGGCCGCGGGCAGCCTGTTCACGGCGGTGGGGGTCGACGCGGCCTTGCTGGCCAGGCAGTGCGATCAGTTGGCGCAGCGGTTCAACGTGGCCGCGTAGCGGCGCGGGACCGGAGCCCGGCCGCGCGAGGCGGCGCGGCCAGGCGCTTGCCCCCTGGGACGGGCATCCGACCGCGCGGCCAGGCATGGGCAAGCCGCCGCCCTTGCAGGTACGCTATCGGTTTTCTCACTTGCCGAACCCTCGCATGTCCGACAACACCCAAGCCTTTGACCCCACCACCTACATCGCCCAGAGCCTGGAAGGCCTGCGCGCCGCCACCGCCGCGCACTGCGGCACCTGGCACCTGGACGAAGCCGAGCAATGGTCCGTGGACATGGACAGCGGCCTGATCGTATTCCAGCTGCCCGGCGGCATGATCGCCCGCGCGCCGGTGCAGATCGTCGGCACCACCAACAGCGCCGACGGCACCTTCCTGTGGGGCTGGGACCACCCGTCCGTGCCCGCCGAACTGGCCGAGCATGCCCAGTTGGCGCAGGCCTTCGGCCAAGCCCATGGCCTGCCCGCCTACACCACCCGCCAGGTGGCCTGCGAAGACGAACAGGCCTGGGAATTCACCGCCGTCGCCATGCGCCTGGGCGAAGCCAGCGGCGCGTATCGCGCACAGGCGTCGGACACGGCGTATGTATGGATGACGTTCGGGCAGGTGACGCTGTCGCAGGCAGACGCCTAAGCCGGCTTTTCCGGCCGCACCCCGGTATACGCCGCGCGCGGCCGGATCACATTCTGGCTGCCGCGCTGCTCCAGCCCATGCGCCAGCCAGCCGATCGAGCGGCCCAGCGCGAACAGGCCGAATGCCGCGCCCGCCGGCAGCCCCAGGTGGCGGCGCACCGCCACCAGCGCGAAGTCCAACGACGGACGCTGCCCCACCAGCGTGAACGCCTGGTCGATGAACGACTGCCATGCCCCGCGCTGTGGCAGGATGCGGCCCAGCATGGCGATCGCGCGCGGATCGCCGCCCGGGTAGAGATGGTGGCCGAAACCCGGCAGGTCTTCGCCGCGCGCCAGGCGCTCGCGCAAGGTCGCGCTGGCGTCGCCGCCGCGGTCCCACTCGTCCCATAGCGCTTCGACGCGTGCCGTGGTGCCGCCATGGCGCCCGCCCGTCAGGGCCGCCAGGCCGCCGACGATGCCTGCGCGCAGGCTGGCGCCGGTAGATGCGATGCAGCGCGCGGTGAAACTCGATGCGTTCAATTCGTGGTCTGCACTGAGCACCAGCGCCATCCGGACCAGGTCCGCGCCGGCGGCATCCAGGCCCCAGGCGCGGGCGCACTGCACGTGAATCGGCGAGGTATCCGGCGGCGCCTGCAAGAGGCACGCGGCCAGCATGCGCACCAGATCACCGCACCCCTGAGCCTGGCGCGCCGCCGCGCCTTGCCACAACGCGGTCGCATCGTCGTCGCTGGCCGCGGTGAACAGCGGCAGCAGCGAGCTTTCCGCGCGCTGCCCGCGATGCTGCGCGAGCAAACCGGCCAGCCCGTCGGGCCACGGCAGCGCGGGCCCGCCGAACGCGGTGCGCGCATCGCACTGCCACAGATGCGCCGCCACGGCCTCCACCGAATCCGACTCGGCCAGCGTCACCGCGTTGACGCCGCGGTAGTACATCTGCCCGTCTTCGATCAGCGTGACGGCCGATTCCAGCACCGGCAGCCCCCAGCTCAGCGTCGCCTTGGCGACTTCCTTGGGCTTGCGGCCCCGCGTGCGCTGCGCGGCCAGCCGTTCGACGTCGTCGGCCAGGTAACGGCTTTCACGGTGGCTGTCGCCCGCTTCGGCATGCAGCAGGCCGCGGCTGACATAGGCGTACAGCGTCTGGCGCGACACCCCCAGGCGGGCGGCGGCTTCGGAAGAGGACAGGTGGTTGGGCATGGAGCGCAGGGGGACGAAAGGCCACGGAGTCACGAGCGACGGCCCAACGCGACAGTCGGTCTGCAGGCAGCCCGCTCGATAAGTTGATTAATTTAATCAATATTGACAATTAAAACCAGAAGAATAGGCTGTCGACATCGCTTGATGAACCAGGAAACGCCATGTCCGCCCCCCGCCACGATCCGACCTTGCCGCCCCCCGCCTTCGCCGATTACCTGCGCCAGTTCTGGCTCGCCGCGGGCGGCGACGCTGCCCACTTGCCCGGTGTCAGCGTCACGGGCCACGGCGCGCTGGCGTCCGCCTTTGCCGTCACCGACTTCGCCACCGCCGCCATCGGCGCCGCCGGCCTGGCGCTGGCGGAACTCGCCGCTGCCGGGTCAGGCGACCTGGCGCCCGTGCAAGTCGACCGGCGCTTGGCCTCCCTGTGGTTCGGCACCACCCTGCGCCCCGTCGGCTGGACGTCCCCGCCGCTCTGGGATGCGGTGGCGGGCGACTATCTGGCCTCCGACGGCTGGATACGGCTGCACACCAACGCCCCCCATCATCGCGACGCCGCCCTGGCCGTGCTGGGTGTCGCGGCCGAGCGCGACGCCGTCGCCCAGGCCGTGGCCCGCTGGCGCGCCGACGACCTGGAAGCGGCCGTGGTCGAACGCAACGGTTGCGCCGCGGCCATGCGCAGCCTGGATGCCTGGGCGGCGCACGCCCAGGGCCGCAGCGTGGCCGCCGAACCGCTGCTGCACCGCGCCCCTGGCCCTGAAGCCGCCCGCCCGCGCTGGCAGATTCCCCGCCAGCGCCCGCTGCAAGGCATCCGCGTGCTGGACCTGACCCGCATCCTGGCCGGCCCCGTCGCCACGCGCTTTCTGGCGGGCTTTGGCGCCGACGTGCTGCGCATCGACCCCATCGGCTGGGAAGAACCCGGCACCGTGCCCGAAGTGGTGCTGGGCAAGCGCTGCGCGCGGCTCAACCTGAAAGACCCCACCGACCGCGCCGTGCTCGAACAATTACTGGGCCAGGCCGATGTGATGATCCACGGCTACCGCCCCGATGCCCTGGCCCGCCTGGGCCTGGGCGCCGACCGCCGCCGCGCCCTCAACCCCGCGCTGGTGGATGTCTCGCTGGACGCCTACGGCTGGACTGGCCCCTGGCACGGCCGGCGCGGCTTCGACAGCCTGGTGCAGATGAGCACCGGCATCGCGGATGCCGGCATGCGCGCGGCAGGCAGCGACCGCCCCGTGCCGCTGCCCTGCCAGGCCATCGACCACGCCACCGGCTACCTGATGGCCGCGGCAGCGCTGCGCGGCCTGACGGAACGCTACGCGAGCGGCGTGGGCAGCAGCGCCCGGGCCTCGTTGGCACGGACGGCGCGGGTGCTGGTGGCGCATGCGGGCGCATTGCAGGGCGGACCGGCCTTGGCGCCCGAAACACCGCAGGACCTGACGGCGGCGATTGAAGAAACGTCTTGGGGCCCGGTGCGGCGCGTCAATGCACCGCTGCGGGTGGGGGACATCCCTGAAGTGTGGGATTTCCCAGCGAGTGCGTTGGGGTCGAGCGAGGCGCGGTGGGCATGAAAAGCCAAGCGCCAGTCGTGTGGCGTAGCCACTATTAACCCCGGCCCGGCTTGGCGCAGGCGACAGTATCAAAGGCATATCCACTGCCGCGCCTGCGCGCGCTCGACACTCGATCGTCGGCGATGCGCACGTATAACCCAGGGCCTGGCTCACCCGCGCATGCGCCTGCAGATGAATATTCCATCGCGACAAGAACATGGGAGAGCGCCGCCAGGGTTGACGGCGCTTCCATCATCCTGCCGGGCATGATCATCGCTATCATCGCAAAAAGAATGTAGGCAAGCGGCGCGAGAAATGTGCCAAGCGCCCGCAATTCACCGTCTTTGCGAGGGCTTGCGAATTTCTTGCCGGTGCGCAGGCGCGCCCAGAATCCTGTCCGATCTTTCGCGGACGGCCTCTTGAGCGCCTTGAAACCCCCGGTGAATCCTCCCAACATGATCACCAACAGTTGCACCAGCGCGAAGATCGCCAGCAGGACCGCCGCGTACTGGATCACGTGCAGCACAAAAGCCGCCGATGAAAGCAGCCCCAGGAAATTGGGAAAGCGCTCGGCGGGCTCTCCCGTCATTTCCAGCGTAAAACGCGCCGCCTGCGCCCTGCCAGTCCATAGCGCCACCGACCCGATCAGCAGATAAATCGATGCCCAGAACGGTCGGCTCCATCGCCAGACTGAACGCACGATGAAAAAAATATTCCGCAAGGCTGCGTACGTCAGCAACGCCAACGACACACCCATGACCCACGGCTGCTGCAAGAGGTTCATGTCGACGGCAATACCCAGCGCCAACGTGACGATCCACAAAATGGCGGTAGCGCCATAGCAGACCATCACATCCACCGGTATCTTCTGCAGCACCCTCAACTTGCGCATGAGTCGAACCGTCGCCCGAAGCATCCACGTTCTCAAGGGCCGAAACAACGGCAACCATTCGCGCAAGATCGGAAAAATCATGCTCAAGACCAGCAGCCCGACAAGTCCTTTCTTGACCGCCAAATTGGGGATGAACAAGACCGCCAGGATAATCGTCACCACATAAACGGCGCCGAATACTCCGGGAGTCTTGAGCTGGGAAATAATGCGCGTTCTGGAGTGATGCTTGTCGTTGTCCATGCCCATACCGTATCAGCGAATTCAGTGACCGCAGGGGAATCGCGGCCTGACATGCGGATCATCAAAAACGGTGCCGGTCTGACCCCTTGCTTATTGCCGCCGAATACGCGATGAGCGGTGCACTATTTGCGTTCATGCCTTCGGGTGCGGCGCGAGCTGCGCAACAGATTCTGCGTACTCTGGAAACGCCGCGGCCAACGCCGCCGCGTCCGCCAGTTCGAATTCAGAAAACTCGAAACCCGGCGCGACCGTGCAGCCCACCAGTGCGAGATGCTCAGGCGCCGCACAGCGCGCACCAAACCAGCATCCCGCTGGCACGACGGCCTGGAACACGCTGCCCGAATGGGTAAGCGGGTTACCCAGCCGGTGGACCGTCAACCCCTCGCCCTCGCTGAGCACCCACACCTCGAGCGGATCGCCCGCGTAGAAATGCCAGATTTCGTCCGAGCCGATCCTGTGCCACGAGGAATACGCCCCATCACACAACAAGTAATAGATCGCCGTTGATGCGGAGCGCGGCGCCCCATCTGCCTGCCTCAGGATAGCGTCGGAAGCACGATAGGTTTCACGAAAATAGCCCCCTTCGGGGTGTGGCTGCAGGTCAAACTGCGCAATCAGGTCAGCGGCAGAAATTGGCATGGCATGTGAGATCAATGAAGGGATGAATTAGCTCAGCAACAGACTGATCTGCCCTGATTACGTCTAAACGCTCGACGGGCAGGACGGCATCTTATTCTCCAGAGGTGTTGTGCGTGAGGTTGGCGCCCGCCTAATCGATGGATGACCAATCCAGGTCCTCGGCATTCACCCATGCGACCTTGTGGGATTTTTCCAAAGGATTCGTGAAAAAATCATCCAGCACGGCAAACGCCAACGTCGGCGGCAGGCAAGAACCCAAAGGAATATAGAGATCGGTGTCCGCATCCACGATGTCCTGCATTGCTTCGGCTTGCCCCACGCTGTACCAGCACGATCCCGCCCTGGCATTGGGCACGTTGCAGTCATAGCGCAGAGAGATTCCCTTACCGAAATAATCCACGACGAAAAGCACCACCTCGCCGCCCTCGATTCGACAGGTGAACCGGGCTTCACACCCATCCGCCTCCCAATCTGTTCTACGGTACGCCAGGAAGTACTTCGCATAGTCGGCAAGATTGGCCTCGGCGATGTCGGGCAGGCCCGGGAAAACAGCGGTGATTTTCATTTGATCATCTTCCCTCATGTTCATCGCGTGTCTCACCCAGCGATGCGACCAAACGATAGCGCAATTGCACACGCCCGAGATGCAGGCAATGCCCCCATCCGGCGAACGCCGGTGTCGAAAACGTAGTCTGAGCTACCCCACTCATGGCGGCGCCTGGCGTAAGTAGAAGATGCACGTGATTCGTCATCAGGCAGCAGGCGTGCAACTGCACGCCTAGTTCGACTTTCTTCTCATTGATATCAGCCAGGTAAGCGCCGTAATCATCCGCCGACACAAATACCGCTTGACGGCTGTGACCTCGCGGTACAACGTGATGCGGGCAGTGAGGCCCAATCAATCTGGGCAGCCTGGGAGCCATGGCACAGTTATCCAAGAACGTAACTGTGCCAGCCTGGCACTCGCCTCAACGGCTGACGAACAAAGGTGGGGCCGAAAACGTAGTCTGACACCTTGTATCTTCGTTCCTGTGGTGATTAGCTATCACCACTGCGGATTCGATGAGTTTGCTCTGACACCGAAAGCTTGGACTTTGCGATAAAGATTAAACCTCGATCTGCTCTTCTGAGCCGGCTGGACACTGGACGGTAGCCTAGGGCATTGGGACCCTGCATGTACAAAGCAAGTGGGCGCAGCGGGCATCTTCAGTATTGTGATGGGAGCTAAGTCCATGTTCTTCCTGGGAATAGATGTGTCCAAGGCCAAGCTTGATTGCTTGCTGCTTATGGACAACGGCACAACACGCAAGACAAAGGTCGTACCCAACACCGCCGCCGGCGTGCAAACGCTGTTGGACTGGTGCATCAAACACGGCGCACAGCCCGAGCAAACTCACGCCGTGCTCGAACCTACAGGCCAATATCACGAACCGGCCGCCATAGCGCTGCATGACGCAACGATGAATGTATCGCTGATTAATCCTGCGCAGGTTCGCAACTTTGCTGATGCATTGGCCGTGCGTTCCAAAACCGATGGGATCGACAGCTACGTCCTGGCCCGTTATGGCCAAGCACTCAAGCCTACGCTGTGGCACCCGGCCCCCATGCATGCCAGACAACTACGCGCACTCCTGGCGCGGCGCGAAGCCTTGGTCAAAGATCTCTTGCGAGAGCTCAACCGCCAGGAAAAGACGCAATTGAGCAGCCCACCGGCGTTGGTTGAAAGCTCCATCGACAAGGCCATCGCGTTCTTGCGCGAGGAGATCAAGCGGTTGGATCGCGCCATTGACGAGCATATCGACGGGCATCCAGACTTGAAAGCAGATCGGGATTTGCTCATCACCATCCCTGCCATCGGACCGCAAGCGGCAAACGCGATCCTGTCGATCATGCACAACCGGCGTATCGACTCCGCAGAGGGCCTGGCGGCATATCTGGGCCTGATTCCCGTGCACCGACAATCGGGAACCAGCCTGAATGGCCGGCCTTGCCTGTCCAAGGCCGGTCCACCACGCGTGAGAGCGACGCTTTACATGGCCGCGATTGTAGGAACACGCTTTAACCCTCACGTCCAAGCGCTATACGCCCGACTTCTGCTGGCAGGCAAAAGCAAGATGTCCGCACTCGGGGCTGCTATGAGAAAGCTCGCTCATCTGTGCTTCGGTGTACTAAAAACACGCTCACCATACCGCCCCGACTACGGCTAAACGCTTGACGGGCAAGACGGTATCTTATTTTTATTTCAGCCTGAGACTGTCCACTTCGGGGGAGGAGGTCAAATCTCCTTTAGCCCATCAACTCAGACTACGTTTCCATTGCGGCTTCTTCAGGCCAAAAGCGTAGCCTCATTCCTTATTAACTCAATCTGACACCTTACTTGCGCCTAGACTGTAGGCCTCTTTAAATATCGCTCTTCCAGTTTTTCAGCAGATCTTAGAACACCGCCCCCTTCATTCGGAAAGAAAGCAGAATAAACACTAGCTGCAATTTTCATCAAAAATACAAAGTCAGATATCGAAATACTTGAGGTCTCCACTTCGCCCAGAAAAAAGCTAACCTCATTGAAATTCTCAGGATTATCCCAGTCTTGATCAAGAGAGTAAAAAAAACCTTCACTTACAGAGAAACCGAAGCCCCTCGAAGCATCATATATAAACGCTGGAAAGCTAGTCCTACCTCTAGCTATAGAAGCCTCTATCAATTCGTAGAGATCCTCATAATCCAGTCCAGTTGAAGCAAATGACTCCTTGAGATTTCCAAGCCAAGTCAGATTAGCCATCATTTTATCCTCGGCGGCATAGTTATAAAGGAGTTTGTTACTTCCCCCGTCTTATTATTACGTGTAACCTGAAAATAATAACCATCAATTTTAATGCTGACCTCTCTCAACGAAGGATTGGCTATAAACAAAGAATCGGCTTGAAGAGCAGCACGACTAGACATATCAGCCACCTTACTATCTGATAAAACCTTTGGATCGTATGTTGTTTTCGTGGATATGGGTTTATATCCACCGATCAATTCGCCCTTAGTATTGGTTCTAGGCAACTGATAGCTATATTCGACAAGACCTGGATAACTGACGTCCGTAATTTTGTTGGAAATTCTCGCGCCGGTTATTTCAACCGATTCTAAGAAGGCATCGCGATTGTGAGCACCAGAGATCGTCCCCGCTTTACTATTTCGCACTCCGATTTGAGTGTTATGACCGAGAACTGACTCGCCAAAATTCTTCGGAAGTGTAGAGGATACTGGTGATCCACTACCTTTCACTCCTGCAACCGACGTCTTATTAGAGCCGACAGCGCCCACCGCCGCTGCCGCCCCTGTCACACCCGCCTTACCTATTTCATCCCACGCAAGCTGCCTGGCCTGATCGCCTCCCAGCAAAAGGTAATTCTTGATCGCAGCATTGCGATCAACATCAAGCAACAACGACGCGGACATCTTTAGAAGTGACCACTCCTCCAGTTCGGAAGCGCTCAGCCCGCCCTCCATACGCAGCTTTTCTTCCAAATTCGCAATTCGGCTGCCGTACTCCCCGAGCCGCGCCGCTGCTGCTTCTATTTCTGCCTTACAAATGTCCAAGCTCGCGCACTGGGCCAATGCCTTTCGATTCTCAGTGTCGATCCCCTGATACTTTTTCGCGACACGTTTTTCGCATATCTTGTCGAAATTGCATTGCGCCTTTTCTTGAATTCGCGCTTGATGTTCCAACACGCTCAAGGCGTTGTTTTCCGTCTCATTGATCGCCGCAAACACCGCCTCGGCACCGGACACGCCAGACGCTTGCGCGATTCCCGCGACCAGCGAGCCGATCAAGTTGCGACGCACCTCCTTCTCTTTCGGGGTCATTTTTGATGCATCGCCGCCTAGCAACGCATTAAGCACAGCACCGGAACCCGCGCCCAATGCCCCCGCAGCGCAATCGCTGCCCTTCCCCGCAGCGCCCGCGCACCCCACGATCGCGTGCATTGCCGCCCGTGCAGCTTCCGCCTGCGGCCCTTCTCCCAGTGCCGAGAGGATCTCCTTTACCTGGGACGCCGCCAACCCTTGCAAATAGTTGACCGCAACAGCCTGTATCGCGTCACCCGCCGCGCCCGTCACATTGCCGGTCACAGCCCCCATGATCGCGGTCAGCCAACGACGGCTCTCGCCGCCCGGGGCCCACGCTTTCGCATCCTCAAAGGCCTGCTGCAATTGATCTCGACGCGGTCCTTCGGGCTCATTCTTCAGCGCATCTTCCAGCGCCTTGGCTTCCTTCGCCCGATTCGTCAGGAACTGCCCTACCTGCCGTTGAGACTCCATCACAATCTCGAACCCCGCTTCGATCTTCTCCTTGTCAAAGATCGGTTTGAGCGCGTTCAACGTATCGGACGACGTGTCACGGTTGAGCGAGGCAATCGTCTGGGCCACCGTCGTTCCCGACAGATTCTGCTGAGCGACCTCGTCGCGGATCACGACCGTGCCGCCGCTGATCGCGCTATACGTGGTCGAGCCGCCCCGCCCGCTGGCGGCGGCCACCCCCGGGGTTCCCATTCCCAGGCCGCCCGATGTCTGCGGCACGTGCGTGCCCGGCTGCGCCTTCGAGCCACTGGCCACGTTGCCCTTGGCATCCGTACCTAGGCCTGCATCGTTGCCGCCTTCTTTGCCGCCCGAGCCGCCCCACCCGTACCCCCCACTGATCCCGACCTGGCTGGCCTTGTAGCTGGCGCTGTTCTTCAGGTTCTCGGTCACCAACGTGCCCGTCGCCAGCAGGTTCAGCCCGTCGGTCACGGCCTTGTCGCTGCTGGCGATGACTCCACCGATCAGCGTCGTGTTGTTCTTGACATCGACGATGAAGCCGCCGTCGCCGGCCTTCAGACCCGCCTGTTCCGTGGCGGACTTGAAGTCGCTTTTCATCTGGCCTTGCGACACGTTGGCCGATATGCTGCTGGTGCAATAGCCGTAGCAAAGACTGCCTGCAAAGCCCGCACTTTGCTGTTTGGACGCGTAGGTGCTTATGTCCTGCAAGGTCTCGATGCGCAGGTTGTTGCCGACCGACGCCACGATCTGGTCAGCCTGACCGATGGCGCCTATCAGCGACGTGTCGCCACCCGACTGCAGGCCAAGCACATTGCCCGCTGTCACGGTGCTGCTGGTCCAGCTGGTGTCCTTGCCATCGGCCTTGCCGCGCGCGGCACTGGCCGCTACGTTCAGCGTGAAGCCGACCCCATTCGAGCCCAAGGTCACGCCGACGCCGATGCTGGCGTTGGTGCTCTGGTTCGTGCTGTGCTGCTCGAAGGTGTTCTGGGCGGCGCGCAGAACAATGTCACCGTCCGCCTTGATGGCCGCGTTGTTACCGGCCGACAGACTCGATCCTGTCACCGTTACGTTGGAATCCTGCCCTCCGCCTCGCGCGACAACGGTCAGGTCGCCACCAGCAGCCACGTTAGAGCCGCGAACCGACGAGGACTCTCGCTTTGTGGTGCTTTGGCTCTTGCTTGATCCCAGGTCGATATTGATGTTCAGGCCGCCCGCCGTGCTGGGATTGGCTTGGATCGCGTCATAGGCATTGACGCCAGCCAATC
The DNA here is from genome assembly GCF_058783235.1 of Achromobacter sp. FW305-C-28. Classification (NCBI taxonomy): domain Bacteria; kingdom Pseudomonadati; phylum Pseudomonadota; class Betaproteobacteria; order Burkholderiales; family Alcaligenaceae; genus Achromobacter; species Achromobacter sp. FW305-C-28. The sequence continues at coordinate 178,321 of NZ_JBYSYL010000003.1, read as the reverse complement.
CGGCCGTAGCCAGCGCTAGCCCCTGCATGACCTTGTTGTCGGTCTTACCCGCCGCGTCGCCCATCTTGCTGGCGGTCTGCATCGCACTCAAGAGTGGCGTACTCGCGTTGATGCTCAACCCGCTCTGCTTGACCTCGTGGAACTCCTTCTCGCGGGCGGTATCGATCGCGGCCGTGATATTCACGTCACGGCCCATCATCGTCACATCGCCTTCGCGCGCCAGTACATTGCTGCCGACGACATTTAGCGACTTGCCAGCGTTGATGAGCGTATTGCCCTGGACACTGCCCACCGTGCTCGCGGTATGCAGCACCTTGTCGCCTTCGAGAATGTCGGTCTGTTGGCGTGATCCATAGCTCAAGCCGCCCATCGCTCCTAAGCCCGACTTCTTGATTTTCTCGTACTGATACTCTTCGGACGTGTTCTGCGCCGCCACGATATTGACGTTGCGGTCGGCCGACATGACAAGGTCGTTCTGGGCCGCCACATTGGAGCCGACGACGTTCAGGTCGCGGCCAGCCATCAGCACCGTGGTGTCACCCGTGAAGGTCGAGGAAGCCGACGTCGTCCAGTCCGCCTCGGTCTTGCGGTGTTCGCTCTTGCTCGACAGGAATCCGCGCTTCTTGTAGTAGGTCTCGTTGTAGGCGTAATTTCTGCTAGTGCCGGCGGCCACTGTGATATCGCGCCCGGCGCCCACGGCCAGTTGCTTGTCCGAGGTGACCTCGGCCGCGCGGGCATTCACGTCCTGGCCTGCCATCAGCGTCAGGTTCCCGTCCGCGACGATGCGTGATCCAACCTCGGTGGTTGAACGCATTGCAGACCGGTTCTTCGAGCCGTAGTTGTACGACTCCGCGTACTCCTCCTGGACGGTGGTCAGATTGATGTTGTTGCCTGCCTTGATGCGCGCATCGCCACTAGCGAAGACGCCGGCTGCCTGGGCATTGATGTCGCGGCCGGCTTGCACATTCAGATCGCCGGCATCGATGCGAGCCACGCCATCCACACGCGTGCTGCTCACCCCGCCGCTGGCATTCGATTGCGTAGTGGCCAGCAGATTGATATCGCGCCCCGCGCTCAGGGCGACCTTGTCGCCCTTGAGCAACCCGGCAATGTTGTCGATGTCGTTGCGGGCGTTCAGGTTTACGGTCTTGCCCTGCATTGAACCCACGGTGTTGCGCACGTTCTGAGCATCAACGATCAATGCACTGCGTGCGCCGATGGTGCCGCTGTTGGCGACGTCACCGGTAACGGTGATATGCGTGTCACGGCCGGCGATCAACGTACCGTCGCCACGCAAGTCGCCTGGTTTGACGGCCAGGTAGACCTGCGGCGTCAGTGCCTTTTGTTGGGTGCCATCGGGCAGCGTGACGGTCTGTTCCACCAACCAGACGATGTCGCCCGTCAGGTGGCGCATCTGCTCTTCAGTCAGCGCAGTGCCGACGGTCAGGTCGAACTTGCCGGCGAAGTCTGCGCCTGCAGTGAGCAGCGCCTTGTACTGGGTTTCGCTGTCGGTGTAGTCGCCCACGAAGCGCTGGCCGCTGGCCAGCATGATCTGCTCGGCCACCAGCTTCTGTTCATAGAAGCCGTCCCCCAGGCGCTTGAGGACGTAGCTGCTGTTCTGGTTGAGTTGGCGCAGCAAGTAGTCGCTGGACGTGATCGTGCGCGAGCCGAGGAACTGGCGGTCGGTGGCAATCAGGTACGGCGCGCTGGGTGCCTGCATGACGCGATACAACGCGCTGGTCGGAATGACCGGCGGCAGGGTCGGCACGCGGATCACAAACTTACCGGGTGTGCCGATTTCCATCAACTGCGCAGGTTGAAACGGGCTGGTCACATTGATGCCCCCCGGCTTCTGGTTGCCGGTGGCAGGCAGCGCGGTATTGCCATCGGAACTCGCGATGGCCAGATCAATGCGCTCGGGCGCTACTACATCTTTGTAGTCAGACCAGCGTTCGTCACGGCCGCCGCCCTTGACTACGGTCCGGACTTCGGAACCTGTCCGCTCGATTGAACGGAGACCTTCGGCGCCCAGGTTGTTGATCGCAGGCCCCACCGCCGACAAGGTGCCGCCCGCAACGATGCGGCTCTTGTCATTGGTCACCGTGCCGGTGAACTTGGCCGCGCCGCCCACGATGATCTTGGCGGGATCCGTCGAAATCGTACGGCTTTCCAAAACGACCTCTTCCACCTTGTAGTAGAAGAAGTTCTTGACCAGCCGGCTGTTGAAATCCGCGTTGAAGGCGTAGATCTTGCCTTCCAGTTCCTTATGGCGAGCTTCGTTGGTCGCCAAGGCCTGGTCGCGTTCCGGCGTCGAAACCTGGCAGGTCTGGTTGATGTTGCACTTGACCTCGACCATGGGCGGCACGGGGATGGGTTCGGCCACGCCGAATACGCGCCACACGCCGTCGCCCGCCTTGTAGCGGGGGCCGCCCTTTTCGTAGTTGCAAGCGTCCCCACCCGGACCGCACACGTAGGGGTCCGGCAGATAGGCCGGCGGAATCGGCGCGTCTAGGCCCTCTTTGCCCCTTACGCCCTGAACGTAGTCGAACGGCGGACCGTAGCGAGACTCAGGATACTTGTCGGACGGCAGCAGCAGGCGGCGCTCGGAATCGTCCTCCAGGAATGTCACCGGGTCTTTGCCGCAGGCCGTGGTGACCGAATCACACAGCCACAATTTGGAGCCGTCCAAGAACTCCGTGGCGTTCTCCAATCGGTAGTAGAGCTTGGCTTCGCGGCCGACTTCGACGGTTTCGCTGGCGAAGTGCAGGTTGCGATTATGGATGCTGGCCGCCGCGATGTCGGCGTTGCGTTCGGCTTCGATGGTGGCCGACTCATTGACCAGCGACTGCGCCTGGCCCGTTGCCTTGCCCGTTGCGTCCAGCGCCCCGCCCACGCGCAGGTCGCCCGCCGAGTAGATCAGCGCATGCTCGCGATTGGTCAGCGTGCCCACGCCCAGGTCCAGGTCGCCGCGCGACGCGATGACGGCGTTGGGGTCGTTGACGAGCACCGGCGTCTGGATGCCGATGCGGTCGCCGTAGAGGCGGCCGGTGTTGGTGAGGCTGCCTGCGGTGATGCGGGTGTAGCCGCCGTCGATCAGGCCCGCGTTGGTCAGCAGGCCGCCAATGACCAAGGTGTTGTTACGCAGGGCGATCAGTTCGCCGGTGGCGCGGTTGGTCAAAGTGTTGGCGGTGATCTTCAGGTCCTGGCCCGCGTGGAGCTTGCCGTCGTTGTCCAGATTGTCGGTGGTCAGTTCCAGCGAATTGCCGGCCGTCACCGCGCCGTTGCTGTTGGTCAGGCGGTTGACCGCGAGCTTGGCGTTGGCGTCGGACGACACGTTGCCGGACGTGTTGTTGAGCGTGCCGGTGGCAACGCCCAGGTCTTGACCCGCGCCAATGCGGCCGGATTGGTTGTCGATGGTCTGGGCGTTGACTGTGACCTGATTGCCCATCACGCCCAAGGCGCTGATCGAGGTAGGCGTTGCGCCTGCTTGGGACGGCGATGCCGCGCCCGCGCCGGCCAGGCCATTGGCGAGCGTGTCGCGGTTGTTCAGGCTGCCGGCCGTCAGGGCCACGAGGTTGTCGGCCTGGATCAGGCCGGCACTGTTGTCTAGCAGGCCTTGTGTCTTGAGCGTCAGATTGCCGGCGGCAATCAGGCCACGCGTGTTGGACAGGGTTTGCGCGTTCAGGCTGGCCTGGCCTTGTGCGGCGACCGTGCCGTCGATGTTGTCCAGGTTGCCAGTAGTGCTGACGTCCAGCGCCCCGCCACTGACCACCTTGCCGCCCGTGTTGGACAGGCTGGCTGCCTTGATATCCGCCGAGCCGCCGTACAGGCCGCCGCCCTGGTTCTGCAAGGCGGCGGTGTTGGCGACGGTGAGCTTGCCGTCCGCCTGCGCAACGCCGTTGCGGTTGTCCAGGCTGGCCGCCTGGATATCGGCCGTGCCGCCCAGAAGCTTGCCGCCTTGGTTGTTCACGGCGCCTGCCGTTTCCACACGCAGCGCGCCGTTGGCTTGGACGGAACCGCCTTGGTTGTTGATGCCGGCCGTTCCCCTCAGCGCGACGCTGTCGCCCGAGACGACGCCGCCTGCCGTATTGACGATGGATTGGCCGGTGATGGCCACCGCGCCAGCGCCCGCCAGGGTGCCGGCGGTGTTGTCGACCGCGCCCGCGACGTTGGCCGTCAAGGCTCCGCCGCTGGTGAGCTTGCCGCCGGAGTTATCCAGGCTGGACGCGCGCAGCAGCACCGAGCCGCCGTATACCGAACCGGCGCGATTGGAGATTGCACCGTTGGCATCCAGCGTCAACGCACCGCCCGCAACGAATTTTCCGCCCGACAGGTTCAACGCATCGGCCGTAACCGTTGCATTGCCGCCTGCCATCAGCGTGCCCGCATTCTGCAAGCCTGTGACCTGCACACTCAGCGTGCCCAAGGGGCTGATGGAACCATCGGCCTGCAAGCCCGCCGTGAGGGCACCACGGTTATCCAGTTGGCGCGCCACGATGCTGGCGTTGCCCGCCGAGGACATGGCGCCAGTGTTGGCAACTGAACCAGGCGCGCTGAGCGCCAGCGCGCCGCCCGCCGCGACCGTGCCGTCATTGACGATGTCGCGCCCGCTTTGCACCGACAGGTCGGTGGCGGCCTGCATGCGGCCGGACGGCAGAATCTTGACGTCGCCGTTGGCGCTGACGGTCAGCGTGCCCGTCAGCGCAGCCAGGTTGCCGCCGATATTGACGCCGACGCCCGCTTCCGTGCCGATGAGCCGGATGCTGTTGGCGTACATGCCGCCCAGGGCTGCCACGTCGATGGATACGCCAGTCGTAGCACCAGCGCCGGTCAGGGCCGACACGTCGATACCTTCGTAGCCCACCCGCGCCGGCCCAGCCACCACGTTCAGGCGGTCCGCCCAGACCTGGGCGTTCAACTCCAGCGTGCGGGCCAAGAGGTCCAGCTGGCTTAGGTTGGCGCCGTACAGACCCGCGCCTTCAATGGCCAAACGCCCGCTGGCGATGTCAAAGCCCAGCGTGCCGTCCGGCCCGACGACCGGCTTGCCGGTGGTGAGCGTGGCGCGGTTGGCATTCAAAAACCCGCAACCGTTGCAGGTGATGCCGGCCGGGTTGGCAACGATGACGTTGGCGCGATTGCCGGCCACTTCCAGCATCCCGCGCAGTTGCGAGGGATTGGGGGCCGTGACCTGGTTCAGGATGGTGGTGGCGCGCTGGTTGCCCAGCATGGGGTTACCCGCCACCTGCCCCGCCACTTGCGTCTGGCTGGCCGCGCCGCTGTTATTGAGCACCACGCCGGACGGACCGACGTTGAACTGCGTGTAGCGGTTATTGGACACGCCACCGGCCGACGGCGGCGCGATGTTGACCACCGGCACGCCGCCCGCCACGCCCACCACGGGCTTCTGCCCGGCCACGTTCTGATCCACCGAAATCGGCAAGGTCTGCGCCAGGACGGGCGTCCAGATCTGCGCAAAGACCAACAACCAGGCAATCGGGCGGCGTAACGTCGACATGGCGGGCAAGACTCGGCAAGGGGTGAAACCACAACCGTTGCCAGGACAGCCGACACGCAACCCGCCCAAAACCCGCGGACTATCGACAAAGCCAAAAGCACCGATCCGGAAATTGCCCGCTTACGCTACGCAATCCGGATCGGATAGAGCATTGGAAAATTCTAATTTTTGGCCGATGCTGGCCCGTGATTGCAGAAGTCGGACGCATTCCGCCCATCCGTGAGTACGGAACGCCGCGGACCCAGTTGGTCCGTGACGGTGTAGATTGACGTCTTCGGCCCGCCATGCAGCCCTCCCACGACAACGCCACGATCGACTCCCATGGACTTGCTGATCACCGCCGCGGCACATGCATTGGCTGCGGGCGACCCGTTGGGCGCCCTGGGCCGCGTGGCCTTGCGCGACGATGCGCCGGCCCTGGCGCTGCGCGGCATTGCGCTGGCTCAGCTGGGCGACTTCGATCGCGCCCGGCCACTGGTGCGGCAGGCGGCGCGCAAGTTTGGCGCGCGGGCGCCCGTGGCGCGCGCCCGCTGCGTAGTGGCCGAGGCCGAGATTGCCCTGGCCTCGCGCGACCTCGCCTGGCCCGCCCAATCCCTGGACGCGGCCCGGCAGGTGTTGGACGCGCATGGCGATACCCGCAATGCGGCCTATGCCCAATACCTGGCGGGCCGGCGCCTGCTACTGATCGGCCGCCTGGACCAGGCCGAACAGGCGCTGGCGACGCTGGACCCGGCCGCGTTCCCGCCGGCGCTGCGGACCGTGCATGAACTGGTGGTGGCAGGCATCGCCATGCGGCGGCTGCGCGCCGACGCGGCCCAGGCGGCCCTGGCCCGCGCCGCCCAGGCCGCGCAGGACGCGGGCATCCCCGCCTTGCAGGCGGAAGTGCGCGAAGCGCAGCGTTTGCTGGATGCGCCGGCCGCGCTGCTGACGACCGCCCCGGCCCCCCGCCCGCTGCGCCTGGATGAAGTCCAGGCGCTGCTCGCCTCGAACACGCTGGTCATCGACGCCTGCCGCTATGCGCTGCACGGCGCCGGCCGCACGGTGGCGCTGGCCACCCGCCCCGTCCTCTTCGCCCTGGCCCGGACACTGGCCGATGCCTGGCCCGGCGACGCGCCCCGCGACGTGTTGATCGAACAGGCCTTTCGCACCCGTCGCCCCGACGAGACCCATCGGGCTCGCCTGCGTGTCGAGATCGGCCGCCTGCGCGCCGCGCTAGGCCCTTTGGCGACGCTGCACGCCACCCGGCGCGGGTTCGCTTTGATGCCGCCGCCGGAGCAGCAGGTTGCCGTCCTGACGCCCCCCGTGCAGGACAAGCACGCTGCCGTGCTGGCGCTGCTGGCCGACGGCCAGGCCTGGTCCAGCTCGGCCCTGGCGCTGGCATTGGACCTGAGCCAGCGCCACGTGCAGCGGGCGCTGGACGCCCTGGCCGACGCCGGCCGCGCCCAGTCTTTCGGCCGGGGCCGGGCGCGGCGCTGGATGACGCCGCCCTTGCCCGGTTTCGCGACCACATTGTTACTCCCGCTGCCGCCGCCGAATGCCTAGGATGGACACGTCAACCTCTTGAACAGGACATCGACATGAAATCCAAACCCGCAGACATCATCCGTGAATACGGCCCCTTCCCCGGCGTCAGCCAAGTGCACGGCGTTTCCTACGACGGCAAGCGCGTGTGGATCGCCGTCGGCGAGAAACTGCACGCGCTGGACCCGGCCACCGGCGCCGTGGTGCAGTCCATCGACGTGGCGGCCCAGGCCGGCACGGCCTTCGACGGCCAGCATCTGTATCAGATCGCCGGCGACGTCATCCAGAAGATCGATCCGGCCTCGGGCCGTATCCTGGGCACCATCCCCGCGCCGCACGGCGAAGGCAACTCGGGCATGGCCTGGGCCGAGGGCATGCTCTGGGTCGGCCGCTACAAAGACCGCACGATCCTCCAGGTAGACCCGGCCACCGGCGCGATTCTGCGCACCATCGCCTCAGACCGCTACGTGACGGGCGTGACCTGGGTGGACGGCGGCCTGTGGCACGGCACCTGGGAAGACGACGCCAGCGAATTAAGACACGTCGACCCGCAAAGCGGCGAAGTCCTGGAAAGCCTGGCCCTGCCCGCAGGCGTGGTCGTGTCCGGGCTGGAATCGGACGGCAATGGCGTGTTCTATTGCGGCGGCGCGACCAGCGGCAAACTGCGGGCGGTGCGCAAGCCGCGCGCCCTGGCCTGAGCGGCGACCGCCGATACGGCGCGGCGCTTCTCTCTTAGATAGAGAACGCGCCGCGGGCCGCCCGCCCGGCTGGCATGCATGGGGCACGGCCCTTGCCCGGCCCCGTTGGGCGCGGCGGCCAGCCCGGCCCGCCAGGCCGGGCAAAAATCCGTCAGATCCCCCGACTACTGACAAATTGTTGCAGCGGCAACCGCAACCCCGCCTTCCACCCCCCAGAAGGCCCCCGCCAGCGTGTAAACTCCCCCCTTTTTGACTCTGGTGGTATGTTGCAAGCCCCACAGCGCACAGGTTTAAGCGGCCCGACGCTCATTCGCTTGCTGACTCGCCTGACGGATGTCGACGTTCCGGAATCCAGGCAGCCGCTGTCGGATCATCTGAGCCAATGGCTCGGCTGGACCGACGCGATTGCGCTGTCCGCCGCCCTGAACAACCGCCCGCCGGCCATCGCGCCCGGTGCGCGCCAGTTCAGCAGCCAGGAAGAGCGCGAATGCGAGCGTGTCCGGACCACGCTGGCCGATGCCATCGCCAGCGATACCGCGGCCACGGCCGCCAAACGCGTGATCCCGGGGCAGATGCCGGCCAAGGCCGCCGCTGCCCTGCAAGCGGATGACGCCGATTACGCGAATTTCCGTCAGCGCTATCTGTCGTTGCAGCACACGATGGAAACCAGCATCGGTAACCTGCGCAGCCGCCTGCGCGGCATGGTCGCGGCCAAAACGCCCGACATGACGCGGCTGGCGGTGGTGGATGCCATCATGGACCGCGCCCTGCTGCCGCGCGAACGCACGCTGCTGGGTGCCATTCCGAAGCTGCTGCAGGGGCATTTCGACCGGCTGCGGCTGGCCGAGAAAGCGGCGCTGGACGAAATCGCGGCGCAGGCCGAGGCGCAAGCCCTGGCGCTGGCTGAAGCCGAAGCGCAGGCGTTGGCCGAAGCCGAGGCCGAGGCCGAAGCCGAGGCCGAGGCCGAAGCCGACGCGGAGGCCGAGGCCAGCGCGGAAGGCGACGCCAAGGCCGATGCCGAAGCCGCTCCCCAGGCCGGCGCGCAAGCGGACGCTTCGGCGGCCGATGCCGCGGCGGCCGGTGCCGCGGCGGCCGACGCTGACGCAAAACCCGCGGGGACGCCCCCGCAAGCCGCCTTGACGGCGCCCACGCCGGGCGCCTGGCTGGAGACGTTCCGCAAAGACATGCGCAGCGTGCTGCTGGCCGAATTGGATGTTCGTTTACAACCGGTGGAAGGGCTGCTTGCGGCCCTTCGTGCCAGCTAACCGGGACACTATGTCCAAGTATCTGATCAATATCGTTGTTTTCCTCAGCGGCCTGGCCGTGGCCGGCTGGATCGGCGCCGGCTACGCGGGCACCAATCCCCTGGCGCTGGCGGTCACCCTGCTGATCTGTGCCTGCTATCTTGCCGGCGCGCTTGAACTGCTGCGCTACCAGCAGGCCACGGCATCGCTCAGACGCGCGGCCAGCGGCCTGTCGCAGCCGCCCGCCAGCCTGGGCGCCTGGCTCGACACGCTGCACCCCAGCCTGCGCAGCGCCACCCGCCTGCGCATCGAAGGCGAACGCGTGGGCCTGCCCGGCCCGGCGCTGGCACCCTACCTGGTCGGGCTGCTGGTGCTGCTGGGCATGCTGGGCACCTTCCTGGGCATGGTGGTGACGCTACGCGGCACCGGCACGGCGCTGGAAAGCGCCACCGACCTGGCCGCCATCCGCGCGTCGCTGGCCGCCCCCGTGAAGGGCCTGGGCTTTGCCTTCGGCACATCCATCGCGGGCGTCGCCACCTCGGCCATGCTGGGCTTGCTGGCCGCACTCAGCCGCCGCGACCGCATCCAGGCCGCGCAACTGCTGGACAGCAAGGCCGCCACCACGCTGCGCATCTATACCCAGCAGCACCAGCGCGACGAAAGCTTCAAGCTGCTGCAACGCCAGGCCGAAGTGCTGCAACGGCAGGCCGAAGCCATGCCCACGCTGGTCGACCGCCTGGACGCCATGATGCGCAACATGGAACAGCAGAGCCAGTCGCTGAACGAGCGCCAGCTTGCCAGCCAGGACGCGTTCCAGGGCAAGGCCGAAGCCGCCTATGCGCGCCTGGCCGCCGTGATGGAACAGTCGATGAAGGAAAGCGTGGCCGAAAGCGCCCGCTCGGCCGGCGAGGCGCTGCAGCCCGCCGTGCAGGCCACCCTGGCCGGCCTGTCGCGCGAAACCGCCACGCTGCACGGCGCCGTGACCGACGCGATGCAGCGCCAGCTGGACGGCCTGACCACCGGCCTGCAAGCGGCCACCGCCAACGTCGCCGGCATCTGGAACCAGGCCCTGGCCGGCCAGCAGGCCGCCAGCGAAACCCTGGCGCAAGACCTGCGCGATTCGCTGGACCGTTTTGCCCAGACCTTCGAACAACGCTCGGCCGCCCTGCTCGATGGCGTGTCCACGCGCCTGGAAGCCTCGTCGGGCACGATGTCCGACGCCTGGCACACGGCGCTGACGCGTCAGGAACAGGCCAGCGAAAAGCTGGCCGGCGAGAACCTGCAAGCGCTGACGGCCGCGGCTGCCAGCTTCGAACAGCATTCGGCGTCGCTGCTGCGCACGCTGAATCAGTCGCACACGGCGCTGCAATCCGAACTGGCTTCGCGCGACCAGCAACGCCTGGCCGCCTGGACCGAAACGCTGGGCGCCATGTCCGCCACGCTGCGCCAGGAATGGCAGGCCGCGGGCGCCCAGGCCGCCGACCGCCAGCAGGAAATCAGCCTGGCGCTGGCCCGCACCGCCCAGGACCTGACGGCCCACGCGCAAACCCAGGCCGGCCTGCTGGACACCGTATCCGCCCGCCTGGAAGCCGCCGCCGGCAATGTCTCGGCCCAATGGCACGAGGCGCTGACGCGCCAGGGCGAAGTCAGCGACAAGCTGGCCGACGACAATCGCCAGGCCCTGGCGGCCGCCGCGGCCACCTTCGAAACGCAGGCCGCGTCGCTCCTGCGCACGCTGGATCAATCGCACGCCGACCTGCAGGCTGCCCTGGCCTCGCGCGATGAGCAGCGCCTGGCCGCCTGGGCCGGTACGCTGGGTGCCGTGGCCGACAAGCTGGGCCGTGAATGGGAACAGGCCGGCACGCAAGCCGCCGCGCGCCAGCACGAGATCAGCCAGGCCCTGGCGCAGACCACGCAAGACCTCGCCGCCCGCAGCGAAGCGCAAGCCGCCCTGCTCGACACCGTGGCGGCCCGCATCGAATCGGCGGCCAGCGGCGTGACGCAGGCCTGGACCGACGCCCAGGTACGCCAGGAACTGACCAGCGAGAAACTGGCCAGCGACAACCAGCAGGCCCTGGCCACCGCCGCGGCCGCCTTCGAAACGCATTCGGCGTCGCTCTTGCGCACGCTGGACCAATCGCAGGCCGACCTGCAAGCCGCCCTGGCCGCGCGCGACGAACAACGCTTGGCCGCCTGGAACGATTCGCTGGGCGAACTGGCCGCCAAGCTGGGCCACGAATGGCGCGAGGCCGGCGCGCAGACCGCCGCCCGCCACCAGGAACTGGGCCAGTTGCTGACCCAGACCTCGCAAGACCTGACCGCGCAGACCCAGGCCCAGGCCGCCCTGCTGCAAGACGTGTCGACCCGCCTGGAGACGGCCGCCGCCCGCGTGACCGACGCCTGGACCGAGGCCCAGGTGCGCCAGGAACTGACCAACGAGAAACTGGCCAGCGACAACCAGCAAGCCCTGACCACTGCCTCGACCGCGTTCGAGCAGCACTCGGCCTCGCTGCTGCAGACGCTGGGCCAATCGCAGGCCGGCTTGCAGGCCGAGCTGGCCGCGCAAGACCAGGCGCGCCTGGCCGCGTGGACCGACAAGCTGGGCGCGATGGCCGACGCGCTGCGCCAGGAATGGGAACAGGCCGGCGCCCGCAGCGCCAGCCTGCAGCAGGAGATCTGCGCCACGCTGGCCCAGACCGCCGACAGCATCGCCGCCCAGACCGAAGCCCACGCCAGCGGCACCATCGCCGAAATCAGCCACCTCGTACAAGCCGCCTCGGAAGCGCCGCGCGCTGCCGCCGAAGTCATCGGCGAACTGCGCCAGAAGCTGTCGGATAGCCTGGCCTACGACAACGCCATGCTGGAAGAACGCAACCGCCTGCTGGATACGCTGGCGACGCTGCTGGACGCCGTCAACCACGCCTCCAGCGAACAGCGCACCGCGGTGGACGCCCTGGTGTCGTCGTCGGCCGATCTGCTGGACCGCGTGGGCGCGCAGTTCACCGACAAGGTCGACGCCGAAGCCGGGCGCCTGACCGACGTGGCCGACCAGGTGGCCAGCAGCGCCATCGAAGTGGCCAGCCTGGGCGATGCCTTCGGCGCCGCCGTGCGCCTGTTCGGCGAGTCCAACGATTCGTTGGTGGCGCACCTGCAACGCATCGAGGCCGCGCTGGACAAGTCCATTGCCCGCGGCGACGAGCAACTGGCCTACTACGTCGCGCAAGCGCGCGAGGTCGTGGACCTGAGCACCCAGTCGCAGAAGCAGATCGTTGAAAACCTGCGCCAGCTGGCCACCCAACGCGCCGCCGCCGGCGCAGAAGCCGCATGAGCGCGGGCGAAGACATCGACGGCGGCGTCGAACCCGCCGTGCCCACCTGGGCCGTGTTCGGCGACCTGATGTCGGTGCTGCTGGGCGCGTTCGTCCTGATCCTGGTCAGCGTGGTGGCCGTGCAGCTCGAGCTGTCCACCCAGCTCGAACAAGAAGTCAAGCAGCGCCAGGAAGAAACCCAGCGCCGCCAGACGCTGGAACAGGCCCTGGCCGCGCCGCTGGCCGCCGGCCGCGTGACGCTCATCAACGGCCGCATCGGCATCAGCGGCAGCGTACTGTTCGCGTTGAATTCCGACCAGTTGCAGCCCGAAGGCCGCGAAGTCCTGAAAAGCCTGATCGAACCGCTGTCGGCCTACCTGAAGGCCAACAACGAAATCCTGATGGTCAGCGGCTATACCGACGACCAGCAGGTGCGCGAAGGCAACCGCCGTTTCGCCGACAACTGGGACCTCTCGGCCCAGCGCGCGCTGACCGTCACGCGCGCCCTGATCGACGAAGGCGTGCCATCGGCGTCCGTGTTTGCGGCCGCGTTCGGCTCGGAACAACCGGTGGCGTCCAACGCCGACGAAGACGGCCGGGCCAAGAACCGCCGGGTCGAGATCACCCCCATCCCCAAGCCGTCCAACGGCGAGGAGCCGCCGCGTGGCCAGTGACGGCAGCCTGGGCCCGGCGCAGTCGTCTTTGGCGGACCCCGTCACGGACATCCGCGCACGGCCGGACCCGGACGCCACGCTGCCCGCCTGGCGCGAGCGCGGCGACGACCGCCTGGACCCGATCGCGTTCCACGTCATCGAAGCCCTGGCGCGCCGCGCGGCCGACCAGCACGGCGCGGTGCGGCAACGGCTGGATGAACGGCTGGCGCACTTGATGCAGGCCTACGCCGACCGCCTGGCCGCCAACGCACCCTCGGCGGTCATTGCCGATGCGTCCGCCCTTACCGGCGATGCTCCGCGCCAGGAAAACCACCTGCCGCATCCGGCCGGCCACACCCCCCGGCCCGCGCCCGCCTCGCGCCCGCGCGGCCCCCTGGCCGAGCTGGCCGCCTTTCTGGCCTACCCCGGCGAACCCGGCAACGACCCCGATGCCGCCGCCGCGCAAGCGCGCCGCGACGCCTACCCCGACCTGCCGGCGCTGGATTACTTTCGCGAAGTCTGGTCGGGCCTGAGCGCCGACCGGCAGGTGCGCCAGTCGCAGCAACAGGTGCACAAGAACGCCGGACCGCTCAATTCCAACCAGCTGGTGCACCGCGCCCTGTCGCTGATGCGCGAGCTGTCGCCCGGCTACCTGCAGCAGTTCGTGGCGTACACCGAGACCCTGACCTGGATGGAACAGGTCACGGCGGCGGCCGCCCCCGCGCCGGTCAAAGACGCACCGCGCGCCGCCAAGAAGACCAGCCGGGCCAAGGCGCGCTGACGGCGGCGGCCTGGCCCAGCGGCCGCTTGCCGAGCCAGGCGTCACTTCCTTCAACCAGAAAGCGCCCTAAGCCGCTTCCCTGGGCAACCACGCGCCATGGAACCCGGCAGGAATCCGGCTGGGCAAGCGCACCGTCGCGAGCGGCCCGGCTTGCAGATCGCGCCCGTCCAGCACCACCACGTCGCTGGTATCGCTGGCCTGGCGGTACACGCACACCAAGACCCAACCATCGTCTTCATCCCGCGCCCCGGGCCGGGGCACGAACACCGGTTCGCTGTTCTGGTCGCCCGGCGCCACCCGATATTGCTGCGTCGCCCCCGTCGCCAGGTCGTAACGCACCACGCCGCGCATTTCCTGGTTGTTCGGCTGCTGCACCGCATAGACGTAGCGGTAGGGTCGCCCCGTCCTGCCCTCGTTGATACGCGGCAGCTCGATGCCCGCCTCGTCCAGTGCGCGCTCGCTGACCGTGCCGCGCGCCAGGTCGATCGTGTAGCGCCACAGCACGCCCAGCGAGTTCTCTTCAAAACCCGCACCGCTGCCCGACAGCCGCAGGTACTCCGGATAGCGCACCACGTCCAGCACCACCGTCGTGTCGTCCGCCTCATACGCATTCACCCCGTGCAGGATGAAACAGGGCGCCACCTCGAACCAGCGCACCGGTCCGCCGTGGCGCGGGATCACGCCCAGCCGCGACTGGCGTTCGTCATGCCAGCGCAGCGGCATGCGGTAGCCGCGTTGCAGCATGGAAAAGTCGTACGCGACGTTCAGGTCTAGCAGGATGCTGTAGCGCGCCGTGATCGCCATGTCGTGCATCATCGACGGCCCCGGCACCTCGATCAGCTGGTCCACCAGGGGCTGGCCGTCGGCGCCCGTCACGCCGTAGCACAACCACGGGCGTTCCCAATGGGCGCGAAAACTCATCAATTCGCCGCTCTCGGGGTCTGCCTTCGGATGCGCCGTCATGCCCGCCGCCAGGCCGGGATGGCGCTGGCTGGCGCCGCCGAAATCCAGCCCGGCGGTCATCACCAGGGGCGCCCCGCCCTCGGCCAGCGCCAGGGTTTCACCGGCATGGCGCAGCACGTTGACGTTGGGATTGGTGTCCGGCAAGGCGTCCGCGTGCGCCGGCGCATGCACGCGCGCCCAGATCCGGGTGCGGGCCCAGCGGTTGCGGTAGCGGATCGCACGGCCATCCCGAAATTCAATGGCGTGCAGCATCGCCGGCTGGGGCCACCACGACAGCACGTCGTTACCCTCGAAGCGCCCGCCCAGCGGATTGGGCCCGTTGCGGACCAGTACGCCGTCCAGCCCGGGCGGCAGTTCGCCGTCCACCGGCAGGTCCGTCAGATCGGTTTCATGGGCCAGCGCCGCGGTGGCGCCGGTGTTCAGATCAAATGTGCTCATGGTTGCGTCCTTTGTTGCGATAATTCGCAGGACGCATTTTTACCCGGATTAAATTAATCCGTCAATATTACCCGGGTTTTAATTGCCGCTGGCCGGCGTCGGGCCGACTGCCGCCCCCATCGCCATCAATACCTGAACACCCGCAGGCCATAGTCCCTGCCATCGCCCTCGTGCCGCAGCGCCCTGGACGTCTTGCGCAGGTTGATGCCGGCCGGGTCTTCCCAACCGAAGCCTGCAAAGATGCGTTCGGCGGTGCGGGCCAGCCCCTCGGTCTTGCGCCCTGCCCGCCACGCCAGAAAGCCGAACACCGCCAGCAGTGCCGGCAGGCCGTAAGTGCCGTACACGGCATAGGCCGCGCCTTGGTCCGCCACGCTGAACGTGCCCCGGAACAGCGCGAATACGGCGTCCAGCGCCATCATGAACAGGAAGATCACGGCCACCACGAGGCCCCAGAAGCGGAATGTGGACACGTAATGCGCCCGCCGGCCCTCGAAACAATGGGGGTATACCGCCACCAGGCCGTCGTGCTTGCGCCGCGCGCCCAGGGCCATCCAGCCGTGGGCGTCGCGCTCGGCGACCAGCTCGATCCGCTCGCCATCGGCGAACGGAAAGCGCCAGAACCAGCCGCGCACCGGTACACCATCCAGCGAGAATTCCACGAAATCGGCGGTTTCGCGGCTGTCCAGGCTGGCGATCGCCATGGCCGCGCCGCCCATGCCGGCCAGGCTGGCCGCCGCGGCAGAGGCGTCCACGCCCCCGCCCATCACGCCCAGCACGAAATCACGGTTCTGCCGGCGCCGGGCCAGGCCCGTGATCTGGCCTTCGAGCTTGCAGAGCGGGTCGGTGGCAGCCAACGCCCGTCCCCTAGGGCCTGTTCACACTAGAAGGCGCCTCGCACAGGCCGGTAATCGGGCGCCAGGCTAGGCGCGGTCGCCGCCGCGTGGCTATGCCACGCAAGGTGAGCGCAACGACGCCTGGCGCCCGATTACCGGCCTGCCCGAAGGGTGAGCACCCAAATGAGCGCCTCTCTGCGTTGCGAATGCTCGCCGGGGGCCGGCCACGACTGCGCTTCGCGCCTTGATAGCCACTCATTTGGGTACTCATGCGAGGCGCCTTCTAGTGTGAACAGGCCCTAGCGCAGATCCTCGGGGTTCATCGAGGCATCGCGCACGTACGGATCGCCCGGTTCAGGCTGCAGCGTCGCCTCGATCTCGGGCGGAAACGCCGGTATCTTGCTGGTGTGCACCACCACCCAGCGCATGATCGCGTGCAGGTAGTTCAAGGGGGCCGCGAGCACGTACATCAGGCCAGGCGTCTGGGCATCGTTGGCGAAGATGCGTTCCTTGCTGAAGGCGAAACTCTCGCGCTTGCCGTCCACAGGCATGCAATACAGCACGGCGTCCAGCACCGCCTGCGGCCCTTCTTCCATGTAGCGGCGCAGGAATTCCCAGTGGGAATAGGCGTTTTCGACGCGGCTGGTGGCGATGCAGAACGAAAACGTCTCCTTCACGGTGACGCCGTCCGGGTCCAGGATCAGCCCGCGAATATCCCAATTGCGCATGCCGAACGCGGCCTTGCTGCGGCCCAGCGTGAAGTAGATCTTGTCCCAGGGCGCGGTCAGCACGGTGCCGTCCAGCCGAAACACATGCACCAGGCGGCGCTTTCGGTCCAGCGCGATGGGGTAGTAAGTCCAGCGGAACATCTCTTTGCAGGCGATCCAGGCCCCCAGGGCGCCCACCACCGCGAACATCGCCATGCCGAAGAAAACCGCTTCCCAGAGGCCGTTCTCGTTGGGCAGGTCGTCCACCACCAGGATCCAGGCCAACTTCAGAATGACGCCAAGGCCGAACGCCACACCGACTGCCCCGAGCAGGGCCACGAAGCCGCGCCACCCAAACCAGCGGTCCACCGACAGCAGGCTGTTGGAATTCATCTTCACCACGCAAAGCTGGGCCAGCAGCGGGACGTCCAGGCGCTTTTTCTGCAGCAGCCGGTGTTCGCGGTCGAATTCAGTCAGGGGACGGTTGTTGGGAAACCGGGACAGCAACCCCGTGAAGTCCATCACTCCCCTCCCAGTGCCACACGCAGACTGTTCACTTCTTGTTGTACTCCATAGTAATAATCGGCGCCGGCCTGCCCCTGCAGCTTGCCCCACAGGCACCGCTTGAGCCATTCATCGATCTTGTTGCCTTTGTATTTCTCGATCAACACCGCCACGACGATCAGCAGGACGGCGGCGATCAGCCCCACGACGGTCCACGACATGGCGAACGCGCCCACGACAATCAGGCTCAGCCCCCCCGAGGCCAGGTACAGGCCGCCCATCCAGCCGTTTTTCTCGATCGTGATCTGATCCACGCCGGATTTCACGTCGAAGGCGGCCATGAGAACCCCGGTCACGACGCCCGTCCGGCTCCCCCAGCGCATCAGCAGCGACGCGGTGGATTCGAGCCCCAGGCCCATCCCCAAGCGCATGCCGGCGGCCATCCGGCCCTTCAGCGCCACGCCCAATACCTCCGCCACCGACCCGCCGGCCGATGCGATGCCGATCACGAACTTCCAGCTTGCATCGGTGCGTTCGTGCGGCATGGCCGATTCCAGATCGCTCCAGAGCTTGTAGACGGCCACGGTCTGGAACAGGCAGCTGACGACGCCGACCCGCACATCCGTGTTGATCGTCGTGCGCCAGCGCGACAGTTCGCGGGCCTCGTATTCTTCCATCGTCATGGACGTCTGCGCCAGCAGGCGGGCCCGGTCGGCAGGTCGGCCGTCCCGGGGCACGCTGGCCGCCGCTTCCCTGTCCACCAGCATGAACCAGCGCTTCTTGTCGGTGCCTTCCAGCTGTTCGCCGCGCACTTCCAGCCGCCGCAATTCGTCGGCCACGGCGCGCTCCATCTGCCGCATGTTCACCTGGCCGCCATGCTGGCGCATGAGTTCGCGGATCAGCGCGGCGCGGAAGGTCTTCTTGCCGCCCTCGACTTCGACAATCACCACATCGTGGCGCGACAGCAAGCCCAGGTACATGGCCAGCTTGCGCGCAATCGAGCTGTCCACGCCCAATCGCAGCACCTGCACCACCGGGCCCATGATCTGTTCGAGCAGGCGCGCCGTCTTGTCCATCTGGCCTTCGCTCAGCACCTTCAGGCCGGTCTTGTAGGCCTCGTGCAGGTTACCCCAGGGAATGGCCTTCCAGTCCAGGGCGGCCTCGTGCGCCTCGACCACCTTCTTGACCACGAAATCCTGGTTG
Organism: Achromobacter sp. FW305-C-28; assembly: GCF_058783235.1. Lineage (NCBI taxonomy): Bacteria > Pseudomonadati > Pseudomonadota > Betaproteobacteria > Burkholderiales > Alcaligenaceae > Achromobacter > Achromobacter sp. FW305-C-28. Next base: position 159,954 of record NZ_JBYSYL010000003.1, on the reverse strand, counting down.
TGGAACATGGACCGCAAGAGCAGATTGCGCGTGTCTTCGGGATCGCCTTGCAGCCATTCGACATACTGCTTGAAGCAGACGCGCTTGTCCTGGGTGCCGTCGATGCACAAAGAAAAAATGGTCTGGAAAACCTCGCCGCTATCTGCGTTGTTGACGTCGTAGTTGCACTCGAACCCATTGAGCGTATCGCCGCAGGTGATCCAGGCCACGTGCGCCTTCGCCATCGGCACGATGGTGGCGGCGTCGAATTTGGTCAGGCGCTCGTCGAAATCCTTCTGCCATGCCCGACGCGCGTTCTCGTCGTAGTTGTCGAAGTACTTCTTCCAGGCATCCCAACGCACCGTCCGGCGCTCTTGTTCGGTCGGGTGGCGGTAGTTCTCGGCCTCGGCCATGCGCTCTTTCTGGCGGTCCGGGTTGATCATGTCCAGCACCAGCTGGCCTATTGCCATGCCGCCGGCGCTGCCGCCGCCCCCGGGGCCCGCCATGTTCGGGCTGGTGGTGCCATAGACCGAATAGTTGGACGCATCCTTGGCGCGGTCGCGCAGCAGATCGTTCTCGGCGGCCTGCATGATGATCTCGCTGACCGACTCGATGGACTTCGATACCGTCAGCGGCCGCAGGTCTTCCTTGTTCGATACGAAATCGTCAAAGCGCAGGCGCATCAGCCGCGCCAGGTCCTGCAGGATGCCGGTGCTGTCCGGCAGCGCCAGCATCAGCCCCTTACCGGGCAGGAACGCCTCGGCGGCGTTCTCGATCATCTCGCCCATCCAGCCCTTCACGTCGTAGTAGCCGACGGTGCTCCAGCCCAGCATCTGCTGCTTCTGATGCAGATCAAGCTCGCGCTTGCGATGCACCACATACTCGGCCGCCGTATCCTTCAGGGTCTTGATGCTCTTGGCATTGGCGTGCTGGCCGCTGGACAGCCAGGCCTGCACGTCGAACTTGAACATGTGGCGCTCGCGCATGTCCGCGCCACGCCGGCCCTTGTGGGCCTTGCACACGTCCTTGGTCCACTGCACGTCCGAAAACGTCAGCCACACGAACGTGGCCTTGCGCGCGTTGGGAATGGTCAAGAGCGAGGCCTTCGCCTCGTGATCCATCGTGCAGGTGAACGTGCGGTCGCAGTTCTCCACCGGCTTGTCGATGTCAAAGTTGTACAGCGTGCCGTTCTCGTTGACGTAGTAGCCCTTGAGTTCCGATCGCGCTTCGTCATACACGTACAGATAGCCGGGGCGCAGCAGGCGCACGCCGTAGCGCGCGCTGTCGCCCAAGGGCCGTTCGGCCAGTTGCGGCATGTTCATGTCGCCTGCCAGCGCCGGGGACGGGTCCTCTTTTTTCAACACCGCATAGCGCAGCGGCATGATGGGCAGGCCCACCCGGTGAAACGGGCAATCTTCCTCGCAATCGATCGATGAACGCTTCTTTGCGCAGTTCTTCACATCATCGGCCATCGGGCTCTCCAGTTCGTTCCAGCTCCGTGCGCACGCGGGCCCAGTCGTCATCCGACAGGTCCTGGATCGCGGCAAGGTAGGGATAGTCGTCATCCGGCTGCATCGCCGCCAGGCACTCGCGCACCCGTTCGTGGCGATGGAAGGCGGGGTGCACCAGAAGGCCATGCCGGGCAAAGGCCTTGCGCTCCTGTGCCGTCGCCAGGCCCAGTTCGCGGGCGGTGCGGAAATGGTCCATCACGGTCTTGCCCAGGGCGATTCGCCCATCGGGCGCCAGGCTGTCCAGGCCGGACAGCACTTCATTCAAGGGCTGCATCTGGGTCAACGCGAACGACTGCTCCGCCGTCAGCCGAAGGCGCGGCGCCGGGTCCACGTCGGGCCGATCCAGCGCGCGCCATTCGCCATCCAGGTGAAACCGAAAGCGCTGCACCGGGCCACACAGCCAGGCCAGTTGGCCGGGGTCCAACAGCCACGACAGCTGCACCAGTACCCGCGGATCGAAGAACCGGAAAAAACACGGCCCCTGCCCCGCGATGTCGACGATCATGCGCGAGCGGCAATGCGCCGCCACCGCATCGGCCGGCCGTTCGGCCTGCAGCAGCAGCGCCAGCCACAGGTCTTCGCCGTCATGCGCCGCCTGGTTCAGGCTGGCCAGCACCTGCGTCTTGCCGGGCGCATCCAGGGCGGACAGATCCAGCAGCCGGGGCATCAACCCGGGCATTTTCCGCAGCGCGGGCGGCACCAGCGCCTGGGCCTGGGCGGCCGCCGCCGGCGGCACGCCGCGCGTCTGCTCATCCTGGATCAGGCCGAACCCATAGGTGCAAAAAGACTGGTAATCGAGCATGCCGCCTTCCATGTCGAATCGGCCTAGCCCAACGGCACGACGGCGCCGCCCAGCTGGGCCGCGCCGCGCACGCGCGCTTCGCACAAGGGGCTGGCTTCGTTGAAAGCCAGGTTTGCCTGCGAGGTCTGCGGGCCCACCCAGCTGTGCGCGCCCGCCTTCAGTTCGACCTTGCCGGGTGCATGCAACTGGATGCCGCCGCCTTCCAGCCGCACGTAGGCGCCGCCGGCCGTGGCCAGCACGCGCTCCTTGGCCTGCACCAGCACGGCCGCGCTGGCCGAGGCAAAGGTCACGGCCTTCTCGGCCGTCAAGGTCATCTTGGCGCCCTGGCTGTGCAGGCGCAGCTTGCCGCCGGCCGCATGCAGCCGCAGGCCGCGGTCCTGCACGGCGCGGCTGCCGCTCGCTTCCTGGCCCAGGGTGAACAGCACCACGCCGGCCGCCACCCCCACCGCCAGATGGGCGCTGCTGACCCAGTTCACGTCCGGCGCCACCTGCGCCAGCGTGCCCCCGGCCACCACGAACGCGTTGCCCGGGGTGTATTGCCCGATGCCGCTGGGCGCGCTGACCTGGATGTGCGGCTCGCTGTAGGCCGCCACCTTGACCGCGCCGCCCTGCGCGGCCGCATCATCCTGGGTGGCCTCGACCACGTCGCGCACGTGCGTCAGGCCTTCATGCGCCGGCAACGCCTGCGGGTCGCCATCCAGAATGGCTTTCTGCTTGATGGCGATGTCGCCCAGTTCCTTGGCCGATTCCAGCGCCGCCTCGATCTGCTTGGCGGCCTCGGCGCTGTCCAGCAGCGCACCGTCGGCGTTCTCGCGCAAGTCCGCGCTGATCAGCAAGCCCTGCCCGCCGCGCAGCGCCACGGCTTCCTTGGTCGACAGCTCGGCGCCATGGCCCAGGTCTTCCAGGCGTTCGTTGTCGCGCTGCTGCTTGACGTGCCCCAGGTTCAGGCGGGAATCGGCCTGCGTGGTGGACGCGGTCAGGCGCGACTGGCCCGGCGTGTCGTCCTGCACCAGCTGGTTGTAGCCGCCCGTACCCGCGCCGCTGGTCGACAGCGCCTGGGTCTTGAAACCGGACATCACCGCATTGTGGGCATGGCCGTCGCTACCGCCCGCGAACCAGGCCGGCGCGTTGCCGGTGGCGTTGGCCCCGCCCGCCTGCACCTGGTTGTGCGAGGCATCTTCGGCGCCCTCGCCGTTGTACAGCGCGCCCACCACCACCGGGCGGTCGATGTCGCCGTGCAGAAATTCCACCAGCACCTCCTGGCCGACGCGCGGCACGAAATGGCCGCCCCAATCGCCGCCGGCCACCGGCTCGGCCACGCGCACCCAGGCGCCCAGTTCGTCCTTGGCCGGCGCGTTCTCGTCACCCGACGGATGCGCCAGCCGGCTGCTGGACGCCTTGCCGCGCTGCCAGTGAAACTGCACCTTGATGCGGTGATCGCGGTCGGTGTGCACGGGTTCTTCGGCCCCCACCACCAGCGCCGTCTGGGCGCCGAACACCGTGGGACGCGGATGCAGCCGCACGCCATGGCCGTCCTGGGTCGCGGGGCGAAATTCGGTATCGCTGCCGATGCAGGTAAAGGTGTTGCGGTAGAAATCGGCCTCTTCGTCGTCGCCGCCCCCCAAGGCCTCGCTCACCGCGCGGCCCAGATCCGCGTCGAAGTTATTGCGCGCCTGGTGCGTGATGGCGATCACCACGAACGAGGACGCGCCGCCCTGCTGGTAGTGGCCGGTCAGCTCGAAACGCTGCCCTGGCGCCAGCGTGCGCACGGTGCCGGCGCCTTCCACGCTTTGCTGGCGCACGCGCAGCGCGGCCAGCGCGTTGTGCGCCAGGCGTTCGCCCTGCGCGCTGTCTTCGTAGGCATATTGGCCCGGATAGTCATCGCTGGTCAGTTCCACCGCGTTGGCCAGCTTGCCGGCGTCGGCCTGTGCCGACACGGGCCGCGACTGGGCGCTGCGGTAGTCCCAGCTGGCCATGCGTACGGCATTGGTCTGCCAGCGCTGGCGCGGGCTCCAGCGCTGGATGCTGTCTTCGGTTTCGGTCACGTCGGCGCGGGCAAAGCGCACGCTGGCCTGCGGGCCGGGCTTGAAGGCGCCGTTGTGGTCGGCAATGACCAGGGTGTGGCCGTCGTCCGCATGCTCGACCCAATAGAACAGCCCTTCTTCGGCCAGCAGGCGTTCGACGAAGGCGTAGTCGGTTTCGCGGTACTGGATGGTCAGGCTGCGCTTGGCGTAGGTGGCGCGGTCCTGCACGTCCCAGCGCCACTGCGGCGCCAGCGTGCCCTGGCCCTTGTAGTCGCCGAAAATGCTTTCGACGATATCGATCACCGTCTTGTCCTGGTAGGCAAAGCTGTCGCGCCGCGCACGCAGGAAGGCCAGCCACGGCTCAACGGTCAGGCCGTAACGCGCCAGGCCGCCGTTGGCGCCCAGGAAACGCGCCCCCGTGGCATGGCCGTGCCACAGGCGCGGCTGCTCGCGGTCCAGCGCCGTCTGCAGGCGCAGCGTGACCGGCTGGCCCAGCAAGGCCTTCAACGGAATATGCGCGTCGTCCGACAGCGCGGTGATTTCCAGCCGGCAGGCGCCGCCGCTCAGCTGTTCGGTGGCCGACAAGGTTTCGGCCACCAGGCGGTTCTCGCCCAGCGGCGTGCGCAGGTCCAGCAGGCGGTTGGCCTGCGCGATACCGGCGGTCGACAGGCGGGAAAGTCCGGAAGCATCCTGGGGCATGATCGGCTCCGGCTCAGGTCAGGCGGTAACGGAAGTCGCCGTTCTTGCCGGCGGTCACCCGGATGCGCGCGATCGCTTCGCCCTGCGCCATGCGGCCCAGCACCTGTTCGGCGATCTGCGGCAATAGGGTGCCGTTCAAGATGTGGTCGACGTTGCGCGCACCGGTGTCCACTTCGGTGCAGCGCGCCAGCACGGCCTCGACCAGTGCCTCGTCCCAGTCGAACACCGCGCGGTGGTTGGCCTGCACGCGTTCGGCAATGCGGCCCAGCTTAAGCCCGATGATGCGCGCCAGCGCGTCGTCATCCACCGGGTAGTAGGCAATGGTCTTCATGCGGCCCAGGAATGCGGGCTTGAAGGCCTTGTACAGCTGCGGGGCCAGCAGTTCCTGCAAGGCCTCCGGGTCCGGGCGTTCGTCCGCGGCCTTGTTCAGGCAGGCCTGCATGATGGCCGACGAACCGACGTTGGACGTCAGGATGATGAGCGTATTGCGAAAATCGATCTCGCGCCCTTCGGCATCGTCCATCACGCCCTTGTCGAAGACCTGGAAGAAAAGCTCCAGCACGTCGGGATGCGCCTTTTCGATTTCGTCCAGCAGCACCACGCTGTACGGTTGGCGCCGCACGGCCTCGGTCAGCACGCCGCCTTCGCCGTAACCCACATAGCCAGGCGGCGACCCTTTCAGGCCCGACACGCTGTGGGCCTCCTGGTATTCGCTCATGTTGATGGTGACCAGCTTGCGCTCGCCGCCATACAGGATGTCGGCCACCGCCAACGCGGTCTCGGTCTTGCCCACGCCAGACGGGCCGACGAACAGGAACACGCCCTTGGGCTTGTTCGGGTCTTCCAGCCCGGCGCGCGCGGTGCGCACGCGTTGGGCAATGGCATGCAGCGCATGGTCCTGGCCGATCACGCGTTCGGCCAGCAGCGGCTGCAATTCCAGCACCGTACGGATTTCGTCATTGACCATGCGGCCCAGCGGAATGCCCGTCCAGGCCGAGACGATCTCGGCAATCACCTGCGCATCCACATAGGCCGGCACCAACGGCGCTTCGCCCTGCAAGGCGCGCAACTGCTGCTGCAATTCGGCCAGTTGCGCCTGGGCGGGCGTGGGTTCCGCGGCCTTGCTGCCGCGGCGCTTGCCAGCGGTCTCGGGCTCGGGTTCCTGGCCCGCGGCCTCCAGTTCTTCACGCAATGCATGAATCTGGCGCACCAGCTCGCTTTCCTGGGCCAGGCGCGCCTCGGCGGCCGTCAGTGCCTGGCGCGTGGCGTCCATTTCCTCATCCAATTCGCGCAGGCGGGTCGATTGCGCGGCGCCGGCGGCGGCCTCGCGGCGCAGCGCGGCACGCTCGGTCTCCTGGCGGGCCAGGCGGTGTCGCGCGTCGTCGATCAGGGCCGGCGTGGCGCTGCGGCCCAGCGCCACCCGGGCGCAGGCCGTGTCCAGCACGCCCACCGCCTTGTCGGGCAGCTGCCGTCCGCTGATATACCGGTGCGATAGCCGGGCCGCGGCCACGATGGCCTCGTCCAGGATGCGCACGCCGAAATGCTGCTCCATCAACGGCGCCATGCCGCGCAGCATGCTGGCGGCCAGGGTTTCGCTGGGCTCTTCCACTTTCACGACCTGAAAGCGCCGCGCCAGGGCCGCGTCTTTCTCGAAGTACTTCTTGTATTCGCTCCAGGTGGTCGCCGCGATGGTGCGCAGTTCGCCGCGCGCCAGCGCCGGCTTGAGCAGGTTGGCCGCGTCGTTCTGCCCCGCCTGCCCGCCCGCGCCGATCATGGTGTGGGCTTCGTCGATGAACAGGATGATGGGCGTGGGGCTTTGCTTGACCTCGTCGATCACGCTTTTCAACCGGTTCTCGAACTCGCCCTTGACGCTGGCGCCGGCCTGAAGCAAGCCCATGTCCAGCGTGCGTAAGGCCACGCCGGCCAAAGCCGGCGGCACATCGCCAGCCACGATGCGCAGCGCCAGGCCTTCGACCACCGCGGTCTTGCCCACGCCGGCCTCGCCGGTCAGGATGGGGTTGTTCTGGCGCCGCCGCGTCAGGATATCGATCATCTGGCGAATTTCGGCATCGCGGCCGATCACCGGATCGATCTTGCCTTCGCGGGCGCGCTCGGTCAGGTTGGTGGTGTACTGGTCCAGCGCGGGCGTCTTGGACAGGCCAGCCGCGGGCGCGGCGTCGTCACCTTGCGCGGCGCCGTCGCCCAGCGCCACCGACTGGCCGGCCTCTTCCGAACCCGCCGTCAACGCGGCGAAATCGTGCTTCAGTTCTTCCAGCCGGAACGATTCGAACAGGCGCGACCCGCGCCGCGCCAGCGCGGCCAGATCCGGCTCGGTCAACAGCGCCAGCAATAGATGACCCGAGCGGATGCGGGTGGTCTGCGTATCCAGCGACGCGATCAGCCAGGCGTGTTCGAACAGGCGCGGCAAGTGTGGCGAAAACACCGGCGTACGGGTGTTGCCGTTCTTGAAGCCGCGGATTTCGGCGTTCAGGTCGGCTTCCAGCACGGCCGCCTCGATGCCGCTGCGGCGCGCCACCAGGCTGAAGTCGCTGGCCGGCTTTTCCAAGAGCGCCAGGAACAGGTGTTCCAGGTCTACCTCGTAGTGGCCTTGCGCCATGCACAGGCTGGCGGCGCGCTCGGCAGCCTGGCGGCAGGTCTGGTTCAGTTTCCCGATCAGGGTTTTCAGGGGAGTGGCCATGTTCTGGGTTGTCTTGTTCTTAGTGGATGGTGTGCAGTTCGTAGCTGGCGTCGTCGCGGTCCGACGCCGACGGTTCGGTGCAAAGAAAGGAATTCCAGCCCAGGCGCGCGCCGCCGCTGTCGGCGTCGCCGCCCAGCGCGCTGCCGGCGACGTCCTCTTTGGCCATCACCAGGCGCACTTCGTATTCGAAGCTCAGGCCGCCGAACATCGTCAGCAGCTTTTCCAGCGCCTGCGCGCGGGCGCCGCCGGGCAGGAAATCGGCGAACGCCGACTTGGACAACGGGCCGATCCACAGCCGGATGCGCAGGTCGCGCTGCCAGATGCGATCGCCCGCCATGGCCGACACGCCCAGCACGGCGCCGGGCCGGCCCAGCTGGGTACGGTTTTCGGGCGGCACGTGATACCAGCGGCCCACGAACTGCTCGACCCGCAGGGCCACCTGGAAGTAATCGGCCAGCACCCGTTGCAAATAGGCGGCCGACACCGGTCGCTGCCGCGCCGCCGCCGCATAGTGCGCCAACGACTCGTCGAACACGCGGCCCTCGCCCGCATGCAGGCGGTCGCGCAGCGCCGGGTGGCCCACGCCGCCCAGCGCCAGCAGCAGCGGCAGGTAGTGGTGGTCCTGTTCGGTCTCGTGCCGCAGCGGCATACGGTACTTCTTCCAGGCGGCGTAGAACAGCGCCGCCGCCCGGTTCGAGAAAATGTCGAAGAAAGCGCGCGCGCCGCGGTCGCGGGTGGCGCTTTCGCGGTGGCTCAGAATCTCGGAATAATGCAGCGGCAAGGCGCCCTGCCCGCCCAGCAAGCCGAAGAACGCCGGCTCGATCTCGACCCGGCCCAGCGTGCCCGCGGCCAGTGCCGCCAGGCGCGCATCGGCGTCGTGCAAAGCCTGGCCGTTCTTGTCAAAGGCGGTCAGTCCCGCGATCTCGCTGGCGGGAAAGCCCAGCGACGACGAATTCACGAAGCGCAGGTGCGTCGGCACGGCATTCTTGGCCCGCGTGCCTTCCTGGCGCGCAAACCAAAGCTCCAGCACCCGCACGGCTTGGAAGAACTTGAAGCGCTGCGGCTCGGCCAGCAGCGATTCGATTACGCTAGGATCGCGTCGCCGTTGCATGGAGGACACCGTAGGATTTCTTCCGCGCCGCGGCGCGACAGCACCACCAACTGCACGAAGCTGTTGGCGTGCACATAAAGGCCAAAGAAGCGGTTGATCACTGCCACGAAGGCATGCAGGCTGGTGCCCACGAAATTATCCTCGTTGATCGTCAGGCGGATCTCGATGCCCCGCACGAAGGTCGCGAACGGCTCGCCCGGCATCCAGTGGGTGGCGGGCTTGTAGTCCAGCCCCACCAGCCCTTCGATCTGGCGCGCCGCCACCGCCGCGTGCGACAGGTCATACAGGCGCAGCGTTTCCTTCAGCGCCGGCAAGCCGCTGTGCACCAGCGACAGATGATTCAACGCCAGGTGCGAGATCAACCGCCAGTGCGCCGCGCGGCCTTGCTGGAAGCGGTGCGTGTGGGTGGGGCGGCGCAACATGCGGATCTCGCGCGCCACCGAGCCGCCTTCCAGGAACAGGTCACCGCCCGGCTGGCCCACCGCCAGGTGCGACGGCAGGTCGCGGTTGGTGCAGGTCAGTTCCAGGCTCAGCGTCTCGGTCTGCGGCAGCGCCGGATTGAAGTCGATGTCCACGATGGACATCTCCATCTCGTAGCCCGGGCTGCGTTCGGCTACCATCGGGTCGCGCCGGGCCGTCCAGTAATGGCTGGCGCCTTCAGGCGTTTCGCCGTGGTGCAGCGAATAGAACGGCCGGAAATCCACCACCGAATCGCCCTGCGCGTTCTGCCGCACCAGGCGCACGCGGTCGATGGAATAGACCTCGTAGCCGTAGGCCCGGCGGGCGTCGGCCACCACCGGATACGAGGCGGCGGCATGCGTCACGCGAATCGGGTCGGCGCGCTGGTCGAACAGATTGATCACCGGCGTGCAGCCCAGCCGAAAGTTGTCGGCCGACGCCGATTCCAGCAGCCGCGCGGTATTCGAATCGGCGCGCAGCCCCTTGACCGGCAGGTGCAGCGTGAATTCGCGCACCGGCCCCACCGCGCGCCGCAGCGCCGCCAGGTCGATGTCGACGAAATTGAATTTCTCGGAAAAGACGAAATACTCGGCCAGCAGCCGGTAAGCGGGATGCGAGCTGGCCGGAAAATCGATCAGCGCATCTTCCTCGGCCAGGCCCACCTGCGCCAGCGGCACCTCGGGCAGGCGGTTCCAGCGGCCGGGCTGCGTCTCGATATAGGCCGCCGCAGTGCGCAGGAACAGGCAATCGCGCAGCGCCGCCACGAACGACGGCTCGCCATGCAGATACACACGCAGCCGGTCGGTGGCCAGCGTGGCAAAGCTCTGTGTTTCGGCCAGGCAGGCCAGCGTCAGCGACAGGCGGCCGGTCACGCCCGGCGGCAGCTGCGTGGACGACGGCGCGTTGGCGGTGGACGCAAACGCGGCGCGGCGTATCGCCACCGGCGCCAGCGTCACGTCATAGGCCGTGCGGAAACGGCAAGCCACGCCGCGCACGGCGTGGGATTTCAATTCGGTGCCGCGTGCCAGGCGCACCGGCGCGGTCAGTTGGGCCGCCACCCCGCCCATGTCGAACTGGGCGATAGAACACGACGGAAACGGCCGCAGGTAGTGCGGGTACATCACCTCGAACAACGCTTCCGTGAATTCCGGATAGTCGTCGTCCAGCTTCTTGTTGATGCGCGCCCCCAGCAGCGCGAAGGACTCGATCATCCGTTCGACGTGCGGATCCTCGCAGGTTTCCCCCGACAGGCCCAGGCGCGCCGCGATCTTCGGATAGCGCTGGGCGAAATCGCGCGACGAGCCGCGCAGGAACCCCAGCTCGCGTTCGTAATACGGCAGCAGTTCTTCCATCTTTCCCTTCCTCGCCGACGGTTGGCCGCCGGCGCCCGCGTGCGTTTATGTTGTCAGGCGGCCGCCGCGGCCTTGGCCCAGCCCTTGCTGACCGAATACTGCAGCGTCGATGGCTGCAAGGTCGCGTCGAACGTCACCGGCTCGTGGGCCGGGCCCACGTCCAGCATCGCGGTAATCGCGAAATACAGCACCGATGTCGCGCGGCTGTCGACCTGCAGCACCACCCGCACGTGCGTCAACCGAGGCTCATGCCGGGCAATCGCCTGCTCCAGCGACCGGCAGATGAATTCCCGGTCGTAGTGACTGGCCAGGCTCAACCCCGAAAAGTCCGACAGCCCATAGGTCAGGATGGACCGCTGGCAATTCGGATAGCGCTTGAGCGACGCCTCGGTAAAGACCATGCGGGTATTGAGCAGGGCCTCGATGTCGCGCGCGACGGTTTCCTTGATTTCCTCGACGGACAGGCGCCGCAGCGCATGCGGCGCCGGGCCATCCCCGTCGAACAACTTGTCGAACAGACTGGGTTCGAATCCCTTCATCACGGACCTCATTTACGGAAAACCGCGGCCCGGGGACGAGCCGCGGCCTTCGCCTTGCCGCGCGGTCGGGTTCAGACCGAGTAGGTCTTGTCGTTCTTGGTCAGGCTCCAGGCGCCCTGGGCGTTGCCGCCCTGGTTGCCGCCGACCTTCTGCTGCGTGTACTTCCACTGCACGGCGGCGTACTTCAGCGAGAACGATTCGTGCGGCAGGCCTTCGCTGACCACTTCCGGCGCCACGCGCGAGATGATCACGTACTTGAGCTTGATTTCCAGGTACTTGACGCGGTTGCCCTCGCCGTCGGCCCGCAGGAAATCGATGGTCACTTCGTCAAAAGTGGTGCCGCCCGAGGCGTGCTGATACAGCAGCGGGCTGACCACGTCCAGGTCTTTGGTGAAGACCATTTCACCGTGCTCGGTGCGCTCGGCGGTATGGCCGCCCGAGGTCGAAGCGGTGGCCGAGCGCGGCTGAATGATCTCGTGGCGCCAGGAACCGACTTCGATCCAGTCCGGGTGGTCCTTGTCCTGGGACTCGCCCTTGAGCGCAGGATTGCCGAATTTGACGTAGATGTCCTTCATTAAAGTTCTCTCCAGTTAAAAACCGCGTAGCAGACGAGCATCAGGATTTCTGGGCTTGGGCGGGAAGTTCCGCCACCAGACGCAGGGAAATCGACAGTTCGTCGAGTTGGAAATGAGGCCGCAAGAACGCTACGGCCCGGAACACGCCAGGACGGCCCGGCACTTCGGCCACTTGCACCGAGGCTTCACGCAAGGGGAACTGCGCTTTCTGCTCCTGGCTCGCGTTGTCGTCCAGCAGCACGTACTGCGAGACCCAGCGATTCAGGAAGCTCTCGACCGATTGCGCGGACGCAAAACTGCCGATCTTGTCCCGCATCATGGCCTTCAGGTAATGGGCCACCCGCGACACGGAGAAGATGTATTGCAACTGCGCCGACAGCACCGCGTTGGCGTTGGCGCTGTCGGTGTTGTATTTCTTGGCCTTCTGCACCGACTGCGCACCGAAGAACGCGGCGTAGTCGGAATTCTTGCAGTGCACCAGCGGGATCAGGCCCAGATCGCTCAGTTCCTTTTCGCGCCGGTCGGTGATGGCGATCTCGGTCGGGCACTTCAGCGCGATTTCGCCGTCGTCCGTCTTGAAGGTGTGGGTCGGCAGGTTCTCGACCAGGCCGCCGCCTTCCACGCCGCGGATCGCCGCGCACCAGCCGAAGTCGGCGAATGCCGCGGTCAGGCGCGCGCCAAACGCCCAGGCGGCGTTGCACCACAGATACTTGGAATGGTCGGTGCCATCCACGTCTTCGACGAAGTTGAAGCCTTCGACCGAGGTGCCCTCTTTCGGGTCGTACGGCAGGCGGCCCAAGAAGCGCGGCATGGTCAGGCCGACATAGCGCGAGTCTTCGGAATCGCGGAAGCTGCGCCACTTGGTGTATTCCACCGTGTCGAACACCTTGGCCAGGTCGCGCGGGCGGCCCAGGTCGGCAAACGTATCCAGCCCCAGCAATTCGGGCGAGGCCGACGCGATGAACGGCGCGTGCGAGGCCGCGGCCACGTGCGACATCTGCTCGATGAAGTACATGTCCTCGGGCTGGCGGGTGATCTCGAAATTGCCCAGCAGCGCGCCGAAAGGCGAACCGCCGAACGTGCCGAATTCTTCTTCGTAGACCTTCTTGAACATCAGGCTCTGGTCGAAGTCGATGGCGGTCTGGAAGTCGCGCACCAGGTCGCGCTTGGTGACGTTGAGCACCTTGATCTTGAGCATCGGCCCGGTGTTGCTTTCCTGGCACAGGTAATGCAGGCCGCGCCAGGTGCTTTCGAGCTTCTGGAATTCGGCGCCGTGCATCACTTCGCTGAGCTGGGCCGAGATCAGGCGGTCCAGTTCGGCGACGCGCGCATCGAGCATGGCGGACAGGTTGTCGGACACCACCACGGTGCCCTTCATGACTTCGCGGGCCAGTTCGCCGATCAGGTCCTTGGCGCGGTCGTGTTCGGCGGTGGACTTGGCGACGCGGCTCTGTTCGACGATCTGGTCGAGCAGGCCCGCGTCGGCGGCGGCCGGGGCGGACGCGCTATGCGCGGCGGCGGAATTACTCATTGCTGCCTCCCTTGCCGTCCTTGCCGGCTTCGCTGGTCAGTTGCTGCAGTTTTTCCGTGCTGCTGAGCACTTCGCCCAGCAGGTCTTCCAGCTTGTCGTTGCCGGCCAGCTTGTTGCGCAGGTCGGCCAGCTTGGTGCGAATGTCCAGCAGTTCCTTCAGGGGCTCGATCTGCTGCACCACCGCTTCGGGGCGGAAGTCCTCGACCGAGCGGAATTTCAGGTCCACGCCGAACGTGCCGCCCTCGTCGGTCAGGCGGTTCTTCACGCGGTAGGCGGCGCGCGGTTCCAGCCCGCGCATCACGTCGTCGAAGTTGTCGACGTCGATATTGACGAACTTGCGGTCTTTCAGGCGCGGCAGTTCGGCTTCCGACTGCGCGCTGAAGTCGCCCACCACGCCCACGACGAAGGGCAGTTCTTTCTGCTCGATCGCGTCGCCCTTCTCGACGTCATAGGTCAGTTGGACGCGCGGCGGGCGTACTTTCTGGAGTCTTTTCTGAACGCTTTCTTTCTTAGCCATGGGGGCTCCAAGCGGGATGCGAAGTGACGAAGGCAAGCGGACCCGGCCTGCCGGGGCCGGCGGGCCGATCAGGGTTTGAGAAGATTGCCGAACGGGTCGGGCGCTCGCCCCCCGGTGGGTTGGGCCGGCGGGGCGGATTGACCGCTGCCGGGGGATTGGACTGCGGGTTGGCGAGCGGGTGGGACCGCGGGCTGGCCGGCGCTGCCGGCCTGGGTCGGGCTCGTGGCCTGGCCCGGCTGGGTGGCAGGCGCCGCGCTGGCGGCGGGCGCGACCGGCGGCGCGTCCTGACGCTTGGGCGGCGGGCGCGTGCCGGTGCGCGGCGGCTTGCGGCCTTCGGGGAACAGCACGTCCTGTCCCAGCGTTTCGCGCATGGCGGCGGCCAGGGCCACCGCGTCGGTGCGGGCGTTGCCGGCCAACAGCGCGTCGGCGCGCAGGTCGGCCAGCGACTGCATGGCGACCCGCAGGCCACCGACGGCGCGCACCGTCTTGGCGGTGAAGTCATCCGAATCCCGGTTCAGGGCCTCGTCGGCGGCGACGATCGCTTCCCCGTACTTCTGTTCATCAAAGCGGATCTTGGCGATATACGACCAGGGCTCGCCGCGCGACGGATTGCGCTGTGCGATTTCCTGGAATTGGACGACCGCCTGATCGCTGCCTTTCGAGGCAAGCGTTTCGGTGGCCTGGGTAATCGACTGCTTATATTCGGCGTCCGTCTGGGGCTTGTTGGTAGCCGCACAACCCGCCATCAATGCCGCCATACCGCCAATGAGGAAATACCGGGAAAGTTGCATTTTTTGGGCACGTGTCTGATGTAACCAAGGGCCGCGTATTTCAACAACTTTTTGTTAGTACACCACTACAGGGAATTACGTCATGTAACTTGCCACGAAATGTAGTTCAACGTGCCGTCATCTGTAGTTTGTCTCCATGATCCGGTATAAAGAGCCATGTCAAAACATCTCAATTTATCGCGATGCTTGGCGGCCACGATCGCCATCGCGGCAGTCCCCGTCATTACTGGTTGCGCAGCGGTTTCGGCGCTTGGCGCCGTGGCCGGAATAACCGGCACGGCCATGGATGCGGCAGGCCTGAAAAAGGACCCGAATGCGCCGACGGATGTGAAATTGGCGATACACGCCGGAGAAAATTTGAATGCCAGTAGTGGTCAACCTACGGCTGTCGTTACGAAAGCATACTATTTGAAGAATGCCGAGGCATTTCTGCGCGCACCGCTCACGCAATTGGTTGATACTGAGCAGGAAAAGGCGGCGTTGGGTGACAGTCTCATTGCGTCGCGCGAGATTACCTTGACGCCCGGCCAGCGCTTCGAAAACGTCGAAAAAGTGCCCAAGGGCGCCAGTTATATCGCCGTCGCCGCCTTGTTTTACGCACCAGCGCCGCAACGCTGGAAATACGTATTTGAAGTCAAAGCGGCCGCGGACAGCGGCATTGTCCTGGGTGCGCATGCGTGCGCCCTGACGGTGGCCACGGGCAAGATCGTGCAGCCACCGGGCATGGCGCCATTCGATCCATCAAGGCTCGGATCGGTGCGCTGCCCTGACTGAATCCGGCCGCAACCCACGTCGTTAACAGACGCCCTCTGTATATAGAACATAGACAAGAGCCAGCCAACGTGAGTTATTCAGCAAAAGTATTGTGGGGTGAAGGGCTGTTCCTGCGGCCCCAGCATTTTCAGCGCCAGGACGCCTACCATGAGGCCCGCCTGGCGGAAATGAGCCGGGCCCTGCACCCGTATTCGTGGGGGCTGCGCACGGTGCGCTTCGATGCCGCGGCATTGGCCAACGGCATGCTGCGCGCCACCGAGTTGTCGGCCATCTTTCCCGACGGCGAAATCTACAACGCGCCCCACAACGACGACCTGCCGCCCGCCGTGGCGCTGGACGGCCTGGATGGCGCCAGCGAAGCGGTGTTCTACCTGGCGCTGCACCCCATGAAGGACATCGGCGGCAACTACCGCGATGCGCAGCAGGCGCAGGGCTTTGACGCCCGCTACGCGCACCACGACAGCCCCGCTCCCGACCTGTACACCAACGCCAGCACCGCCGAACTGGCGTTCCTGCGCAAGAACGTGCGGCTGTTGTCCGAACACGAACCGCGCGACGCGCTCCTGACCATTCCCGTGGCGCGCGTGCGCCGCAACGCCAGCGCGGGCTACGAGCTGGACACCAGCTTCATCGCCCCCAGCCTGACGGTGCAGGCCTGCGGCGCGCTGTTCGAACAACTGCGCCGCCTGCTCGATGCGCTGCAGGCCAAGGTCAATGCGCTGTACGGCTTTCACCGCGAACCCAACAAGAACATCATCGAGTTCCGCTCGGGCGACGTGGCCTCGTTCTGGCTGCTGCATACCGCCAACGAGGCCTATTCGGCGCTGTCGCACCTGTTCCACAACCCGCAGTTGCACCCCGAACGCCTGTTCCAGGAAATGCTGCGCCTGGCCGGCGCGCTGATGACGTTTTCCAAGGTGCACACGCTGGCCGACCTGCCCGCGTACCGCCACGACCAGCCGGGCGCGGCCTTCGCGCAGCTGGACGCCATCCTGCGCGACTTGCTGGACACCGTGATATCGACCCGCTACTTCTCTATCGTGCTGGAAGAAGTGCGGCCGTCCTTCCACGTGGGCCGGCTGGATTCCGACAAGCTGGACGAGACCACCGCGCTGTACCTGTCGGTGTCGGCCGCCACGCCCGCCAGCGAACTGGCCGAAACCGTGCCGCTGCGCTTCAAGGTCGGTGCGCCCGACGACGTCGAAAAGCTGGTGCTGTCGGCCATGCCGGGCGTGCAGCTGGCCTACACGCCGCAGGTGCCGCCGGCGGTGCCGGTCAAACCGGGCGCCTGCTATTTCACGTTGCAGACGCGCGGCTCGCTCTACGACCGCATGCTGCAGGCCCGCAGCATTGCCATCTACGCCCCGTCCGGCATCCCCGAACTGAAACTGGACCTGATCGCTGTCACTCGCTGACCGACGCCAACCCGACGCCAACCGAAAGAGCCCGCCATGACTGCCGACGCGCCCTCGTTGATGCCCGGAGCCACGCTCCCTCCCCGCGCCGCCGATTTCTACGGCACGCGCCCCGCCAAATCGCTGCTGGACCTGCTGTACGACGGTTTCCTCATGCTGTTCCTGCTCAAGAGCGGGCAGGAGCCCGCCAGCGCCGCGTCGTTCTCGGCGCGGGTGCAGCAGTTCCTGGCGGACTTCGAACGCAGCGCCAAGAAGCTGGACATCCCCGCCGAAGACGTCTACGCCACCAAGTACGCGTTCTGCGCGGCCGTGGACGAGACGGTGCTCAATTCCGGCTTTTCCATCCGCGACGCCTGGATGCTGCAACCGCTGCAACTGACCCTGTTCGGCGAGCAACTGGCCGGCGAGAACTTCTTTTCCCGCCTGGAAGACCTGCGCGCCCAGGGCGCGCCGCGCTTGCAATCGCTGGAAGTGTTCTACATGTGCCTGCTGCTGGGTTTCCAGGGCAAGTACATGATCGAAGGCCAGGAAAAGCTCGGCTACCTGACCGCGCGCCTGGGCGATGAAATCGCGCTGCTGCGCGGCAAGCGGGCCGGTTTTGCGCCGCACTGGCCGCTGCCCGACAAGATCGCCCATACGCTCAAGCGCGACGTGCCACTCTGGAGCATCGGCGCCCTGTTCGCCCTGCTGGGCCTGCTGGCCTTCCTGGGCATGGGCCACTTCCTGAATGGCGACATGCAGACTGCCATGGCCCCGTACCACGACATCGTCAAGCTGGGGCCGCGCGCCGCGCATCTGACCATCTCGCTGCCCTGAAGGTTCACGTTCCGCCACACGCCATGACCGACCGTTCTTCCACGCCTTCGGGCTACAGCAGCCTGGGCGTCGCCGCCCTGTCCCAGAACGCGCGCCTGTTGCAGGCGCAGACACCGCTCGGCGACGCGCTCACCGTCGAACGCCTGCACCTGCGCGAAGGCGTTTCGGAACTGTTCGCCCTGACACTCGATTGCCTGGCCTCGTCCGCCGAGCTGGACGTGGAACCCCTCCTGGGCAAGGAAATCAGCGTCAGCCTGTTGCTGGCCGACGGCACCTGGCGCCGCTGGCACGCCGTGGTGGAAGGCGTGGACGCGCTGGGCGCCGACGGCGGCCTGGCGCGCTACCGCCTGCACGCCGCGCCCTGGCTGGCCACGCTGCGGCTGCGGCGTGACAGCTTCGTGTTCCAGGACAAGTCGGTCACCGACATCCTGACCGACGTGTTTGCCGACTACCCGCTGGCGTCGTTCGCCTTCGAGATCACCGAGCCGCCCGCGCCGCGACCCGTGCGCACGCAGTACCGCGAGACCGACCTGGATTTCGTGCTGCGGCTGATGGCCGAGGCCGGCCTGAGCTTCCGCTTCGACCACCAGCAAGGCGATCAGCAGGCCGGCAGTGGCGGCGCGCAGCACCGGTTGGTGGTGTTCGACACCCGCACCGCGCGGCCCGACAACCCCGCCGCGACCCTGCGCTTTCACCGCAGCGACGCCACCGAATCCGAAGACAGCGTCACGCGCTTCGGCGCGGCCCGCCAGGTGCGCCCGAATGCGGTGACGCGCCTGGCCTGGAACGACCGCACGCTGCTGGCCCATGGCGCCCACGCGGCCTCCGACCTGGACGCCGGCGCCCTGCCCGCGCTGGAAGACTACGACTACGACGGCCATGGCCGCCACACGGGCGACGACTCGGCCGAACAACAGGCCGCCCGCAGCCTGCAGGCGTTCGAAGCGCGCATGCTGCGCTTTGACGGCGGCGGCACGGCGCGCCAGATGACGCCGGGCCATACCTTCACGCTGACGCAGCACGACCGCTATGCCCAGGGTTCGGGCAGCGCCATGGACGAACTGGGCGGCAACCGCTATACCCTGCTGCACGTCGAGCACGAAGCCGCCAACAACCTGGGCAGCCAGGCCGCCCAGGTGCTGGGCGCGGCCGATCTTGAGCGCGGCGCCTATCGCAACACCTTCAGCGCCCAGCCGGCGGCCGCCCCGCTGCTGCCCGCCTGGCGCGCCAAGCCCACCGCCCCCGAAGGCGCCACCGCCGTCGTCGTGACGGCCGAAGACGCGGCTATCACCACCGGCCGCGACCTGCGTGTGAAAGTGCAGTTTCCGTGGCAGCGCGGCGAACGCCCGCTGGCCGGCGGCCTGCGCCATCGCAGCCATGGCGACGACGCCGGCAACGCGCCGGGCGATGACAAGTCCGGCACCTGGTTGCGCGTGACCGGCGCGCAGGCCGGCCCCAACTGGGGCGCGCACCACCTGCCGCGCCAGGGCACCGAAGTGGTCGTGGAATTCCTGGATGGCGACATCGACCAGCCGGTCGTCGTGGCGCAGCTGTACAACGATGCCGACCTGCCGCCCTGGACGGCGGGCGTGGATGCCGACGCCAACCATCCGGGCACGCTCAGCGGCTGGCACAGCCAGGGCCTGGATGGCAGCGGCTACAGCCAGTGGCTGTTCGATGACACGGCCGGCCAGGTCCGCACGCGGCTGTCCAGTTCCATCGCCGCATCGCAATTGGGCCTGGGCTACCTGGTGCAGCAAGGCGCCGACGACGCGTCTCGCGGACAGTGGCGCGGCACCGGCTTCGAGTTGCGGTCCGACGCCTGGACCGTGGTGCGCTCGGGCCAGGGCATGCTGCTGTCGGCCAACGCCCGCGAAAGCGCCCGCTCGACCCAGGCCGATACGCAAGAGGCATTGCTGCTGCTGCGCGGCGCGCAGCATTCCGCGCAGCGCATCGACAACCTGGCCACCCGGAGCCAGGCGCGGCCCTTGGCGGCCAACGAACAATTCAATCCGCTGATCCAGGCGGTGGACCCCAAGGCCGACGGCCGGTACGCCGGCAGCGTCGGCGGCCAGCAGGCGGTGAAGGCCAGCGCCAATGAACGCAGCGGCAGCGACCCCGTCGAACGCATCGACGGCGCCCGCCTACTGATCGACGCGCCGAGTTCGCTGAACCTGTCCACCCCGGCCAGCGCCATCCTGCATGCCAGCGAGAACCTGCACGCCACGACGCAGGCCGACGGCCACGTCGCGGCGCGCCAGACCTTTGCCAGCGCGTCGGGCCGCTCGACCAGCCTGTTCGTGCAGGACGGCGGGCTGCGCGCCATCGCCGCCAACGCGCCGGTGTCGATCCATGCGCATACCGACATGCTGGAAATGCTGGCGGGCCAGGACATCACCATCACGTCCACCACCGACAGCATCGAGATCCTGGCGAACACGCGCATCACCTTGCAAGCGGCCGGCGGCAGTATCGTCATGGACGGTGGCGACATTCTCTTCAAGGGCCCGGGGATGTTTTCCGTCAAGGGCGCCTCGCACAACCTGATCGGGCCGGCCAGCGATGCCGCCGCCCTGCCCGCACTGCCGTCCAGCCAGGTCGGCGATCCAATGCTGGTGACGGCCGAACTGGTGCACCGCCCCGCGGCCATGAAGGCGGTGGCCACCGGGGCCGGGCAGGCCCTGAATGCGGCAGGCGCGTCCGACGCCGCAGCCGCCAGCGGCAGCGCGTCTTCGCTGGGCGGCATCGGCTCGGCCCTGGCCGGCGGCGCCGCCAGCCTGTCCAGCGGCTTGTCGGCCGCCAGCGATACCGCGTCAAACATGATGGACAAGGCCAAGTCCCTGGCCAACGCCGCGTTCAAGCCGGTGCAGGACCTGGGCGCCATGGCCAGCAAGGCCATGGGGTCGGTGACCGAGGCCGGCACAAGCCTGGCATCGGGCGCCGCGGCCAAGGTCGGCGGCCTGGCGCAATCGGCCGTGGGGTCCACGCCCTCGCTGATGGGCGGCGCCACGCCGTCCCTCATGAGCGGCGCACAATCGACGGCCGGCAACGCGGCGCAATCCCTGATGGGTAGCGGCGCGGCCAGCCTGACGCAGGGCGCCACGGGGGCCCTGGCCAGCGCAATGCCGGCCGGCGTCGCCAATGCGGCCGGTGCGGCCACGCAAGCCACGCAGATGGCCTCGCAGGCAGCCGACATCAGCGCCAAGGCCTCGGGCTTGCTGTCCGGCGGTGCATCGGGCGGCGCGGCCGGTGCGGCATCGGGTGGGGCGGCGGGCGGCGCAGGCGCATCCACCGCGGCCGCCTCCGGATTGGCAGCGCAGACCGCCGGCATGGCGTCTTCCGCCACCGGCATGGCCGCGCAGGCTGCCGGCGCCATGGGCCACGCGTCGGCGGCCTCGGCCCTGTCGGCTGCATCGAACCTGACGGCCTCTGGCGGCGGCGTGGGCTCGGCCATCGGCCCCGTGATGACCCAGGCGATGGGCGCCATGGGCGACCGCGGCGCCGCGCTGGGATCGGCGGTGAACTCGCTGCTGTCGATGCCCGACGTCAACCAAAGCAACCTGCCCGCGGTGGCCGGCGCCATCCTCAGCACGCCCGGCCTGACCGAGTCGGCCGTGCCGTCGGTGGTGGGCGCCATCCTGCAATCGCCCAACATTGCCAGCGTCACGCTGCCCAAGGTGGCCGAGACGATCATGAACATCCCGGCGGTGGCCAATTCGCCTTACCCCGGGCTGGCCAAGCGGGTCATGGAAGCGGCCGGCATCACGCTGCCCGGCGTCGCGGCACGCCCCGTCGGCCAGGACGCCGGCCAGAATGCGGAAGGCCCGCCCAGCCCTGCGTCCACGCCGTCGCCCTACCAGGCCCGCAGCGGCGCCAAGCTGCAATACGTCAACCTGACCGAGCCGGCCGAACGCTGGAACGACGGCCAGGCGCTCAACAGCCTGGACCGCCAGACCAACAAGCCCAAGATCCGCGTGCGCTTCGACAAGGCCGGGCAGCACCGTTTTACCGTCAAGGTCAGCCCGCGCCCCGGCAACGCCGTGTATTCGGCGCGGGAACTGAGCCGCCAGCCGCTCTACCGCGAACCCAACCAGCGGTCGTACAGCTACGTGACCGACCCGGACGGCACCAAGGTGGTCGACGACATCACCCTGCCCGCCGCGGGCCTGAACACCTATCTGTTCGAGGTCGTCAACGACAAGAACCAGATCATCTCGACGGAATTGGTCGAGACCGCGCGGCGCATCTACATCCAGGAACTCATGCTGCCCGGCCCGGAAACGCTGGCGCGTCCGCATGGATTCCAGCCCACCGCCACCGAGTATGCTCGCCACGGTGTGGACGTGGTGCAACTGCCACCCGTGAGCGGGCGCGGCGACGCCAATTCCGATGTCTTCACCGACGACGGCGACCCCCGGCTGCGCCAACTGGCGCGCGCGATCTATCCGCGCTCGCAGGGCCCGTCGCACGAGCCCTACACCATCGTGGTCTGCCACGTCGACCGGCTGGCCTCCATGCTGCCGGTGCAGCCGATCTACGTCCAGGCCGTGACCGGTCCAGGCGCCGCCGACAAACTGATCCAGTTCGTCAGCGCCGACGGCAACGTCAGCTTCCTCTGGCACCACATCGAGCCGAACACCGACTGGTTGGTCGAAGCCCTGTTCGAATACACCGACCCCGCGGCCGGGGTCAGGCAGATCCCGATTCCGCGCGACCGCCTGACGCCGGTGCCCTACGACGCCGCGGCGCCAAAGGAATGCAGCGCCGTCAATATCCGCATGGCCGGCCTGCTGCCCACGCCGACCAACGGCAAGGTCATCCTGCGCGTGCGGCTGATGGAAAGCGCGGCGGCCGGCGTGGCCTTCTACAACAGCAACCTGCTGTGCGTGGCCGCCATGTCGCCGTGGGAGCCGGTCACGATGGATTACCAGCAGCAGACGCTGGTGCATGAAATCGGCCACCTGATCGGCATGGTGCCCAGCGGCCCGGAATGGGTGCAGGCGCATCCCGACGAGGCCGACATGGACGCCTCGAAGCTGGACAAGGGGCCGTACTTCTATTCGCAATTCGGCAACCATTGCCATTTCGGCCTGCCTGCCAGCCAGGCCACCCCGACCTACACCGGCTCGTGCGTGATGTTCGGCGGCGACTGCCTGAGCATCCGCTATTGCGTGAACTGCGCCAAGGCCGTGCGCAAAGTGGACATGTCCCGTGGCTGGCCCTCGTTCTAAGCCCGGGCGCCGCCTGGCGCCGGCCCTGGCCCTGCTGGGCGTTGCCACCCTGGCAGCGACCCTGGCGGCCGCCCTGCCCGCCACCCCGGCGGCGGCGCGCACCGTGGGTGGCCCGCCTTCTTCCTCATCCGCACCTTCGACCGCTTCCATGAACACCGACTGGACCGACCCGCCCGCCTTCGCCACCGCCCCTATCGGCACCGTGCGTGACCACGCCTGCATTCCGCCCAACCGCGGCAGCGACGATCAATTGAACATCGCCGCCCCTGCCCGCGTGCGGCCGCAGGCGTCCGGCGCGCTGGTGATCCCCGTCTGCGCACAAGGCATCATCCCCGTGTCGCAGAACCAGAAGCTGCCGCGCTTCGTGGCCGTCAATACGCAGACCAAGGCGGTGTACGAAGGGGTGGCCTATGAATACAAACGCCCCTCCCCGCCACCCGGCGTCGAGGTCGACACCCTTCCGGGCTCGCGTCCGCCCAAGGGTATTCCGATCAGCCCGGGCATCAGCGTGGGCACGCAGTTCAGCACCGACCTGGCCGCCCAGGCCAAGCTGCCGACGACGCCCGCCACCTACGAGGTGTATATCGAGTCCAACGGCGTGCGGTCCAACACCGTGACGATCGAGGTGCAGGCGGCGAAATAGGCCGGCCGCCCCGCTGAGCCAGCGAGCACACCCGCATGATCCCGCCCGAAATACTCGCGCTGCTGATCGCTCTGGCACTGCTCGCGCTGATCGCCCTGATCGTGCTCGTGATCAAGCTGCTGCACCTGGTGTACTGGGCATGCTGGAACGAAGAGGTCATCCCGGCGGAACGCCCGCGTCTCAGCGGCGCCATCCTCGCCGCGTTTTTCAGCACCCTGGCCATCGCGGATTTTCTGCCGGACGAGATATCCAGCGTGATCTCGCGCTTCAATCCGATACCCCCCTACGACAGACAGACCCCGTACGCGCTGACATTGGCCGCGCTGACGATCCTGTCCTGGATCTACGGCAGCAGGATCAAGCAGCATCTCTGGCGCAAGCTGCGCGGCGTCAAGGCGCACCCCTAGGGCCGGGCCGGCGTCATACCGTTCATGTTGGCCTGCATGCGCGCCTGCATCTGGTCCACCCGCGCGGCCGATTCGGTGTCGGACTTCAGCTTGGCCTCTTCGGCCTTGTAGTCCGTCTTGCCGAAGATGTCCTTGTCGCGCACCCGGAAGTACAGGGACGTGCTGGCCAGCAGGTGATCCGGCCAACTGCTCAGCATGGCATCGTGCACCAGGAAATCGAACAAGGCCATGACCTTGGGGGGCAACGGATTGGTGCCCGCGCTAGCCTCTCGCCAGACGTTCAGCAAGCGCTGCTGGGTGGCGCGCCTGGCCTTCATGTCGGCCAGCGGGTCCTTGGGCTGGTCGGCCTCGGTCAAGGTGCCGCCATTGCGCACAATGATGTCGTTGCGCATCTTCTGCATGTCGCGCGGCATCTGGTTCACCTGCTCGATCTTGCGCACCAGATCCGGGTTGTTGCGACGCAGATCTTCCTTGCGCCGTTCGGCTTGCGCGTCAGTGCGTTCGGCGTCTTCAAGCTCGCGGTATTCCTCTTCCAGCCTTTGCCACAACGGCTTGAACCGCTTGGGCGGCAATTCGCCGCGGCTCTCGACCGCACGGTCCCAGCGTTCGTTCTTCAGCGCTTCCAGCTCTTTCAGGCGCGCCGTGTTTTCGGGCTTGTTGCGCTGGTCCGCCGGCAAGGCCGACACGCGCCGGAATTCTTCGTTGTATTCCTGTTCGGGGGTGAAGAAATCGCGGTCCTTGATCCACTTTTCGGCGGGGTCGGCCAGTTCACTCTTGAAGACCGGGTCTTGATAGCGGACGGCCAGCCAGCGCAGGAAGACTTCCATGTGGGGCATGAAATCGATACCCGGCTCGTACTTGACGACGCCGCGATAGGCGTCGACCAGTTCTGTGATGGATTGGCTGGTCCCGCCGTCCTTGATCTGCGCGGCCAGCGAGAACATGGTGAATACGACGGGCCGTCTCTCGAACAGCTGTTCCATGCTGTAGAGCGCGACGCCTTGAGCAAGCGCCAGATTGAGCATATCCCTCAATGGAACCCGAGAAAGCTCGGTCCGAGCACCCAGGGTACCCACCGGCCCCACCCCTGTGACATCCCCGCTGGACCCGGGATAGAGATACTGATCGCCGCGCGTCTTTTCCAGGCTGTCCAGACGTTGATTGGCGCGCAGTTCATGCGCGGCAGCGAAATGGACGCATTTTTCGACCGCGCCGGGCACCGTCAATGTCCGATCCTTGTGCGTCTGCTTGATGAAATCCGTGAGCGGCAGGAACCCAAGAAAGGCATTCTCAGCCATGATCGATGACACGGAATCGAACAGGCCCAGGAAGCGGATCTTGATTTCGGTATCGGGAGCGCCATTCTTTCCAAGGATGGCCAGATCCTTGTCATGCCGGCGGTGGAATTTCTTGACGACGTCGTTGATGAACTGACGGGCCATCACTCCGCCTCGATCTCCACCAAATACCGAGATCTCGATGCGCCGAACGTTATTCATCTCGCTACTGACTGACTCGTGCGCAGCAACAAGCTGGCGCAGGGCGGCATCCACGCGGACGTCGACCCCCGTTCCCATGATGTAGGCCACCGTTTCGTTGTCACGGATAACGGGAACCCCTTCAAGCGCCACGCTCTTGACTACCTCTTTGCCCGCCGTCCAGGCCACCTTCAACGGGTTTTTCTTGAAGCCCGCCCAAAATCCACGCACGGTTCCTTTCGCCCGGTTGACCAGGCGCTCGGGGTCCCAGGCGTTCCAGATGCGTACCATCTTGTCCGGCAGTGTCTGAACGTCTTTCACGACGTCCTTGTATGCCTTGACCACAGGAGAAAAAGACCCCTCCTTGATCATCTTCTGCGTCGCGCTGCGCAACCGCTTCAATGCGTCGCGCTCGGGAATTTCGTCCAGACGCGTGATGTTCTTGCCTGCGCTCGTGAGATTCTTGCCTCCTTCGGCAAGCAGCTTCTTTCCCGCTACCGTCGCGGCGTATATGAAATCGTCGCTCTTGGCGTCCTCGTTCAGCTCGGTTCCCAACCCGGAATAGTAGAAACGGAACCAGAACTGGTTGACGGGACGGCCAGTATCCTTTTGCTCGTAGTGCGCGTCCCAGAGACGGCAGATATTGGAATAGAACGTGGGATGGGACAGATCAACATCGCGACTCCTGCCAAACCCGTCGAAGAAGAAGCCGATCCTGATGACTGCCCCGCACTCCTGGCAGTCTTTGCTGGGATATGCATTTTGACTCGTCGCCATAGCCTTCAGCACCGAGGCTGGCGTCCGATCCGCAGCGGCCAGATTCGTATTGTTATCAGCCATTCTTGTCTCCCGCCGGCGTACCGGTCGCCCGCAGTTGGTCTATTTTTTCTGGAGAGAAACCCGAAATTGTCCGTGCGAAATCCCCGGGTTTTCTACCCGGCCTGGCAAGAATTTCGGCGACTTCCGGGTTGGCATCAAAGTTCGACGCGACCGTGAAATACAGGTACATGTACTGCTTCATGTCGCTTTCGTCTTCTATGCGGTATTTGATCCAGGCCTTTTTTGCGACCTTGCCCACAACACGCAACAGTTCCGAATCGCTGCGATAGTCCGACAGAGCGCTCCTGTACTTTTCGTATAGCCAGTCCGTCGTATCGACGAGTGGCAGGCGAGTCTGCCCCAGCAGTTTTCGCCCGAGGGCCAACTCCATGTGCTCATCGGGATAGATATGCAACTGGAGATAAAGCGGCCCCTTGCCCGACGGCACTTCAGTCGCGGGGAAGTGCAACGTCGTTGTCTTGTTGAAGAACACGTCGTCGAGTTTTTCATCGTAGACATGTTTCCTGATCTCCTCGCCGTCGGCACCTCGCCAGGCCACCGAAAAGTCCGTTCCCTTGAGGGTGTAGCAGCAAGAGCCTGACCCTTCACCTCCACCAACGCCAATGGCGCCCATGCTGGCGGCTCGGCCATCGGCATCCGTGATTCGCACACTGGCCAGATCCCACGGGGTGTAGTTGAACACCACGAAAGTGACGCCCTGGTAATTCGGTTCGCTATTGCAGCCGGTCAACAAGCCCAACCACATCAATACGAGAATCAGGCCCTTACGCATCAGAGCTCCCTCGCAACGTCATGCCTGCAAATAGCGTCATACCGCACTCCCCTCTTCCTGGTCCTGCTCGGCCCGCAGCAACCCATCCCACACGGCGTCCGGCACGTGCGCCAGCGCCTGCGCCAGGCCTTCGCCGCGTGCCTGGAAAGCCTGCAAGGCCGGCGCAATCGCCTCGTGTTCATCAAAGCGCGGGGAAATGGTGATGCCCCACGCCACGTAGTCCAGCATGTCGCGTTCGGTCTGGATGCCGTAGGCGCGGGCGCGCGCCATCTGCGCCAGCACCCGCGTGTACAGCTCGTCTTGCCGCAAGTCGCTGCCCAGCACGCCCAGGTAGATGCGGCAGATCTGCACCGCCAGCTTGTCCGGGTAGTCCAGGTCCAGCAGGGCCTCGTGCTGCGCCAGCGAAAAAGGCTGCTGCCTGGGCGCGTCCAGCCCGGTTTCCAGTTGATCGCCCAGGCCGGTCCATTGCGCCACCGAGCCGTCGCGGCGGGCGTAGCGCAGCAGGTTCACCGGCGCCAGGAAACGCTCGCGCTCACGATCCGTCCACACCTGCATGGCGCGGTCCAGGATGCGGCCGTCGTAGAAATGCAGGTAATACTCGCGGCCGTCCGGCAGACCGTAGTCGGTGTAATAGGCGTAGTGCGCCATCAGTTCGGCCAGCGGCAACGGCGACACGATGTGCGTCAGCGCATATTCGCCGCCTTCGGTCTGATGCAGCCGGTCGAGCAGGCGTAGCACCTGCGAGGCGCGCGGCTCGTCCTGGCCGCGCCAGAGTTCGAAGCGGGTCAGGTCATCGACCTCGATCAGCAGCGGGGCGATGTCCTGGTAGATGGCCAGGTCCGTGCCGACCCAGACCGAACCATGGCTGAGATCGGCGCTGGCGCGCACAGGCTCGGCCAGTTCGGGGCGACCCCGAAAATCCACCAGCAGGTAGGTGTTCAGCGTGGCGCCGGTGCCGGCAGTCAGTTCGGCAGCTGCGGCCAGGGTGTCGTTCAGCCGGGTTTCCCAATCGATCATGCGGGTCATGCCTTGTCGGTGATGGACTGCACGCCATCGTGCGCATCCAGCACGCATTGCTTGCACACGGTGAACTGCGGGAAGGCGTAGGGCAGCCGGTCTGGCCCGGCGAATTGCTTGTTGCCCGTTTTGACGTCGATGCGCCCCGGCGCGGTGACGGTGATGTTGCCGCCTTCGAGCACGATGCTGGCGCCCGCTGCCGTCGCGATGCGGATGCGCTTGGGCGCGGCGTATTCCACCGCGGTCTGCGCGCTGCCGATGGTGATGTCTTTCTGCGCCTGTACCCGCAGGATGTCGTGCTGGGCCTGCACGTCGACGTTGCCCTTGGCCGAGATCAGGTCCAGCCCCGAGTCCGCCCCGCCCTGCTGCAGGCCCGCGACGATGCCCAGGCCCTGGCCGGTGTGCAGGCGCAACGCGCCCATCACCGCCAGGTTCTGGTCCTTGCCGGCCGACCAGTGCACGGCCTCGCCTGCCGTCACTTGCAGGTGCTTGGCCGCGATCTGTGCCAGCCCGGCGCGCGCGGCCATCAGCACGACGGGATCGGTGGGGTGCGGCACTTTGCCCTGCGCGGCCTGCGTGTGCCTGGCCGCGGCATCGCCGCGCGCGCCTTCCAGGCTGTCGCCCGCGACCGTGCCCGAGACCGCGCGGTGCATGGCCGCCAGCGGCGCCTTCTCGCCATCCAGCACGCTGGCCTGCGGGCCCTTGGTGCCCAGCGCCGTGGCCAGCCGCAGGCCCTGGTGGGCGCCGACCACGCCGTCCAGCGAACGCGCCATCTGCTCGGTCTGGCTGGCCAGCGCCTGTACGCCCGCCGCATCGCCCACGGCGCTGGCGTTGCCGCCGGTGGCGCTGTAGGTGCTGAGCAGCACGCCCGCGCCGCCGCGCACGGCGCCGTAGGCGTCGGTGCGCAGTTCGGCGCCCACGCCGCGCAGGCCGCCGCGGTAGTTGCCGGCCTGGTGGATGAGATGGCCCAGGTTCAGTTCCGAGGCGTCCTGGCTGCTCTTGACCTGCATGCGCAGCTGGCCGTCGGTGTCGTCGAACACGATCTGGTTGTAGCCCGCGCCGCCGAATTCCTTGCTCTTGAAGCCGGTCAGCGCGGCCGCGTTGCGGTGGTTGTCTTCGCCTGCGGCCGCGCCGTGCCAGGCCGGCGCGTTGCCCGCGGCCAGGTTGGCCTGGGCGCTGGGCGCGTTGTCGCGCGCCGCGGCGTAGACCTGCGTATCGGCCGCGCTGCCTGCGCGCCCGCCGGGCGTGGCGGGCGTGCCGCCTTCGCCGCGGCCGTTGTACAGCGCACCCACGACGATGGGCTGATCGATGTCGTCGTCCAGAAAGCGCACCAGCACCTCTTGCCCGATGCGCGGCACGAAGCTGATGCCCATGCCGGCGCCCGACTGGCGCTGCGCCACGCGCACCCAGCGGCTGCTGGCCTCGCCGTCCTGGCTGCCCGCCTGCCAATGGAATCTGATGCGCACGTCACCGCGCTTGTTGCGCAGGATTTCGTCGCTTTGCTTGGGTTGCGTGCCGCCTTCGGCGTCGGTGACCACGGCGGTGTGCACGCCATGGACCGAGGGCGCGCCGCCCAGGCGGGCGCCGCGCGTTGCCGGCAAGGCGGGACGCCAGGGGCGGTCGCAGCGCACCGCTTCGAAGCGATTGGCGTAGCCGACTTCGCGGGCCTTGGCGAGGACGGCGGGGTCGGGGGAGATCGAGGCCTCATCCCACGTCGAATCATCGCCGCGCAGGGTCTCTTGCGGCGCGGCCACCGCCTCGCCGTCCAGCGTCAGGTACGCCTCCAGCCCGCCCAGGCGCTGCGCCAGCGGCGCCCGCGTGTCGGGCGGCAGGTTGTTGATGCCCACGTGCTCGATCCAGTCCAGCGCGAAGACCGGCTCGAATCCCGCTTCGCCCGTCGGCCCCAGCGACGACATGTCCTGCAGCGTGAAGCGCGTGCCCGAGCGGAACGTGCGCACCACGCCGCGCCCGGCGAAGGTCTCGGCGCGGGCGCGCACGGCCTCGCGCGCCAGTTCCGCCTGGCGGCGGGCCTGGGCCTCGTTGGCAAAGCCGCCGTGGCCGGCAACGTCGTACCAGTCCAGCCCCGCCGCATCGTCCTGCCCGCTGGCCGCGTTGACCAGCGCCTGCGCGGCGACCGCGCGCTTGCCGCTGTCATGCCAGCCCAGCACGGTGATGCTGTCGGGCGTGCGGCGGCGCTGGCGCACCAGGGCCTGCACGGTGTCGCGCGACTCCGTGGCGCTAGCGCGCTGGAACCGCACGCCGCCGCTGGCCGATTCCGCGTCTTCGGCCAGGCTGCGGCTGTCGGCAAAAATCTGCACCACGTGGCGCGCCGGCACCTCGGCATCTTCCAGCACGGTCCAGCCCAGGCCGGCCTCGGCCAACAGGCGGCTCACGAAGGCGTAGTCGGTCTCGCGATACTGCGTGGTATAGGGGCGCGGGGCCAGGTCGGCCAGCGCGCCTTCGACGTCGGCCGCGATGCGGTAGACGTAGCCTTCGTACGTGTCCAGCACGTGGCGCACGATGTCCAGCACCGGCTTGTTTTCAAACAGGCGACTGGCGCGCCGCTGCGTGGCCAGCCACAGCCACGGCGCCACCGTGAGCCGGTAGCGCGCCAGGCCCGCGTCACCAGCCAGCAGTTCCGCTTCGCGCACCACGCCGCTGCGGCCTAACTGGCTGCCGTCGGCACGCGTGGTCCACAGTGTTAGCGGGCGCGAGATCATGTCCTGCAACGGCAGGCCGGCGTCCTCCGACAGGGCCACCACGCGCAGTTGCGCCACGCCCGACAGCGCCTCGCGGCCGGTCCAGCCTTCGACATGCAGCGACGCCAGTGCACCCTCGCCTTGCAGGCGGTAGAGGCGGGCGTCGGAATTGAACAGGCCGGCGGTCGCGGTCGTATCCATCACGGGGGAAAACCTTATTCAGCAGCGCTCAAGGCTCGGTGTGAGCTTGCGCATTGGGACATTCCGGAGCGGTGCCCCAGTGGCCCGCGCAAACGCGCAGGCGGCATTGTTCGCTTTCAAGGAAACCGAGCTTGCGGCATTCCCCCAGGCGGGTGGACAGCGAAGCCCCCGGCAGCTCGCGCACGAAGATGCCGTCGGTCTTGTAGACCTTGGTGCCGGGCGGGGATGCGGGCGGCAGGCCGTAGGACATCAACGCCGCCAACAACGCGGCGTCGCTGTCGCTGCGTGGCGCGGCCTTGCCGCGCGCGGGCGTGGCGGCGGCCTTGGGCGCGCCTTTGGCCGTCGTGGCTTGCGGGGCGGCCGCCGTCGCCGCGGCTACCGAGCCGTCGCGCGCACGCTCGGTGCGCTGCGGGGCCGGGCCAGGCGCCTTGGCCGACGCCGCGGCCGCAGGCTTGTTGGGCGCGGCGGCCGTCACGGCAAGCGCGGCCAGCGGATTGGCGGGCTCGCGCAAGTCGGCCTGCGCATCGGGCTGGGTCAGTTGCGCCAGCGGATGGTCTTCGATGATGGTGGCCGCATTGGACGGCGGCGCTTCGGCATTGGCCCGCGCCGGCGCTTGCCCCGCAGCCGGCTGATTGAGCGAGGCCGTCGGCAATGCGGCGTTCGGCGTCGTGGCGCCTGACGGTGAAGTGCCCGGCACGGCGGCGCCGGACGTGGGCAGGCCGGACGACACATCGGCGTCCGCGCGGGCCACGACCACAGGCAACTGCGCCGTGTCGTACACCGCCCACAAGCCCGCGCCCACCGCGCCTAGAAACAGCAGCAGCAACACCACCAGCGGTGTCTTGGAACGCGTCTTGGGCGGCAGGTGCTTGACCTCGGCGTCGGGCACGCGGCCTTCGAGCGTGGCGAGTATGCGCGACGACTGCCGCTCATCCGGCGTGGATGAGCGCCCGGCCAGCAAACTTGGAATAGAGGGCGGTGGTCGCGATCTTTTTTCGTCTTCTGCCATGCGAGGTCCCGTGTTGGCTGGGGCGCATAAAACCCCTTTTAACCAAGGTGTCCGAGAATACCTGATGACATCTTTTAGATCACGGCTTCTTGTTACGATTCCTAAAGCATCGACGCTGTCTGCAACGCCCAAGCGCTTGCCTCAATCCCGAATAGAACAAAAGATTACGCCTTCGTGATTGAGGGATACCGTTGCTAGTTCTACTGCCCCTATATTTTCTGCTCG
This sequence comes from Achromobacter sp. FW305-C-28, assembly GCF_058783235.1. Taxonomy (NCBI): domain Bacteria; kingdom Pseudomonadati; phylum Pseudomonadota; class Betaproteobacteria; order Burkholderiales; family Alcaligenaceae; genus Achromobacter; species Achromobacter sp. FW305-C-28. The sequence goes on along the minus strand of NZ_JBYSYL010000003.1, from coordinate 127,839 downwards.
CGATAGGCGTTTCCGCGTTGCTGGTTTTCCCGTCCTTGCGGGCCGCAACCGCGCGAAGCGCGCGTGCGTTCGCGCAGGGATTTCGCCGCCGCGTGACGCGTGGCGCGGGCCATGCCGGGGGTATGGTCGGGGGCTCGGCGCAAGTGGTACGAGCAGGCGTCGGCAGGGCCGGAAATACGTTTTCCATCTACCGCTGGCAGATCGCCGCGGTGCTTGCGGTGGTGTTGCTTCCGTCCCTTTTCGCTTTCGTCATGCGACACAATCACACATTTATTTACGAGGACCGGATGGCCGGTCCGGACCCCAGAATCCAGGCATTGTTGACGGGCGAAAGGCTGGTGCCGCCGCCGCCCCTGCCCCCCGAAGTCTTCACTACGCGCGAGGTTGAATTGGTGCGTCCGAACCTGGGCGGCGCAAGCCGCGACTGGAACCTGCTGGATGCGGATTACCGCCAGCGCCTGCTGGCCGCGTATCGCGTCATGCGTGAAGAGCATGGCTACGAAATGGTGTTGATCGAGGGCTATCGCAGCCCTGAACGCCAGGCCGAACTGGCCGCCAAGGGATCGCACGTGACCAATGCCGGCGCCTACCAGAGCTATCACCAGTACGGCCTGGCCGCGGACAGCGCGTTCCTGCGCGACGGCAAGGTGGTGGTGTCCGAAAAAGACCCCTGGGCCATGCGTGGCTATGAACTGTTCGGCGAAACCGCCGAGCGCGTCGGCCTGACCTGGGGCGGCCGCTGGAAGCTGATGGACTTCGGCCACACCGAGCTGCGCCGCCCCGGCGTGATCCGCCGCGACGCCGGAGCCGCGCAATGATGGGCCGCCTCTTGAAGACCGGCCTCGTGCTGGCCCTGGTGTTTGGCGTCGTCTGGCTGGGCGTCATCATCTGGTGGCAGGAATCGCGCACGCTGCCCACCGGCGTGGATATCGGGCTGTACCTGTTCGCCTTGCCGCTGGCCCTGATTGCGGCGGGCTGGGCGGGCCTGCGCATCGCTCGCGCCCGCCGCGAGGCCCGCGCCGCCGCGGCCGCGGCCCCCAAGACCGATGGCGCCGCGGCGCAGGCCCCGGCCGCCGCCGCCGTGACCCGCCTGGTGGCCCTGGCCGGCGCCGCCCGCGCCGCGCCCGGCAGCGATGCCGCGGCGATCCACGACGCGCTGGCCGAGCAACAGCGGCCGGACCTGGACCCCCAGCTGACGAACGCGCGCGGCTTTCCGGTGTTCAGCGCCCGCGCCGAGCACCTGGATGTCGACGCCCTGCGCGAAGCCGCCCACGCCGACAAGGCTCCGCAGGTGGCGCGTTCGGATGACCGCCTGCGCGCCACGGCGCTGCTGTGCGAGGTGATTGAAACGCTGTCGCAAGAGGCCCGCGGCCACGTGCTGGATCACGGCACGCCGGAACGCGACCACGATTGGCCGCTGCTGCAGCTGGAGCTGCTGCTGCCCGCGCAATGGCCGCAGGCCGCACGCGACCACGCGCTGGAACAGGCCCGCGCAGCGGCCGTGTGGGCGCCCTCGCGCCTGACCGTGCAGTTGCACAAAGCCGAAGACACGCTGGCCAGCGACCGCCTGCTGCGCCAACTGGCGCTGGAACCGCTTGCCGCGGACCGCGCCCCGCTGCGCATCGTGGCCGCGGCCGATTCCTATATTGATGCGAACGTGGTGCAGGACTGGGATGCCGGCGGCACCTTGGTCAGCACCGCCACGCCGCAAGGCCGCGTGCCCGGCGAGGCCGCCGCGGGCCTGCTGCTCGACCTGGCGCAGACCGCGCCGCCCGACGCCAACAGCGCCCCGCCCGCCCTGCCGCCCGAAGGTGCCTTCGCGCTGACGCTGTCGGCCATGGCGCACCGCGCGACCGACGCAGACGCGCGCGGCGCCGCCAGCGAACCCATGCTGACCGAACTGGCCACCCACTTCCTGACCCAGCACGCGCGACGCGCGGACGACATCCGTGCGTTGGTCAGCGACGCCGACCACCGCGGCAGCCGGCCGCTGGAAGCCGCGGGGCTGGCCAGCACGCTGTTTCCCGCGCTGGACCCGAACCAGGATTGCCTGGCGGTCGGCACGGTCTGCGGCTACACAGGCTTGGCCGCGCATCTGCTGACCCTGGCCGTCGCGGGCCAGGCCAGCACGCAGGCCGAAGCGCCGGTCCTGGTCGTCATGACGCAAGACCCGGCGCTACGCACGCTAGCGCTGGTGTCCCACCCCCTTTCCCCCTCCGCTTGACCCCTATAAAAACAGCCAAAATCATGCGTAGCCCTTCAGGTTTCTTCTCCGGTATTTCCAGCGCCATGAGCGAAGGCAGGCACTGGACCTCACGCGCGCTGGGCAACCCGCGCCTGTTCATGGCGATCGGCCTGATCGCCCTGGTCGTGTTCCTGTTCCTGTTCGCCGACACGGTCGAGATCGGCCTCGTATGGGCGGGCATCGCGCTGGGGATCTTCCTGTTTCTCTGGCTGTGCGCCTTCCTGTGGCGCCGGCGCCGTGCGCGGCGCGCCAACAAGAACCTGGGCGACATGCTGGAGCAGCAGGTGCAGACGGGCGCGGCAGCCGCCAACCGCGGCGAGGTCGACGCGCTGCGCACGCGGCTGATCCAGGCGGTGCGCACCATCAAGACCTCGAAGATCGGACAGGTGTCGGGCAACGAAGCCCTGTACGAGCTGCCCTGGTACATCGTGATCGGCAACCCGGCCGCGGGCAAGAGCAGCGCGGTCATCAATTCGGGCCTGCAATTTCCCTTCGCCGACAAGAACGGCGCGGCCGTGCGCGGCGTGGGCGGCACGCGCAACTGCGACTGGTTCTTCACCACCGAAGGCATTCTGCTGGATACCGCGGGCCGCTATTCGGTGCACGAAGAAGACCGCAATGAATGGATGGGCTTTCTGGACCTGCTCAAGCGCCACCGCCCCAAGGCGCCGATCAACGGCATCATCGTGGCGGCCAGCATCGACGAGCTGACCGGCGCGGGCCCCGAATTCGCAATCAACCTGGCCAAGAACCTGCGCCAGCGCGTGCAGGAACTGACCGACCGGCTGGAAGTGTTTGCGCCGGTGTACATCATCTTCACCAAGGCCGACCTGATCTCGGGCTTCAGCGAGTTCTTCTCCGACAGCGACCAGCGCGAGCGCGACCGCGTGTGGGGCGCCACCCTGCCCTACGGTGCCGAAGAAAACCGCGACGTGCTGGCCCTGTTCGACGAACGCTTCGACGAGCTGTACGAGGGCCTGAAGGAAATGGGCACGGCGCAGATTTCGCTGCGCAGCCGCAGCGACCTGCCGCCGGGGCTGTTGACCTTTCCGCTGGAATTCGCCGGCATCAAGCCCGCGCTGCGCATGTTCCTGTCGACGCTGTTCGAAACCAACCCGTTCCAGTACAAGCCGGTGTTTCGCGGCTTCTATTTCACCAGCGCCTTGCAGGAAGGCGTGTCGCAAAGCACGTCCACCGAGCGGCTGGCCGAGCGCTTTGACCTGCGGCCGGCGGCGCGCGGCCAGGCCCGCAACGTGTCGTCGCACAACGGATTTTTCCTGCGCGACCTGTTTTCCAGCGTGATCTTCGCCGACAAGAAGCTGGTGCGCCAGCACGCCAGCCCGGCCAAGACGCGCATGCGCTACGTGACCTTCTTCGGCCTGGTGCTGGCGCTGGGCCTGGTGCTGGGCGGCTGGAGCTGGTCGTACCTGGGCAACCGCCAGCTGGCGCAGAACGTGCAGGCCGACCTGGACAAGGTGGTGCGCCTGCAAAGCGAACGCACCGATCTGCAAAGCCGCCTGGAAGCCATGGAGATCCTGCAGGACCGCATCGAGCAGCTGGACCGCTATTCGTCCAGCCGGCCGTGGTCGCTGGGCCTGGGCCTGTACCAGGGCGACGTGCTCAAGGAACGCCTGCTGGCCGAGTACTACAACGGCGCGCGCCAGTTCATGCTGAGTCCGGTCAAGGCCAGCCTGGAAGATTTCCTGGCCAAGGTGGACATGTCCGGCGCCGCCGCGGCTGCTGGCGGCGCGCCGCAACCGGCGCCGCAAGCCACGCGCACGCCGCACAATCCGGGCGGCGACACGCTGTTCCAGGATGCCTCCCCCACCAACGCCGACGACGCCTACAACGCGCTCAAGACGTACCTGATGATGGCCAATCACCAGCACGTCGACCCCACTCACCTGTCCGACCAGATCACGCGTTTCTGGCGCGGCTGGCTCGAGACCAACCGCGGCGCCATGCCGCGCGACCAGCTGATCCGCAGCGGCGAGCGCCTGATCTCGTTCTACGTCAGCCGCGCGCCCGATGCCGGCTGGCCGCAGATCGACACCAACCTGGCCCTGGTCGAGAAGACCCGCGCCAGCCTGCGCGCCGTGATGCAGGGCATGCCGGCGCGCGAACGCGCCTACGCCACGCTGAAGGCCCGCGCCGCCACGCGCTTCCAGACCATGACGGTGGCGCGCATCGTGGGCGAGAACGACGCAGGCGTGGTGGCCGGCAGCTACGCCATCCCCGGCACCTTCACCCGCGAAGCCTGGGAGCAGTACATCCAGCCCGCCATCAACGAGGCCGCCAAGAAGGAAGTGCAGACCAGCGACTGGGTGCTGGGCGTGAACGCACGCGACGACCTGACGCTGGACGGCAGTCCCGAGCAGATCCAGAAGAGCCTGGCGACGATGTACAAGACGGAATACGCCCAGGAATGGCAGAAGTTCCTGCGCGGCGTCACCATCAAGCCGTTCACCAGCTTCGAGCAGTCGGTGGGCGCCATGAACCGCCTGGGCGATCCGCAGACCTCGCCCATCGCCAAGCTGATCAACACCACCTACGAGCAGACCTCGTGGGACAACCCGTCGCTGATCAACGCCGGCCTGCAACAGGCGCAAAGCGGCGTGGTGGGCTGGTTCAAGCGCGTGATCCTGCGCCAGACGCCGCCCGCGCCGGCGGCCACCACCACGGCCAATGGCGAAGCGATTCCGATGGGCCCGGTGGGCCGCGAATTCTCGGATGTGGCCCGCCTGGTGGTCACGCGCGAGAACCAGTCGCTGCTGGGCAACTACATGGGCGCGCTGTCCAAGATCCGCACCCGCTTCAACCTGCTGAACAACCAGGGAGACCCCGGCCCCGGCTCGCTGATCCTGCTGCGCCAGACGCTGGAGGGCAAGGATTCGGAACTGGCCGATGCACTCAAGCTGGTGGACGAGCAGATGCTGGCGGGCCTGTCCGCGACCCAGCGCGAAACGTTGCGGCCGCTGCTGGTGCGGCCGCTGATCCAGGCCTACGCCGTGGCCATGCAGCCGGCCGAGTCTGAATTGAACAAAGTCTGGAACGCGCAGATCTACCAGCCGTTCAACCTGACGCTGGCCGAGAAGTATCCGTTTGCCGCGCGCGCGAGCGTCGAGGCCAGCAGCGACGAGATCGGCCAGGTGTTCGGCCCGCAAGGCAGCATCGCCAAGTACGTCAACGACACGCTGGGCCCGCTGACCGTGCGCCGCGGCGACATCCTGACGGCGCGCACCTGGGGCGACATGGGCGTGAGCCTGCAGCCGACGTTCACGGCGAACTTCGCGCAGTGGGTGGCGCCGCTGTCGGGCGGCGCGGCAGGCAGCGGCGCGGCCAGCCAGCCGCAGACGCTGTTCCAGATCCAGCCCAAGCCGGCCTCGGGCGTGACGGAATACACCATCGAGATCGACGGCCAGCAGCTGCGCTACCGCAACACGCCGCCGCAGTGGGTCAACTTCGTGTGGCCCAATGCGCAGGGCGCGCCGGGTGCGCGCATCACCGCCACCACCTTTGACGGCAGCGTGGTCGAGATCGTCAACGAGCCGGGCCGCTTCGGCCTGGAACGCCTGATCGCCACCGCCCAGCGCACGTCCAACGCCGACGGCAGCTTCAACATGAGCTGGGGCAAGTCCAACGTGACCGTCCCCGTGAAGCTGCGCATCATCAGCAACGCCCAGGCGCCTGGCGCCGGTGGCAGCGAGCCCGGCGGCAGCCAGGGCCTGCGCAACCTGCGCCTGCCCTCTTCCGTGGTGGGCGCCACCCCCGAATCCTCCTCCGCCCAGACGCGACCCGGAGCGCCGCAATGAGCAACTTGCAGTCCCCCCTGTTCCGCACGGCCTATTTCGGCAAGATCCCGGCCCGCGGCGACTTCGTCAAGAACACCTCGCACCCGCAGTTGATGGCCACGCTGGACGCCTGGGTCGCCAACACGATGGAACTGCTGGCCCAGGAACCGCACTGGAAGACGCTGTACGACGAAGCCGAACCCATGCCGTTTGCCATCCTGGGGTCGCGCGGCAAGCTGGCCATTGCGGGCCACCTGCAGCCCAGCCGCGACCAGTCGGGCCGGCGCTTTCCGTTCCTGTCCGCAACCTCGGTGGAGGTGCAGCGGCCGCTGGAATTCATCGCCCGCAGTCCCATGGCCTTCAGCCGGCTCTGGAACCGCATGAGCGGCGCCGCGGCGCTGCTGATGACCGACGCCGACCCCGCGGCCGCCTTGCAGGCGCTGAACGAACTCGAAGGCGAAATTCGCACCGAGGCCGACGACGGCTTTGACGCGTTTGTCGACCTGCAGACCGTCGAGCGCCTGGAAGCCATGCTGCGCGGCAACGGCCACGCGGCGCGGGTGCACGACATCATCCTGGCGCTGGGCATTCTGCTTGAACCCGTGATGTCCAGCGGCTCGTCGCAGCTCGATCGCGGGCTGGCGCTGCCGCTGCCCGACGATCCGCTCTACCTGAACCTGGTGGCCTCGTACTGGATGACGCTGATCGCGCCGTTCCTGTCTCGCGCCGATTTCGAGATCACCGTGTTCATCGGCCGCATTGCCGGCAAGCATCGGCTGGTGGCGGGCTTTCGCGGCGCGTCGCCGCAGACGCTGGCCAGCCTGCTGTCCACGCCGCAGGCGTTTGCCGAACAGCACATCGTGCTGGAAGACGCGCCCTGGGTGCGCAACCACGTGTCGGCCAGCCATGGCCTGGCCAAGCTGTCCAGCTACCTGGACCAACCGCGGTTGTCCCTGCGCATGGCGCTGGACACCTACCGCGAAGTCTTCACCGGAGCCTGACCATGCGCGTCTCTCTCCTGATCCTGGCGGCGCTGCTGTCGTCCGCCGCCATGGCGCAAGACGGCGCCACCGTCGTGCCCGCCAATGTCATTCCGCAACCGGGCCAGGTGGTGGCCAGCGGCGCCGTGCCCGACGAGGCCACCAAGGCCGACGTGCTGACGCGGCTGCAACAGGTGTATGGCGTGGGCAACGTGATCGACCAGATCGAAGTGGGCGGCGTGGTGGCGCCGCCGAACTGGTCCGAACACGTGGGCAAGCTGATCGGCCAGCCGCTCAAGCAGATCAACCGCGGCCAGCTGGAAGTGGACGGCACCCAGATCCGCCTGCGCGGCGAGGTGCAGAACGAAGCCTCGCGCCAGCAGATCGCCAGCACCTTCGCGACCTCGCTCAACCCCACCTACAAGATCGTCAACGGGCTGCGCGTGGCGGCCGGCAAGGACGAGCAGGGCCTGCTGGACAAGGTGCTGACCAACCGCGTGGTGGAATTCGAAACCGGCAGCGCCACGCTGACCGCGCGCGGCCGCGAGCTGCTGGACCAGGTGGCCGACGTAGTGCCCAAGCTGCACAGCGACAAGGTGCAGATCATCGGCCACACCGACAGTTCCGGCAGCCGCAGCACCAACCTGGCGCTGAGCCAGGCGCGTGCCGACGCGGTCAGGGCCTACCTGGTGGACAAGGGCTTGCCGCCCGGGCGCTTCGAGACCTTGGGCGCGGGGCCGGACCAGCCGGTGGCCACCAACGCCACCGCGGAAGGCCGGGCCAAGAACCGCCGGATCGAGTTCCGGGCCAGCCGGTAAGGCCTGCCCCCGGCCGCGACGGCCGGGCACCCATCGAACAGGCGGCGAACACGCCGCGTTGCGGGCCCCGGCAGCATGCCTGGGGCCCTTTTGCTATCAGCCGTTGTGCTCGGGCGGCTTGGGCACGCCCAGCAGCTCTTCCAGGCCCGACAGGGCCTCGCCGTTCTTGACCACGGTGCGCAGCCACAGGTGCAGCGACATCTCGCCCCAGCTGGCCGCCTTGTCGGCCAGATAGGCCACCGGGCTGTGCGGTTCGGTGCGGCGAAAGAACTCAGCCACTTCACGCAATTGCGCCAGGGCCTGGTCGCGGGTTTGCAGCGGGCCGCGCGCGGGCGCGGGCGCGGCGGACGGGAGATCGGCGGCAGCGGTCAAGGTGGGCTCCATCCGGATGGCGGGTGCGCCGGCAGGCGATGCGGCCGGGGCCACGGCTGGCGGCGCCAGGTCGGCGCGCACCAGCAGTCCGGCCTCGCGGGCGAAACGATGCACGAGTTCGGTCACGTCCTGCAGGGCCGTGCGCAGCGGCGTGAAGGCCGGGCCGTCATCGCCCAGGCGTTCGGTCAGCGTCAGTTCCAGCACGTCCACGGCCGCGAAGCAGCTTTGCAGCTGGCTTTCGAGGTCGGAATAAAACGCGGGCGGGGTATCGCGGCGGGCGGCATCGAACTGGTCCAGCGTGACCTTGCCGCGCGACATGTCGGCCGCATTCTGCGGCGTGCGCTTGATGGCGTTGGCCAACTGGCTGGCGCTATCCCACAGCACCGCGCCAAAGCGCCCGCCTTCGGACTGCGTCAGCGGCAGTTCGCGCACCAGTTGCTGCGAGCGCGACAGCAGCCAGGCCAGGTTGCCGACGCGCTGCTGCGCATCGCCCTCGTCCGGCACGGGATGCAGGCCGTCCCAGTAGTGGCGGCACAGGCCGTCGACCAGCAGGAAGCCGTCGCGCAGGCCGGCAAAGCCGCGCGTCTTGGCCCAGGCTTCGGCCAGCCAGGCGGCCACGCGCACGTCCTTGCTGCGATTGGCCAGCACGTCGGTGCAGATGCGGATGACCTGGGGCCAGTCGGCCTCTTTGATGTCGATGACCCAGTCGCCCTGGTCCAGGTGGGGGTCGTCGTGGCGGCGGGCTTCGCGGATGGCGTCGAATTCGGCCGAAAAAACCATGTCGGCGCCACAAGGCGCCGGGCCGGGAATGGGCTGCAACAATGCGTCGATATCGCTCATGGGTTCCTGAGTCGTGGCGGCGTCGAAAGCAGCGATGATCCCATATCTGTAACGACGTTACGTTCTAAGATGACACGTCCTATTACAAAGCGCATCAGGCACCCTGGATATCATTCAAGCTCTCCAAAAACTGGGAGTCGCGATGAACAAGTCATTCCACATGATGCCCAACGGCCGCTTCATCAATGGCACGCCGCGGCGCTGCCCGGACGGCACTTACGTCGGCGACGGCGGGCCGATCACACGGGCGCCGGACGGCACCTACGTTGCCGGCACGCCGCAGCGCGCGCCCGACGGCAGCTACCTGGGCAGCGGCGGTCCCGTGCGCATGGCGCCCGACGGCACCTTCGTCGTGGGCCCGCCTCGCATGGCGCCTGACGGCACCTATCTGTAAGCATAAATAACCATCCTTTCGGAGCAACGGCCGGCCATGGCGCAGCGATCCGTAATACGCAAGGGCGACCGCACGTCACATGGCGGCGTGGTCGTCACCGGGGACGAGTCCGTCCAGATCTTCGGCCAGCCCATGGCGCGCGTGGGCGACCGCGTCACCTGCCCCAAGTGCGCCGGCCAGCACACCATCGTGGAAGGCGTGCAGAGCGTCAGCTCGAACCGCCCCACCGCGCTGGAAGGCATGAAAACGTCTTGCGGCGCCACGCTGATCGCCAGCCAGCAGTTCTACCAGCTTGAGCATGGCGGCGGCCAAGGCGGCGGTTCGGGCGTGAACGATGCGGCCGCGGCCGTACAGGCCGGCGCGCCGGCCGCGCTGGCCGCGGCGATCGCGCCGCAGGACGCGCCCGCCCAATGCGCCCACGTGTCCGACACGCTGAAACTGACCGAGCAGATGTTCGACGCCAAGCGCGCGCCCGTACGCATGACCGGCCCATCGGCCTACCAGCCGCCGGCCGGCCAGGCCCGCCAAGGCGACGACAAGTGCGTCATGTACGAGGCCTGGCCCGGCGGCCAGCGCGTGCCGGTGGTGCTGGAGCCGCGCGAATCGCCCTGGACCGGCAACCTGTTGCAGCGCTCGTCCAGCGAGATCACCGAACGCCTGACCGAACAGCCCCAGCCGCAGCCCGAACAGGTGGCCAAGAGCCTGGGCGCGGCGCCCAAGGCGCTGTTGCAAGGCCGCGATCTGCAGATTCGCATTGCGCGCGGCATGTCGCTGGAAGACCGCGTCACCCGCCTGAACGCGCAGGTCGTCAAGGGCCCGCCGTGGGCCGACCCGACGCGCGACGCGCATACCGTGGGCGAAACGATGTTCTCGCACATCACGCTCTACAGCATGCCCGGCGAGCAAGGCATGGTCGACCACGCCGTGCTGCACGAGCTGGCCCACAGCTACGCCAACAACACCCAGGTCGACATGAAGGCCTGGGCGGCGGCCGCGCGGTCCGACGGCAAGGTGCCGTCCGACTACGCCAAGGCCGGCCCGCAAGAGGACTTCGCGGAATTCGTGGTGATGGCCGTGGCCACCCAGGGCACCGGCTGCGAGCCGTACGCACGGTCGCAGTACCCGGCGCGCTACAAGCTGCTGGACGGGATGAACCTGCTGGACAAGGCGCCGGCCGCGCAAACTGCCTGAGGCTGCCCGGCGTCGGCGTCCGTGGGCGTCCGTTCAGGGCGCCGATTTGCACCCGTCGGTAACCCGCAGTACTATACGTTCCATATACAAATCATATACGGAACGTTCACTATGGGCATCGTCAAGATCTCCGAGCAGATGCACGAAAACCTGCGCGTCGCCAGCGGCGCGCTCAGCCGCTCCATCAATTCCCAGGCGGAACACTGGATGCGCATCGGCATGCTGTCCGAGCTGTACCCCGAATTGCGCCACGCCGATATCTGCCAGCTGCTGATCCGCATCGAGCAGGCGGAGGGCTTCAGCATCGCGGCGCTGTCCCAGGGGCAACCGCAACCCGGCCAGCAGGAGGCCGCGTAAATGGCGAAGAAGGTTTCGATCAAGTCCGCCGCCGACATCGTCATGGCCCGCAAGGCCGGCGCACTGGCCGCGGACGTGCTGCACATGATTGCCGAGCACGTGCGCCCCGGCGTCACCACCGACGAACTGGACCGCATCTGCCATGACTACATCGTCAACGTGCAGCAGGCCATTCCCGCCAACGTCGGCTACCACGGCTTTCCCAAGACCATCTGTGCGTCGGCCAACCACGTGATCTGCCACGGCATTCCGTCGGCCAAGGTCCTGAAGAACGGCGACATCCTGAACATCGACGTCGCCGTCATCAAGGACGGCTGGTATGGCGACACCAGCCGCATGTACTTCGTGGGCCAGCCCAGCCCGCTGGCGCGGCGCCTGGTCAACACCACCTACGAAGCCATGCGCGCCGGCATCCTGGCGGTCAAGCCGGGCGCCACGCTGGGCGACATCGGCCACGCCATCCAGACCGTCGCGCACCGCGAGCACTTCAGCATCGTGCGCGAATACTGCGGCCACGGCATCGGCCAGATCTACCACGACGATCCCCAGGTGCTGCACTACGGCCGCCCGGGTGAAGGCATGGTGCTGCAGCCGGGCATGATGTTCACCATCGAGCCCATGATCAACGCCGGCAAGCCGCAGACCAAGCAACTGCCCGACGGCTGGACCGTCGTCACCAAAGACCGCTCGCTGTCGGCGCAGTGGGAACACATGGTGGTGGTCACCGAGACCGGCTATGAAGTCCTGACGCCTTGGCCGGACGGCTTCGGCGATTACCCGCCGATTCCTTGAGCGAAACGCCCGGGCGGCCTGGGCGACGGTCCGCCGATTCCTGGCGCTGAACCATCGCAACATTCGGAGTGCGGACCGCGCGGGGCCCGATCATGATCGGGCCCTTGCCGTTTCTGCGGCCCTGCCGCCCGCCCCATGCCCGCCCTGCCCCCGGCCTTCCGGCGTCTCGCCGCGTCCAACCTGGCCGCTCAGTTCTCTGAACAGATCGCCCTGGCCGCCGCGCCGCTGGTGGCCGTGCTGGCGTTGGGCGCGAGTGCGGCCCAAACCGGTTATCTGCAGACCGCGCAGACGTTGCCCTTCCTGCTGCTATCGCTGCCGGCCGGCGTGCTGGCCGACCGGATATCGCGGCGCGCATTGATGACGGCCGCCGAGTGCGCCCGCGCCGCCAGCCTCTTGGGCCTGCTGGCCTTGCTCGCGCTGGGCGGATTGAATCTGGGATGGCTGGCCGTGCTGGGTTTTCTGGGTGCGGTGGGCACGGTGGCCTACAACGTGGCCGCCCCGGCGCTGGTGCCGACGCTGGTGCCGGCCCGCGACCTGGGCAACGCCAACCGCTGGCTGGAACTGGCGCGCAGCGCGGCGTTTTCGGCAGGGCCGGCCCTGGGCGGCGCGCTGGTCGGCTGGATCGGCGCTTCCAGCGCCTATGGGCTGGCCACGGCGCTGTCGCTGCTGGCCGCCATGCTGCTGGCGGGCCTTCCGGCCGAGCCGCCGCGCACGGCGCCACGCCGACGGCTGTGGCGCGAACTGGCCGAGGGCGCCGCGTTCGTGGCCACCCATCCGCTGCTGCGGCCCGTGCTGGTGACCGCGGTGTTCTTCAATACCGCCTGGTTCGTGCTGCAGGCCGTGTACGTGGCGTATGCCGTCGCCCATCTGGGCCTGACGGCGGCGGGCGTGGGCGCCACGCTGGGCATCTACGGCGCGGGCATGCTGGCCGGCGCGCTGGCCGCGCCCTGGCTGGCCGCCCGTCTGCCGTTCGGCGCGCTGATCGCGGCCGGGCCGCTATGCGCGCTGGCGGCCAGCCTGATCCTGCTGTCGACCCTGGCGCTGCCGTCCGGCGCCTGGGCGGCAGTGGGTTTCTTTCTGTTCGGCGCCGGCCCGATCCTGTGGACGATTGCCACCACCACGCTACGCCAGTCGGTCACGCCCAATGCGCTGCTGGGCCGCGTGTCGGCCGTGATCGTCACCGCCACCTTCGGCGCGCGGCCGGTGGGCGCGTTGATAGGCGCGGCGCTGGCGGCGCGGGTGGGGGTCGAGGCCTGCCTGTGGGTGTCCAGCGTGGGGTTCGCGGTGCAGTTCGCGGTGCTGTTCGCGTCGCCCGTGCGGCGGCTGCGCCATCAGCCGCAAGCCGTGGCGGCTTGAGGCGCCGCCCATCTGTTGTGCCCATCAATCCGCCGATCTGTATCTGTCCGCCCGACCGCCTCTGCCGCTAGACTGGCGCGATATGCCAAGGCGTCCCAAGCGCCGCCGGCTTTCCGATCCCACATTTCTCCGCGCCCAGGCGGCGCGGCTGCCAACATGCTGAACATCCTGGGCAAGGCCTCTTCCATCAATGTCCGCAAAGTGCTGTGGACCTGCGCCGAACTGGACCTGCCGTTTGAACGTGAAGACTGGGGCGTGGGCTTTCGCCCGACACAGGACCCGGCCTTCCTGGCCCTGAACCCGAACGCCATGGTGCCCGTGCTGCGCGATGGCGACTTCGTGCTGTGGGAATCGAACAGCATCATCCGCTACCTCGCCGGGCAATACGCCAAGACGGACGCGCTGTACCCCGCAGCGCCCCAACGCCGCGCTCGCGTCGACCAATGGCTGGACTGGCAGGCCACCGACCTGAACCGATCGTGGAGCTACGCCTTCATGGGACGGGCGCGGCAATCGCCCGCCCACCAGGACCCGGCGGCCATCGCGGCATCGACCCGGGACTGGGCGCATTTCATGGGTATCCTGGAACAGCGCCTGCAAGCGACCGGCGCCTATGTGGCGGGGGATGATTTCACGCTGGCGGACATTGCGGTGGGCCTGTCGGTGAACCGGTGGTTCAGCACGCCGCTGGATAACGACAAACGGCCACCGCTACCCGCGGTGGCCGCCTATTACGACCGCCTGGCCGAGCGTCCGGCTTACCTGCTGTACGGACGCAACGGCACGGCTTGAGGCGCCTTACCTGACCACGCCTTACTTGACCACGCCGCACACCAGGCGCCCGCCTCCGCCGCCCAGCGGCTGGGGCGTGTCGCTGTAGTTGTCGCCGCCCACGTGGATCATCAGCGCGTGCTTTTTCACGTCGGCCAGCTTCAGGTGCGGCGCCACCACGGCCTGCTTGGCCGTGCCGTTGGCAGCCACGACAATGAAGGGCAAGTCGCCCGTGTGGCCGTCGGTGGCTTCAGGGCCCTTGTGGGCCTTGGTGCCGTGCGGGTCCAGGTGGCCGCCCGCCGCGCCCCCGGGCGCCATCTGGCCGTTCACCATGCCGGGGTCGCACGAGCCTTTTTCGTGCACATGAAAGCCGTGTTCACCGGGCGGCAGGCCCGTCAGGTTGGGGGTCAACTGCAGGCCGGCCTTGGTCTGCTTCAGTGAAATGGTGCCGGCGCTTTTACCCACGCCGTCGGCGGTCAGGAACGACATAGCGACGTTCTCGGCCTGGGCCGCGGCCGAGGCGCCGGCCAGTGTCAGCGTTGCAACAAGTATCGAGATTTTCTTCATGGACTTGCCTCCTGGGATCTTGCGCCGGTTGCGCGCCGCCCGGGTGGGCGGTGCCGGGTCTTGCCGCCTGTCGCCAGGCGCCGAAGACTGCGAAAGACAATAGCACCGGGGCGCGGCGCTTCGCCAGCAATCTTCATTCCTGATACATCCGAAGTAACACGCCGTTGCCGGCAGACCTGTCGGCCCCCCCGCGCACCCGGCAAACGCAGATTCCTAGCTACCCACCAGCAACACCCCGGCGTGCAGCAGCACGCCGATCAGCCCGCCCACCAGCGTGCCGTTGAAGCGAATGTATTGCAGGTCGCGCCCCACGCTCAGTTCCAGTTCGTCGACCAGATGCCGCTCGTCCCACAGCTTGACGGTGCGCGAGATGTGTTCGGTGACGCCGATGCGCAGACGCCCCGTCAGGCGGCGCGCGGCGCCCAGCACATGGTTGTTGATGGCCTCGCGCAGGTCCGGGTCTTCGCCCAGCTTGCGGGCCAGCGCCAGCAAGGCGCTTTCCAGGTGCGCGGCCAGGGCCGACTGCTCGTTGGCCAGGTCGCGGCGCAGCGCGGCGTGGATGTCGTCCCACAGGCCTTGCACGTATTCCTGCACCTTGGGGTGATCGATGACGCGCTGCTTCAGGGCTTCGACCTGCTCGGCCAGCGCCGGGTCGGTGCGCAGGCGCTCGATGTAGTCCAGCACCCAGGCTTCGTAGTCGCGCCGCACCGGGTGGCCGGGTTCGGACAGCACGTCGCGCAGTTCCTGCACCAGCGCGCGCGCCAGGCGGTCGGCCAGGTTGTCGGCGATGCCGTCGACCGAGGCGATGACGTCGACCGCCGAGATGATGCGCGGCCATTCCTTGCGCGCAAACTTCACCAGCAGCGCCGACGCGCGTTCTTTCACGTCGTCGTCGCCGAGGTAGCCGCCAAGGCGTTCCATCGCGGCGTCCAGCAGTTCCTGGTGGCGGCCGTCGCGGGTCAACAGGCCCAGCACCTCGCCCGCGGTGCCGGCGGCGTCCCAGCGGCGCAGATTCTTGACCACGAATTCCTGGATCACGCCGCGCACCGCCTGATCGTCCAGCAGGTCCAGCGTTTGCAGCGCCACGCGGCGCGCGCCGTCGCTCAGGGCATGCGCCTGCCTGGGGCGGGCCAGCCAGCGCGACAGGCGCGCGGCCGGGTCGAACACGCGCAGCTTTTCCATCAGCGTGTCCGGGTCCAGGAAATGGTCGCGCACGAACACCGCCAGGTTGTCGCCGATGCGGTCTTTGTTGCTGGGAATGATGGCGGTGTGCGGAATGGGCAGGCCCATGGGCCGGCGAAACAGCGCCACCACCGCGAACCAGTCGGCCAGCGCGCCCACCGTGGCGGCTTCGCAGAAGGCCCGCACCCAGGCCCACGCGCCCTGCCCGCCCATGACGTGGCTGGTGATGAACCCGCTGATCATCGCCACCAGCAGCGCCAGCGCGGCGAGCTTCATGCGCCGCAACTGCGCGCGGCGAGCTTGCGAGGCCAGCGCGGAATGGGTCGCGGACGAGCGGGCGGACGATGGTGTTGCGGTCATGAGGCCTCCGGCGGGAACGCGAGGCCCAGCATACCAAGCCTGCTGGTCGGCGGGATCAATCGCCCGCCTCGGCCAATGCGCCGCGCAGCCAGGCGATGAAGGCATCGGCGTGCGCCGTGCGCGTGCGGCCGGCGGCCGGCACCGCACGCAGGCCGCCGTCGAACGGCACGAAGCCGTAGGGCGCCACCAGTTGGCCGTCTTGCAGTTCACGCGCGATCAGGCGCCGTTCGACCAGCGCCACGCCCAGGCCGGACAACGCGGCCTCGATGCACAGGTGGGTGTGCGGAAACGCCAGCGTGTCGCCCTCGGCCGCCGGCTGGCCGGTGATGGCTTCCCATTGGTTCCAGGCGCTGGACGTGTATTCATGCGCGATGCGCACGCGCGACGCGGGCTTCTTGCGGGCATAGGCCGGGGTGCAGACCGCGCCGAAGCGCACCGGCGCCAAGGGCAGCGCCTGGCGCCGGTCGGCCTCGACGTAGCCGGACAGGTCCCAGGCCAGGATCAGGTCGGCGCCTTCGTTGCGCATTTCGCGCGCCGAGGTCATCGACAGGCGGATGCGGATGTCCGGGTGCTTGCGATAGAACACGGCCAGCTGCGGCACCAGCCAGCGCATGGCGAAGGTGGCGCTGCACGCCACATGCAGCCCCGGCGCCTGCGACTCGCGGGCCAGGCGCTCGTAGGCGTTTTCCAGCTGGTCGAACGCGGCGCGCACCGAGGCATAGAAGGTGGCGCCGGCCTGGGTCAGGCGCAGGCCGGTGCCATCTTTCTCGAACAGCGCCACGCCCGCGTGTTCCTGCAACAGGCGCAGGTGGCGGCTGATGGCGCCGTGGCTGCGGCAAAGTTCTTCTGCGGCGCGCGTGACCGAGCCGCTGCGGGCAATGGCTTCGAAGGCGCGAACGGCGGATAGCGGGGGCAATTGGCGCATGGCGTGAGGGACGTTGGCAAGGTTGGGCGCACGCGATGGCTGCTGGGTTCGGTTGCTTATTCGTCAAGAAAACTGACGAATAGGCAGAAAAACTGCATTGTCGGCGGCATGGCCTGTTTTTAGCATGGCGGCATTGCAATCGGGGCCGTTCAACGGGCATCACCCGCCCATTCAAGCCACTACGCACGGATTTCGGTGGCGCGGCCAGCGCAACGGCCCGGCACGGCATTACTTTCAATTAACTGACCTTTCCGTATCTGGAGCCCACGCCATGCACATCACCCACCTGACCGCCCACGAGGCGCTGGACAGCCGCGGCAACCCCACCGTTGAAGTCGAAGTCCGCCTGGACGACGGCGCCCGCGGCCTGGCCCTGGTGCCGTCCGGCGCGTCCACCGGCCAGCGCGAAGCCCTGGAAAAGCGCGACGGCGACGCCGCCCGCTACCTGGGCAAGGGCGTGCTGGGCGCGGTCAACGCCGTCAATACCGAACTGCGCGCCGCGCTGCTGGGCCTGCGCGCCGAGCAGCAGGCCGAGATCGACCAGACCCTGATTGCACTGGATGGCACCGCCGACAAGAGCCGCCTGGGCGCCAACGCGCTGCTGGGCGTGTCGCTGGCGGTGGCGCACGCAGCGGCGGCCAGCCAGGGCCTGCCGTTGTGGCGCCACGTGGGCGGCGTGCAGGCGCAGACGTTACCCGTACCCATGATCAACATCATCAACGGCGGCGCGCATGCCGACAACCCGCTGGATTTCCAGGAATTCATGATCCTGCCGGTAGGCGCGGACCGCTTTAGCGAAGCCCTGCGCATGGGCGCCGAGGTGTTCCACACGCTGCGCCACGCGCTCAAGGCAGCGGGCCACAGCGTCAACGTCGGCGACGAAGGCGGCTTTGCGCCCACCCTGCGCAACGCACCCGAGGCGCTGGACTTCATCATGGCCGCCATCGAACAGGCGGGCCTGCGCCCCGGCGCCGACATCGCGTTGGCGCTGGACCCGGCCGCCAGTGAATTCCATGGCGCCGAAGGCTACCGTTACCACGGCGAGAACCTGTTGCGCAGCCCCGAACAGCAGGTGCACTACCTGGCCAGCCTGGTGCGCGACTACCCCATCGTGTCGATCGAAGACGGCATGGCCGAAGACGACGCCACCGGCTGGAAGGTGCTGGGCGCAACCTTGGGCAACACCTGCCAGCTGGTCGGCGACGACGTGTTCTGCACCAACCCCGCGCTGTTCCAGGCCGGGATCGAACAAGGCATCGGCAATGCGATCCTGGTGAAGATCAACCAGATTGGCACCCTGAGCGAAACCTGGCGGGTGCTGGCGCTGGCGCGCCGCGCGGGCTATGGCGTGGTCATGTCGCACCGCTCGGGCGAAACCGAAGACACCACGATTGCCGACCTGGCGGTGGCGGCCAACTGCGGCATGATCAAGACCGGTTCGCTGTCGCGCGCCGACCGCACGGCGAAGTACAACCGCCTGCTGCGCATCGAGCGCGAACTGGGCGCGGCGGCCGTCTATGCCGGCGCCAGCGCGCTGGTACGGCGCGCCTGATCCGACGCCAGGCGGCCGGTCAGGCGCTTGAACATCGCGGCAAAGGCGCTGGCGGTGGCGTAGCCGGTTTCGTGCGCCACGACACCCACCGGCGCGCCCTGCCCCAGCCGGCTGAGCGCCACCATCAGGCGCAGCCGGTGGCGCCAGGCGGTAAAGCCCATGCCCAGTTCGCGCACGAACAGCCGCGCCAGGGTGCGTTCGGACAGGCCGAGCCGGGCGGCCCAGGCGGCCAGGCCGTCGGCGTCGGCCGGATGGCGCAGCAGATGGTCGTGAATACGGCACAGACGGGCATCCGCCGGCCAGGGCATGTCCAGGTGCGCCAGGCCGCGCCAGTCGATCTCCTGCATCAGCAGACGGGCGATCAGGCCGTCCTTGCCGGCCTCGTCGTAGTTCATCGGCATGTCCACCGCCCGCAGCAGCAATTCGTGCAGCAGCGGCGACACGCCGGTCAGCGTGGGCCCGCGCCCGCCGCCCAGGCCCGGCGTGAGATAAGCGGTGCGCAGCGACACCTTGCCGCGCATGCGGGTCTCGTGCAGCACGCCGGCCGGCATCCACAGCGCCGTGCGCGGCGGCACCAGCCACAGGCTGCCCGCCGCGCGCACCTGCATCACGCCTTGCACGGCGTACATCAGCTGGTCGCGCGGATGCTGGTGCGGCCGGCTGTAGTGGCCGTCGGGATATTCCTTGGGCATGGCGCCCAGCGGGCGGTCCAGCCACTGGTAGTCGATCTGGTTGCTGCTTTTGGGCGCCGTCATCGCGCTGTCGTCCCGAGCCGCCGTCGGCTGTCCGAAACGGCGTAGTCATTGTCCGAGGCGCCGCCATCGCGGCCGGCGCCCGTTCCTAGAATGCGGATTTTGACATTGCCCGCGAGGAACGACGTGAAGAAACATATTCTGGTGCTGGACATCGACGGCACCCTGACCGACACCGTAGCGTTGCACCAGCGCGCCTTCCTGGGCGCCATGCAGGCCCTGGCGCTACCAGCGCTGGAGACGGACTGGGGCGCGTATCCGCATCACACCGATACCGGCATCCTGCGCCATGCGCTGGCCACGAACGGGCGGGCCGAGCCGTCAGCCGGACAATTGATGGCGTTCGAACAGGACCTGGCGCGGCGCTTTCTGGATGAATTGGCGGCAGCGCCTGCGCCGGCAGCGCCGACGCCGGCCGCGCCTACGCCGGCAGCGCCCATTCAGCCCATCCCGGGCGCTGCCGACTTCGTGCATGGCCTGGCGGATTCCGCCTGGGCCGTGGTGTTCGCCACCGGCGGCGTGCGCGCGGTCAGTGGCGTGAAGCTGCTGGCCGCAGGCATTCCGTTTTCGGACGCTGCCCTGTTCACCGCCAGCGAAGAACCGGCGCGCGATGCCCTCGTGGCCCGAGCCATTGCGCACGCGCACCGTGCCTATCCACAAACGCGCAACGGCATGGTGGTGTCGATGGGCGATGGCCTGTGGGACCTGAAAGTGGCGCGGCAGTTGGGCCTGCGGTTCCTGGGCGTGGGGTCGACGACGCAAGCCTTGGCGGCGCGCGGCGCCACCGTTTTGCCCGACCTGACGGGTGCCGCCGCGGCACTGTCGGCGCTGTTGGCCGAACACGGTTGAAGGCGGTGAACCTCAGGCCTCGCCCCGATCCCGGTACGCGATGGCGCACTGGATGGCGAACGCCAATACCAGCACCAGCGTGATGATCAGGGCGCCCGCCCCGGTGGCGATCGCGTCGAGCCAGCGCGTATGCAGGGCCGTGGTGAGCGAGCCGGTGGCAATGGCGGTGGACGCGGTCAACAGCAACAGCAAGGCCGCAAACGGCCAGACCCGGCCGCGCAGCCAGCGGCGCGATTGGCCCAGCCCGTAGCGGCCCGCCAGGGCGGCTTGCGGCAGGCTCAGCGACCAGGCGCCCAGCCGATGCATCACCGGCAGCCAGATCGCCAGCCACAAGAGCAGCATCAGCGTCAGGAAGACCACGCTGGGCGTGCCCGGCATCTTGAAATACAAGGCCACGCCCAGCGACGTGCTGAATGATTTCAGGCCGACGATCAGCGCGGCCAGGCCGGTCAGCAGCGCCAGCACGCGCAGGTAGGCGCCATCGATGCGCAGCGGCGGCTTGGCCGGCGATTCGTTCAGGTAGTGCTGCCAGGCCACCACCAGCCGCGCCAATGACAGCAGGCAGACGATGGCGGCCGCCAGCAGCCAGCGTTCACGCGGACCGCCAATCTGGTCGAGCAGCAACGCGCCGGGCAGCGACATCACGAACAGAATGAACGCCAGCGGCGCGGCGGCGAACATGCCGGGAACCTGCCGGGTGAACTGGCGCAGCGTCTGGGCCAGCAGGCGGCGGCCGGTAAGCGGTTGCGGCACGGGACGGCTCTCCTTGGGCGGGTCGATTGGGGCTCGGCCAGGCCGGGCGTCCCAGCGTTATACCAGAGCGCCGCAAGCGCTACGGCAGCCCGCGGGGCGTCGCGGCGCCGTGGCCTCAATCCGTGAACAAGCGCGGCACCAGTTGGCCCAGCGTACTGATGTGTCCGTCCATTTTCTTGCCTTGCGGGTTGGCGATATTGGCCGCGCCTGCCGTACGCAGGCGCAGCGTCAACGTGCGGCCGCCTTCATCCACGTTGAACTGCAGCCCGAACACCCAGTCGACCCCCTCGGATCGGGCCATCAGCGTAAGCCAGCCTTCTTGCGGTTCCTGCGACGTCTGCGCGTACAGCAGTTCACGCTGTTCCAGGGCGGCCGGCGCGGCGGCGGCAAAACGCTGCATCGCGGCAAGCACGGTCGGCGTATTGCCGGCCAGGGGCAACTGCACCAGTTGCAGCGGCGGCACCAGCAAGCGATGGGAAAACAAAGTCGGCAACGCCAGGGTCGACGCGGGGCGGGCGCTCCCGCCGCCCGTCGCGTCGGACGGCGACCCAGGCTCGGCGGGTCCCGCAGCGGCCGGCGCGGACGGCGGCGCGACGGCGCTTCTTGTCGGGCCGGCGGCCGATGTACAGCCGCCCAGCAACACCACGATCAGGAACGGCCACAAGCCCCTGAGCAGCGGCCGGAACATACCGCCGCCTTCGGCCTGGCGCAGCGCTAGGTTCTTGCAGCGCATGCTTTGCCCTCCGGCTTGTCATGGAATTTAAGGAATTCTTCCACGCGCGTGAACTGCGCTTTTGGCTTGTAGCAGGCGTTCAACCCCCGCAGCAGCAGGAATTCCTCTTCGCTGCCCAACGCATTGGCGAAGAACTCGTCGTTCAGTTTGTCCGAGATCAGGTTCAGCGTCTTGTCATCGCGATAGCGCGCCAGGCGTTCGCCCAAGGTGTACGCCGTCAACGCGGCTTCCAGGCGGCTCTGCGCATCACTGACTTGCTCGATCGAAGCCCCCGTCCCTACCTTGCTCAGCAGCGCCGTCAGGGCCACCGATTTTTCCAGCACGGACTTGGGCACGATGCTTTCAAAGGTGCCCACCGACACCAGCGCGGTCGGCACGTTCAGCGGCGTGTCGCCGTCCAGCGCCTGGTTGGTGCGAATGTTGTAGCGCAGCGGCTTTTCCCAGAACGCGCGCGGCCCGCCCACCGGCCGGCCCACCACCACGTACGTGCCCTGCTTGAGCAGCCCCAGGTCGGAACCGGCCGCCTGGTTGACCGCCGCCTGCGAATACAGCTGCACGCTGTAGTCCAGCACCATGCGGTTGCGCTGGTTGGCCAGCACCAGTTCGGCGGCGGTAAAGGCCACCCCCACCAGCGGCGACACCAGCGGATTGTTGGCCAGGCTGGCCGCGCCGCTGGCCACGCCCTGCGCGCGTTGCAGGGCGCGCAGGGTCTCGGCGTTGCGCTCGGTGGTGACGTCCATCACCCGCAGTCGGAACGACGGCGCCACGCGCTCGTCCCAGCGCTGCACGTAATAGACCAGCAGGTTCGAGAAATTCAAGGACTGGTCGGGCTGCACGCCGCGTTGATACCAGACCACGATGGACTGGTTGCTGCCGTCTTCCTTGGCCGCGATGTCCAGGATCACGGCGTAGTCCGCCGGCCCGTCGATGCCGGCGGTCTTGTTGCCGCGGGCGTCTCGAATGGCCGGGATGTCGACCGACCGCATCATGATGGACAGCGGCGCGTTGGCCTGCACCACGGTGGACTGCTCGTTGGCCGACACCGGTGTGCCGGCCAATTCCAACGTTCGTACGGACTCGGCGGGATTGGCGGCCGGCTTCAGATAGAAGATCCGGTTATCCGCATAGATGGGCGTATGCACGGTGTAGCTGTCGCCGATACGGGGCTCGCCGCCCGCGCACCCGGCCAGCAGTCCGACCCCCCCCAACAGGCCCAGCCGCCACTTGCCGGCCAGCGCCCGGCGTAAGAACACGAAAGCCATACTTGCTCCGCAAGAAAAGGCCCGCAATGGATCGGAACGACGACGGGATTTTTATCATTATGTTTCTTTTTGTCAAACCTCGATAACCCGCGTCCGACCCCATCCCTACTCGCCCGTGCCCAGCAGCCCCGGCCGCCCTTCATGCGCCGCCTGGGCGCGCTGCTGGATGAACTCGATCAGCATCGCGATGGCGCGCGGGTGATGCCGATTGGGCATGTACAGCATGTACATGCCGCGCCCGAAGATGCTCAGGCGCCATTGCGGCAGCGCGGCCACCAGGTCGCCGCGCGCGACGTCGTCGTGCACCACGTAGTCCGGCACCACACCCACCCCCAGGCCGGCCAGCATGGCGTCGCGCAGGAAGGCGTAGTTGCGCGAGATGATGGTGGGTTCCAGCACCACGTGCTGGCGCGGCTGCCCGCCGTAGTAGGCCGACAGGCGCAGCGGCCGGCCAATGACGGCGGCGCTGATGACCGGCAGCCGGGTCAGGTCTTCGGGGCGCGCCGGCAGGCCGCGGGCGGCGGCGAAGTCGGGCGAGGCGCAGGCCACGTAGCGCACCTGCCCCAGTTCGCGCGCCACCAGGTTCTGCGGCGGCTCGGACATGATCCGCACGGCGATGTCGACTTCGTCGCGCAGCAGGTCGTCGACGCTGTTCTCGAACAGCACGTCCAGCACGATGTCGGGGTAGGTTCTCTTGAATTCCAGCAGCCATGGCGTCATGACGAACTGGCCGTAGCCGCTGGGCACGCTCAGGCGCACCTTGCCCTGCGGCGTCTTGCCCAGGCTTTCGACGGCTTCGCGCGCAGCCGCGAGTTCGTCCTGGATGCTGCGGCCATGCTGATACAGCTTCAGTCCTATTTCGGTGGGTTCGACGTGCCGCGTCGTGCGTCGCAGCAGCTGCATGCCGACGGCGCGCTCGAGCTGGGTCAGGTGGTAGCTGACGTTGGCGCGGGTCATTTTCAGGCGGCGCGCGGCCTCGCTGAGGTTGCCGGCGTCCAGAATCTCTACCAGCAGGGTCAGGGCTTTGGTGTCCATGTCGAATCTCCTCGACCGATTGTCAATTTTTTTTATCATCAATGTCAATTATTGATGTCATTGTCAAGACTTCTTTACTGGGAAAGAATAAGCAAATACAAGACGGGCCGTCCCTGGCCCGCCAGGCGCCGTGACTGCGCCGCGTCCGCCTCCGGGGCGTGCCGACCTGCTTGAAAAGCCCTGCGCGATTCAAAGCCGGCACACCCGGGCCAGGCCAGCGCGGGCGGCAAGCCCTACCGGAGACACTGTCCCATGACAGCCAGCGCAAACGCCGGCGCGGTGCACACGCGCCGCGACGGCGACATTCTTGTCGTCACCCTCGACCATCCCCCCGTCAATGCCCTCAGCTTCGCGGTACGCGGCGGCCTTGCACGCGCCATCGACGAAGCCGAAGCCGACCCGCAGGTACGGGCCGTGCTGCTGACCGGCGCGGGCAAGAATTTCATAGCCGGCGCCGACATCCGCGAATTCGGCAAGCCGCCCGTGCCGCCCAGCCTGCCCGACGTCTGCAACCGCATCGAAGCCTGCGCCAAGCCGGTGGTCGCGGTGGTGCAAGGCGCCGCACTGGGCGGCGGCCTGGAAGTCGCGCTGGCCGCGCATTACCGCGTGGCGCTGGCCAGCGCCAAGCTGGGCTTGCCCGAGGTCACGCTGGGCCTGTTGCCCGGCGCCGGCGGCACCCAGCGCACGCCGCGCCTGATCGGCGCGCAAGCCGCGCTGGACCTGATGCTGTCCGGCAAGCCGCTGGCCGCGCAGGCGGCGCTGGCCGCCGGGCTGGTCGATGAACTGGCGCCCGGCACCGACCCGCTGGCCGCCGGCCTGGACTACGCCCGCCGCCTGCTGGCGCAAGGCGCCCAGCCGCGCCGCAGCCGCGATGGCCGCGCCCTGGACGACAAGGCCACCGCGCTGGCCGCCGTCAACGCCGCCAGCCAGCAGGTCGCCAACACGGCGCGCGGCCTGTTCTCGCCCGCCAAGATCGTCGAGGCCGTGCGCGCCGCCATCGAGCAGCCCTTCGACGAAGGCCTGCGCACCGAACGCGCACTGTTCCTGCAATGCCTGGACAGCCCGCAACGCGCCGGCCTCATCCACGCCTTTTTCGCCGAACGCGACACCGCCAAGATTCCCGAACTGAAAGAAGCCAAGCCGCGCCCGCTGGACAGCGTGGGCGTGATCGGCGGCGGCACCATGGGCGCGGGCATCGTGGTGGCGCTGCTGGACGCCGGCCTGCCCACCGTCATGGTCGAGCAGGACGACGCCGCGCTGGAACGCGGCCGCAAGCGCGTCGAACAGGTCTACGACCTGTTGGTGAAAAAAGGCCGCATGACGGCGGACGAACGCGGCGCGCGGCTGGCGCGCTTTACCGGCGCCACGAACTACGACGCCCTGGCCGGCGCCGACCTCATCATCGAAGCCGTGTTCGAGGACATGGACGTCAAGCTGGCCGTGTTCGCGCAACTGAACCGCGTGGCCAAGCGGGGCGCGGTGCTGGCCACCAACACGTCCTACCTGGACGTGGACCGCATCGCCCAGGGCACCACGCGCCCGGCCGACGTGCTGGGGCTGCACTTCTTTTCGCCGGCCAACATCATGAAGCTGCTGGAAGTGGTGGTGGGCCGCGAGACAGGCGCCGACACCGTGGCTACCGGCTTTGAGCTGGCGCGCCGCCTCGCCAAGATCCCGGTGCGCGCGGGCGTGTGCGACGGCTTCATCGGCAACCGCATCCTGGCCGTGCATCGCCAGGCGGCCGACATGATGATGGAAGACGGCGCCTCCCCCTACGAGATCGACGCCGCCGTGCGCGAATTCGGCTACCCCATGGGCCCCTACCAGATGGCCGACCTGGCCGGCGGCGACATCGGCTGGGCCACGCGCAAGCGCCGCGCCGCCACTCGCGACCCGGCGCTGCGCTACGTGCAGATTCCCGACCGCCTGTGCGAACGCGGCTGGTTCGGCCAGAAGACCGGCCGCGGCTTCTATCTGTACCCCGATGGCGCGCGCACCGGCACGCCCGATCCCGACGTGCTGGCCATCATCGATGCCGAACGCCGGCGCGCAGGCGTCACCCCGCGCGACTTCAGCCACGAAGACATTCAGCGCCGCTACCTGGCCGCCATGATCAACGAGGCCGCCAACGTGCTGCACCAGGGTATTGCGCTGCGCCCGTCCGATATCGACATGGTGTTCCTGTCCGGCTACGGCTTTCCGCGCCATCGCGGCGGACCGATGCACTACGCCGACCGCGTCGGCCTGGCAAACGTGCTGGCCGACATCCGCGCCTTCGCCAAGGAAGACCCGGCATTCTGGAAGCCGTCGCCGCTGCTGGTGCAGCTGGCCGAATCCGGCCGCGATTTCGCCAGCCTGAATTCCGCCGGCTGACGCCCCCCAATACCTATACCTACCTGGACACCGACATGCGCGAAGCCGTTATCGTTTCCACCGCCCGCACGCCCATCACCAAGGCGCAGCGCGGCGAATTCAACCTGATCGCCGGCCCGACGCTAGCCGCCCATGCCGTGCGCGCCGCCGTCGACCGCAGCGGCATCGACCCGGCCCTGATCGAAGACGCCATCCTGGGCTGCGGCTACCCCGAAGGCGCCACGGGCCGCAACATCGGCCGCCAGGCCGTCATCCGCGCCGGGCTGCCCGTCAGCATCGGCGGCGCCACCGTCAACCGCTATTGCGCGTCGGGCCTGCAGGCGATTGCGTCGGCGGCCGCGCGCATCGTGATGGACGGCGCGCCCGCCATGATCGCGGGCGGCGTCGAATGCGTCTCGCACATCCGCACCCGCGACGACGGCGTGAGCGGCATGGACCCCTGGATCCTCGCCAACAAGCCCGAGCTGTACCTGCCCATGATCGAGACCGCCGACATCGTCGCGGCCCGCTACGGCATCAGCCGCGAAGCGCAAGACCGCTTTGCCGCGCAAAGCCAGGCACGCACCGAAGCGGCCCAGGCCGCCGGCCGCTATCGCGAGGAAATCATCGCCGTCACCACCACGATGTCGGTCACCGACCGCGCCACCGGCGCCGTGTCCGAACGCGAAGTGACGATCGACAAAGACACCTGCAACCGCCCCGGCACGACCTACGAGGCCCTGGCCGCGCTGGCCCCGGTGCGCG
Organism: Achromobacter sp. FW305-C-28; assembly: GCF_058783235.1. Taxonomy (NCBI): domain Bacteria; kingdom Pseudomonadati; phylum Pseudomonadota; class Betaproteobacteria; order Burkholderiales; family Alcaligenaceae; genus Achromobacter; species Achromobacter sp. FW305-C-28. The sequence continues at coordinate 100,845 of NZ_JBYSYL010000003.1, read as the reverse complement.
GCGCCGGCCAGTTCGTCACGGCCGGCAACGCCTCGCAGCTGTCCGACGGCGCCGCGGCCTGCGTGCTGATGGAAGCGGACGAAGCCAAGCGCGCGGGCATCCGGCCGCTGGGCGCCTTCCGCGGCCTGGCCGTGGCCGGCTGCGAGCCCGACGAAATGGGCATCGGCCCGGTCTACGCCGTGCCCAAGCTGCTGGCCCGCCATGGCCTGAAAGTCCAGGACATCGACCTGTGGGAACTGAACGAGGCCTTTGCCTCGCAGGCGCTGTATTGCCAGGAACGCCTGGGCATCCCCATGGACCGCCTGAATGTGGACGGCGGCTCGATCGCGCTGGGCCATCCATTCGGCGTCACCGGCGCCCGCCTGGCCGGCCACGTGCTGATCGAAGGCCGCCGCCGCGGCGCGCGCTACGCCGTCGTCACGATGTGCGTGGGCGGCGGCATGGGCGCGGCCGGCCTGTTTGAAATCTACTGAGGAAACGCGTCATGGATCTGGAATTCACCCCCGAAGAAAACGCCTTCCGCGATGAAGTGCGCGCCTTCCTGGCCGCCCACCTGCCCACGCGCCTGTCGGACAAGGTCATACAGGGCAAGCTGCTGGCGCGCGCCGACATGGTCGAGTGGCACGCCATCCTGAACCGCCAGGGCTGGCTGGCCAGCCATTGGCCCGTCGAGCACGGCGGCACCGGCTGGAGCACCACGCAGAAGTTCATCTTCGACAACGAATGCGCCCTGGCCGGCGCACCGCGCATCGTGCCGTTCGGCCTGAGCATGCTGGGCCCGGTGCTGATCAAGTACGGCAACGACGCCCAGAAGCGTCACTGGCTGCCGCGCATCCTGGATGGCACCGACTGGTGGTGCCAGGGCTATTCCGAACCCGGCGCGGGCTCGGACCTGGCCTCGGTCAAGACCACCGCCGTACGCAGCGATGACGGCAGCCACTACATCGTCAATGGCCAGAAGACCTGGACCACCCTGGGCCAGTACGCCAACATGATCTTCTGCCTGGTGCGTACGTCCAGCGAAGGCCGGCGCCAGGAAGGCATCAGCTTTCTCCTGATCGACATGGCCAGCCCGGGCATCGAAGTGCGCCCCATCATCACGCTGGACGGCGAACACGAAGTCAACGAAGTGTTCTTTTCCGACGTGCGCGTGCCGGTCGAGAATCTGGTGGGCGAAGAGAACCGCGGCTGGACCTGCGCCAAGTACCTCTTGACCTACGAACGCACCAACATTGCCGGCGTGGGCCAGTCCACCGCCGCGCTCGAACGCCTGAAGGCGGTGGCGGCCAGCCAGAAGAAAAACGGCAAGCCCCTGGACCAGGACCCGGACTTTGCCGCCCGCCTGGCGCGGGTTGAAATCGAACTGGCCAACATGCGCACCACCAACCTGCGCGTGGTGGCGGCCGCGGCGGGCGGTGGCGCCCCCGGCGCGGAAAGCTCGATGCTGAAGATTCGCGGCACCCAGATCCGCCAGGAAATCACGGCGCTGAACCGCCGCGCCATGGGCCCCTACGCCCGCCCCTTCGTGCCCGAAGCGCTGCATGACGGCTACGACGCCGCGCCCATCGGCCCGGACGGCGCCGACAGCGCCGCGGCGCAGTACTTCAACAACCGCAAGCTGTCGATCTTCGGCGGCTCCAACGAAATCCAGAAGAACATCATCTCGAAGATGATCCTGGGACTGTAAAGGCCGGCCATGAACTTTGAACACACCGAAGACCGGCGCATGCTGTCCGACATGCTGCGCCGCTTTGTCGCAGAGCAATACGATTTCGCCACCCGCGAACGCAACGCCAGGCTGCCGCAAGGCTACAGCCCCGACTTCTGGCGTCGCTACGCCGAACTGGGCGCCATCGGCGCGCTGTTCGCCGAAGAACACGGCGGCCTGGGCGGCGCGGGCTTTGACATCACCGTGGTGTTCGAGGCGCTCGGCCGCGGCCTGGTGCTCGAACCCCTGCTGGACGCCCTGATGGTGGGCAGCGCCATCGCGCAAGCCGGCAACGCCGCGCAACGCGAGGCGCTGGACGGCCTGATCGCCGGCGGCATCACCGCCGCGCTGGCCGCGGCCGAACCGCAATCGGGCTACGCGCTGTCCGACGTGCGCACGCGCGCCGAACGCAGCGGCGACGGCTGGGTCCTGAACGGCGCCAAGGCCGTGGTGGCGGCGGGTGAGCACGCCGACCTGTTCCTGGTGTCGGCCCGCAGCGCCGGGGCCGACGACGACGAGGCCGGCATCAGCCTGTTCCTGGTCAGCGCCGGCACGCCGGGGCTGACGGCGCGCGGCTATGGCCTGATCGACGGCGGCCGCGCGGCCGAACTCACCTTCGACCAGGTCGCCCTGGGCCCGGACAGCCTGCTGGGCGAAGCCGGCGCCGGCTACGCTTTGCTGGAACATGCCACCGGCCGCGGCATGCTGGCGCTGTGCGCCGAAGCCGTGGGCGCCATGGACTGCGCCCGCGACGCCACGCTGGAATACCTGCGCACGCGGCGCCAGTTCGGCGTGCCCATCGGCAGCTTCCAGGCACTGCAGCACCGCATGGCCGACGTCCTGCTGGAAATCGAGCAAGCGCGTTCGGCGGTCATCAACGCCGCCGCGGCGCTGGACCACCCCGACCGCGTCACCCGCGAACGCGCGCTGTCCGCCGCCAAATACACCATTGGCCGCATCGGCACGCTGGTGGCCGAAGAAAGCATCCAGCTGCATGGCGGCATCGGCATGACCTGGGAACTGCCGCTGGCGCACTACGCCAAGCGCCTGGTCATGATCGACCACCAGCTGGGCGACGAAGACCACCACCTGCGGCGCTACATCGCGCTGGGGCAGGCTTGAATGGCAAGGATGCAACCATGACCCAGGCCTACGCTGCCCCGCCCATCGCCCGGCCCTTTTCGGCGCCGTTTCCGGTCAAGACCGCCGCCGACGTCGCACGCCTGGCGGCCCGGCCGCTGGCCGACACGCTGACGGTGCACAGCACCTACGAGATCTTTCGCAACTCGGCCGCGGCCTTTGGCGCGCGCACGGCGCTCACCTTCCTGCGCAGCGCCGACCCGGACGACACGCCCATCCACTGGAGCTACAACGAACTGCTGGCCGGCATCCACCAGACCGCCAACCTGCTGCACAGCCTGGGCGTCGGCCCGCGCGACGCCGTGGGCGTGCTGTTGCCCGGCTGCCTGGAATACCACCTGGCGCTGTGGGGCACCGAGGCCGCGGGCATCGTGCAGCCCCTGAACCCGCTGCTGACCGAAGACAAGCTGGCCGCGCTGTTGACCACCGCGGGGGCCAAGGTCCTGATCGCCTACGGCTCGGACGTCGAATGCGGCGCCTGGTCCAAGGCGCTGCGGCTGGTCGAACGCGTGCCGTCCCTGAAGACGCTGCTGCGCGTAGCGCCGCACGACGAAGCGCCCGACCAGCGGCCCGCCCTGCCGGACTTCGCGCAGGACTTCAACGCGGCGCGGGCCGGGCAGCCGATGGACCGCCTGGTCAGCGAACGCGTCATCCGCGCCGAGGACGTGGCTGCGTACTTCCACACGGGGGGCACCACTGGCGCGCCCAAGCTGGCCATCCACACCCACGCCAACCAGGTCTTCACCGCCTGGGCGGCCGTGCAGCTGCAAGGCGCCGGGCCGGGCGATGTGGTCATCAACGGCTATCCGCTGTTTCACGTGGCGGGGGTGCTGCCGGCGTCACTGGCCGCGCTGTCGGCCGGCGTGCAGACCATCATTCCCACCACGCTGCTGCTGCGCAACCGCGACGTGCTGCGCAACTATTGGCGACTGGTCGAGCGCCACCGAGCCACATCGCTGCAGGGCGTGCCCACCATCCTGGCGGCACTGGCCGACATTCCGCTGGCCGGGGCCGACATTTCCTCGCTGCGCTATTGCCGCACGGGCGCCGCGCCCTTGCCGGCCGAGCTGGCCGCGCGCTTCGAACGCCTGTTCGGGCTGCACGTAAACGAAAGCCTGGGCATGACCGAAATGGCCGGCATCACGTCCATCACGCCGCCCGGCGCGCGCTTTCCGGTCAATTGCGTGGGCTTTCCGCTACCTTATGTGCAGGTGCGCGTGGCCAGCCTGGACACGCCCGCCGGCCAGCCGGCACGCGACCTGCCGCCGGGGCAGCCGGGCATGCTGCTGTTCAAGTCGCCCAACGTCATTCCGGGCTTTCTCGACCCCGAGGACACCGCGCGCGCCTTTACCGACGACGGCTGGCTGATCAGCGGCGACGTCGGCGTGCTGGACGCCGAGGGCCGCCTGCACCTGCAAGGCCGCGCCAAGGACCTGATCATCCGCAGCGGCCACAACATCGACCCCAAGACCATCGAAGACGCGCTGGCCACGCACCCCGCGGTGCACATCTGCGCCGCCGTCGGCGCACCCGACCCGTACGCCGGGGAACTGCCCATTGCCTTCGTCACGCTGGCCGAGGGCGCGACCGTGTCCGAAGCCGACCTGGTGGCCTATGCCGCCGCCCATGTCGACGAAGGCCCTGCGCGGCCCAAGCGGGTCATCGTGCTGGAACACATGCCCATGACCAACGTGGGCAAGATCTACAAGCCCGATCTGCGCCGCCTGGCCACGGCGGTGTCGGTGCAGGCGGTGGTCGAGCGTGTGCTGCAAAGCGCCGGCCTGCCGCCGGACAGTGCTGTCTTGCGCGTCCTGGCCGACGCGCAACCTGACGTCGCCGTAGAAGTCGACGCAACCGCCCCCGCGCCGCTGAAGGAGCAGCTGCGCGAGGCGTTGGCCCGTTTGCCGGTCAAGGTCGCCGTGCACGGCTGACGACTGGCACCCCCACAAAAAACACTGGAGACAACCCATCATGGTCCACCAACCCCTGCGCCGCACCTGCCTGGGCGCCCTGCTGCTGGCGCTGGGCGGCGCCCTGCTCGCCCCCGCCGCGTCGGCGCAAAGCGCCTTTCCCACCAAGCCGATCACCGTGATCGTGCCGTTCCCGGCCGGCGGGTCCACCGACCGCCACCTGCGCATCGTGGCGCAGGACGCGTCCAAGTACCTGGGCCAGACGGTCATCATCGAAAACCGCCCCGGCGCCGGTGGCACGCTGGGCCCGGCCACCATGTCGCGCACCGCCAAGCCCGACGGCTACACGGTCGCGCTGTACACGCTGGCCATGCTGCGCATGCCCTACATGCAGAAGACCACCTGGGACCCGATCAACGACTTCACCTTCATCATCGGGCTGTCGGGCTACACCTTTGGCGTCACGGTGCGCGCCGATTCGCCGTTCAAGACCTTCAACGAATACATCGAGGCCGCGCGCAAGAACCCGGGCAGCGTCGACTACGGCTCGACCGGCGTGGGGTCATCGCCCCACCTGTTGATGGAAGAGGTCGCCCTCAATGCCAAGGTCAAGCTGAACCACGTGCCCTACAAGGGCAACGCCGACATGCAGCAGGCGCTGCTGGGCGGCCACGTCATGGCGCAGAGCGACGGCACCGGCTGGGACCAGTTCGTGGACTCGGGCAAGATGCGCCTGTTGGTCACCTTCGGCGAAAAGCGCACCACCCGCTGGCCCGACGTGCCGACCGCGCTGGAGCTGGGCTACAAGGTCAGTTCCACGTCGCCCTATGGCCTGGCCGGCCCCAAGGGCATGGACCCGGCGGTGGTCAAGGTGCTGCACGACGCCTTCAAGAAGGCCTTGCTCGATCCGGCCAGCCTGGACGTGATGAAGCAGCTGAACCAAGAAGCCGTCTACCGCGACAGCGCCGACTACAAAGCCTGGGCGCAGGCCACCTACACCAAGGAAAAGGGCCTGATCGAGTACCTGGGGCTGATGGCGAAGGATTGATCCCGCCGCGCGCCGGGCGGCTTCGGCCCGGCGTGCGAGGGGGGCAAAGGCGGCGGGATCAAGGGCGGGGCTTGGCGTGCAGCCTGGCCCCGCCTTGTGCTTTTCAGAAGGCGCTTTTGTACGCGTACAGGCCCGGGGCGCCGCCCGTCATCACGAACAGTACGGCGGAATCGGGCGCGTGGTGGCCGGCGCGCACGTCGGCCAACAGGCCCGCGAAAGCCTTGCCGGAATAGACCGGGTCCAGCAGCAGTCCTTCGCTGCGCGCCAGCAGTTGCACCGCCTCGACCATGGCCGGGGTGGGCACGCCGTAGCCCGGGCCGCGCTGGCTGCCGTCCACCACGATATCGGCCGGCGCCAGGGCTTCTGGCGCCGCTTGTTCTGCATCCGGCCCGGCCTGCAGCAGCGGCAGGGTGGCCGCCGTGAGATCCAGCGTCTTGGCGTGGGCTACCGCCTGCTCGGCCAGCGTGGTGAACGATTGCACCGTGGTCGCCGGCTTGCCCGCCGAGATCATGCCCGCGGCCAGCCCGGCATGCGTGCCGGCGCTGCCGTTGGCCACCACCACGCGGGTGAATTCCACGCCGGATTCGCGCGACTGCGCCAGGATTTCCAGCGCGCAGGCCGCGTAGCCCAACGCACCGGTCGGCGTGGACCCGCCCAGCGGCGCCAGGTAGACGCGGCGGCCGGCCAGTTCCAGCGTGCGCACGCGCTCCAGCGCCGCGGCCATGGCGTCGGCGCCGGCCGGCAGGTCATGCACCACCGCGCCCAGCAGGCGGTTCAGCAACATGTTGCCGTTTTCTTCGTAGTCGACATCGCTGCGCGGCACCACCCGGCCCAGCACCAGCTCGCAGGCCAGGCCGGCGCGGGCGGCGGCCGCCGCCGTCAGGCGTGCGTGGTTCGATTGCAGGCCGCCCACGGTCACGACCGTGTCGGCCCCCATGCCGCGCGCCTCGCCCAGCAGGAATTCCAGCTTGCGCAGCTTGTTGCCGCCGCCGCCCAGCGACATGTGATCGTCGCGCTTGACGTACAGGCGCACGCCGCCCGCCGCCGCGCCCAGGGCCGCTTCCAGGCCGGCCAGGCGCTGGATCGGCGTGGGGCCGTCCAGCAAGGCATAACGGGGAAAGCGCTGCAGAGCAGCCGCAAGATCAATGGCCATGGAGGAATTCCGAAAAGCAAGGATGAAGGCGGGTCGGGGGCTAGGGTGGCATCCATGCAAAGCACGCCGACAGACCCCAGCAGGATACGCCAAGACCGCGACGCGATTCATCACGCCTGTCACGGTGATTGTGAAGCGGCCGGCACGAATCGCGGTCCCGCCGCATCAGGACGGGGGCAATTCCCCTGCCGCCAGGCCGATCTGGTCAAAACAGATTCCGCGTGCGATGCGGGTGGCGGGGCTTTCGCTGCGGCCGCGCAACGTGACGAAGGCGAAGTGCGCGGCGATGTCGAAATCGGCCGGTGGCGGCACGCGCGCCAGCGCACCGTCCGCGATCTGCGCGGCCGCCGACGCCAGCACGCCCAGGAATACGGCATCCGACTGCGTGGCAATATCCAGCAGGCAGGCGATGTCTTCGCTTTCCCGGTGCAGCGCAAAGCCATCCGGCCTGGCCGCGGCGACGCGCCGCGCGATCTCGGGCGACAGGCCGGTGGACATCACCGGATACGCCAGCACCTGCGGCAGCGACGGCCGCGCGCCCTTGAGCAGCGGATGGCCGGGCCGGCAGACAAAGCCCGAGGCCAGCGCCGGCATGGGCGCCACGTCCAGGTCGGCGTCGTTGTCCAGCGTGCGCACATGCACCACTAGCGCATCCAGCGTGCGCTCGCGCAGGCTGACCAGCAGCGAATCGGTGGGTCCGCGCGACAGCTTGACCCGCAGCGCGGGGTGGGCGTGCAGCATGCGCCGCATCAGCGGCACGCTGAGCAAGGCGCTGGGCGCGGCGCCCAGCCCCAACGCCACCGAGCCGGTCTGGCCTTGCGCCAGCATCTCGGCTTCGCGGCGAATCTCATGCACTTCGGCCAGCACGCGCCGGGCGCGCTGCGCCACCTGCCGACCCAGCGGCGTGGCCTCGTTGCGCTTGCCGATGCGGTCTACCAGCGGCGCGCCCAGCTCGGCTTCCAGCAACTGGATGCTGCGGCTGAAGGCCGGCTGCGACAGGTGCAGCGCTTCGGCCGCGCGGGTGAAAGAGCCGGTTTCCAGCAGCGCCACCAGGTGGGCCAGTTGCGACAGGTTCATGAGCGGATCGCCTCGTCAGGGGGCAAATAACCATGCATAAAACGCATTGTAATCAGCCAATCAATCGATTGGACAGATGAAATGCAGGCTTCTAGCATTCTGGAAAACACAACGACACACCAAGGGACCTTCATGAAAAAGCTGCTGTTTTCCGCTGTTGCCATCCTGGCCGCGCTGGGTGCGGGCGCTGCCTGGGCCGACGAATACCCCGCCCGCCCCGTCTCGCTGATGGTGCCCTACCCGGCCGGCGCGGCCAGCGACATCACCGCCCGCGCGCTGCAAGGCCCGATGGCCCAAGCGCTGGGCGGCCAGGTCATTGTCGAAAACCTGGGCGGGGCCAACGGCGCGCTGGGCGCCAACCGCGTGCTGAGCGCGCGGGCCGACGGCTATTACCTGTTCCAGGGGTCGCCCAACGAACTGATCCTGGCCGGGCTGACCAACAAGTCCGTCAGCTACAAGCCGGATGCGTTTCGGATGATCGCGCCGGTGGCGACCTCGCCCTACGTGGTGGTGACCCGCGCCGACCTGGGCGCGGCCAACGTCGACGAACTGGTGGCCATGGCGCGCCAGCGCAGCGTGCCGCTGACGTACGGATCGGGCGGCGCCGGGTCGATGATCCACCTCATCACCGAAGCGCTGTCGCGCCGCACCGGCATTGCGCTGACACACATTCCGTACCGTGGCGGCGCGCCGCTGATCACCGACATGGCCGGCGGCCAGATCGACTTTGCCATCATGCCGTACCAGGCCAACTATGACGACCTGCGGCGCGAGGGCCGCCTGAAAATCATCGGCACGCTGAACCGCGAACGCCTGGCGGCGCTGCCAGACGTGCCCAGCGTGCAGGAAAGCGCCAGCCTGAAAGACTTCAACTACACCATCTGGACCGCCTACCTGGTCAAGCAGGGCACGCCCGACGCGGTGGCGCAGAAGCTGCATGCCGCCGTCACCGCGTCGCTGGCCGACCCCGCGGCCCGCAAGACGTTGCTGGCCCAGGGCAAGATCCTGTTCGATCCGCAGACCTTGGCCGACAGCGCCGCCTTCTATGCCGAACAGACCGCCGCCCTGACCGAACTGGTGCGCGCCAGCGGTTTCACGGCGGACTGAGCCCCCGGCTGTTCCGCTTCCTGGCCCCCGCGCGGCCGCCGCCGGGGCCTGCATTCCGACTCATGGAGTTCCGCATGTCCGACACCCTGATCCAGCCCGTGCTGGCCCGTCTTGAAGAGCGCCAGCCGCTGATAGAACATTGGCTCAAGGCCTTCCTGCGCATTCCCAGCGTCAGCGCCGATCCGGCCTTTGCGCCGGGCATGGCCCAGGCGCGCGACTTCCTGTGCGAACGCCTGCGCCGCGAAGGCCTGGCCAATGTGCAGTTGCTGGACGGCGGCGGCGAAGCGGCCGTCTACGGCGAATGGTTGGGCGCGCCCGGCAAGCCCACGCTGCTGATCTACGGCCATTACGACGTGCAGCCGGCCGACCCGCTGGACCTGTGGCGCACGCCGCCCTTCGAACCCACCGAGATCGACGGCCGGCTGTATGCCCGCGGCACGTCCGACGTCAAAGGCTCGACCACGGTGGCGCTGGAAGTGGTGTTCGCCTACCTGGCCACGCTGCGCAGCTGCCCGGTCAACATCAAGGTCTTCCTGGAAGGCGAAGAAGAAACGGGCAGCCCCACCCTGCGCACGCTGATCCAGCGCCATGGGCCGCTGCTGGCCGCCGACGCGGTGCTGTCGGCCGACGGCGGCCGCGCCAGCGCCGAGGTGCCCACCATCAACACCGGCGCGCGCGGCAACGCGGCGCTGGAAATCCGCCTGCGCACGGCCGACAAGGACCTGCATTCGGGCCGCTACGGCGGCGGCGTGCGCAACGCGCTGCACGAGATGGCGGCCCTGCTGGCCACGCTGCACACGCCGGACGGCCGCGTGGCGGTGGCCGGCTTTGACGACGACGCCACGCCGCCCACGCCGCGCCAGCGCCAGGACACCGCCGCCTTTCCCTACGACGAAGCCGCCTTCTTCACCGACGTGGGCGCGGCCAGCCACGGCGAACCCGGCTACAGCCCGCGCGAACGCATCACGCTGCGCCCCGCGCTGGACGTAAATGGCATGTGGGGCGGCTACACCGGCGCGGGCACCAAGACCATCATCCCGTGCGAGGCCGCGGCCAAGCTGACGGTGCGCGTGGTGCAGGGCCAGGACCCCGCCCGTGTCATCCGCGCCGTGCTGGCCCACCTGCAAGCCGCCTGCCCGCCCGGCTGCGTGCTGGACGTGACCGCGCTGACCGACGGCTCGCCCGCGTCGACCCTGGCACCCGGGCATCCGCTGGTGCAGGCGGCCAGCGACGTCTTGCGCGCCAGCGCCGGCCAGGAACCGATCCACGTGCGGTTGGGCGCCAGCGTGCCCATCACGTCGGTGTTCAAGGAAACGCTGGGCATCGACACGCTGATGTTCGGCTTCAACCTGCCGGACGAAGACGTGCATGCGCCCAACGAGTTTTTCCGGCTGGGTTCGATCCGCGAAGGGGTGCAGGCCTGGACGCGGCTGCTGGATGCCTTGAGCCGCTATACGCCGGCGGCATTCAGGGAAGGTTGAGGGCAGGCATGGCCGTCAGGCGCAGCCACCAGCCCTCGCGCACAAGTTTGGTATGCAATAAATGTTGCCTTTCCTGTACGCGTTTTTGCTAGACTGACTGCCCTGCGTTCTCCCCTGTCGGCCGTTGTCGCCGCGCCCAATGACCGAGCAAGCCCTTCCCGACCCCAGTGCCGACGATATCGCCCGCGCCATCGCGGCCGCCATCGTGGCCCACCGCCTGCCCCCGGGCACCCGATTGCGTGAAGAGGCCCTGGCGCGGGTCTACAAGGTCAGCCGCACCAAGATCCGCGCGGCGCTGTTGATGCTGTCCAAGGACAAGCTGATCAACATCGTGCCCGACAAGGGCGCCTTCGTCAGCAAGCCCGACGCCAACGAGGCGCGCGAGGTCTACGCCGTGCGCCGCATCCTGGAAGCCGCGTTGGCGCGCGAATTCGTGGCTCGCGCCACCGCTGCCGACTACCGCCGCATCGACGCCCACCTGGCCGAGGAACGCGCGGCCGTGGAAGGCGGCGACGTGCAGGCGCGCAACCGCCTGCTGGGCGATTTCCACATCCTGCTGGCCGAAACCGTGGGCAATTCGGTGCTGACCGGCATGCTGCGCGAACTGTCGGCGCGCAGCGCCGTCATCACCGTGCTGTACCAAAGCTCGCACGACGCCAGCTGCTCGTCGCGCGAACACCATGCCTTCATCGAGGCCGCCCGCGCGGGCGACACCGAACGCGCCTGCGCACTGATGGACGAACATCTGGAACACGTGCAGACCGCCCTGGACTTCAACGAAGACGACCGCGCCGGCGGCGACCTGGTGACCGCCCTGCTCAGCTGAGGTGCGCCGGGTTTGATCCCGCGCAAACCGCGCCGCGCGCCTGCCCGATACAGTGTTACGTAGACGGCCGCCATTCGCGGGGGCCGCGGCACAAGCACGGGAGACACCATGTACAAGCACATCCTCATCCCCACGGACGGTTCGGCCCTGTCCACCGAAGGCGTCGTCAACGCCCTGAACCTGGCCCGCGCGCTGGGCGCCCAGGTCACCATCCTGACCGTCGAAGAGCCCTTTCACGTGTTTGCCATGGGCGCGGCCCAGGTGGCCCACAACCTGAACGAATACCAGGACCAGATCCGCGCCCAGGCCGAACGCCTGCTGAGCGCGGCGGCGTCCCAGGCGCGCGAAGCCGGCGTGCCGTGCGAAACGCTGCGCGCCACGCATGAAGACCCGTACCAGGCCATCATCGACGCCGCCCGCGAGCGCCACTGTGACCTGATCGCCATGGCCTCGCACGGCCGCCGCGGCATGGCCGCCGTGGTGCTGGGCAGCCAGACGCAGAAGGTGCTGGCGCATTCCACGACGCCGGTGCTGGTCTACCGCAAGAAGGCGTGAGTCGTCACGCTCCGGTTCGCAGCAACTGCCCCATTCTTTCCTGCAGCCACCGTTCGGTCGGGCTGGGGCTGCGGCCCTGCAACCATAGCGTGCGCACCGACAGCGGCGGCAGGGACAGCCCCGCGCACGGCACGCTGACCAGATCGTTGCGATAGCCCTCGTATTCGGCGATGTTCAGCGGCAGGATCGCCCAGCCCAGGCCGTCGGCCGCCATGGCGGCAATGCTGTAGAAGCTGTCCGAGCGCCAGGCCGACGGACTCATCACCACGTCCTGCACGCCGTCCATCTGCATCACCAGCTGGCGATGCCGCGCCAGGTCGTTGCGCGTGACTTCGGGCAGCGCGGCCAGCGCATGCCCGCGCGCCACGAAGATGCCCTGCCCCACGTCGCCCAGATAGAGATGCGCGAACGCCGCCCCCGGATCGCCGCGGTCGAAATGAAACGCCACGCTGGCGCGGCCCTGCTGCACGTAGTCGGCCACTTCGGTGGCCGTGCCGTTCAACTGGGTCAGTTCCAGCGCCGGAAAGCGGGCCGACACTTCCTTGACCAGCTCGCCCAGCACTAGGTAGGGCAAGGCTTCGTCCAGCGCCACGCACAGACGTGCATCCTGGCCAGCGGCAAACGACAGCGCACGTTGTTCCAGCCCCGCCGCCTGGCGCAGCAGTTCGCGCGCCTCTTGCAGCAGCACGTCGCCTGCCTGCGTCAACGTGGCATTGCGGTGCGAGCGGTCGAACAGTTCCACCCCCAGGTCGGCCTCCAGCAAGCCCAATGACGTGCTGACGGCCGATTGCGCGCGGCCCAATTGCCGAGCCGCCGCCGAAAACGAGCCCGCGTCGGCCGCCGCCACGAAATGCCGCAGCTGATCCAGCGTCCAGTTCATGGTTCCCCCTGCCCCCACAATCCATCTATTTTATAGATGCAATCAAACTTTTTATAGAAATTATGTAGATAGATAATGGCGCTCTTACAGGAGTACCCCTATGACGCAGCGGAACCTTACCCACGCTGTCGCCCCAGCCGCCCCCGGCCGCTGGCTCGTGCTGGCCATCGTGTCCAGCGCCCTGTTGCTGATCGTGGTGGACATGACGGTGCTGTACACCGCCTTGCCCCGCCTCACGCACGAACTGGGCGTGACGGCCTCGTCCAAGCTCTGGATCGTCAACATCTACGCGCTGGTGGTTTCCGGCCTGCTGCTGGGCATGGGCACGCTGGGCGACCGCCTGGGCCACAAACGCCTGTTCATGATGGGCCTGGTGGTGTTCGGCGCGGCCTCGCTGGCCGCGGCCTATTCGCCCAACCCGGGCGCCCTGATCGCCGCGCGCGCCGTGCTGGCCATCGGCGCGGCCATGATGATGCCGGCCACGCTGTCCATCCTGCGCCTGACCTTCACCGACGAACGCGAGCGCGCCGTCGCCATCGGCGTGTGGGCCTCGGTGGCCTCGGGCGGCGCGGCGCTGGGTCCGGTCATCGGCGGCGTCCTGCTGGAACATTTCTGGTGGGGCTCGGTGTTTCTCATCAACCTGCCCATCGTGCTGCTGGCGCTGCCGCTGGCGCGCCGCTACATCCCGGCCAGCCGCCCCGACCGCCAGCGCCCCTGGGACCTGATCGGTTCGCTGCAGGTCATGGCGGGCCTGATCCTGACTGCGTACGCCCTGAAGGAACTGGGCCGCGCCCAGCCGTCCTGGCTGCATGCCGGGCTGGCCTGCGCGGGCGGCGCCGCCATGCTGGCCGTGTTCGTGCGGCGCCAGCGCGCGCGACCCTATCCGCTGATCGACTTCGCCATTTTCCGCAACCCCGGCTTCAGCTCGGCGGTGGCGTCGGCGCTGTTCGCTGCGGCGGCCCTGCTGGGCATGGAACTGGTCTTCAGCCAGCGCCTGCAACTGGTGCTGGGCATGTCGCCGATCCAGGCCGCGCTGTACATCCTGCCCTTGCCGCTGGCCGCTTTCATTGCCGGGCCGCTGGCGGGCTGGCTTCTGTCGCGCGTCAGCGGCGCGCGGCTGCTGTTCGTGTCGCTGCTGGTGTCGGGCCTGGGCATGGGCGGCTACCTGTTCAGCTACGACGGCGCGCTGGCCGCGCAGATGGCCAGCCTGTGCGTGCTGGGCGTGGGCATCGGCGCCACCATGACGGCCGCGTCCAGCACCATCATGCAAAGCGCCACGCCGGAGCGCGCCGGCATGGCCGCGTCCATCGAAGAAGTCTCGTACGAGCTGGGCGGCGCGCTGGGCGTGACGCTGATGGGCTCGATCCTGTCGGGCGTCTATGCCCACACGCTGGATGTGCCGGCGGGGCTGCCGGCCGCCGGCGCGGGCGCCGCGCGCGACAGCCTGGACGAAGCCCTGATCGTGGCCGATGGCCTGTCGGCCGACCTGGGCGCCTCGCTGGCGCACCTGGCGCGCACGGCCTTCGATGCCGGCTACGCCGTGGTCATCGCCACGGCCACCGTGATGCTGCTGGGCACCGCCGTGCTGGTGCTGCTCAACCGGCTGCGCGGCGGCCCGAAGGCACGCCACCCAGCCTAGCGCACCGGTGTCACCAGGCTCAGCACATAGTCCAGGAATTGCGTCTCGCCCGGCATCGCGCCGCCGCCCGCCGCGATGGCGTCGGCCACTTCGATCTGGCTGTGCAGCCAGTATTGGATCAGCGCCCCGGTGGTGATCATCGCCTGCCCCGCCGGGATGTCGCCGCGCACGAAGCCGGCCTTCTGCGCGGCGGCGAATACCGGCACGAACAGCCGGTTCAGCCTTTCCGAGCGCGCCCGCCGCTCGGCTTCCTGCGCCCCCATCACCCGCCACAGCTGAAAGCGCAGTGCCGCCGGGTGGGTCTTCCAATACGTCAGGTAGCTGCCCACCATGTCGGGCACCGTACGGGCGGTGACGGCCTGGCGCGTGATCGGCTCGATCGCGGCCAGGAAATCTTCGGTAATGCACTCGCCCACCTTGGACCACAGGGTTTCCTTGTCCTTGAAGTGGTGGTGAATCAGCCCCGGCGACACCTTGGCTTCTTGCGCGATCAACCGCATGGTCGAGCCATCGAAGCCCAGCCGCGCGAACAGCGTCAACGCGGATTCCAGGATCACATCGCGGGCATCGGGCGTCGTGAATTGCGGGCGCAGCTCGGTCATGCAGGCAGTCCTGTCGGGGAAAGAAAGGCTCATGTTACGGGGACGGGACGCATTGATCAATTGACTGACCAAACGTTTAGTCAATAGAATTGCGACAAATTCTCATTAACCTGTTGGAGTCCGTCGTGCCCTCGTTCCCCGCGCAGCCGCGCCCCCTCTTCTCTCCCGCGCTGCTGGCGTTGTCGCTGGCGCTGACATCCGTATTCGCACGCGCCGAGCCGTCTGCGGGGCAACCCGTGGCGCAGGACGCACCGGCCCCGGGCGGCGTTACATCGCCTGACGCCGCCTCGCCCGACGCGGGATGGCCCGCCCCCCCCACCGAACTTGCTCCCGTCACCGTCACCGCCCGCCGTCGCGACGAAAACGCGCAGAACGTGCCCATCAGCATGACCGTCCTGAGCGGCGACTCACTGCGCGCCGACGCCGCCCCGCAGGCCGGCAACGCGGGCCTGGCGCGGTCGGCGCCCAACCTGTCGTTCACCGATACCGGCGGCCAGAATGCCAACGTCTTCAGTATCCGCGGCGTCGGCTCGTTCGCGCCACTGTCGCCCGACGACACCTCGGTCGTCATGTACGCCAATGACGTGCCGCGCTCGGTCTATGGCGCGCCGCCCACGCTGCTGGACGTGAACCGGGTGGAAGTGCTGCGCGGCCCGCAAGGCACGCTGTTCGGCCGCAACACCCAGGGCGGCGCCATCAACGTCATCGCCAATCAACCCGTGTTCGACCGCGAATACACGGTGCGCGGCGAGATCGGCACGCACGGCCACCGCCTGGGCGAACTGATCGCCAACGACGCCCTGTCCGACACCGTGGCCGCGCGGCTGGCGCTGCGCTACACCACCGTGGACGGCACCGTGTCCAACCTGGCCTCGGGCGGCAAGGACGGCTGGGCCGACGTGGGCGCAGCCCGCGCCACGGTGTTGTGGACGCCCGGCGCCAATACGGTCGTAACCTTCACCGGTTCGTACGATCAGCAGAAAGCCGCCTCGCCGCGCTTTGTGTGGGCGCAGAACCCCCACTACCCGCAAACCGCCACCGACCCCGAAAACAAGATCGACTGGAAAGACGCCAGCGGCAGCGTCAAGGTCGAACACGGGTTCGACGATTTCACCTTCACCTCGCTGACCAGCTACCTGGATTCGCGTTCGCGCCAGGCCTTCGACCTGACCGACGGCCTGATCTATGCGGCAATGACGGGCCGGCCCGCGTCGGTGTTCAACGTGCCCTACGCGGACTATGCCGACATCCGCTTCCAGGAACAGAGCTGGCAGCAGGAATTCCGCCTGAGTTCGCCAGACGCCAGCGCGCTGGGCTGGACGGTGGGCGCCAACTATTTCCAGTCGCGCTTTCGCAACGACACGCGCGCCAACGCTTCGCCCGCCGCGTTCAATTTCCAGACGCAGAACGGCACCCACGCCAATCGCATCCAGACCGACAGCGCCTCGCTCTTCGGCGAAGCCAGTGTGCCGCTCACGCAGCGCCTCAAAGCGCTGGCCGGCCTGCGCTACACCCATGAAGAGAAAGACGCCCGCTATCATTTCAGCGGCAATGGCAACAAGGCGGTCGTGGCCGATTTCCGCCAGCACAGCACGCTGTCCGACGATTTCGTCACCGGCCGCGCGGGGTTGTCGTATGACTGGACCGATGCACTCATGACGTACGCCACCGTGTCGCGCGGGTACGTCTCGGGCGGTTTTGCCGGCGTGTCGGTCAACACCCCGACCGGCAAGCCCGAAACACCTTTTGCCGCATCGACCAGCTGGACCTACGAGCTGGGCTTCAAGTCGCAATGGCTGGATAGGCGCGTGGACGTGAACGGCTCGGTCTTCCTGAACGAGGTCAGGAACGGCCACCTGATCGTCTTCAACCCTTCCGCCCTGCTGTTCACGCCCGCCTCGCTGGACTACCGCAGCAAAGGCGCCGAACTGGAATTTGCGGCCCGCGTGCATCCCCATGTGAAGCTGATCGGCGGCTTGGGTTACACGCATGCCGAACTGGTGTCGGTGCCGGCCAACAGCGGCACGGGCGCGCAGTCGGGCAACCGCGTGCCCAACGTGCCCCGACTGACGGCCAACCTGGGCGTGCAAGTCGAAGCGCCCGCCCAGCCGCTGGGCCTGCCCGGCCAGTTCAGCGGCCAGGTGGTGTGGCAGCGGGTCGGCGCGCGCGCGGCCGACGTCAAGGAAAGCTTCACCCTGCCCGCCTACGACGTGGTCAACCTGCGCGCGGGCTGGCGCAATGGGCCGCTGGAACTCTATGGCTTCGTCTACAACCTGTTCGACAAGCAATACGTGGTGGCCGGCCAGAGCTGGGGGCCCACCGTCAGTTCCGTGAGGCTGGGCCAGGAACGCCTGGCCGGCGTGGGCATGAGCTGGAAGTTCTGACATGCGTGGCCTGTCTCATCCCCCCCTGTCGACCGCCCCGTGGCCACGCTTGACCGCCATCGCCTTGCTGTACGTGTCGCTGGGCGCGGTGCTGGGCTTCGTGCAAGGCGGCATCGGCCCGATCTTGCGCAGCAAGGGCGTGGCGCTGGCATCGATGGCGCCGGTGTTCGCGCTGTACCTGCCGTTTGGCGTGACGTTTCTGTGGGCGCCGCTGGTGGACCGCTGGCGCCTGCCGTGGCTGGGCCGGCGCAGCGGCTGGATCGTCGCGGCGCAAGGCGTGGCCGTGTTGCTGGTAGTCGTCATCGCGCTGGGCGCCGCGCTGCCGCTGCCAGCGTTGTTCGCGTTGGGGCTGGCCACCACGGTGGCGGTCGCCACCATGGACGTGGCGCTGGACGCCTGGACGGTCGACCACATGCCCGAAGCGTGGCGCGGCGCGGCCTCGGCCGCCAAGGTCGGCGGGCTGTCGCTGGGCGCGGTGCTGGGCGGCGGCGTGCTGGTGGCGCTGTTCGCGCAGCTGGGGTGGGAAGGCGTGTTCCTGCTGCTGGCCGCGGTGATGGCCGTGGCGACGCTGCCTGCCTGGCGGCTGGCCGAGCTTGCGGCGCCTGCGCAGTCGCCCACAGAGTCACCCAATCAATCGCCCGTGCGGCCCGGCCTGCTGGCCGCCTTGCGCCAGCCCGCCATGGCCGGGCGACTGGTCCGCATCAGCCTGGTGACCTGCGCGCTGATGGCGCTGTTCAACATGAACCGGCTGATGCTGGTGGACCTGGGCGTGCCGCTGGCGCGCATCGGCTGGGTGCTGGGCACGGCCGCGCCGCTGGCCAACCTGGCCGTGGCGCTGGCCACGCCCGCGTTGCTGCGCGGCATGCCCGCGCGCGCCCTGTTGTGGGTCTTCCTGGCGGGGGCATTGGCAAGCGTGGCGGCCATTCTGTGGGCGCTGCACGGCCACGATGCCGGCCTGGCCATCGCGGCATCGGTGCTGGCGGGCGCCTGCGTCAGCGGCCTGTACATCGTAATGGGCGGCCTGATCCTGGGCTGGGCCGCGGGCGGCCAGGCCGCCACCGACTACGCGCTGCTATATGGCCTGGGCCGCTTCATCGGCACGCTGGCGCTGCTGGGCATGCCGGCGTTGATCGCGCACGCCGGCTGGCCCGCGTTCTACGCGGCGGCCGCCATCGCCGCCGCGCTGGCCGTCGGCTACTTCATGGCGGCGGTGCGGAAGGCCTGATCCATGTCGGCGATCAGGTCTTCTTCGTGCTCCAGGCCGATCGAAATGCGGATCAGGCCTTCGGACACGCCGGCCGCATCGCGCTCGGCGGCCGGCACGCCCGAATGCGTGGTGGACGCGGGATGGCACACCAGCGACTCGGTGCCGCCCAGGCTGACGGCCGACTTGAACAAGCGCAGCGCGTTGATGAAGCGAAACGCCTTGGGCCGCCCGCCGTCCAGCACGAACGCAAAGGTCGAA
Organism: Achromobacter sp. FW305-C-28; assembly: GCF_058783235.1. Lineage (NCBI taxonomy): Bacteria > Pseudomonadati > Pseudomonadota > Betaproteobacteria > Burkholderiales > Alcaligenaceae > Achromobacter > Achromobacter sp. FW305-C-28. The sequence goes on along the minus strand of NZ_JBYSYL010000003.1, from coordinate 81,870 downwards.
CCCGGGCCGGTGCACTGGCGCTTGTAGACGGCCTGGTAAGCGTCGTCTGCGATCATTTCCGGATGGAATATCTGCACCTTTTCATGCGGATTGCCCGCCAGCCACTGCGCCACCTTGGTGGCGCTGCGCGCGGCCTGCTTCATGCGCAGCACCACGGTTTCCATCGAGCGCGTGATCATCCAGCACGAATGCGGGTCCAGTTGCGACCCGAAAGCACTGCGGATGGCGCGCACTTTCTTGATCAGGGCTTTCGAGCCCGTGACGGCCCCGGCCACCAGGTCGCTGTGGCCGCCCACGTACTTGGTCAGCGAATACACGCACAGGTCCACGCCATGCTCGGCCGGCTTCTGGAAGATGGGGCCCAGCAGCGTGTTGTCGCACACCGAGATCGGGCGGTAGCCGTGACGCGACGCAAACGCGTCCAGCTCGGCCGTCATGGCCTGGAAGTCGATCAGCGCGTTGGTCGGGTTGGCCGGCGTTTCCACGTAGAACAGGCGCACCGGGCCCTTGGCCGCGGCGGCTTCCAGCGCGTCGCGCATGCTTTGCGCCGACAGGCCGTCATGGATCGGATGCGAGCCGATGCCCCATTCCGGAAAGATCTTGGCGATCAGCGTTTCGGTGCCGCCATACAGCGGCACGGACTGCACCAGCTGGTCGCCGGGGCGCAGGAAAGCCAGGAACACCGCGCTGATCGCCGACATGCCGCTGGACGTCACCGCGGCGTCTTCCGAGCCGTCCAGCAATGACAGGCGGTCTTCGACGATTTCCAGGTTGGGATGGTTGAAGCGGCTGTACACCAGCCCGGCCGATTCACCCTGCGGCAAGGGCTTGCGGCCCGACACCAGGTCGAAGAACTCGGCGCCGTCTTCGGCCGACCGGAACGCGAAGGTCGACGTGAGGAACACCGGCGGCTTGACCGCGCCTTCGGACAGGAAGGGATCGAAGCCGTACGACATCATCTGCGTTTCCGCGTGCAGCGGACGGCCGAAGATGTCTTTCTTGTGATAACTGGAATAACTCATGGTGTGCCTCTCTTTGGGGAAATTGCGGCCTACCTGGCGGGCGCAATGCGCGTTCGGACACGATAGCGCCGCCCGCCAGGCGATGCAGCGAGTATGGGCCGCCCCGGCCACAATTTTCTTTCCATTTCTACTGCCGAAATCGGATAATGGGAAATATCGTTTCTCATAGCAACAGAACCATGAAAGACACTGCCTTGTTACATCAACTTGACGCGATCGATTGGAAAATCATGAAAATCCTTCAAGACGATGGCCGCCTGTCCAACGCCGAGCTGGCCGAACGCGTGTCGCTGTCCGCCTCGCCCTGCTGGAAGCGCTTGAAGCGCCTGGAGACGTCCGGCGTCATCCGCGGCTACCAGGCCATCCTGGACCGCCGCGCGCTCGGCATGGGGGTGGTGGCCTTCGTCAACATCTCGCTGGAAAACCATACCGAGAAAACCTGCCACGCCTTCGAGGCCTCGGTCGCCGCCATGCCCGAAGTGCTGGCCTGCCACAACACCACCGGCCAGCACGACTACCTGCTGCACATCGTGGCGCGCGACTTCGACGCCTATTCCGAATTCGTGCGCAACCGCCTGCGCACGCTGCCCGGCGTGAAGGAACTGCTCAGCACGCTGTCGATGCACGAGGTCAAGTCCTCGACCAAGCTGCATCTGTAGCGCGCACCGCGCCTTGCCCCAGGCACCCGAAAACCACAACCGCCAGGAGTGTCATGAAGCTGTAGCGACAGAAAAATAGAGTGTCGATTCCGATTGAATCCCAAAGAGGACTTCCTGTTATGAAATCGACGCTCCGCATTGCGGCGGCTGGCGCCTGCCTGTCCGTCTTCGCTCTCTCCCCCGCCCTCTCGGCGGCGGCCACCGCCACCTCGGTCCAGCTGTACGGCTTGATCGACACCGGCCTGCAATACATCAACAACGGCCCGGGCGGCAACAGCAAGACCGGCCTGTCCACGGGCAATCTCAGCGGTTCGCGCTGGGGCCTGCGCGGCACCGAAGACCTGGGCGATGGCCTGTCCACCGTGTTCGTGCTGGAAAACGGCTTTGATTCCGACAACGGCACCACCATGCAGGGCGGACGCCTGTTCGGCCGCCAGGCCTACGTGGGCCTGGCCAGCAAGGACTGGGGCCGCCTGACGCTGGGCCGCCACAACACGCTGATGATCGAATGGATGAGCAAGTACAACCCGTTCGACAACGCCAACTTCTCGATCAAGCGCCCTGACGCGGCGTTCTCCGACCGCACCGACAACGCGGTGATGTACGTCGGCAAGTTCGGCCCCGTCTCGGTCGGCGGCTACTACAGCTTCGGCTGGAACAACGAACAATCGTTCGACGACAAGACGCTGGGCCGCATGATCGGCGGCGGCGTGCGCTATCAGTCCGGCGGCCTGGACGCCGGCCTGCTGTACCACTCCAAGAACGCCGACAAGCCGGCCAAGGGCGCCAACAGCGACAACCGCGAAGACCGCATCGTGGCCGGCGTGTCGTACGACTTCGACGGCTTCAAGCTGTACGGCGGCTACCGCTGGCTGGAACAGAAGCTGACGCAGCGCAACTACAAGAACAACCTGACCTGGCTGGGTTTCACCTACCTGCCGGTGCAGAACAACCGCCTGTCGTTCACCGTGTATCACCTGGACGATGCCGTGTGCGACGACATGAACAACGCCGTCTGCCCCGCCGCCCAAGCCGCGGGCACCGGCCAGAAGTCGACCCTGTTCGTGCTGGGCAACGAATACGACCTGTCCAAGCGCACCACGGTTTACGCGGTGGCGGCCTACGCGGTCAACGACGACAAGTCGTCGCAGAGCGTCATCGGCGGCAAGTACGGCGCCAACGTCGAGCCGGGCAAGAACCAGTTCGGCCTGAACCTTGGCCTGCGGCACCGGTTTTGAGCGCGCTTGATCCCACCGCGGGCGGCACGGCAATCGCCGTGCGCGGCCTGCGGCACGCCTTCAACGGCCACACCGTGCTGGACGGCGTCGACCTGGACGTGCCCGCGGGCACCGTCCTGGCGCTGCTCGGCCCGTCGGGCTGCGGCAAGAGCACCCTGCTCAAGGCCCTGGCGGGCTTGCTGCGGCCGCAGTCCGGCCGCATCGAGTTCGGCGGCGCCGCCGTCTGCGACGAGCGGCGCCACGAGCCGCCGGAACGCCGCGGCCTGGGCATGGTGTTCCAGGACTACGCCCTGTGGCCGCACCTGAGCGTGGCGCAGAACGTCGCCTTTCCGCTGGAAATGCGCGGCGTGCCGCGGCGCGAGCGGCCGGCCCGGGTGCAGGAGGCCCTGGCCCTGGTCGGCCTGCACGAGCACGCCACGCGCCGCCCGTCGGATCTGTCCGGCGGCCAGCAGCAGCGCGTCGCGCTGGCCCGCGCCATCGTGGCGCGACCGCGCGTGCTGCTGTTCGACGAGCCGCTGTCCAACCTGGACCGGGCCCTGCGCGAATCGCTCTGCGTCGAGATCGGCGCGCTGCTGCGCCGACTTGGCACCACCGCCGTCTATGTCACCCACGACCACGAGGAAGCCCATGCCCTGGCGCACACGATCGCCCGCATGGCGCACGGCCGCATCGCCGACCTTGTCATGTCCAAACCCCAGGACTCTGCCTAAAATGCCCCACGCACCCCTTTCAAAACTCCTCGCTACGTTCTTTATGACGCTTTCGTTCGGATTGGCCTCGGGCCAGGCCAAGGCGCTTACCGTTTACACCGCGGGCCCCGGCGGCCTGATCAAGCAATTGGCCGCGGGCTTCCAGGAAAAGACCGGCATCAAGGTCGACGTGTTCCAGGCCACCACCGGCAAGGTGATGGCGCGCCTGGAAGCCGAGGCCGCGAACCCGCGCGCCGACGTGCTGATCTCGGCCTCGTGGGACACCGCGCAAGACCTGGACCAACGCGGCTGGCTGCTCGCCTATGAAAGCCCCAATGCCGCCCAGGTGCCGGCGCGCTTCAAGACCCCGACCTACGTCGCGCAGGGCATTTCCGCGCTGGGCATCGTCTGGAATTCGCGCAGCGGCACGCCCGAACCGCGCGACTGGTCCGACCTGACCGGCCCGCAGTTCAAGCGGGCCGTCACCACGCCCGACCCGGCGCTGTCCGGCGCCTCGCTGGACCTGCTGCTGGGCCTGCAAAGCGCCCAGGGCGAAGCCGCCTGGAAGCTCTTTGAAACGCTGCGCGACAACGGCATGACGATCTCGGGCCCCAACGCCCAGGCGCTGACGCCGGTGCTGCAAGGCGCCAAGGCGGCGGTGTTCGGCGCGGTCGACTACGTGTCGTACGCCAGCGTCGAAAAGGGTGAATCCATCAAGGTCATCTTCCCGTCCAGCGGCACCGCCATCGCGCCGCGCCCGATGATGATCCTGAAGACCACCAAGGCACCCGACGACGCCCGCAAGTTCATCGACTACGTGTTGTCCGAAGACGGCCAGCGCGCCGTCGCCGACGCCTGGCTGATGCCTGCGCGCCAGGACGTGGCCGGCAAACGGCCCCTGTTCAAGGACCTGGCGCTGCTGCCCGAGACCGCCCCCGGCGCCCATCGCGCCGAGGTGCTGGCCCGGTTCGCCCGCCTGTTCGGCCAACACTGACAGGCCGGGATGCCGGCCCGCCCGGCATCCCCATCCCACCATGAAAAGCGTCTTCATCCTGGCGGCCATTACCCTGGCCGCCCTGGGCGTGCTCGTCGCCCTGCCGATGGCCTTTGTCGCGCTGCAGGCCATCTTTCCGCACCTTGCCGAAGGGTCGCTGCGCAACCCCTTCGGCGCCTGGGCCGCGACCCTGGCGACCCCGGCCGCGCTGACCCTGGTCGGCGGCACCCTCAAGCTGGGCCTGGGCGTGGCGGCCGTCAGCGCCGCGATCGGCATTCCGCTGGGCGCCTTGCGTGGCCTGTTCCAGGTGCCGCTGGCGCGGGGGTGGGACCTGCTGTTCCTGGTGCCCTTTTTGCTGCCGCCCTACATCGCCGCGCTGTCCTGGACCATGGCGCTGCAACCGCGCGGCTACCTGGAACAACTGGTCGGTTTCAACCTGGGCCCACTGCTGTTTTCCCCGGCGGGCGTGACGCTGGCCATGGGGCTGGCGATCTTCCCGGTGGTGTACTTCGCCGTGTCGCGCAGCATGGCCGCCACCGGCGCGCGGCTGGCGGACGTGGCGCGCGTGTTCGGCGCCGGACCCTGGCGCGCGTTCCTGCGCGTCACCCTGCCGCTGGCGCTGCCGGCCATCGCGGCCAGCCTGTTGCTGGCCTTCACGCTGGCCATCGAGGAATACGGCGTGCCCGCCGCGCTGGGTTCGCAGGCCGGCGTCAACGTCATGACGACCGCCATCGAGCGACGCCTGGCGGACTGGCCCATCGACCTGCCCGGCGCCGCGCTGCTGTCGATGGTGCTGGTGGCGCTGGCGTTGACCGCCTACGCGGTGCAGCGTGCGCTGGTAGCCGGACGCGGCTTCGAAACCACCACCGGCAAGCCCGCCCCTTTGGCGCGCGGCCAACTCGGCGCGTGGCGCTGGCCGGTGCTGGGCCTGTTTGCCGCCGTCGCGCTGGTGGCCGTCGCAGCGCCCCTGGCCTCGATGCTGGCCGCCGCCTTGACGCGTCACGTCTCGGCAGGCCTGTCGCCGGCCAACCTGACCCTGGCCAATTTCGCGGCCTTGTTCCAGACCGGCGGCGAAGCCTGGCAGGCGCTGTCCACCAGCCTCTTCTTGGCCAGCGGCACGGCGCTGGCGGCCGGCGCCGTGGGATTGCTTGCCGCGTGGTGCGTGGCGGGCCGGCACGTGCCGGGCGCCGCCGTCATCGATGCGCTGGCGCTGTTGCCCGCGGCCCTGCCCGGCGTGGTGGTGGGCGTGGGGTTGATCCTGGCCTGGAACCAGCCGTTCTGGCCCGCGTCGCCCTACGGCACCTGGGGCATCCTGCTGCTGTCGTACACCTGCCTGCTGCTGCCCTACCCCGTGCGCTACGTCAGCGCGGCCCTGTCGCAGATCGGCGCCAACCTCGAAGCGGCCGCGCGGGTGCACGGCGCCAGCGCCGCGGCGGCGCTGCGCCGCATCGTGCTGCCGCTGGTGCTGCCAGGCCTGGCCGCGTCGATGCTGATGGTGTTTGCCGTGGCCTCGCGCGAACTGGTCACCTCGCTGCTGCTGGCGCCGGCCGGCGTGCAGACGGTGTCGATCTTCGTCTGGCGGCAGTTCGAACAGGGGTCGGTGGGCGAAGGCATGGCCATGGCCGCGGTGGCCGTGGCGGTCAGCCTGACGCTGATGCTGGCGGCCACGCTGATCCGGCGTCGGCAATAGGGCCGGCCTGAAGCGCCGCGGGGCCGTGCCTGGTTCACAGGCACGGCCCCGCGCGCAGGCCCCGCACAATGCCGGGGCCGTTTGCTGTATTACATCTGCCCCTGCACCACCCGGTTGCGGCCCTGGCGCTTGGCCTGGTACAGCCCGCGGTCGGCCACCTGGATCAGGTCGGTGCAAGGCTGGTCGGCCACCGGCACGGCGGTGGCGGTGCCCACGCTGACGGTCAGCCACGGGCCGCCGCCGGCATCCTTCTGCGGAATCTGCATCGCTTCCACCGCGCGGCGCAGCTTTTCGGCGGCCAGTCGGGCGCTGCCCGCCGGCGTACCCGGCAGCACCAGCGCGAATTCCTCGCCGCCAAAACGCGCCGCCAGGTCGGTGGACCGGTCGCAGCTGGCGAAGATGGTGTTGGCCACGCGTTTCAGGGCCTCGTCGCCGGCAATGTGGCCATAGGTGTCGTTGTAGGACTTGAAGTGGTCCACGTCGATCATCAGCATGCTGATCTCGCGGCCATCGCGACGCGCGCGCATCCATTCTGCGTTGAGGTATTCGTCGAAATAGCGGCGGTTACCCAGGCCCGTCAGGCCGTCGGAATTGGTCAGGCGGCGCAGTTCCATATTGCTTTCCAGCAACTGCTGCTGGCTCTGGCGCAGGGCCTGGTAGGCCTCGTCGCGCTGCACCATCGCCAGGTACGAGCGCGAGTGGTAGCGGATGCGGGCCACCAGTTCGATCGAATCGGGCAGCTTGACCAGGTAGTCGTTGGCGCCGGCCGCAAACGCCGCGCTCTTGATGGCCGGGTCTTCCTTGGTGGACAGCACGATGATGGGAATGTCGCGCGTCACCGGATGGCCGCGGTATTCCTGCACCAGGCTCAGGCCGTCCACGCCCGGCAGCACCAGGTCCTGCAGGATCACGGTGGGCCGCGTCTGAATGGCGACGGTCAGGGCCTTGTAGGGGTCCGAACAATAGTGGAAGTCAATGTTGCCCTCCGTGGCCAGGGCCCTGCGGATGGCCTCGCCGACCATTACCTGGTCGTCGACCAGCAATACCATGGCCGCATGCGAATTCAGGTCCGCCGACGCCGGGCTGTCAATGGGAGGGTGCATAGTGTCTTTCCTTGATTTCTCGCTGTATCCGCCGGGTCAGGCAAACGCCTGGATCAAACGGGGTGCAATCTTATCCAATGGGCGGATTTCAACGGCGGCCTCCAGGGCCGCCGCCGCTTTGGGCATGCCGTAGACCGCACTGGTCGCCTGGTCCTGGGCAATGGTCAGGCAGCCACGCTCGCGCAGCGCCTTCAGGCCGCGCGCCCCGTCCTGCCCCATGCCGGTCAGCAGCACGCCGACCGCCAGGCCGCGCCAATGCTGCGCGACGCTATGAAAGAATACGTCAATTGAGGGACGGTACAGGCTTTCTTTCGGATTCTCGGTGTACCGCAGCGTACCATCCGCCACCAGGTGCAGATGGTCGTCGGTGCCGGCCAGCAGTACCTGCCCGGGAGCGGGGCGCTCGCCTTCGCGCACCAGCCGCACCGGCAGCGCCACCTGGTCGTTCAGCCAGTCGGCCATGCCGGCGGCGAACGAGGCGTCCACATGCTGTACCAGCACGATGCCGGCGGGAAACGTGACGGGCAGGTCGTGCAGCAGCTGCGCCAGCGTGGCCGGGCCGCCGGCCGATGCGCCGATCACCAGCAGCCCGTGCGAGGGCCCGGGTTGCGTCGCGTTGCGGGCCACCGGCGACAGCGCCGTGCGGTTGTTGCCGTAGCGGCCGATCAGCCAGCCGATATTGCGAATCTTGCGCAGCAAGGGCGCGGCCGCCGTGCGCAGGTCGGCGCTGCCCACCACCGGCGTATCCACCGCGTCCAGCGCGCCGTGGCCCATGGCGTCGAACACCCGGGCGGTGTGGCGGGCCACGTCCACCGTGACCACCACGATGGCGCAGGGGCTTTCGGCCATGATGCGGCGGGTGGCCTCGACCCCGTCCATGACGGGCATGATCAGGTCCATCAGGACCACGTCGGGGCGGTCCTGGGCGCAGCGTTCCAGGGCCTCCTGGCCATTGGAGGCGACCCAGGCGACTTCAAGCCCGGGTTCCAGGGCAATGACACGCCGCAGGGTTTCGACGGCCATCTGCAGATCGTTGACGATGCCGATTCTCACGTTCGCGCCTTTCCGATCAGGTCTTCGACGGCGTCCAGCAGGGCGTCGTCGTGGAAGCTGCCCTTGGCGAGGTAATAGTCGGCGCCGGCATCCAGGCCCCGCCGTCTGTCCTCTTCGCGATCTTTGTAAGACACTACCATCACCGGCAGGCTTTGCAACTTGGGGTCAGCCTTGATGCGCGTGACCAGCTCGATGCCGTCCATGCGCGGCATGTCCACGTCGGTCACCACCAGGTCGAAAGGCTCGTTGCGCAGCATGTTCCAGCCGTCCATGCCGTCGACCGCCACCGCCACGTCAAAGCCGCGATTCAGCAGCAGCTTGCGTTCCAGTTCGCGCACGGTCAGCGAATCGTCCACCACCAGCACGCGCTTGCGGCGCCGCGCCTGCGCCACCGGGCCGCCGCCGTCCACGCGAGTCAGCCGGCCGCCTTCGACCAGCTTCTGCACCGACAGCAGCATGTCCTCGACGTCCAGGATCAAGAGCGGCGTGCCGTCGTCCATCAGCGAACCGGCCATCACGTCCTGCACCTTGCCCAGGCGCGGGTCCAGCGGCTGCACGACCAGCGTGCGCTCGCCCACATAGCGGTCCACGGCAATGCCGTAGAGCTTGTCGTGGTCGCCCACCACCACGACCGGCAGGGTCTCGGCCGCCGGCGCGGGGTCGCCCGACCGCAGGATCTGACGCGCCGACACCAGGCCGATCTGACGGTCCATGAAGCGGAAATGCTGGTGCCCTTCAAGCTGCTCGATGTCTTCAGCGCGCACCTGCAATGCATGGCTGACGTAGGCCAGCGGAAACGCGTAGATCTCGCCCTGCACCTCGACCAGCAGGCTGCGCACCACCGACAGCGACAGCGGCATTTCCAGCACGAAGCGCGTGCCCTGCCCCGTCTGCTGGTGGATGCGCACGGCGCCGCGCAACTGCCGCACCATGGTCTGCACCACATCCAGCCCGACGCCGCGGCCCGATATCTCGGTCACTTCGCCGCGCGTGCTGAACCCGGACAGGAACAGGAATTCCAGCAGTTCGGCCTCGCTCAGGCGAGCGGCGGTCTCGCTGTTGGTCAGCTTGCGCTGCACCACTTCGACCCGCAGACGGTCCAGCGAAATGCCGCCGCCGTCGTCGCTCAGTTCGATCAGCAGCATGCCGGCGGCGTGGCGCGCCGACAGCCGGATCAGGCCTTCGGGCGACTTGCCGGCTTCCAGGCGGTCCATCGGCATCTCGATGCCGTGGTCCACCGCGTTGCGCAACAGGTGCATGAGCGGGGCATCGAGCTTGTCCAGGATGTCGCGGTCGACCTGGGTGGTGTCGCCGTCGATTTCCAGGCGCACCTGCTTGCCCAGCGACCGGCCCAGGTCACGCACCATGCGCGCCATGCCGCCCACGCCGTCGCCAAAGGGCCGCATGCGGCAGGCCAGCGCCGTGTCGTACAGGCGCTGCGCCAGGTGGCCCATGCGCCAGCCGAATTCATCGACCTCGCTGGCGCGCTGCGTCAGTTCCTGCTGGCAGGCCTCGACGATGCGCTGGGCATCGTCCAGCGCGGCCTGGCTGCGGGCGTCCAGGTGCGCCCCGGCCAGCGAGGCGCGCAGGCTGTCCAGTGCCTGGCCGGCGCCCGATTGCAACCGCCGAAGCCGCAGCATCGATGCGCTGAACGGCGCGATCCAGTGCGATTCGACCAGGGTCTCGCTGGACAGGCCCAGCAGCTTGTTGAGCGTGTCGGCCGTGACCCGCAGCACCCGTTCGCCCTCGCCCAGCGCCTGGTCCGACACGCGGCGCGCGGGCGGTGGCGCCGGCGGCGGATCGTCCGGCCGCTGGATGGGCGGCAGGAAGTCGGACGGCCGGGGCGCGCGCTCGACCACCGGCGCGGCCGGCGGCGCATTCGGCGCGTTGGACAGGCGGGCCACCAGGTCGTCGATCTCGCTGCCGAGTTCGGCGCCGGGCGTGGCCACGCGCTGCAACAGGTCCGCGCCCAGCAGCAGCGCGTCGATATCGGCGGCCTGCAAGCGCAGCCGCCCTTCCTGCGCCGCCACCAGGCAGTCTTCCATGGCATGCGCGATGCGCACCGCCGGATGCAGGTCGACAATGCGGGCTGCGCCCTTGAGCGAATGCGCGGCGCGCATGCAGGCCTCGAGCTGGGGCGCCGACGTGGGATCGTGCTCCAGCGCCAGCAGGCCGTTGTTCAGCACCTGCACCTGATTGCGGGTTTCCAGCTGGAACAGTTCCAGCAGCGAGGCGTCGCGCATCTGGTCCGGGTTCACGCCAGGCTCCGTTCCAAGGCTTGCATCAACAGGGTTTCGTCCAATACGCCCACGCCGCGGGCCCCGCAGCGGACCACGCCGCGCGAGTATTTCAGGCTGGCGCCCTCGACGGTGGCGGGCAACGCACCCAGCGCGTCCAGGTCCACCGAATGAATGCCCTCGACCTCGTCGACGGGCAGCACCACCGCGCGGCCCGCGCCGCCGAAGATCAGCATGCGGGCCGCGGCCGGCCGATCACGGCCGCCGTCCGCCGCCGTGGCATCCAGCCCCAACAGCCGCGCCAGCGATACGCACACCGTCAGGGTGCCGCGCACGTTGGTCACGCCCAGCACCGCCGGGTCGCGCCGGTGCGGCAGCGTCAGGATGGCGCGCGTGCTGGCCACTTCGTCCAGCGCCTTGGTGGGCAGGCCCAGCCATTCATTGCGCAGGCGAAACACCAGCAGCGACGACAGGCGCGCCTGCGCCGCCAACGCGGCCGTAGTGTCTTCGGCCTGCACGGCGGCCTGCGGCGGCAGGCGGTCCAGGATGCGCTTGGCCGCCGCGGCGTACACCGGACAGTTGCGGCAATGCACGTGTTCGGGCAAACGTTCGCAGCTTTTATCGCCGCGAATGCCGATGCGGTTCCAGCAATCGTCCACTTCGGACAGCCTGGCCAATGCGTCAGTCACGGCGGGCCTCCTGGCGTGCGGCGCGCGCCTGCAAACGGCGGGCGCCTTCGTCGTCGCCCTCGGACGCGATCAGCGCGGCCAGGTGCAGCAGCGCCTCGCGGTGGGTTGGGTCCAGGTACAGCGCCTTGCGGTAGGCGGCCTGGGCCTGGCGGGCATCGCCCTCGGTGTCCTGCAACAGGCCCAGCAGATAGAGCGCCTCGGCGCTGGCGCCGTGGCGGTCCAGGTGGGCGCGGCATTGCGTCATGGCCTCGGCCACCCGGCCCTGGTCGGCCAGCGCGGCGATGCCGCGCAGCGAAGCGTCGGGATCTTGGGATGCGGACGTGGAGACAGATGCAGAGGCGGAACTGATCGTGGACGAGAAAGCCCGTGGGTCCGCCGCCGCCCCCCCGCGTACGGCGGTGTGCGCCGACGCCGCCCCCACGGTGGCCGACAAGGGATTGCCCGCGGACATGGCGGGCATCGTCGGCATTGCCTGCACCCCGCGCGCGTCAGCCGCGCGCATGGGCGCGTGGCCGTGGCCATGCGCCCGCGCGGCGGGCCGTGGCGCCGGCGGCGGCGCCGTCCAGGCCATCGAAGCGGGCGCGGCGTTTTCAACGGGCGGCGCGGGTTCGGCACGGAACGCAAACGCCCGTGCCATCGGCACCGCGGGCAGGCGCCGCGCGGTCAGCAGGCTGGTTTCGGCCGGCCCCACGAACAGCACGCCATCGCGGCGGGCAAAACGGCGCAGCACCGCGACCGCGCGTTCCTGCGTGGCCGCATCAAAATAGATCAGCAGGTTGCGGCAGAACACGAAGTCATACGGCACCGCGTGCAGCAACAGTTGGGCGTCGAACAGGTTGCCCGCCAGGAAACGCACGCGCGCCATGACGGCGTCGGCCAGCTGGTGGCCGTCGGCGGTCTCGGTGAAATAGCGGTCGCGGTACGACAGATCGTCGCCGCGGAAGGAATTGCGGCCATAACAGGCGCGCCGGGCGAATTCGACCATGCGCTCGCTGATGTCCACGGCGTCCACCTGGAACCGAGCGGCCGGCACGCCGGCATCCAGCAACGCCATGGCGATGGAATACGGCTCTTCGCCGCTGGAACAGGGCACGCTCAGCACGCGCAGCACCCGCGCGTCGCTGACGGCAGCCGATGCCCCGGCTGCCGCGGCCGAGGACATCGCGCGCCCGGTGCCGAACAGTCGCTCCCGCGCCAGCGCCGCCATCGCGGCCTGGGATTCCGGATAGCGGAAGAACCAGGTCTCCGGCACGATCACGGCCTCGATCAGCTGCTGCATCTCGGCCGGCGAGGTCTGCACGCGCATCAGGTATTCCTGCTCGTCGTCCGCGCCCACCGCCTGCATGCGCAGGCGAACCGCGCGCTCGATCGCGGCCTTGCCGATCGAGCCGCTGTCCAGCCCCATCTTGCGCTTGAGCACCGTGCTGAAATCATCCACCAGCATCATGGCAGGGCTCCGACCCGCGCCACATCGGCGGGAAACAGCAACGCGCGCACCGGCTCGGGCAACAGGTCCGCCACCCTCACGGCCTGCACCATGCCGCGCGCATCGCTCAGCACCGGACCCAGATAGCGCGCGGCCGGCGTATCCAGCCCGACGGGCTGGAACGCCGCCGGGTCATAGTGCACGGTTTCGGTTGCCTGCTCCAGGATCAGCCCCAACAGGCGCGCCTCGCGCTGGCCATCGGGCCGGTAACGCACCAGCGCCAGCCGGGTGCTGGTCACCATCACCGCGTCGCCGGCCCCCGCCAGGGCGCTCAGGTCGATGGCCGGCACGGCCGTGCCGCGGCAATCGAACATGCCGGCCACCCAGGGGGGCGTGCCGGGCACCTGCTTGAACCCGCGCATGCCCAGCACCTCGACCACGTCGGCCGCATCCAGCGCGTAGCGGTCCGCACCGATGCGAAACAGCAGGTACAAGCGGCGCCGGGCGGCGGCGTTGCCGGCCGCCGCGGGCGGGATCGGAGCAAGGTCGGGCATGGCCGCCTCAGACCTTGAAGCGCGATACGCCGCTGCGCAGGTCGTTGGCCACCAGCGTCAATTCCTCGATCGCCAGGCTGGACTGGCGCAGCGATTCCACTGTCTGCTGGGCCGCGTCGCTCAGTTGCTGCAACGCCTGGTTGATCTGTTCGGCGCCGGTCGCCTGCGCCTGCATGCCTTCATTGACCATCTGCACCCGCGGCGCCAGCGTCTGCACCTGCTGGATGATCTGCGACAGCTGGTCGCCCACCTGCTGCATGTCGGCCATGCCGCGGCGCACTTCTTCCGAGAACTTGTCCATGCCCATCACGCCGGCCGACACCGACGACTGGATCTCGCGCACCATCTGCTCGATGTCGTAGGTCGCCACGGCGGTCTGGTCCGCCAGGCGACGGATCTCGGTCGCCACCACCACGAAGCCACGGCCGTACTCGCCGGCCTTCTCGGCTTCGATGGCCGCGTTCAGCGACAGCAGGTTGGTCTGGTCAGCCACCTTCGTAATAGTTGTGACCACTTGCGTGATATTGCCGGCCTTCTCGTTCAGGATGGCAAGCTTGGCGTTGACCGAGCCGGCCGCGCCGACCACGTTGCGCATCGTGTCTTCCATGCGCGCCAGGCCCACCTGGCCGCTGCCGGCCAGCGAAGCCGTCTGCTCGGCGGCGCTGGACACTTCCGTCATGGTGCGCACCAGTTCGCGCGAGGTCGCCGAGATTTCACGCGAGGTGGCGCCGATCTCGGTGGTGGTGGCCGCCACTTCGGACGCGGTGGCCTGCTGCTGCTTGGACGTCGCCGCGATTTCGGTCACCGACGTGGCCACCTGCACGGCCGACCGCTGGGTCTTGCCGACCAGCCCGGTCAGTTCGTCCACCATGCCGTTGAAGCCGCCTTCGATGGCGTTGAATTCGTCTTTGCGGGCCAGCGTCAGGCGGCGCGTCAGGTCGCCGCCGCCGGTGGCTTCCAGCGTCTTGACGATGGAACTCATCGGGTTGACGATGGCGCGCATCAGCAAGATGCCGCAAATGACGGCGGCCACGATGGCCAGCCCCAGCGACACCAGCATGCCGATCTCGGCATTGTCCACGGCCCTCTGGATGCTCACCGCGGATTCGTCGGCCTGCAGCTTGTTGGCCGCCACCATCTGGGCCAGCATGTCGCGCCCGATGTAGAACGCCGGCCGCAGGTCGGACTTGACCCTGGCCTGCGCCTTCGCCGGGTCCGCCTGCATGGCCGGATCCAGGATCTCGCCGCGGATACGCATGTAGGCTTGCAGGGCCTTTTCAAACTCGTTGAACATCCGCTCGTCGTCGCCGCGCACCACCGTGCGGCGATATTGCTCGATGTTCTCTTGCAGTTGCTGGTCGTTCTTGGGCAGTGCGGCCAGGCCGGCCTGGCGCTCTTGTTCGGTGTCGCTGTTGAATGCGTCCTGCACCACCACGAAGCCCGCGAACCACGACGAGCGGATCGAGGTGCTGTAGTAGATGCCCGGCACGGCATCGGTGTTGATCGACTTGGCCTCGGCCTCGACCTGCAGCAGCCGTTGGTAGTCGACCACCACCATCAACGCCATGATGGCCAGGATGACCAGGAAGCTGGCGATGATGCGTTCGCGTAGTGTCAGATTCTTCATACCAGGGACCTTTGTGCAGTATCGGCTCGCCAACGCCCGGGTCGGCGCGGTCGATGCTGGCGGCGCACGTTGTCGGCGCGCCGGCCGCCCGTTCATGACGGGATGTGGGAATAATCAACAATTATTGCAAAGGCGCGGCCACTCAGCCATGAAAAAACAGGGGAAACCCCGTAAACCGGCCGCGGTTCGTCGGGAAAAAGCAAAGCTCTCTTACAAGGGCTTGTCTTTTACTGTGACAACGCGTACCCCGCGCCTGGCGATTGGCTTCGGGCTGCACGCGTAAAACACCCCGCGAAAAAAACTGGGGTTCGCGGCCTGAACCGGGCTGCTGGCTCATGGCCCAGCAATGTCAGAGCAGCCAGTTTTCCAGCGCCAGGCCGCGGATACGCTCGAATTCACGAGTATTGCCGGTCACCAGCGTCAGGCCCAGCACGCGGGCGTGGGCGCCGATCAGCAGGTCGTTGCCGCCGAGGGTGTGCCCCGCCGCTTCCAGTTCGGCCCGGATGCCGCCGTATTCAGCGTCGACCGGCACATCCACGGGCAGGATGGGAATCGTGTCCAGCAAGCGCTCGACGCGTGCCTGCAACCTGGCTGACCCTTTGCGGGCGCAGCCATAGCGCAATTCGGCGGCCACGATGACGCTGGTGCACAGGTCACGGTGGCCGACCCGGGCGACGTGCCGGGCCGCCCGCCCGTCGGGCTCGCGCAAGAGCGCGCTGATGATGTCGGTATCCAGCAAATAGCCGCTCACAGCACGTCCACGGGGCGCGGCGGTGTGTCGTCGATCTCCGGAAGTTGATCGTCCGGCCCCAGTGGCGCTTCCTTGCGCCACTGCGCCAGCAGTTCCACGAGGTTGGTCGGACCCGCCAACGGTTCAAGGATGAGCCGCGCGCCATCGCGCCGGATCAGCACGCGATCACCCGGCAATTCGAATTCAGCCGGGATGCGCACCGCCTGGCTGCGGTTGTTGCGAAACAGCTTGGCCTCGCGGGGCCGGGAGGCCGGTTTGGGAATCGCCATGGCATTGCTCGTCCTGAGGTTACATATGCCAAAGTGTATATGCCTACCGCCTACTCCCACAAACCCTGCGGCGATTGCTCGCCCACCCAGTCGCGCACTTGCTCATAGGCATGCGCCAGCCGCAGCACCGCCAGGTCGCCGCGCGGCGGCCCGATCAGTTGCATGCCCATGGGCAGCCCGGCCGCGCCAAAGCCCACCGGCACGCTGATCACCGGGCAGCCGGCCAGCGTCCAGGGCGTCACGGTTTCCATCCAGCGGTGATAGGTGTCCATGCTGCGGCCGGCAATTTCCTTGGGCCAGTCCAACTGCGCATCGAACGGAAACAACTGCGCCGTGGGCACCGCCAGGAAATCGACATCCTGGAAGATGGCCAGCACCGTCTGGTACCAGGCGCTGCGTTCTTCGGAGGCCTGGAACACCTGGTGCGCCGTCATGCCGTCCAGGCCTTCGACTTCCCAGATCAGCGCGGGCTTGACCAGCTTGCGCGTCTCGGGGTTGCGCACCAGGCCGTGAAACTGCCCGCCCACCATCAGGTGGCGGTGCGCCAGCCAGATGCGCCACAGCCGCGCCGGGTCGAACGGCACGCGATAGGCGTCGTCCTCGCAGCCCACGGCTTGCAGGCCGGACAGCGCCTGTTCGCACAGTTCAAGAATGCCCGGCTCCATCGGCAGATAGCCGTTCCAGTCGCCCAGCCAGCCGATGCGCGTGCCGCGCAGGTCGGCATCCAGCGGCTGCGCGAACACGGCCGGATCGTCGCCCAGCGACAGCGGCACCCGCGCATCGGGCCCGGCCATCACCGACAGCATGCGCGCCACGTCACGCGGCGTGCGGCCCATGGGGCCTTCGTAAGACAGCTGCTTGAGGAACACCTCGTTGGACGGCCCGTAAGGCACGCGCCCGGCCGAGGGCCGCATGCCGTAGACGTTGCAGAAGGCCGCCGGGTTGCGCAGCGAGCCGCCGAAATCGCTGCCGTCGGCCACGGGTAGCAGGCGCGCGGCCAGGGCCGCCGCCGCACCGCCGCTGCTGCCGCCTGCCGTGCGGGACCGATCGTAGGGATTGAGGGTGGTGCCATAGACCTGGTTGTAGGTGTGCGACCCCAGGCCGAATTCCGGCACATTGCTGCGGCCGATGAAGATCGCGCCCGCGGCGCGCATGCGTTCGACCAGGATGGAATCGTGCGGCGAAACATGGTCTTTGTAGACCAGCGACCCCATCGACGTGACCATGCCTCGCACGGCGGTCAGGTCTTTGGGCGCCTGCGGCAGGCCATGCAGCCAGCCCAGCCACTGCCCCGCCGCCAGTTGTGCGTCGCGCTCGTCGGCTTCGCGCAGCAGCTCGTCGGCATCGCGCCGCGCCACGATGGCGTTCAGTTGCGGGTTGACCGCGTCGATGTGCTGCAGATAGGCCGACATGACCTCGCGGCAAGACACCCGGCGCTGACGAATCGCGTCGGACAGCGCATGCGCGGGCATGGCGACGATATCGTTCAGGCGGCCCAGGGGCGCGGTCGGGGGGGTGTGGTGTTGCATCGTTGTCTCCTCTTGGGGCGGCTGTTGCGCCGGCTGTCTGGCCTGCTGTGCGGCTTGCGATCGGGCTAGTGATCGGGCCGTTATTGGCACGCCGACAATACTACGCCGTGTAGCGGGGCGCGCAGGCACCAGGAGGGACATTCCGGCGTCACCGCGCCGGACGGTCACGCACGGAATCAGACGGACGGACGCGCGAACACCAGCAGCGTGGACGTCGCCGACGCCAGCAAGCGCCCCTGCGCGTCGGTCAGCTTGGCTTCGGCATACGCCACCCGCTGGCCGAACGACAGCACCCGGCCCTCGGCCCGCAACAAGCCGCTGTGGCGCGTGATGGCCTTGTGATAGGCCACCTTCAGTTCCAGCGTGGTGTAGGCCTGCTCGGCCGACAGGCGCGAATGCACCGCGCAGCCGCAGGCCGAATCCAGCAAGGTGGCGGCATAGCCGCCATGCACCGTGCCGATGGGGTTGTAGGCGTGCGGGCCGGGGGTACCGGCAAACACCGCCAGGCCTTCCTCGGCCTCGACGAAATCGAAATCCAGCGACACCAGGATGCCCGGCTTGCGGCCCGAGGCCAACAGGGCGCGCAATTGCTCCAGGCCACTCAAGCCGGCCCCAGTCTGATCAACGAGGCTGGGCTCGCGTTGCAAGGCGGAGGACGCGCGGACGGACGGGGTGGAATCAGATGACATGCGTAGGGCTCCGGAAGGGGATGGGAACGGGCCGGGCGGCGCGGCGACACACACGCCCCCGGCGCCTGTTGAACATGTTCACGATCCTAATATGACGATCATCATATAGCAAGCGCAGCCGTCTCGTTTTACGCGAACAGATGCTGCGCCAGGTGATCCACGAACACCCTGAGTTTGGGCGACGGATGCCGGCTGGCGGGCCACAGCGCCCACATCGTGCCATTGCCCCGCGTGCGCTCATCCAGCACGATTTTCAGCCGACCGGACGCCAGTTCGTTGCGGATGGTGAAGTCCGGCAGGCAGACGATGCCCAGCCCGCTCAGCGCCAGGAATATCCGCATCTCGACGCTGTTGCACACCAGGGTCAGCGGCAGCTCGGGCGCCTGCGCCGAGGGCCCCATCTTCAATGGCCATTTTTCCAGCTTGCCGGTGCTGGGGTAGCGGTAATGCAGGCAGCAATGGCGCAGCAGATCGGCCGCGCGCTTGGGCGTGCCGTGCTTTTCCAGATACTCGGGCGAGGCAGCCAACACGCGCCGAAACGGCCCCAGGCGCCGACGCTTGAGTCCCGAATCGTCCATCTCGCCGGTGCGCACCACGGCGTCGTAGCCTTCGCCGATCACATCGACCATGCGGTCGGTGAAATCCAGGTCCAGTTCGACCTGCGGATAGCGCTTCAGGAAACTGGCCAGGGCCGACTCGAACAAACCGCTGTAGCGCGGCAGGCTGACCCGTAGCCGACCGCTGGGCGTGCCACTGGCTTCGGACAATTCCAGTTCCGCGGCTTCCACCTCGCACAGGATGCGGCGGCAACGTTCCAGGAACTTCTCGCCTTCGGGCGTCAGCGCAATGTGGCGGGTGCTGCGATGAAACAGCCGCACCTTCAACCGCGCTTCCATCCGCGCCACGCTCTTGCCCACTGCCGACGCCGACACCCCCAGCACCCGGCCCGCCTCGGCAAAGCTGCGCGTGTCGGCCACCAGCACGAACACGCCGATGCCGCTCAGGCTATCCATTGCGTTGCCTCTCTACTCATTTGCGTCGCCTCTCTAATCATTTGCCTGGCCTTGCTATTCATTTGCCTGGCTTCGCCGTTCATTGCCTTGCCCTCGCCGTTCATTTCCTGGCCTCGCCCTTCATTGCCAGGCCATTCACTTGCCTGGCCTCGCGCTGTTGTTGCCCTGCCATCCATTGAGCCACCTTCCGCCATTTCAATACGGACTTTCATGTCCGGAATATTCGGAATCCTAGCCTATTTTTCTTTTATCTCCGGCTGCTTATTCTGCGGGCACCGCGTGGGTGGAGTGGCGTGATTGCCGCCCATCACGCCCCTCTTCCTGCTTGCCCTGCGGCGCCGCGCCGCGTATTCCGACCATGACATCGCTCGAACTTTCCCCCGCCCCCAACCGCTGGCTGCAACTGCTGGCCGCCTGCCTGACCGCCGTATTGATCCCGTTATGCTTCACCGGCCCCGCCGTGGTGCTACCTTCGATCAGCCAGGCGCTGGGCGGCACGCCGGTGCAATTGAACTGGATCCTGAACGGCTACATCCTGGCCTACGGCAGCGTCATCATGGTGTCCGGCAGCCTGACCGACCTGTATGGCCCGCGCCGCGTCTGGCTGGGCGGGCTGGCGTGGTTCTGCGCCTTCACCTTCCCGGTCGCCTGGGCGCCGTCGGCCGGCTGGATCGACTTCCTGCGCCTGATGCAGGGCGTGGGCGGCGCGGCGGCCTTTGCCGCGGCCATGTCGTCACTGGCGCCCCTGTTCCATGGCGCGGCCCGCGCGCGCGCCTTCAGCCTGCTGGGCACGACCTTCGGCATCGGCCTGTCGTTCGGCCCGCTCATCTCGGGCTGGCTGGTGCAGACGGCCGGCTGGCGCTGGGTCTTTCATGGCACGGGCCTGGTGGGGCTGATCGGCCTGGCGCTGGTGGCCGCCAGCGTGCCCGCCACGCCCGGCTTGGCACACGGCCGCTTCGATTGGCGCGGCGCGCTCAGCTTCACGGGCGCCCTGGGGCTGTTCACCTACGGCATGCTGCTGGCCCCGGAAAACGGCTGGACCGACGCCGCCGTCGCCGGATCGCTGATCGCCTCCGTGCTGCTGGCTGCCGCCTTCATCGTCGCCGAACTGCGCACGCCGCATCCGATGCTGGACCTGTCGCTGTTTCGCAGCGCGCGTTTCGTCGGCGTGCAGGTGCTGGCGGCTTCGCCTGCCTTTCTTTTCATTGTCTTGATCGCCATCCTGCCCGGACGCTTCATCGGCATCGACGGCTACAGCGCGTTGCAGGCCGGGCAACTGATGATCGGACTGGCCGCTCCCTTGCTGGTCGTTCCCTTCCTGGCGGCGCTGCTCACGCGCTGGGCCAGCCCGGGTGCGCTGTCCAGCGCAGGCCTGGTCGCGGTCGCGGCGGGCCTGGCCTGGCTGGCCCGCGACCTGTCCGGCGGGGCGCACGCGCTGTGGCTGCCCATGGGCCTGATCGGCATCGGCATCGGCCTGCCGTGGGGCCTGATGGACGCCATGGCGGTCAGCGTGGTCGAACGCGAACGGGTGGGCATGGCCACCGGCATCTTCAATACCGTGCGCGTGTCCGCCGACGGCGTCGCCATCGCCGTGGTCAGCGCCCTGCTGGCCACGTTGATCCACGCGCAGACGGCCAGCGCGCTGCCCGGCGCCGATCCCCTGGCGCTGCTGCAAGCCGCCAACCGCGCCGCGCTGGGGCAACTGGCCGAGGCGGCCCAGGTGCTGCCTGGCGCCAGCACGCTGCTGCACCAGGCCTATGACACGGCCTTCGGCCACGTGCTGTATGTCTTGGCGGGCATTGCACTGCTGCTGGCCGTGCTGGTGTACGCGCTGCTGGGGCGAACGCAGGCGATAGCGGTCGCAGCCGTGCGCACGCAGGCATCCTGATACCGCCGGATCCCAGGGGTTTGCGCCAGATCAACTCGCCGGCCCCACCCCGCGCCCTACTATCTACGGCATCTTTTTTTCCGCCGCCCGGGAGACGCCCTTGTCCGAATCCGACCTTTGCACCGAAGCCGAAATCCGCGACCTGGTGCATACCTTCTACGCCAAGGCGCGCGCCGATGCCGCCTTGGGCCCGGTATTCGAGTCCCAGGTGCACGACTGGGATGAGCACTTGACCACGCTGTCGGACTTCTGGTCGGCCGTGTTGCGGGGCACCCGGCGCTTCACGGGCATGCCGATGCCCAAGCACGTGGCCATGCCGCACCTGAGCGCCGAATTGTTCGAACGCTGGCTGGCGTTGTGGAGTGAAACCCTGGCCGCCCTGCCCAACCGCGCTCTCGCCGACGCCGCGGGTGAAATGGCCCAACGCATGGCGCGCAGCCTGTGGTACGGCTACCAGTTGAGCCGCGACCCGAACCAGCCGCTGACGGAACTGCGCCCGGCGTAAGGGCCTGCCCCAGGCCCTAGTCCACCCGCCACCA
Organism: Achromobacter sp. FW305-C-28; assembly: GCF_058783235.1. Classification (NCBI taxonomy): domain Bacteria; kingdom Pseudomonadati; phylum Pseudomonadota; class Betaproteobacteria; order Burkholderiales; family Alcaligenaceae; genus Achromobacter; species Achromobacter sp. FW305-C-28. Next base: position 60,211 of record NZ_JBYSYL010000003.1, on the reverse strand, counting down.
GCTGGGCAGCAGATTGCGCACCTTGGCCCGCCGATAACGGTCATCGATCAGGTGCACCGTGCCCACGTCCTGCTCGGTGCGAATCACCCGGCCGGCCGCCTGCACCACCTTTTGCATGCCGGGGTACAGATAGGTGTAGTCGTAGCCTTGCGCCTCGCCATAGCGCAAGTCCATGGCGCGCTTGATGTTTTCGTTCACCGCGTTCACCTGCGGCAGCCCCAGCGTGGCGATGAAGGCGCCGATCAGGCGCTTGCCTGGCAGGTCCACCCCTTCGGAAAACGCGCCCCCCAGCACCGCAAACCCCACGCCCTGCCCGCTTTCGGTAAAGCGCGCCAGGAACGCCGCGCGGTCGGATTCCCCCATGCCGGGCGTCTGCAGCCAGATCGGCACCTGCGGATGACGCTGGCGCATCAGGTCAGAGACCTGCCGCAGGTAATCGAAGCTGCTCAGGAACCCCAGGTAGTTGCCCGGCCGACGCGCGTATTCGGCCGCGATCAGGTCGACGATGGGCGCCAGCGAGCGTTCGCGGTCGCGATAGCGGGTGGACACGTTGCCCACCACTTTCACCGCCAGTTGCTCGGCCTGGAAGGGTGCGGCCACGTCGATCCAGGCGGCATCCGCCGGCAGCCCCAAGGTATCGCGATAGAACTGCTGCGGGCTCAAGGTGCCAGAAAACAGCACCGTGGCATGCGCCGCCGCATGGCGGGCCGCCAGATACGGCGCGGGTATCACGTTGCGCACGCACAGGGTCGACGGCGGCGTCTTGGCGCCCTGCCCCCGCCCATCGGCGCGTGTCACATCGAACAAGGCGTGCGACCCGAACTGCTCGGCCAGCCGCATGAAATGCAGCGCCTCGAAATAGAACGCCAGCACCGGATCATCCTGCGCCAGCGGCGATTCCCCCAGGTACTCGGTAATGGCCGCCACGGCCTTCTGCACGGCCGCCAACACCCCGGCCGGCGCGGCCTCGTAGGCCTGGTAGGCGTCGGCCTGCTTCTTGTTCAGCGCCGTCCACGACCGCTGCAGGCCGTCCAGCGCTTTCTTCAGCGGCTTGGGCGCGGCCTGGCGCGCGGCAGCCAGGGTCAGTTGGTCGAGTTCACTGGTATACATGCGACGGGCGCGTTCGACCAGGTTGTGCGCCTCGTCCACCAGCACCGCGACCTTCCATTGGTTGGCCTGCGTCAAGCCATGCAGCATGGCGGTGGAATCGTAGTAGTAGTTGTAGTCGCCCACGACCACATCGCTCCAGCGGATGAGTTCCTGCGACAGGTAGTAGGGGCAAAGTTGATGCGCGCGGGCCACGGCGCGCACGGTAGGCGCATCCAGGCGCCCTTGAAGCCGATGCCCGGTCTGCCCTGCAACCAGGCCGTTGCCTGGGCTTGAGCTTGCATCGAGACGTGGGGGTGAGCGCTGGCCGGCGTCTTCACGTCGGTCACCGCCTTGAATCACCGCCAGCGCCGCCTCGCGCGCCGCCGGCAGGCGGTCGTAGAACCCTTGCGCCAACGGGCAGGAATCGCCATGGCAGGCCTTGTCGGGATGCTCGCAGGCCTTGTCGCGCGCCACCAGGTCCAGCACCCGCAGCCCGGGCGCTGCCGGCTGCGCGTTCAAGGTATCCAGGGCTTCAAGCGCCAAGCCCCGCCCCGACCCCTTGGCTGCCAGGAAAAACACCTTGTCCAGCCCAGTGCCCGGGCTGGCCTTAAGCAACGGAAACAACGTGCCCAGCGTCTTGCCGATGCCGGTAGGCGCCTGCGCCATCAGGCAGCGGCCGTCGCGTGCGGTGCGATACACGGACACCGCCAGTTCGCGTTGCCCGCTACGGAATTCGCCATGCGGAAACGCCAGCTTTTCCAGCGCCGCATCGCGCGCCTGGCGATGCGCCAGTTCGGTGCGCGACCACGCCAGGAAACGGCTGCATTGTTCCTGGAAAAACGCCGCCAGCCAAGCCGCGTCGCGGCTTTCGGCCAGCACGGTTTCTTCTTCGGTGGCCACGTTGAAATACACCAGGGCCACCTGCACCTGTGCCAGGCCGCGCGCCTGGCACAGCAGGTGCGCATAGACCCGCGCCTGCGCCCAATGCGCGGCGCGGTGGTTCTCGCGCACGCTGTCGAGCCTGCCGCGATAGGTCTTGATTTCTTCCAGGCGGTTGGCCACGGGGTCGTAGCCGTCGGCGCGGCCCCGCACCATCAGTGTTTCGTACTGGCCGGACAGCGCGACCTCGGTTTCGTAGGCCGGCCCGCGCCTGCCGGTGACCACGGCATGGCCGGCCATGCCTTCCAGCCCGCTGGGCGCCGGCGTGAAGCGCAGGTCAAGGTCGCCCTCGCGGGCGGTGAATTCACACAGCGCGCGCACCGCCACCGCATAGCTCATGCCGCGGCCTCGCGCCAAGTGACATGGCACACGCGCACCGGGATGCCGTGCGCCGCGCAGTACGCCAGCCAGCGAATCTGGTTGTCCTGCAGCTTGTCGCCCGGCCCCTTGATTTCGATGAGTTCATAGCCAGGCGCATCGGGGCAGAAGCGAATCAGGTCGGGCAGGCCCGAGCGGTTGGCCTTGACGTCGCGCAGCAGGCGTTCGAAGAACAATTTCAAGTGGGTGGCCGGCAGGGAATCCAGCGCCTGGTCCAGCAGGGCATCGGACAAGGCGCCCCAGAATACGAACGGCGACTGCACGCCCTGCTTGTCGGCGTAGCGCTGGCGGATAGTGGCGCGGTACTGGCCGGTATCCAGTTGCGCCAGGCATTCGGCGAACAGCGCCTGGCGCCGCGCGTGGAAATCCGGCGCGTCCAGGTCGGCCGGGCCACGCTGGAACGGGTGAAAGAACGCCCCGGGCAATGGCGCGAACACCGCCGGCCAGCACAACAGGCCGAACAAGGAATTGATCAGCGCATTTTCCACGTAATGCACGGGCGCATCATCGCGATGCAGGTGGTCGCGTGCCGCAAATTCCACGGACGCGGGCGGTTGGGGCCGGTTCAGCTCAAGGTCGACGCGCGTGACCGGCGCCGCCGCCGCGCGGCGCGGCGCGCCGTGGCCCAGCTTGCGACGCAGGCGCGGCAGCATGCGCGCCAGCCGCTGGGTTTCTTCTTCGCTTTCGGGCTGGGCCTGGGCCTGCAAGGCCAGCGCCAGCGCATCGTCGAAGCGTTCCATGCGTTCGTGCACGCGAATGCGGCGATGCCGCGCGCCGGGATAGGCGCACTGGGCATAGACCCGCTGGGCCGCGGGCCAGTCCTGCGCGCGCTCGCACGCCTGGCCGATGCGCAGCAGCACCTTGGCGCGGCGCTTTTCCAGCCAGGCATTGGCGCTGGCGCAATCGGCCACCGCCTGCAGCAGGGCGTCCAGGTCCAACAGCTCGTACGGCACGTCGTCCAGCGCGCGGCGGCAGGCGTGCAGTGCCAGGTAGCGGTCGACGTCGTCGCGCGACTGGAAGGCCCGCGAGGCCGCATCGAGCGGCACCGCTTCGTACTGGAACACGCCCAGGTCGGCCAGCACGAATTCGGACCAATCCTGATGCAGGTTGCCAAAGAACATCAGGCGGAAGCGTTCGCACAGGTCCGCCACCCCGACGCGCCAGGCGGGGTCGGCAGCGACGGGTTCGGATCGGATGTCGCCCCCGCAAGGACGCCCTGCCGCCATCCACCCCACATAGGACTGAGCCTGGGGCTGAGTTACCCGCAGCGTTTCCAGCAACTCGCCCTTACGTCCGCATTTGGACGCCACGCCCGCAAAGATCCGGTCCAGTTCCGGCCGCGTATGCAGCCCGAACAGCTCGTCCAGCGTCATGGGCACATCGGCATCCAGCCAGCCCAGCGCCAGCAACGGCGCCGCGGCGTCCGCCGTATCCGGGATTTCTTCGTAGACCAGGCGGCTGGCCCGAAACCAGGGCCCGCGCCGCATCAGCATGCGTACAAGCAACGCCTGCGATGCCTGCGGCAACGCCGCGAAATCCGCCATGAAGCGGCGTTCGCGGTCGTCCAGCAGGTCGGCATAGCGTTCGCCGACCCAGGCCAGGGCGCGCTGGAAATTGTGCAGGTAGTAGTAGCGGTGCGGGGCAAGCATCGGCGGGGCCGGATGACTGGTTATTTATCCAGTAATCATAGCAGGCCGGGCTGCCCCCGTGTGCCGCCGTTCCGGCCCTGTGACGCGGATTTATCCATGCCGCACGATCTCGAATCCCTCGTCATCCTGCGGCGCCACGAAATACGCAGTGATGGCGTCGTACTGCGCCTCGCTGGTAGTGAAAGGATGCGTGCCCGACGCGTTGCGCGCCCGCAGCCGCGCCTTGCAGACCTCGTCCGGCAGATCCAGGAAATGCAGCTGCTGCGGGCAGCCGGCGGCCGTGGCGACCTCGCGCAGCCATTCACGGCTGCGGCGGGTGTTCGCGGGAAAGTCCAGCACCACCGACAGCCCGGCTTGCACCAGCGCGGCCACGTGGCTGCCCATGGCATTGCGCAGCCGGCCGGCACAGCGGCCATAGTCGGCCACGTCCAAGATCTCGCCCGGGTACAGCGCCGCCAGCCAAGCGTCTTCGCTGATCAGCAGTGTGCGCGGCTGCGACGCCAGTTGTGCGGCCAGGGTGGATTTGCCGGCGCCGATCTTGCCGCACAGGAAATGCAACGTCGGCGTGGGAGTATCGCGGGAAAGCGTGGATTGCATGGCTTGCCTTCAGGAAAGAAACCAACCGGCGGGCCAACAAAAAACCCGCCAGTGGCGGGTTGATGTAGCGATGATCCGACGCGCGCTAACCCACCATTGGCCCAATGGTGGTAATAATCGAAGCGAACGAAAGCTGCGGGCGGTTCATGCGAAGATGATGCGCGCGCCCACCGACGCTGTCAACAAGGATCCCATGCCCTCTCCCACCGTGACCCTGCGACAAGCCACTGCCCGCGACGCCGATGCCATCGCGCAAATGCACGCGGCCAGTTGGGCCGTCACCTATCGCGGCCTGCTGCCCGATGGCTTTCTCGACACGAACCTGGCCAGCGAACGCATGGTGCATTGGCAAGACAAGATGCAGGACGCCAATGCCGACGCGCAGGCCGTGTTCATCGCCGAACAGGACGGCCAACCCATCGGATTTGTCTGCGTGAAACAGGAACATGACAGCCCGGATGGCGTGCTGCTGGACAACCTGCACGTGCTGCCCGCCTACCAGGGCACGGGCGCGGGCAAGCGCATGGTGGCCCAGGCCGAAGCCTGGGCCCGCGCCCGCGGCGCCTCGCACCTGTACCTGTACGCGCTGGAAGGCAACACCCGCGCCATCGATTTCTATGAACGCCAGGGCTGGCAATATGCCGGCACGGAAACCGACCAGATCGGCGGCATCACCGCGCAGGCGCGACGCTACGAGCGGCCGCTGTAAGACTGCGGTAGCCCCCAAAGAAAACGGCGCCGCGCCGCCCGAAGGCAACGCGGCGCCGTTGGCCGCATGCAAAACGCGTGAAGCTAGCGCTTGGGCTGCGGCGCCGCGCCCACGTCCTTGCGCACCTTGGCCACGTCGGACGCGCTGACCTTGGCGCCCTGGTTGCCCCAGCTGGACCGCACGAAGGTCACCACGTCGGCGACTTCCTTGTCGGTCATGCGCCAGTCAAAGCCCGGCATGGCGTAGGCCGTGGGGGCCGCCGTCGTGCCCGGCATCTGCGCGCCCTTGAGCACGATGTGGATCAGCGAAGTCGGGTCCGCCGAATTCACGGTCGAGCTCAGCGCCAGCTGCGGGAACGTTTCCGTGTAGCCCTTGCCGGTGCTGCGGTGGCATGCCGCGCAGTTGTTCAGGAACGCCATGGCGCCGTCGCCCTTGTCCGTGCCGGTGCGCAGCGCCTGCGACACCGTCTCGTTGTAGGCCAGCGGCTTGGTCGCGTCCTTGTTGACCGGCGGCAAGCTCTTCAGATATACCGCGATGGCGTTCAGGTCGGCATCGGTCAGGTGCTGCGTGCTGTCCTGCACCACCTGCGCCATGCCGCCGAACGCCGCGGAATGGCCGTTGCGGCCGGACTTCAGGAAGGCAGCAATGTCTTCCTTGCTCCAGCTGCCCAGGCCGTCGGTCATGTCGCCGCGCAGGTTCTTGGCCAGCCAGCCGTCGACCACGCCGCCCGACAGGAAGGCCGAACCGTCCGCGTCGCTCAACGCCTTTTCCTGCAAGGCCACGCCGCGCGGCGTGTGGCAGGTGCTGCAATGGCCCAGGCCTTCGACCAGGTACTGGCCGCGCAGCAGCGCCTGCTTGTCCGCATCGGCCACCGCGGCGGCGTTGGCGGTGGGCGCCGTCACGACGTCCGGGGCGAACATCCAGCGCCACACGCCCAGCGGCCAGCGCATCGACAGCGGCCAGGTGATGTCGGTGTCCTTGTTGGCCTGCTTGACCGGCTCGACGCCGTGCATGAAGTAGGCGTACAGGGCCTTGACGTCATCCGGCGTCACCTTGGCGTAGGCGGTATACGGCATGGCCGGATACAGCGAATGCCCGTCCTTGGCCACGCCGTGGCGCACGGCCCGGTCGAAGTCCTCGTAGGTGTAGTTGCCGATACCCGTGTCTTTGTCGGGCGTGATGTTGGTGGAATAGATGGTGCCCAGCGGCGATTCGATGCCCAGGCCGCCGGCGAACGGCTTGCCGTTCGTGGCGGTGTGGCAGGCGATGCAGTCGCCGGCGCGCGACAGGTATTCGCCCTGCTTGATCAGTTGCGCATCCGCGGCGGCCGGGGTGCCGTCGGCCGCCCAGGCGGCGCCGCACACCAGCATAGAGAGCGCCGCAACAATGGTTTTCTTCATCATTGTGGGCTCCTTAGGCCTGGACCAGCGGGCCGGGGTTCTTCAGGTACTGGTCGCGAATCGCTTGCGCGGCCCAGTACGCCAAGGCGCCGACCAGCCCGGTCGGGTTGTAGCCCATGTTCTGCGGGAAGGCGCAGGCGCCCATCACGAACACGTTCGACACGTCCCAGCTTTGCAGGTACTTGTTGACCACGCTTTCCTTGGGGTTGGACCCCATGATGGCGCCGCCGGTGTTGTGCGTGCTCTGGTACACCCGGGTGTCGTAGCGCGCGCCCTTCTTGCGCACGGCGACGAAGTGCTTTTCGGGTTTCATGGCCTTGGCCACTTCGTCCATGCGGCCGCCCATGTAGCCAAGCATGTCGAATTCGTTGTCGTGCCAATCGAACGTCATGCGCAGCAAGGGCTGGCCGAAGCTGTCCTTGTAGGTCGGGTCCAGCGACAGGTAGGCGTCGCGGTACGACATGACCGAACCGGAAATGCCGATGGTCATGAAGCGCTGGTAGGCGTCCTGCACGCCGGCCTTCCAGGCCGTGCCCCAGCTGGGCGTACCCGGCATGGTGGGCGTGGTCTTGATGGGACGGCCGCCGTAGCGCACGTGGCGGATGCTGGCGCCGCCCACGAAGCCCAGCGGGCCGTGGTCGAATTGGTCGCCGTTCAGGTCGTCCATGCCCACGCCGCCCGCGCCCGTGCCCACGAAGGGGTTGAGCTGGGTGCCCTTGGGCAACAGCACGTTGACCGCGCCGTTCATCTGGTAGGCGTAGTTCTTGCCCACCACGCCTTCGTTGGTCTTGGGATCGTAGGGCTTGCCGATGCCCGACAGCAGCAACAGGCGCACGTTGTGCATCTGGTAGGCCGACAGGATCACCAGGTCGGCGGGCTGCTCGATCTCGCGGCCCTCGGCGTCGATGTAGGTCACGCCGACGGCCTTCTTGCCGGTCGAATCCAGGTTGACCTTGATGACGTGCGACTGGGTGCGCAGTTCGAAATTGGGCTTCTTGAGCAGCACCGGCAGGATCGTGGTCTGCGGCGAGGCCTTCGAATACATATAGCAGCCGTAGTTTTCGCAGAAGCCGCAGAAATTACAGGGGCCCAGGCGCACGCCGTACGGGTTGGTGTACGGGCCGGACGCATTGGCGGCCGGTGCGGGGTACGGGTGAAAGCCCACTTCGCGCGCGGCCTTCTCGAACAGCTGGGCGCCGTAGGTGTTGGCCAGCGGCGGCAGCGGGAATTCCTTGCTGCGCTTGCCTTCCAGCGGGTTGCCGCCTTCGACGATCTTGCCGTTCAGGTTGCCGGCCTTGCCCGACGTGCCGCAGACGTACTCGAACTTGCTGAAGTACGGTTCCAGTTCGTCGTAGGTGACGCCGAAGTCCTGGATGGTCATGCCTTCGGGAATGAACTTCTTGCCGTAGCGCGTTTCGTAGCGCGTGCGCAGTTCAAGCTCTTCGGGCAGCGTGCGGTAGTGCATGCCGTTCCAGTGGAAACCCGCGCCGCCCACGCCCGTGCCCAACAGGAACGAGCCGTTCTGGCGATACGGCACGGCCACGTCATCCACGCCATGGCGGATCGTGACGGTTTCCTTGGACAGGTCCTGGAACAGCTTGCCGCGCACGGAATACGCCAGTTCGTCCAGCACTTTGGGGTATTCCGCGTCCTTGGGCGTGTCCTGCATGACGCCGCGTTCCAGCGCCAGCACGTGCAGGCCGGCCTCGGTCAGTTCCTGGCCCAGAATGGCGCCGGTCCAGCCAAACCCGACCAGCACGGCATCGACTTTTTCTTTCTTGATTGCCATGGCTTACCCCTTTTCCCCGGAAATCGATACAGGCCCATAGGGGTACTTGACGTTGGGCTGGTCGACCCAGTCCATGAAATCGCCGCGCGCGCCAGGGAAACCCACCATCTTCCAACCCACCATGTTCTTGTTGCCGCCATACATCGGGTCGGCGAAGAAACCTTCCTTGGTGTTGGACAACAGGAAGCTGAAGAACGTCTTGGCGGGCACGCTGTCCAGTTCGATCTTGCCGCCTTGCAGGTCTTTCAGGATCTGCTCTTGCAGGGGCTTGTCGAGTTCGGCGTAGACCTTGCCGTGGGTCTTCTTGCACCAGGCATCACAGGCCTCGATACCGTGGCGATAGACCTCGCGCGGATTCTGGTTCAGCTGGTAGCCCAGTTCGGGCGCCACGTCGGGATGGAACGGGCCCTGCATGTACCAGAGCTTGCCGTGGCCGAACGGCGTTTCCATCTGGCGGTCGATGAATTCCGGCACACCAGCTTCGATCGCGCCCGGACCGTACTGGTCAGCGGGGATCAGGTGATCGACCGCGGCGACGATGAAGTTCCATTCGGGCTTGGTGAAGTAGGTAGGCTCGTAAGCCTTGGCCGCGCTGGCCGCGCCGCCCTCCGACGCGTTGGTACAGGCGGTGGTCAGCGTGCCGACCGCGAGTGTGGACGCTGGCACGATCGCCAACGCCTGCAGAAACCGCCTGCGCGGCTTTGCGTCTTCTGTCATAGACATCTCCGTGAGAATTCCAAGTTGTCCTAGCGCGCTACCGAACATGAACCCTGGAAACACGAACTGCCGAGCTAGAAACAACACGCTTTTCGTTACAGAAAAACTGCTTTCCCTTGAAAAGGGACGCAAGGGAAAGCGGTCCCCATTATGCGCTTTTTGCCGCATCTGATCCGCTCGCCTGACCGGATCAGTTCGTATTTCTTGACTTGGGATTCAGTTTTGCATTAAGGACACTGTAAGAAGACGGTGTTCACGCGACGGCTCTGTATAGTGCAGAGGCCCCTTTTGTTCGGTCGCCAGACAGACGTACGTACTGCCAATAAAAGTTACTCACGGACACCAATCGATGACAGAGAAAAACAAAACCTGGCGCAGCTCGACCACCACGACCCGCTGGAGCACCACGAAAGGCCTGTCCGACGAACAACGCGCCAGTATCGAATCGCTGCTCGACGGCCAGCTGGGCGGCCCTGGCGTGCGCGTCAGCGAGCAATGGAACTACGCCAGCAGCGGCGACGATGGCCCGTTCAAGGTGGAAATCAAGGATGGCGCGGTCACGGTGAACGGCCAGCGCTACAACAGCCTGGAAGAGGTGCCGCGCGCCGAGCGCGAGCGCATCGAGGCGCTGCGCGGCGGCCTGGCCGATGGCGGACTGTGGAGCATGCTGAAGGACGCCGGCATCGACATCGGCGGCCTGGCGGGCGCACCGGACAAGCGTGATCCGGACAAGCCCGAATTCATCATCGAAACGGATATCCCCGACGTGCGCAGCGCGGCGCCTGCCGAGCGTGGCGCGCCGCAGGCGCAAGCGTTTCCGGCAAGCGCGTCGTCGCCCGACGCGCCGGCGCCAGGCGCGGTGCCGCGCAGCGGCGGCGGCCTGCTGCGCATCGTGCTGGTGGCGGTGGCCGTGGGCCTGGCCTGGTGGGTGCTGCGGCTGATGAACGTGGTGTGACCATGGCACCGCGCCCGCCGCGGCGCCGGCGCCCTCCCGTCAAAGAAGGGCTCGGCGGAACCGGTCAGGTGGTCGTCTGCACGTGCAACCGGCTGGTCTGGCAGCGGTGCAGCGCGCGGTAGTGTTCCAGCGGCCGGCCATTGGCGCCGTACGCAATCGACTCGATGCGCAGCAGCGGCTCGGGCTCGGTCATGCCCAGCAGCGCGCAGGTGTCGGCGTCGGGCAGCACCGCGTCGATCCAGCGCTCGGCGCGCACGATGCGCAGGCCGTACTGGCGACGCAGCACGTCATACAGTGAACGATTTTCCAGCCGGGTGCGGTTCAGCCCCGGCGCCAGATCCGCGGGCACCGCGGTTTCCACCAGCAGCTGCAATTCGCCGTCCACGCTGCGCAGGCGTTTCAGCGCAACCACCTGCGCGTCGTCGGCCAGGCCCAGCGACGTGGCCTCGCGCGCGGTGGGCGCACGCAGTTCTTGCAATAGCACCCGGGTGCGCACCGTGCGGCCCTTGCGCTCCATTTCATCCGAGAAGCCCAGCACCGTCGAGACGAAATCCTCGTCGCGTTCGCGCGCCGACACAAAGGCGCCCTGCCCGCGGATCTTGTAGATCAGGCCATTGCGCACCAGGTCGGCCAGGGCTTCGCGCACCACGATGCGCGAAATGCCGTATTGCTCGCCGAACTCGGCTTCGGTCGGCAGTTTGGCGCCGACGGCCAGTTCGCCTTGCAGGATCTTGCCGCGCACCACATCGCGGAACTGCGCCCACAACGGGGCGCCCGCGCTGCGGTCCAGTACGGTGTCTTCGGTCGGGGTCGGGCTGCTCATATCGTGACGGAACTGGAAATCGAAACAGGAAACAAAACAAAGTGCCGATCGCGCAAGGTGGCGATGCAGGCCTGCAATTCGGCGTCGCGGCGCGCGGGGCTCCAGCCCAGCTCGGCCGCGGCAATGCCGGCCAGCTCGGCCGCCAGCGCCCCGGTCATGCGGCCGCGGATGGCCAGCAGCGTGCGGCGGATGACCAGGTCGGCCAGGTGCTGCACGGCGGTATCGCGGCACAGGAAACGCACTTCCGGGGCCGAGTATTCCGGCGCATGCCGCAGCGGCGCATCGCCCTCGTGCGCAAAACCCCGCGCCAGCGCCTGCGCCCCAGAACCATACCGGCTGACCAGTTCGGCCACGCGCGTCCGGCCCAGGCCGCTGGCCGCCTGGATGGCATCGAGCAGACGGTCCAGCCCCGGGGCATCGGCCGGCATGCCGGCGCCGCCACCGATGGCCAACTGTTCGGTGGAATGCGCGCGGGCGCGGCCCAATTGCGCCAGCACCGCGTCGGCCGCCAACTGCGCCAATGAGCGGAAGGTGGTCCATTTACCACCCACCAGGCAGATCAGCGGCACGTCGCGCGAAGCGTTCGGCGGGTCGATCACCACCGCATGGTCGCGCGAGATCTGGCCCGGCTTGTCGGCATCCGAATGGGCCAAAGGCCTGACGCCGACGTAAGTGTAGACCACGTCGCCGCGGCCGAAATCCAGCCGCGGGAACACCTCGCGCAGCACGTCCAGCAGGTAGTCGATCTCGGCCGGATCGGTGGCCGCCTGGTCCGGATCATCCACCGGAATGTCAGTCGACCCGACCAACACCCGGTCCAGGAAGGGATAGACGATGCAGACCCGGCCGTCGGACGCCTCGAAGTACGCCATGCGGCCGCGCAAGGCCTCGCGCAGCGCCGGGTGATCCAGGATCAGGTGCGAGCCCTTGGTGCCCATCACGCGCGAACCCTGGCCTTGCAGTGCGTTCGCAGAGCGGTCCAGCCACGCACCGGTGGCGTTGACCACGGTGTCGGCCGTGACCTGCACCGATTCGCCGGTAAGGGCATCGCGCAACGTCACGGCGCGCCCTTGGCAGGCCGTGACGCTGCAGTAGTTGGACGCGACGGACGCGGGCTGGTCGCGGTGACCGTCGCGGATCAGTTCCAGCACCAGCCACTCCGGGTGGCGGATCCAGGCGTCGTAGTAGGTGGCCGTCCAGCGCACGGCCGTGCCGAACAAGGCGCCATCGGCCTCGGGCACGCGCGCGATGCGGTGTTCCGGCATGACGCGCTGGCGCCGGCCCAGGCGGTCGTACAGGCGCAACCCCAGCCCCACCACGCACAGCCCGCGCGCGCCTGGCGAGGCGCGCAGGCCCGCAAAGCGCAGCACGCTGCCCACCAGACCGCCGAAGCGGCTGGACAGCGGCACCACGGTTTCCAGCGGCCGCACCAGGTGGGCGGCGTTGCGCAAGAGCAGGTTGCGTTCGCGCGTGGCCTCGGCCACCAGAGAAAACGCGCCGCTTTCCAGGTAGCGCAGGCCGCCGTGGATCATGCGTGACGGCGCGCTGCTGGCGCCCGCGGCGATGTCGCCCTTGTCCACGATCAGGCAGTCCACGCCTTGCAGACACAGGTCGCGAAAGACGCCCGCGCCGTTGACCCCGGCGCCGACGATCACGGTGGAAAAGTGGCGGCCGGCGAGCTGCGCGGGACGCAAGTATGGGGTGTCGGCGGCGGGCGTACCGGCTGCGGGCGTACCGGCGGCGCTCATCGCGCGGCTCCCGTCACCTGCCCGAACGCCGGCGCCATGCTGTCCACCAGCGCATGGAATTGCGCGTAGAAATCGGCATGCGCCGACTGCTGGCCGGGGTCCGGCTCGACCCGTTCGCACGGCGCCGGCAGGCAATCATCGGCGCCCTGCGACAGCGCCGCATACCCCGCCGCGCCGCGGGCACCGGTTTCATCATCGCCGCAGCGTTCCACCGCGTGGCCCAGCAGGCCGGCCAGCAGTTGCGCCATGCGGCGATCGCGAGCACCGCCACCCAACGCAGCCACCCTGCCCGCCACGCCCAGCCCCTGTGCCGCCAGGCGCTTCAAGTGCCAGGCATGCCAGGCCGCGACGCCATCCACCACGGCCCGCGCCATATGGGCGCGACTATGGTGGCCTTGCAAGCCCACGAACCCGGCGCTGGCGCCCGGCGGCCAGTTGCCGCCATTGATGAACGGCAGAAAGCGCAGGCCCTCGGCCCCCAGGGGTACCGACATCGCGCTGTCGACCACCGCGGCCGCATCGGGAAATTGCAGCGCCCGCGCCGCCCAGGCCAGGTTGGCCATCGACGAAGGACTGTTCTCAAGATACAGCCGGCGGTCGGGGGCGCCGAAACGCACGATGGCGCCGACCTGCGGCTTGGGTTCGCGCGCGGGCGCCACCACGGCATTGACGCACCAGGTGCCCAGCACCGCCACCGCGTGGCCCACGCGCTCGGCGCCCACGGCCCGCAACGATGCCAGCAGATCGATCGCGCCCATCGCCACCGGCACGCCCGCCGGCAGGCCGAACGCCGCCGCGGCCGACGCCGACACCTGCCCGACCACCGATCCGGCCACGAGAAGAGGCGCCGCCTGCCCATGCAGGTCGGCCACCCCGGCGGCTTCGAACGCCATTGCCGACCAGGCGCCGGTATTCAGATTCAACAGGCCCGCCGTGCTGGCGTCGCTGGCATCGGTGGCGACCTGGCCGGTCAGCAGGAACGCCAGGTAGTCCTTGGCGAACAGCAGGTGCCGCACGCGGCCGCGCAGCGCCGGATCGGCCTGGAAACGCTCGGCGGCGATCAGCGACGACTGCCCCGACCACGGTCGGCAACCCACCTCGTCATACAACGCATCGCCCAGCCGCTGCCCCAGCGCGCGGGCGCGGGCCGCGGCGCGCTGGTCGGTCGACGCCACGGCGCTGGCGCCCAGCAAGCGGCCACCGTCGTCCAGCAGATACAGGCCCGCACCGTGGCCCGTGCAACTGAGCGCGCGCAGATCGCGCAGGCGTTCGCCCAACTGCCGCGCCACGCCTTGCAAGGCATGCGCCAGCGCGGACGCGATGGCGTCGGCCGCCAACTCGCACCCACCCTGCGGCAGTTGCCGATACGGCAGCGCCCCGCCCGCGGCCGCCAGGGTGGCCCCGCTCCCGGCTTCGAAGGCAACCGCCTTCAAGCCCGTGGAGCCCATGTCTATCCCGAGGTAGATGTCTGTTCTCATGTCATAACATTGTCTACGGAAATTTTCGGCAGGATAGCAGTGTTTCCCCTAGTAATCTAAAAAATTCGGCTGCCCTATAGTGCTGTCGATGTCATAACAACGAATCGATCAAATCAGGTCGATCGGCAGGTTCCCCGGGCCAGACGGCCGATGGTTGCATCCATGCAATAAAAGGAGCGGAGACATGAGACGAGATTTCCTGAAGACTGTGGCGGCGGCGGGCGCGGGCCTGGCCAGCGCCAATGCCTTTGCGCAGGCCGCGCCGCAAGCCCCCGGGCTGCGCGGCAACGCCAATGACGTCTACGTGATGAACGTGATGGTGTCGGGCGTGGAGTACTGGTTCCCGGTGTACGAAATGATGAAGCAGCTGGGCCAGTCGCTGGGCGTGCGCACCCGCTATTCGGGCACGCCCGAGTACGACGTCAACAAGCAGCTGGCCTCGTTCGAGCAGGAACTGGCGCGCAAGCCCGCCGGCATCCTGCTGCACCCGATGAACCCGGACCCCTTCATCGAGCCCATCAACCGCGCGGCCGCGATGGGCATTCCGGTGGTGACCTTCGCCGCCGATTCGCCCAACTCCAAGCGGGTGTCCTTCGTCACGTCGGACAACGACCGCGAAGGCGCGCAGGCCGCCGACGCCATCGCCGCCGCGTTGGGCGGCAAGGGCGAATACGCGGTGCTGGAAAACCCCGGCCAGGACAACCACGACCGCCGCATCGCGGCCTTCATCAACCGCATGAAGACCAAGCACCCCGGCATGAAACTGGTGGGCCGCGCGGCCAGCAACCAGGATCCGAACAAGGCCTACCAGGCCACGCTGAGCCTGGCGCAAGCCAATCCCGGCCTGGGCGCCCTGTTCATGCCCGAGGCCAACTCCGCGCTGGGCGCCGCGCAAGCCAGCATCGAGACCAAGAAGAACATCAAGGTGCTGTGCTGCGACGTCAACGCCAAGATCCTGGACATGATCAAGTCCGGCGAGGTCTACGGTTCGGTCAACCCCAACCAGGGCGTGCAGGGCTACATGGGCATGATGCTGCTGTTCCTGGCGCGCAATCAGCAACTGATCGACCCCATGAACGACGCCAAGCGCAACGGCAGCAACCCCATGGCCGTGCCGTTCCTGGACAACGGCCTGTCCATCGTCAGCAAGGCCAATGCCGACGACTTCTATTGGGACAAGTACCTGGCGCGCCGCGGCACCAAGGGCATCAACGAATGACGCCCGCCACGCCCCTGCTGGAACTGCAGGGCATCAGCAAGCGCTTCGGCGCGGCGCAGGCGCTGGCCGGCGTGCGCTTCTCGCTGCAGCGGGGCGAAATCCATGCCCTGTGCGGCGAGAACGGCGCCGGCAAGTCCACGCTGATGAAAATCATCGACGGCATCCATGCGCCCGACGCCGGCGCCATCCTGCTTGAAGGCCGGCAGGTGGTCATCGACGGGCCGGCTCATGCCATGCGGCTGGGCATCGGCCTGGTGCACCAGGAAATCGCGCTGTGCGGCGATGCCACCGTGGCCGAAAACCTGTTCATGCCGCACATCAATACGCAGCCCGGCGCCTGGATGGACTACGCCGACTTGAACCGCCGCGCCACGCAGGTGCTGCGCCGCCTGGGCCAGGACATCGACCCGGCGCTGCGGGTGGATCAACTGGGCATCTCGCGCCAGCAACTGGTCGAGATCGCCCGCGCGCTGACGCTGGACTGCAAGGTGCTGATCCTGGACGAACCCACCGCGGCGCTGACCGAAGTGGAATCGGCCGCGCTGTTCCGCGTGCTGCACGGACTGAAGGCGCAGGGCATCGGCATCATCTACATCAGCCATCGCATGGCCGAGATCTTCGAACACTGCGACCGCGTCACCGTGCTGCGCGATGGCCGCGAGGTGCATTGCGCCGCCATTGCCGACATGACGCCGGACGCCCTGGTGCGCAGCATGGTCGGACGCGACCTGGGCAACTATTACCCGCCCGGGCAGGCCGATACCGCCCAGCCGCCCGAGACCCTGCTGGACGTGCAGGACATCGACGACGGCGCGCGCGTGCATGGCATTTCGTTCCGCCTGCGGCGCGGCGAGATCCTGGGCATTTCCGGGCTGATGGGCGCCGGCCGCAGCGAGCTGGCCGAAACCGTCTGCGGCCTGCGACGCGCGCGCCAGGGCACGGTCAGCCTGCGCGGCAAGCCCCTGCGGCTGCGGCGTTACGCCGATGCGCTGCGCCATGGCATCGCCTACCTCAGCGAAGACCGCAAGGCCGCCGGCCTGTTCCTGGACATGCCGATCGAACAGAACGTGTCGTCCATGGCGCTGGCCCGCATCAGCAGCCGCTTCGGCCTGTTGCGGCGCACGGCAGAACGCCAGTTGGCCGCCGACCTGGGCTTGCGGCTCAAGCTCAAGGCGGCCAGCGTGGGCCAGGATGCGGCCTGCCTGTCGGGCGGCAACCAGCAGAAGGTGGCCATCGCCAAGCTGCTGGCCACCCGCCCCGCGGTGCTGCTGATGGATGAACCCACGCGCGGCGTCGACGTGGGCGCCAAGTCTGAAATCCACCACCTGCTGCGCGAACTGGCCGACCAGGGTGTGGGCGTGGTGGTGATTTCTTCGGAACTGCCCGAAATCATCGGCCTGTGCGACCGCGCGCTGGTGATCCGCAACGGCAGGCTGGCCGGCGAGCTGGCCCGCGCCGACATGACAGAAGAAAAGCTGCTCAGGCTGGCCTCGGGCCTGGGCGCACAGGAGACGGCATGATGACCGACCTACCCTCCCCGCAATCCGCCAGCGCCGCGCTGACGCCCCCCGCCCGGGCCGCCGACGCGCCGCCGCGCCTGCGCCACCGGCTGGCCAGCCTGCGCGAAGCCGGCCTGCTGCTGATCATTGCCGCGCTGTGCATCGTGATGAGTTTCGCCTCGCCCCACTTCCTGACCTGGGAAAACGTGCGCGCGATGCTGCTGTCGTTTTCCATCGAGGGCATCGTGGTGGTCGGCATGACCTTCCTGGTCATCGTCGGCGGCATCGACCTCTCGGTGGGGTCGGTGGTGTGCCTGGCGATGGTGGTGACCGGCAAGTTGTTCCTGATGGGGCTGGACCCCTGGACGGCGGGCCTGGCCGCCATTGCCGCCAGCGCCGCGGTGGGCGCCATGATCGGCGGCTGCGTCACGCGCATCGGTCTGTCCCACTTCATTGCGTCACTGGCTTTCATGGTAATCGTGCGCGGCCTGTGCCTGGCCATCACCCAGGGCACGCCGCAATCGCTGTTTTCCTTGCCGGCGCAGTTCAAGTTCATCGGCCAGGGCACGATTGCCGGCATCCCCGCCGTGATCCTGATCTTCGGCGCCATCGTCGCCATCAGCGACTTCGCCCTGCGCCGCTCGGCCCTGCTGCGCAAGGTGTTCTACACCGGCAGCAACGAAAAGGCCGCGCTGTATGCCGGCATCCGCACCGGCCGCGTGAAATTCTGGGTCACCGTGCTGTGCTCGGCGCTGGCGGGCCTGGCCGGCGTGGTCTACACCGCGCGCTTCGGCGCCGCCACGCCCACGTTCGGCGTCGGCATGGAACTGAACGTCATCGCCGCCGTCGTCATCGGCGGGGCCAGCCTGAAAGGCGGCTCGGGCACCGTGCTGGGCGCCGTGCTGGGCCTGGCGCTGCTGTCGGTGGTGACCAGCTCGCTGATCCTGCTGGACGTATCGCCGTACTGGCAGGACGTGGTCAAAGGCCTGATTCTGCTCGGCGCCGTCACCGTCGACCATCTCATGAACGTCAAGAAAGGACACCGATGAACACGATCACGCTGGGCACCTCCGGCATCCGCTGCCAGACCGTGGGCCTGGGCACCTGGGCCATGGGCGGCTGGATGTGGGGCGGCAACGACGATGCCGCCGCCATCGACGCCATTCGCGCTTCGCTCGATGCCGGCGTGCAGTTGATCGACACCGCCCCCGCCTATGGCCTGGGCCACGCCGAAAACCTGGTCGGGCGGGCCCTGGAAGGTCGCCGTCAGCAGGCCGTGATCGCCACCAAGTGCGGCCTGGTCTGGCACACCCGCCAGGGCCGCCACTTCTTTGACGAAGACGGCCAGGCCGTGCACCGCCACCTGGGGCGCGCGTCGATCTTTCATGAAATCGAGCAAAGCCTGGCGCGGCTGCGCACCGACTATATCGATCTGTACATCACCCACTGGCAGGACGACACCACGCCGGTGGCCGAAACCATGGATGCCCTGCTCGACCTGAAGCGCCAGGGCAAGATCCGCGGCATCGGCGTCAGCAACGTCGAAGCCGCTACCTTGGCCGAGTACCTGCGCCACGGCCCCGTGGATGCCATACAGGAACGCTACAGCCTGATCGACCGCGACATCGAATCCACCCTGATGCCGCTGTGCCGCGAGCATAGCGTCGGCATCCTGGGCTATTCGTCGCTGGCGCTGGGCTTGCTGGCTGGCCCCATCGACCCGGCGCGCCAGTTCGGCGGCGACGACCAGCGCGCCGGGAACCCGCGCTTTTCCACGGGCAACCGCGTTCGCCTGCAAGCCTTTTTCCAGGATCTGGAGCCGCTGCGGCAACAGTTGGACTGCACGCTGTCGCAACTGATGATCGCCTGGACCACCCGGCCCGGCGGCGTCACCGTGGCGCTCTGCGGCGCCCGCGACGCCCGACAGGCGACTCAGAACGCCCGGGCCGCCGCGCTGCGCCTTGACCCCACCCACATCGCCGCCATCGACGCGGCCGCCCAGCGCCACTTGCAAGCGCTGGACTGATCCCGCTGGACTGACCCCCGGAGCCCTCATGCCGTCTCTCAAACAAGCCCGCCTGAACCGCCTGCTGAACGCCGGCCGCTGCCTGGACATCGCCGTGGACCATGGCGTCTGCAACGAGCCCAGCTTCCTGTCCGGGCTGCAAGACATGCCCGCCGTCATGGCCCAGCTGCTGGCCGCCGGCCCCGACGCCATCCAGCTGAACTACGGCCAGGCCGACCTGCTGCAACAGCAGCCCGGCCGCGACAAGCCCGCCCTGGTGATGCGCCTGGACATGGGCAACCCCTACAACGCCACCATCCACCGCGTCATGTGGGCGGTGCTGCAGAACGAGCAAGACCCCGTGCTGCCCGCCGTGCAGATGGATGCGGCCTGCGTCGTGGTCAACCTGTTCATGCTGCCCGGCGAACCCGACCTGTTTCGCCAATGCGTGGCCAACATCGCCCGCGTGCGCGCCGACTGCGACCGCTACGGCATGCCCCTGATGATCGAACCGCTGGTCATGGCGCCGCACACCGAGCGCGGCGGCTACATGGTCGATGGCGACGCCGAAAAGATCGTGACGCTGGTGCGGCTGGCGCGCGAAATGGGCGCCGACATCGTCAAGGCCGACCCCACCACGCACACGCAGGACTTTCACCGCGTGGTGCAGGCCGCCCGCTGCCCGGTGCTGGTGCGCGGCGGCGGCCGCGAAGACCTGCGCCAGGTCTTTGGCCGGTCGCGTGAACTGCTGGACCAGGGCGCCGTGGGGCTGGTGTACGGCCGAAACGTGTACCAGCATGCCGATCCGTCGGCGGTAGTGCGGGCGCTGATGGCGATGATTCACGACAACGCGGATGCCAGGCAGGCCTGGGATATTTACGAGACCGGTAGCCGATAAGGGGTGGCCGAGCCGCCGGCAAGGCGGTTCTTGCCCCAGGTCTCGTCCGCCCGGCCTCCGCCTTTTCGGCAATGTTCCTGTCATCGATCGCACGCTACGCTCGACGCTACCCAGGCGAAGCCCCGCTTCGCCGCCCTGGCGGAGGCCCCCCATGAAGCTGCCGGTCGAACTGCTTGCTCAAGCCGAAGCGGCGTATCCCATCGGCGCCGACGATGTCACCGCGCTGCGCCAGCGCAATGCGGCCGCGTCGGCCCGCGACCTGGACGGCGCGGTGCATTTCGAGCGGCGCCGCGCCATGCTGTCGGCCACCGCCCGCGAAAGCGCCGACCTGGCCTTTGAACGCTACGTCGGCACCAACGACCTGCTGCCCAGCAATTACCTGCTGTCCGGCTACCTGCATGCGCGTTCGGTCGGGCGGGTCCGCTACCTGGACAAGACCACGCGCAGGGCCGCCTACGCCACCGGCTTCATGGTCACGCCCGAACTGATGCTGACCAACCATCACGTCTTTCCGGTCGCCACGGTCGCCGAATTCGCGGCCTTTGCCGACGACGCGGCGATCGAATTTGGGTACGAATACGACGTGCTGGGCCGGCGCCAGGAACCCGTGGCCCATGCCCTGGCTCCGGAGACCTTCCTGCACACCTACGCCGCGCTGGACCTGGCGCTGGTGGCGGTCAAGCCGCGGGATGTGAGCGGCCAGCGGCGTCTGTCGGACCAGGGTTACCTGGTGCTGGACGGCACGCTGGGCAAGGCCGGCGCCGGCGACTACGCCACCATCGTGCAGCATCCCGACGGCCGCGAAAAGCAAGTGGCGCTGCGCAACAACGAAATCGTCGACAACAGCCTGCCCGATGCGCTGATCTACCAGAGCGACACCGCGCCGGGCAGCAGCGGCGCGGCCGTCTTCAACAACGAATGGCAGGTCATTGCCCTGCACAGCGCCGGCGTGGCCAGGAAAGACGCCGCGGGCAACTACCTGGACCGCGACGGCCAGCCCATTCCCGTCGAAAACGGCCGCGTCGATGAATCCCGCGTGGTGTGGATCAGCAATCGCGGCTTTCGTGTCAGCGCCATCGTCGGCTACCTGCTGTCGCCGGCCAGCGGCGTCGACCGGCATCCCTTGATCCAGACCCTGCGCAGCCCTGCCTACACCAACGCCCGGCCCTTCACCGCCGCATCGTTGCCGGTGCTGCCCGCGCAGGAACTGGGGCTTGCTGCGGCGGCCCCTGCCGCGGCCCCGAATCCCGCCCCCGCCGCCGTTGATATCCGTATCGTCGTCAGCGCCGGCCAGCCGGTCTCGGTGCAGACGCTGGCCGACCCGGCCACAGCCCTGCCGCAAGCCTTCGAGACCAAGCGCGAAGACGAACAGGACTATTCGGCCTGCCTGGGCTACGACGACCAGTTCATGGGCCTGCGCCTTGCCCTGCCCGCCCCCAGCGCCGCCTTGCGCAAGAAGCTGGCGATGCAGGGCAACGCCCCCAACGACTACGTGCTGAAGTACCACCACTTCAGCACGATCCAGCACGCCGTGCGGCGCGTGCCGGTGCTCAGCGCCCTCAACGTCAACGGCAAGCAGCGCTATGCCGAGCTGGACAACAGCACCCGCAAGGACCGCTGGTTGCGCGACAACCGCATCGACTACGCCGCCCAGCTGGACGACGCCTGGTATGCCAAGAGCGGCTTTGACCGCGGCCACCTGTCGCGCCGCGAAGACGCCGAGTGGGGGCCGACCAGGGAGGCTGCCAAGACCGCCGCGGACATGACCTGCTCGTATGCCAATGCCGTGCCGCAGGTGCCGGCCTTCAATCGCGCCGTCATGGGCTACCACGGCCAATGGGGCCGGCTGGAACAACTGCTGCTGGAACAGGGCGTGGAAGGCGAAGCCGGCAAAAGCGCGCGCATCTGCGTCTACAGCGGCCCGCTGTTCCTGAACAGCGACCCCGTCTACAGCTCGGTGCAGGTGGCGCTGAGCAACTTCAAGGTGGTCGCCTGGTTCGACGCGGACGGCGCGCTGCGAGCCACGGGTTTTCGCCTGTCGCAGGAAAAGCTGGTCGACGGCATCGACTTCGAAGTGCTGCATTTCGACAAGCTGTTCAAGCTGCAGCAAAAGCCCATCAGCTGGATCGAAAGCGCCACCGGCCTGGTGTTTCCGCAAGCACTGCGCGATGCCGATACCTTTGACGGCGCCTCCGATGGCGTCGACGACGCCGCCATCGAACGGCTGGTAGCGCGGCCCAGGCGCACGCGCCGATAGCGCCGGGGTCTGGCCGATCCCGTCCGACCGGGCCAGCTTCGGCCAGGTTCGGCGATGGCGCCGGCGCTATCCGGTACAGCCCGG
Source organism: Achromobacter sp. FW305-C-28 (assembly GCF_058783235.1). Taxonomy (NCBI): domain Bacteria; kingdom Pseudomonadati; phylum Pseudomonadota; class Betaproteobacteria; order Burkholderiales; family Alcaligenaceae; genus Achromobacter; species Achromobacter sp. FW305-C-28. Next base: position 37,978 of record NZ_JBYSYL010000003.1, on the reverse strand, counting down.
CTCAACCGCGCCGCTGACGCCCGCCGATTCCCCAGGCGCAGGCCGCCAGCGCCGCGGCCACCCCAAACGCCACGCCCATTCCCCGCGCCACCGCCCCAGGCGCCGCCGCGGTCAGATCCACCGCCCCCGCCGCCAGGGCAAACACCGCCCCCATGGCCGACGCGCCCGTGACCAGCCCCAGGTTGCGCGACAGGCTCAGCATGCCCGACACCAGCCCGCGCTGGCGCGGGTCCACATCGGCCATGACGCCGGTATTGTTGGCCGCCTGGAACACCGCATAGCCGATCGTCAGCACCACGATCGGTCCCAGATACCCGGCCACGCCCAGCCTGGCGGGCAACGCCGCCAGCAAGGCCGCGCCTAAGACCATGGCGGCCAGGCCCAGCCGCGCAATCCGCGCGGCGCCAAGGCGATCCACCAGGCGCCCTGCCGGCACGCCGCACACCGCGCTGATCAGCGGCCCCACCGACATCACCAGGCCGGCCTCGGCCGCGCCCAGCCCCAGCGCCTGGGTCAGGTAGAACGGGCCGACCACCAGCGTCGCCATCATCACCGTCGACACCAGCGCGTTCATGGCCAGCCCCTCCCCCAAGCCGCGTTCACGCAGCATGGCCAGGCGCACCAGCGGGGCCGGCACCCGGGTCTGGACCCGCAGGAACAGCCATGCGCCCGCCACTGCAGCCAGCAGTAGTGCAATATTCAAGGCGCCGAATTGGCCGCGTCCCAGCGTCATCGCCAGCGCATAGACCGCCAGCGTGACCCCCAGCAACATCGTGCCGGCCACATCGAAGCCCGCGCCCGACGTCCTGGGGCGATCCGCCGGCAGAAAGCGCGCCACCAGGAGGATGCCCAGCAGGCCCAGCGGCAGGTTTGCCAGGAAAAGGAACCGCCAGCCCAGCGCCGCGATCAGCACGCCGCCCAGCGTCGGCCCCAGCGCGGTGCCCACCGCCGACATGGTGCCCAGCAGCCCCATCGCGCTGCCCATCCGGTGCTGGGGCAGGATGTCGCCCACGAAGGCCATCGACAGCGCCATCATCACCGCCGCACCCGCACCTTGCACGGCCCGCGCCGCGATCAGCAGCCCCAACGTGGGCGCCAGGCCGCATAGCGCCGATCCCAAGGTGAACACCGCGATACCCGACAGCAACAGGCGCTTGCGCCCCCATTGGTCCCCCAGACGGCCGGCGCCGACCACGCAGACCGTGATCGCCACCAGGTAGGCCAGCACGATCCACTGCACTTGCGGGAACGGCGCGGAGAAGGCCTGCGCCAATGCGGGCAAACCCACGTTGGCGCTGCTGGTGCCCAGGGACGCCAGCAGCAAGGAGAGCGCCAGGCTGGCCAAGGCCCAGGCGGTGTGCGGGGCGGCGGCGGCGGTCAGGCTCGGGTTCGGGTTCGGGTTCGGGTTCGGGTTCGGGTTCGGGTTCGGGTTCGGGTTCGGGTTCGGGTTCGGGTTCGGGTTCGACAAAGTTTGCGACATGGTTTTCTGCGAAGACGGGCATCGAAAAAGGCCGCCCTCCGTACGCCGGGCAGACCGTGACCCCCAGCTTATGGCCGTCCGAACCCTGGCGGAAGGCGCAGCATTTGCACTTTATACGTGCACCAAACGCCATCTTTCGCGCCTGCCGTGATAACGTCGCGCCATGCCCCACCCCGACCTCAACCTGCTGCTGACGCTGGACGTGCTGCTGGCCGAAGGCAACGTGGCGCGCGCCGCGCGCCGCCTGCATCTGAGCCCCTCGGCCATGAGCCGGGCGCTGGCACGCCTGCGCGACACCACGGGCGACCCCCTGCTGGTGCGGGCCGGCCGCGGCCTGGTGCCCACGCCGCGCGCCATGGAACTGCGCGAGCAGGTGGCCCGCCTGGTGCAGCAAGCCCACGCCGTGCTGCGCCCCGCCGAATTGCTGGACCCGTCCCGGCTGGCGCGCACGTTCACGCTGCGCACCAGCGACGGCTTCGTGGAGAATTTCGGCGCCGCCCTCATCGCGTTGGCGGGCCGCGAGGCGCCCGGCGTCACGCTGCGCTTTGTCGCCAAGTCCGACAAGAACAGCGCGCCGCTGCGCGATGGCACCGTGGATCTGGAAACCGGCGTGGTCGGCGCCGCCAGCAGCCCCGAAATCCGCACGCGCGCGCTGTTCCGCGATAAGTTCATCGGCGCCGTGCGCGCCGATCACCCGCTGGCCAGAGGCAAGATCACGCCAGCCCGCTACGCCGCCGGCCAGCACGTGCTGGTATCGCGGCGCGGGCTGGACAAGGGCCCCATCGACGAGGCCCTGGCGTCACTGGGCCTGACCCGCCAGATCGCCACCATCGTGGCCGGTTTTTCCGACGCGCTGACGCTAGCCCGCGGCACCGATCTCATCGCCAGCGTGCCCGAACGCCACACCGGCAACCTGCGCGCCGGCATGCGCAGCTTCGCGCTGCCCGTCGACACGCCGGACATCACCGTGTCCATGCTGTGGCATCCGCGCATGGACGCCGATCCCGGGCACCGCTGGCTGAGGGAGTGCGTGCGGCAGGTCTGCGCGCAATAGTCCGCGCGCCATAGTCTGCCCGCAACAAGACAGGCGGTCAGAACGCCCGCCAGCGCGCCTTCGCCGATGGCATTGCACTACGCCAGCTGCTTCGCCGGTTCCGGCCACCGCCACGATTGCTCGCGGAATTCCTGCGGCGCCATGTCGTAGGCGCGCCGGAACGCCCGGGTAAAGTCCGACGCGCTGCCGAACCCCAGTCCGTACGCGATTTCCATCACCGTCAGGTGCGGATAGCGCACCAGTTCCTCGGCCGCCAGCTGTAGCCGCAGGTGGCGGATGTAGGCGCCCAGCCCGCCTTCGTGCTGGAACATCCGGTACACCGTGGGCCGAGGCAATTGCAGCGCCTGCACCACGGATTCCGGCGTCAGTCCGGCCTGGTGCAGATTGGCCTGGATGTAGCGCCGCACCTCGCCGAACATCGCGGCCCGCGCCGCCGCCCGGGCATTGCCCGACAGGCGCGCGTCCTTGCCGAACGCGGCCAGCAGCAGCCGCACGCAGGCGCTGATGTCGTCCTGGGCCTGCGCCGCGCTCAAGCCGCGCACCGCCTGTCCCAGCGCGGCCGCCTGCCGCAGAGCCAGCCGGGCCAGCGGCGTGGCGTCTCGCAGCATCCGGCCATGCAACGCCTGCGGGTCCGGAAATACCTCCAGCACCCTGTCCGCCGGCACGAAAAACGTCAGCATGCGGCAGGCATGGCGGTGCATCCGCACGGGCTGGCCGAGGTCCACGGCCAGCACCCGTACCCCGCCGCCCTCGTCCTGCGTGCGCGACCCATTGCGCAAGGCGACGCCATCCACGCTGCCTTCCAGGAACACATGGAAGGCGAAATCCCGGATGTTGTCGCGTGAAATGCGCACCAGCGACCGTTCCAGCCGCATGGCGTCGGATCGGCAATCCGTGAACATCAGGGGGCCGACCCGAAAGCGGTCGATCGAGGCATTGAAGGGCTGTTGCAGCGCATCACGCGTGGGCAGCACATCCACTACGTGGCCGACCTGTTCCCGCCAGGCCAGCAAACGGCGTTCGGGGGCCAGCGCCGCGACATCGAAATGATGGTGGACGATATCGGACGTGGCGGACGGCGGCAGGCCGGCCAGGAAAGCATTTGAGTTCATGCTCGAAGGTCGCTGCGCGGTGGGCGGCAGGCTGGGCTGTCCCGAGCATAACAAAAAGTAAATACCCGGAGGATTACCCTGAAACTGAGACGCACGGTATAGCCGTGCGACCAACAGTATCTAATCTGGCCGCGAGTTCCCGCAGCAGTTCGCGGACTCGGGCCGAAGTACCGCAAGCCGGCGGGGTGCCGCAAGCAGGTTTCTCGTGCGACGCCACACAGCTATTTCGCGCATTCCCCCTCCCCGGGGAATGCGCTTTTTTTGTCTGCGGCGCGGTCGGCCGGCCCCGGAGCGGGCACCGGCCGGCGAACCGGCTACCATACCGCCCTTGCCCGTTTTTTGCTGCACCGCTACCGCCATGCCCAACCTGGTATTCCGCCCGCCCCAACCCGCCGACGTCGACCGCTGCTTCCAGATCGAGACCACCGCCTACGAAGGCGACGAAGCCGCCACCCACGCCAAGATCGCCACCCGCATCGCCCAATATCCCCAGGGCTTCCTGCTGCTGGAGGCCGACGGCCAGATCGTCGGCTTCATCAACAGCGGCTGCGCCCACGACGTGGTCATGTCCGACGAGGCGTTCAAGGAACTGGTCGGCCACGACCCGGATGCGCCCAACGTGGTGATCATGTCGGTGGTGGTCGACCCCGCCCACCAGGGCAAGGGCTATTCCACCCGGCTGATGCACGCCTTCGTCGACAATGCCCGCCAATTGGGCAAGCAGACCATCCACCTGATGTGCAAGGAACGCCACGTCGAGCTCTACCGCAAGCTGGGCTACCGCTACGTGCGGCCGTCGCCGTCCGACCATGGCGGCATGGCCTGGCATGAAATGGTGATGGACCTGTAGGCCAGGCGCCGCGCGGGCGGCGTCGCCCGTTGCGCCGCTGCCCGCGCGCCGCGCAACAGGCGTCGTGCGCTTCAATCGAGCTGGATCTTCGCGCTGTCGATGATTTCCTTCCACCGGCGGGTCTCTTCAGAAGACAGCTTGGCCAGGTCTTCGCTGGTGCCCGGGTACGGCACTGCGCCCTGATCGGCCAGCTGCCCCACCAGCGCCTTGTCGTTGGCAATCGCAATCACCGTGTCCTGCAGCTTGCGGATCACCTGCGGGTCGGTGCCTGCCGGCGCCATCACGCCATACCAGGACTCGACCACCGCGTCCTTCACGCCCGCTTCCGCCAGCGTCGGCACGTCCTTGATGGATGCGCTGCGCTTGTCGCTGGCCACCGCCAACACCCGCACCTGGCCCGTCTTCACGTAGGGCAGCACATTGGGCAGATTGGCGAACAGCACCTGCACCTGGCCTGACAGCAGGTCCGACGTGGCCGGCCCCGCCCCACGGTAAGGCACGTGCTCGAACTTGGCGCCCGAGCGGAACATGAAGAGCTCGCCGGTCAGGTGATTGACCGAGCCCATGCCCGCCGACGCCATGTTCAGCTTGCCCGGATTGGCGCGGCCGTACGCCACCAATTCCGCCACCGTGGCGGCCGGCGCGTCCTTGGACACCGCCAGCACATTGGGCACCGTCGAGAACAGCGCCACCGGCGCGAAATCCTTGTCGGCGTTGTACGGCAGGTTCTTGGACAAGAGCGGCAGAATCGACTGCTGCCCCATCGTCGCCAGCAGCAGCGTGTAGCCGTCCGGCGCTGCCTTGGACACGAAATTGGCCCCGATGCTGCCGCCCCCGCCCGGCTTGTTCTCGACGATGACCGTCTGGCCCAGCTTTTCCGACATATGGTTGGCCAACAGGCGCCCCATCAGGTTCACCGTGCCCCCCGGGGCGAAGGGCACCACCAGCGTGATCGGCTTGTTCGGATAGCCCGTCTGCGCCGCCTGGGCGCCCACGCTGATTCCCAATGCCGCGACCAGCGCCGCGGCGAACTTCGGCAATGCATAACCCATGATTGAATTCCCCTTGCATGGTGTGATTTATACGGTGGCGCAGGATGCCGCGCCTTGTGCCGTGTGTTGAATCGATGTGAATCTGCCGCGATCAGGCGGCGTGTCTGACAGGATCGCTACGCCGGCGCCGTTTCCGCGGCCGCCAACGCTACGGCCTGGCGCTGCAACGCGCCCTGAGCATCGGCCGCCCGTTGCTGCGCCGTGTCGATCGCCGCCTGCTGCAACGCCAGCCGTGCGCGCTGCTCGGCCAGGTGCGCCCGCACCGACTGCGGCGCCGGCCCGCCCAGCGACTGGCGTGCCGCCACGTTGCGCGCCGGGTCCAGGCAGGCGGCGATGTCCGCCTCGTCCAGCGTCACCGGGCGCCCCAACTGCTCGGCCGCCGCCGACGTGATCATGGCTGGCGTGATGGCGCGCGCCGGCAGGCCCGCTTCCAGCGCCTGCCGCACCACCGCGCCGATGATGTGGTGGGCGTCGCGAAACGACGCATCCGCGCGCCGCACCAGCAGGTCGGCCAGGTCCGTCACCGTGGAAAAGTCGTCCGCCGCACGTGCGGCCATGCGGTCGCGGTTGGGCGCCACCTGCTCGACCAGCAGTTGCATCAGTTCCAGCGCCTTCAGCGCTTCCTCGCAAGACTCCCAGCACGTACGCGTGCTTTCGCGGCTGCTGTCGCCCGAATGCGTGAAATGGGTCGACTTCACCGTCGACAGCGCCGCCGAGGTCAGCCCGATCAGGTGGCCCGTCTTGCCGCGCAGGTATTCCAGCACCGCGGGGTTCTTCTTCTGCGGCATGATGCTGGACGTGCTGGCAATACTGTCCGGGAACGTCAGGTAGCCGAATTCGGGCGTGGACCAGATGTAGAAGTCCTGCACCATGCGGCTGCACGTGATCATCATGATCGACAGCGTCGCGCTCAGTTCCAGCGCGAAATCGCGCGACGCCACGCTGTCCAGCGCGTTGGCCAGCGGGCCGCTGAACCCCAGCAGCGCGCTGGTCGTGTCACGGTCGATGGGAAACGACGTGCCCGCCAGCGCGCAGGCGCCCAGCGGCGAGGCATCCGCCGTTTCCAGCGCGTGCGCCAGCCGGCCGATATCGCGCGACCAGGCGTCCACCAGCGCCGACAGGTAATAGCCATAGGTGATCGGCTGCGCCGCCTGCATGTGCGTGTAGCCGGGCATGACACAGTCCGCATAACGCTCGGCCTGCGCCAAGGCCGCCTGCGACACGCCGATCAGGGCGGCGCCGATGCGGGCCGCGAAATCTCGTGCGCGGATGCGGTCGATGGTGGCGCCGATGTCGTTGCGGCTGCGGGCCGTGTGCAGGCGGCCGCCCAATTCCTGCCCCACCGCCTTGATCAGGTGCGCCTCGTAGTTGAAATAGGCCTCTTCGCGCGCCGCGTCCAGCTCGACCACATGGGGGCCTTCGGCCTGCATCACCAGCAGCGCCTGCGCCAGGCGCTGCGAGGCGTCATGGTCCAGGATGCCCTGCTCGTGCAGCATCAGCAGATGCGCCAGGTTCACCTGGGTCAGCATCTCGAAATTGGCGAAGAACTCCCGATTCAGGCGCGGCAGGAAAAGGTGCTGCAGCACCTCTTTGGCCAGGGGTTGCTTCAAGCGCGTACTGACTTTCGATTCCATATCGGGTCCGGAGGAAACAGGGAAAACCGTAGTCTCTCGCCGGGCCAATTCATACGTCAAATCAGATTCTTACGACTACTCATACAAAAATGATATGATTTGAACCGCCTGCCGCCCCGGGGTCGGCAGATGCCCATGCGCCCAGGCGCCGTCTGACGCAAGCGGCTGGGTTCCGATTCGCCCCGCCAGGATTTCCGTCCATGAATTTCAAGCAAGTCGAGGCCTTTCGCGCCGTCATGATGACGCGCTCGATGACCACCGCGGCCGGCCTGTTGCACACCTCGCAGCCGAACGTCAGCCGCTGGATCGCCCTGCTCGAGAAAACGTTGGGTTTCGTGCTGTTCCAGCGCGTGGGCACCCGCATCATTCCCACCCCCGAGGCCGAGGCCTTCTATGCCGACGTCGAACGCGCTTTCATCGGCCTGGAATCGCTGAACGACAGCGCCAGTTCGATCCGCCGCCGCGGCACCGGCTTGCTGCGCGTGGGCGCCGTGGGGTCCATCACCCAATGCGTGCTGCCCGACGCCATCCGGCTGTTCCGCCAAAAGTTTTCCGACATCCCCGTCGTGGTCAACACCGGCGGGTCAGATGTCGTCGCCAAATGGCTGGCCACGGGCGTTTGCGACATTGGCTTTTGCTCGCTGCACACCGACCTGCCCGGCCTGCATTACGAACGCATCAACACCGCCCACGGCGCCGGCATCGTGCCCGCCGCGCATCCGCTGGCCGCCAAAGCCTTGCTGACCCCAGCCGACTTTCACGACGAGAACTTCATCTCGTTGCCCGCAGGCAGCTTCAACCGCGCCGCCATCGACCGCTACTTTCCCGACGACGCCCGCATCCTGTCGATCGAAACGCCTTACGCCACCACCATCTGCACCATGGTCAGCAAAGGCCTGGGCATCTCCATCGTCAATCCCGTGGTGCCGCGCGCGCTCGCCATCCCGGACCTGCGCGAGATCCCGTTTTCAGAAAAGGTCGAATTCCACAGCTACGCGGTCACGTCGGATCACCACCCGGTCAATACGCTGGCCCGGCGCATGGCCGAATGCGTGCGCGAAACCTTCACCGCGTTGGACATGCCGGCCACGCCGGGCTGAGCGCCGACCTGGCCCGACCGCTTGTACAGCCGTCGCGCGGCCGGTCAATCCGCCGAACGGAACGGCTGCGACAGCGCCCAATTGCGCTCGAAATGCGCCAGGTACGCCTTGGCCAAAGCCGGGTTGTTCCAGTTCACCAGTGCGTTCTCGGAATTTTCGTGCGCCGCGGAATTGGCGAAATTGAAGCTGCCCAGTTCCACGGTCTGCTTGTCGGCGATCAGCACCTTGTCGTGATGCAGCTTGAAGGCCGACACGATGCGCACGTTCACGCCGGCCTCGGCCAGCGTTTCCAGCGCATTGCGGGATTCGCCGCTGCGGTCCGTGACCAGATTGCGCTTGTGGTCGGCCAGCAGCGACACCGTGACGCCGCGCTGGGCCGCGCGCACCAGCGCTTCTGTCACGCGTTTGCTGGAAAAGCTGTAGGCCATCACGTTGAGCTCGGTCCTGGCCGAATCGATCACGCGCAGCACCAGCGTTTCGGCGCCTTGGTCGGGGGAAAAGCCGACTTCGATCGTACCGGCGGCAGGCAAGGAAATGGGGGCGACGCCGGCGCTTGCTGCGCCCGTGCCAGCCGTTGCCGACGCCGCGGGCTTGTTTTGCGCCTGCGTGGGCAACGGCGACGTCAACGCCAAACCGGTCGCACAGACCGCAACGAATCGGGACAAGGCACACGAAGCATTCACGGCAATCATCCGGAAAAAGCACCGGCGGCATCGTTGCCGCCCACGGTGCCAACTGTACCGCGACGCCCCCTCGTGCGCTGTCCGTGATTGCCGCAAGTCAATGTCGCAGATTCACTGCCATCCCTTCATTGCCTCGAATTCATTGCTGCCGATTCATTGCTCCCGATTCATTGCTGCCGATTCACTGCTGCCGATTCATTGCTCCCGTTTCACTGCCCCGACTTCACTGCCTCGACTTCACTGCCGCGACACGCGCCGCCCCGGCTTGAACCCATGCGTCCGCGCCGCCCCCGCCGCCAGTAGCCCCACCACCAGCAACGCCGCCACCACCCGCGGCAACGCGCCCGCCCCCGTCGTTTCCAACAGCACCCCGCCCAGCACCCCGCTGGCCGCGAACGCCACGTTGAACACCGTCACCAGCATCGACTGCGCCACCTCTGCCCCGTCGCCCGCCGCGTCGGCCAAGGCCGTCTGCAACAGTGTCGGCGCGCCGCTGAAACTCAGGCCCCACACGGCCACGCCCACAAACACCCAGGGCGTCTGCACCTGGCCCTGACCCAGCACCAATGCCACCACGGCAAACGCGGCCAGACTGACCAGCACCAGCGCCCGCAGCCAGCGGTCCACCATCAGCCCGGTGATCCAGATGCCCGCCAACGACGCCACGCCGAACACCAGCAACGCCACGTCCACCTGCCCCGCCATTCCCAGCGACGCCATGAACGGCGCGACATACGTGTACAGCGTGTAGTGCGCCAGAATCCACGCCAGGATCACGAACAGCACGGGCCGCACGCCCGGCGTCGTCCAGACCTGCCGCATCGGCACGCGCCGCGCCTCGGCCTGGCCGGGGTAATCGGGCACCTTCAACCACACCCACGCCATCAGCGCCAGGCTCAGGCCCGACAAGATGCCGAAGATGCCGCGCCACCCCACGATGCCGCCCAGCCACGCCGCCAGCGGCACCCCCAGCGACAGCGCCAGCGGAATCCCCACCATCGCCACCGCCATGGCCCGCCCCTGCTGCGCGGGCGGCACCATGCGCCGCGCATAACCCGCCAGAAGACTCCATGCCAGGCCCGTCGCCACGCCCACCAGGAAACGCGCCGCCAGCGTCAAGCCGTAAAAGGGCGACCACGCCGTCACCGCATTGCAGGCAAAGAACCCGCCTATCGCCAGCAACAGCGCCACGCGTCGCCGACAGCCCCGCAACAGCAGCGTCAGCGGAATCGCAGCAAGACCCGACCCCAGCGCGCACAACGTCACCAGTTGTCCGGCCCAGGCCTCGGACACCCCGAAGCCGTCCGCAATTTGCGGCAACAGGCCGGCCGGCACGGTCTCGTTGGCGGTCGCGATGAAACTGCACATCGTCAGCGCCAACAGCGCCGCCATGGGCAGGCTGACTGACGCGGCGGGTTGCCTGTAGGCAGGCGTCGCCGCAGCCGGTACATGGGCAGCCGGTACATGGGCAGCCGATATCAGGGCAGCCGGCGTACGGGCATCCGGCATACGGGCATCCGGCACGCGATCGGACACCGCCGCGGAAGAAGAGGTTTGACGCATTGTTGGCTTCCCTTGCATCGTGGGCCAAGGCCCTGGATTGAAGAGACGCCAGTCTGCTACCCATTATTGAATTTGATAATTGGCCTAGAATTTGAATAAATTTCAAATCCAGATTCAAGATGGCAACGGATCGACTCGGTGACATGCGTTTGTTCGCGCAGGCAGCGGCTCTGGGCAGCCTCTCTGCCGCCGGCCGCAAGCTCGGCCTGTCGGCGGCCGCGGCCAGCGCCCGCCTCATCAAGCTGGAAACCGCGCTGCACGCCAAGCTGTTTCACCGCAGCACACGTCAGCTGCGCCTGACCGAAGAGGGCCGCGTCTACCTGGCCCATTGCGAAGTCGCGCTGCGCGCCATCGATGACGCCGAAGCCGCCCTGCAAGCCGGCCAGCACAGCGTGCGCGGCAAGCTGCGGCTGTCGGCGTCCGCCGACTTCGGCCGCCACCTGCTCAGCACCTGGCTCGACGAATTCAGCGCCGCCCACCCCGACCTGAAGATCGCGCTGACCCTGTCCGACTCGCTGTCCAACCTGCTGCAGGACGACATCGACCTGGCCATTCGCTTCGGGCAACCCCAGGACGGCTCGCTGGTCGCCCGCTACCTGGCGCCCAACTGGCGCGTGCTGTGCGCATCGCCCGAGTACCTGGCCAAGCGAGGCCAGCCCCGCACGCCCGCCGACCTGGCCGACCACGACTTCATCGTGCTGGTCACCGCCGCCGGCCCCCTGAACCAGTTCCACTTCGCCCGCGACGGCCAGCGCCAAAGCATTACCGTACCGCTGGAACGCGCCTGGGAAACCAACGATGGCGCGCTGGCCCGCAACTGGGCCCTGGCCGGCCGCGGCATTGCCCGCAAAACCATCTGGGACGCCGCCGACGACCTGCGCGCGGGGCGCCTGCACGCCGTACTGCCGCAATACTGCGTCGCCGAATCGGGTGTGCACGCCGTGTTTCACGGCACCCGCTACATGGCGCCGCGGGTGAGACGGCTGCTGGATTTCCTGATCGAGAGATTTGCCCGTGCCAACGACGAGTTCTTGCCAGACGGGCCGCCGGGCACGCCGTAGACCCATTGGCGCGGACAGTTGAACGGGAAATGCAGAACCCCGGCAGTCTCAGTCCTCGCCGCTCCCCCTGTATTGACATATCGGTAAATCTCGATATCATCACATCATGGATCTGCTCGAAATCTTCAAAGCCCTCTCGAACCGCACACGCCTTGAAATTCTGAAAGGCTTGAAAGACCCCGCCAAACACTTCCCCGCGCAGGACGAAGGGGATGTCGATGTGGTCGGTGTCTGCGTCAGCAGCATCCAGGAAGGCGTCGGGCTGTCGCAGTCCACCGTGTCCGATTACCTGGCCACGCTGCAACGCGCCGGCTTGGTCGAAGTCAGGCGTATCGGTCAGTGGACCTACTACAAGCGCAACGAAGCCACCATTCGTGCGCTGGCCGGCGTCATCGGCCAAGAGCTCTGATCGTTCAATCGCAACCATTTTTTTCCCCACAGTATCGATAAATCTCGATATCTCTATTTACAGTTAAACATCTGGAATTCCCGATATCCCTTTTTCCAGAAATAAGGAATTGCAATGAAAGCATTGATACTCAAATCCTTTGGCGGCCCGGAATCGTTCGCGCTGTGCGATGTGCCCAAACCAGCCCCGCAGGTGGGACAAGTGCTGGTCCAGGTTCAGGCCACATCGATCAATCCGCTGGATTATCAGGTCCGCCGCGGGGACTATCCCGATCTGGTGCCCTTGCCCGCCGTTACCGGCCACGATGTATCCGGCATCGTCGAAGCGGTCGGACCGGGTGTGACGGCGTTCTCACCCGGAGACGAGGTCTGGTACACCCCCCAGATCTTCGATGGCCCGGGCAGCTATGCCGAATATCACGTCGCAGCCGAAAACATCGTCGGCAAGAAGCCCACGACGCTAAGCCATCTTGAAGCGGCAAGCCTGACCCTGGTGGGCGGCACGGCCTGGGAGGCGCTGGTCGTGCGCGCCGGGCTGCGAGTGGGGGAAAGCGTTCTGATTCACGGCGGCGCCGGTGGTGTCGGCCACGTCGCGATTCAACTGGCCAAGGCCATTGGCGCCAAGGTGTACACCACCGCACGCGAAACCAACTTCGAATTCGTTCGCCGCATGGGAGCCGATGAGGTCATCGACTATGAAAAGGAAGATTATGTGGACGCCGTCACGCGACTGAGCGGCGGCCTGGGCGTCGATGTCGTATTCGACACCATCGGCGGCAACACCTTGGCGCGCAGTCCCGACGTCCTGGCGCAGCTTGGCCGCGTCGTCAGCATCGTGGATATTGCCCAGCCGCAAAACCTCATCCAGGCCTGGGGCAAAAACGCGAGCTACCACTTCGTCTTCACCCGCCAGAACCGCGGCAAACTGGATGAGTTGCGTGCGTTGGTGGAACGCGGCCAACTGCGGCCGCACGTCGGTGCCGTTTATTCGCTGGCCGACATTCCGCAAGCGCACGCACGGCTGGAAAGTCCCAACAATGGCCTTCAGGGAAAAATCGCGATCGCGGTTGGGTCATTGGCCGCGCCCGCTTTCACCGCGTAACACCCCAAGAACATCGCCACCGCCGAATCCGCCACCCGCTGCCGTTCGGCCAACGCCAGCGGCGGCTGCCCCAGCGTCACCTGCGGCCAGAATGCAAAGCTCTTCACCAGCCCTTGCAGCTGATGCCCGGCAAAATCCACATCCACCTCGACCAGCCGTCCGTCGGCCATGGCCGCGCGGATCCATGCGGTGACGCCGGTTTCCTTTTCGCCGATGCGGCAGATCATTGCCTGCGCCCGCTCGGGCGAATGAATGACCTCGGCGATCGCCACGCGCGCCAGGTCAATGAAGCTGGCATCGCCCAGCAACGCCAGCTTTTGCATCAGCAACTGGCGCAGTTGCTGGTCCAGCGGCAGGTCCGCCCGATAAGCCATGTCTTCGCTTTCGGCGCTGCTTGCCCATAGATGCTCCAGCGTCAGCCCGAACAATTCATCTTTGCTGGGAAAGTGGTTGTAGACCGTGCGCTTGGACACGCCCGCCGCCGCGGCAATGCGGTCCATGCTGGTGGCGTCGAACCCGGCGCTGCGAAATTCCTCGACCGCGGCGCGCAGGATGGCTTCGCGTTTGCGGTCGGTCAGGCGTCGGGGAGTCTGGGGCGGGGATGAACGGGTTGCTGGCATGTGAACGATTTTACACCGGTCAGTGTACTTTTCAGAAAAACGAAACTACACTGTTCAGTGTAATTTTGGACGCCATCCATGAAGCGCACTTTTGCCGCTCTCCTGCTAGGAATTCTTGCCGTGACCGCCCTGACCAGCCTTGCCTTGTGCAACAGCCGCAACCCCAGCTACCCCGACTCCCCCCAGCACCGTGACGGCCGCTTCACCAACCCGTCGCCGCGCCCGCCCATGGGCTGGTGGAACGGCCTGAAACTGACATGGGCCTTCCTGTTCGACAAGCCCACCGGCACGGTGCCCGACCAGCCGGTGCCGGTACGCGCCCTGACCCGCGCCGACCTGGATGCCGCCCCCGACCGCAGCCTGTACCGGCTGGGGCATTCCACCATCCTCCTGAAACTGCGCGGCCGTTACTGGATCACCGACCCGGTGTTTTCCGAGCGGGCATCGCCGGTGCAATGGGCCGGGCCGGCGCGCTTTCATGCGCCGCCCATCAGCCTGGACGATTTACCCCCGCTGGCCGGCGTGATCCTGTCGCACAACCACTACGACCATCTCGACCACGCCGCCGTCCTGCAGCTGGCCGGCAAGACCGGGCGCTTCATCACGCCCCTGGGCGTGGGCGACCAGTTGATCGCCTGGGGCATCGACCCCAAGCAGGTCGAACAGCTGGACTGGTGGCAATCCACCATGGTCGACGACCTGCGCCTGACCGCCACCCCGGCCCAGCATTTCTCGGGCCGCGGCCTGACCGACAGCGACCGCAGCCTGTGGGCGTCGTGGGTCATCCAGGATGACGACCTGCGCGTGTTCTTCAGCGGCGACTCGGGCTACTTCAACGGCTTCAAGGCCATCGGCGATGCCTTTGGCCCGTTCGACCTGACGCTGATGGAAACCGGCGCCTACGACAAGCGCTGGGCGTACGTGCACATGCAGCCCGAAGAAACCCTGCAGGCCCACCTGGACTTGCGCGGCCGCGTGCTGCTGCCGATACACAACGGCACCTTCGACCTTGCCATGCATGCTTGGCAAGAGCCTTTCGAACGCATCACGGCCCTGGCCGCCGCGCAAGGCGTGGCGCTGACCACCCCCGAAATGGGCGAACGCCTGGACATTGCCGCTCCGCAAGCGGGATCGCCGTGGTGGCGCAAACTGACCCAACCGGCTGCGAACACGCACGGCACGGCCAGCGCCCTCAAGACGCAGTAATGGCCCGCGTGCTGCCGCGCACAATCAGTTCCGCGTGCGACACCGAGGTATAGGGTGCCAGTCCCGTCGCACGGGTCTTTAACTGGTGCAGGAACCACAGGCCACAGGCGGTAGCCAATTCGGACACGGGCATGGCCAGCGTCGTCAGGCCCGGCCCCCACCAGCGAAACCCTGGTTCGTCGCCAAAGCCCACGACGGACAAGCGCTGGCGCACCGCGCTGTCGTACGCACACAGCGCATCCAGCACGCCATACGTGATCTGCACGGATCCCAGCACGATCGCCGTCGGCGGCGCCGGCAAGTCGAGCAGGCGGTGGACAGCGCCGCGCCCGACTTCCCACGACGACGGCGGGCCCACTTCTTCATGCGCCCAAGCGGCGGCCCGGGAGCCCCGCAGCGCCTCGCGAAACCCATCCAATCGCGCCGCGCCGGTAGACAGGTCGGGCGATCCGCCGATATAGCCGATACGCTCATGGCCCAGCGTCATCAGGTGCCGGGTCGCGGCGTGAATCGCCTTGGCGTCGTCGATCACAAAGCACTGATTGCCCAGCGCGGCATAGCGGCGCAGCAGCTGGCAATGCGGCATGGCGCTCAGCAGGCGCACCGACTCGGGCAAGGGTTTGGCGCTCGGTACGATGATCACGCCTGCCGCATGGGCGCTCGACAACTCGCGCAGATGCTGCGACTCGATCACGCGATCGTCCCCCGTCTCGCACAGCATCAGCTGGTAGCCGCCAGCGGCCAGGCATTGCGATAGCGCATGCGCCGCGGTGGAATAAAAGCCGTTGCGGATATCCGGAAGCAGCAGCCCGACCAGATTGCTGGACACGCCGCGCATCATCTGCGCCGCGCGGTTGGCCACGTATCCCCGCTCGGCCGCGGCCCGCAACACGCGCTGCTTGGTCTCTGCGCTGATCCGCGGATCGTCGCTGAGCGCCCGCCCCACTGTCGATACCGAAATCTGCAACATCGCCGCGATGTCTTTCGCTGTTGCCATGAGAGGCCCGAGTCTTTTTGGTTGCCAACGATGGCACGGAGTATACCGCCGGGCGCTCGGCCGGCCGGGGGAATATTTATGCTATCGATTGCACCATTTCCTGAAAAGTGCCATGCTTGGGCCGTCATTGATCTGGAGACCACGCATGGACCACACCGATCAAGCCCTGGAGCACTGGGTCACCGTCATGCGCTGCGAAGCGGCAATTCTGCGTTTCACGGCCCACTTCGACGCTGGCCAATATCACGAAATGGAACGCTATTTCGCGCCCGATGGCCTGTGGAAACGGCAAGACGGCGACGTGCGCGGCATCCTCCAGTTGCGTGAGCGCTTGGCCCGGTTCAAGCCCGATTTCGTGATGCGGCACGTCATCAGCAATATACGCACCACCGTACATAGCCGCGAGACTGCCACCGTGGACTCGTACGTCACGCTCTACATGCACGTCTATGGCGATGCCATCGCGCCGCTGCACGCGCCGCTCACGGGTCCAGTGGTGGTCGGACGCTATATCGACGAGATGCGCTGCATCGACGGCGACTGGAAAATCCAGGTCCGCCAGCCTATCCACGACTTCAAGGCCCACGCCTGAGACAACGCATCGCACGACGCCATGGCGCGGCCCGCGGCGCGAACGTTAGCACCAACCTGATTTCTCAGCCAAGACAAGGACACTCATGAAACTCGCTACCGTGAAAGCCGGCGATCACATCGCATTCGGCGCCATCGTGGACAACGGCTTCGTCGACCTGAAGGCAAGATTCCAGGGGCGCTGCCAGGACCTGCGCGAGCTGCTGGCACAAGGCCTGACTGGTGAAGCCCAGCGACTGTGCGAACGGGCGCCCGCCGACTTCAAGCTGTCCGAAATCGAATTCCTGCCGGTCAATCCCAGGCTGGACGCACGCATCTTTGCCCTGGGTTGGTCGTACCTCTCGCACCAACTCGAAACCGGCAAGGACGCACCCGAGTTTCCGGTCCTGTTCAGCAAACACCCGCAGGCCATCGTCGGGCATGGCCAGCCGTTGCTTTACCCGGCGCCCAGCACCCAATACGACTACGAAGGCGAGATCGCCATCGTCATCGGCCGCAGCGGGCGGCGCATCCCTCGCGAGCGATGGCAAGACTACGTCGCCGGCTACAGCATCTTCATGGACGGCTCGGCCCGCGACTTCCAGAAACACAGCATCACCGCGGGTAAGAACTTCGATTCCAGCAGCGCGTTGGGGCCGTGGCTCGTCACCGCCGACGACATTCCCGATCCCTCCCGGATGCATCTGACGACACGGCTGGACGGCGAAGTCATGCAGGACAGCGGCTTTGACATGATGGCATGGGACCTGGGCTTTCTCCTGAACTACATCTCAACGATCTGCCAACTGGAGCCCGGCGACGTGATCGCAACGGGCACGCCCTCGGGCGTCGGGGCTCGGCGTCATCCGCCACGGTTCATGCAAGCCGGACAGACCGTGGAAGTTGAAGTGACCGGCATTGGGACTTTGCGAAACGTCATTGGAGCCGCCAAATGAACACCTCTGAACCGCCGTCTCTGCAACCCCGCCCGACGGTCACCGCGGCACGTGTCACGCCCATCAAGTTGGCCCACCTGGTCTTTCGCACCCGGCGATTGAGCCAAATGGTCGACTGGTACCGCACGGTACTGGGCGCGCACGTCGTCTTTGCCGCAGACGAGATCACCTTTCTGACCTATGACGACGAACATCATCGCATTGCGCTCATGGGCTCGAACGATTGGATCGATCCGGCGCCGCCGGACAGCGTCGGCTTCTATCACGTCGCCTTCACTTATCAGAGCCTTGAGCAGCTTCTGCAGACCTACACTCGCCTGAAGGCGATCGACATTCTGCCCTACTACCCGATCGTGCACGGCCCGACCGTGTCGATGTACTACCGCGATCCGGATGGCAATGCCATCGAATTGCAGATCGACGTCTTCGAGACCAGCGACGAAGCGACCGCCTGGATGAACGGCGAAGCTTTCCGCCGCAACCCCATCGGCGTCATCTTCGATCCCGAAGACATGATCCGCCGCTATGAAGCCGGCGAACCGATAGCGCAGCTCACCAGACGCGCCGACACCTGACTCGGAAACACCAGGGACCACCTACGCGGTCATGGCGGTCCGGCCACGCCTGCCGCGCGGGCGTCTTGCACACCATTGGGGGTACACAATGCCGAAAAAAGTACTGTTGACGGACTACGCCTGGCCCGATCTGGACATCGAGCGGCACATCATCGAATCAGCCGGGTTCGAACTGGTCCACGGCCCTTCCTCTCCCCCCAGCGAGCAAGACGTGGCGCGCCTGGCCGCCCTGCACCGGCCGGCCGCCATCCTGACCTGCTGGGCCCAGGTCAATGCCCAGGCCATTGCCGCCAGCCCGGAACTGCTGGTGATTGCGCGCATGGGGGTGGGCCTGGACAACATCGACGTCGCCCAGGCCACCCGCCGCGGTGTGCGGGTCACCAATGTGCCGGACTATTGCGTCGAGGAGGTGTCGGATCATGCCCTGGCGATGGTGCTGGCCTGGACCCGGGGCCTGTGCATGTTTTCTGCACGGATCCGGGAAGGACACTGGGAGCCCGAAACCGCGCGCTTGAGGCGTCTGTCCGACCTTGCCGTCGGTATTGTTGGCTACGGCCGCATTGGCCGGCGCACCGCGGCCAAGCTGAAGGGCTGGGGCTGCCGCATCGTGGTCAACACGCCCGGCCAGGTGGTCGAAGATGGCGTCAGCAACGTTCCCCTGGAAGCGCTGCTGGCCGCGTGCGACGTCGTCATCGTGCACGCGCCGCTGACCCCGGAGACGCGGCATCTGTTCAATGCCCGCCGCCTTGCACTCATGCGGCCAGGCGCCCTGTTGGTGAACGTCAGCCGCGGAGGGCTGGTCGACACCGACGCGCTCACGGCGGCACTGATCACTGGCCAGCTTGGCGCCGCCGGCCTGGACGTGCTCGATGGCGAGCCCCGCGTACCCGACCGCCTCGCCAGACTGCCCAACGTCATCCTGACGCCTCATGTTGCGTTTTCTTCCGACGCCTCGCTCACCGAACTTCGCCGCCGCGCCTGCGAAGAAGTGGTCCGAGTGCTTGGCGGCGGCGCCCCGCGCCATGCCGTGAATCAACCCTTTTCCAACGCGGAGAAGCCATGAAATCCCATATCAGATCCCTACACGCCAGACAGATTCTGGACTCCCGTGGCCGTCCCACCATTGAAGTGGACGTCGAACTGCAGGACGGCTCGCTCGGACGCGCCGCCGTGCCCTCCGGGGCGTCCACCGGGGCGGCCGAGGCGCACGAGCTGCGCGACGGCGATCCCGCGGTGCATGCCGGCCTGGGTGTGCGCAGGGCCGTGGATCATGTAAATACCGAACTTGCGCGCGCGCTGGCAGGCTTTGACGCGGCGGATCAGGAAGGCGCCGACCATCTGCTGCGGGCAACCGATGGCACGCCCAACCTGTCGCGATTGGGCGCCAATGCCATCCTGGGCGTTTCCCTTGCGCTATGCCGAGCCTTTGCCATCACGTCCGGCCAGGCCCTGCATGCACGCATCGCCGAGCTGTCCGGCAACCCGCAGGCGATGATGCCCATGCCGATGGTGAATATCCTCAGCGGCGGTCTGCACGCCAGCCGGGGCATGGATGTGCAGGACTTCCTGGCCGTGCCGGTGGCGGCCCGTTCCATCGAGGAGGCCATCCGTCACGTCGCCCAGGTGCGCGCCAGCGCCGCGACGTTGATGGCGCAACGCGGACTGCCCACCCTGCTGGCGGACGAAGGCGGTTTGAGCCCGGGCTTTCGAACCGGCCGCAAAGCCCTGCAGTTCATGGTCGAGGCGTTCGAACACGCGGGCTTTCGCCCCGGCCTCGACATGGGCATCGCCATCGACGTGGCCGCCAGCACCCTCCATGCGCCCGACGGCAGGTATGACCTGGCACGTGAAGGGCACGTGGCGACAGCGCAGGAAATGATCGCCCTGTTTGACGAGTGGGTCCGCGACTTCCCGATCTGCTCGATCGAGGACGGACTCGACGAAGAGGCCTGGAGCGACTGGCAAACGCTGACGGAACAGCTTGGCGCCCGCGTCCAGCTTGTGGGCGACGACCTTTTCACCACCAACGCCGCGCGTCTGGAAAAAGGGATTGCGGCCCGCATCGGCAATGGCGTGCTGGTGAAATTGAACCAGAACGGCACCCTGACGGGCACGTTGGACGTCATCGCGCGGGCGCGCCGAGCAGGCTACGCGGCGATCGTCTCGGCCCGTTCCGGCGAGACCGAAGACCCTTTCATTGCGGACCTTGCCGTCGGTTGCGCGACGGGCCACATCAAGATCGGCTCTGTCCGTTGCTCCGACCGCCTGGCCAAATACAACCAGCTGTTGCGCATCGAAGAACAGACCGGCGCCCCCTTCGCGGGCATGTCCCAGTACCGCGCGTGGCAAGGAAATGCATCATGACCGCTCCAGACGCAGCACTGCTGGACTTCTTTCTGCGCACCGGCCTGGGCAAGCCCGGCGAGCCCGCGCAGTGGACCCCGCTGGCCGGAGGGGTGTCTTCGGATATCTGGCGGGTGGTCACCCCCCGGCACGACATCTGCATCAAACGCGCGCTGCCGCAGCTGAAAGTGCAGGCCGACTGGCATGCGCCCATTTCGCGCAATGCGTCGGAATGGGAGTGGCTGCGGTTCGCGGCCCGCCATGTCCCCGCCGCCGTTCCCGAACCGCTGGCGCACGACGCCAAGGCAGGCCTGTTCGCGATGCGCTTTCTGCCTGCCCACGACTACCCGGTGTGGAAGACGCAGCTGCTGGAAGGCAAGATCAGCCATGCCACCGCGGCGTCGGTAGGCGCCACGCTGGCCATCATTCAAGGCGCCAGCACGGCCGATGCCACCCTGCCCAGCCGTTTTGACACCACCGACAATTTCTACGCATTGCGGCTGGAACCCTATCTGGTGGAGACCGGCAGAAAGCACCCGGCGCTGGCCGGCAAGCTGGATTCACTGATTCAGACCACGCTCGCTTCACGCTGGGCGCTGGTGCATGGCGACGTCAGCCCCAAGAATATTCTGGTCGGGCCCTCCTCGCCGGTGCTGCTGGACGCCGAGTGCGCCTGGTACGGAGACCCGGCTTTCGATCTTGCCTTTTGCCTGAACCATCTCTTGCTCAAGGGCCTGGTCCGGCCGCAGCAACGAGACGAGTATCTCGCCGCCTTCGCGGCCTTGCGCGGCCACTATCTGGCGCGTGTGCAGTGGGAGCCGGCCAGCGGCCTGGAAGCCCGCACCGCGGCGCTGCTGCCGGCTTTGCTTCTGGCGCGCGTCGACGGCAAGTCACCGGTTGAATATCTGCAAGACGACCGTGACAAGGACCTGGTACGCGCGTGCGCCATCCCCTTGATTGAATCCCCGCCGGCTACCCTTGACGCGGTGGTCGCCAGGTGGATCAACGCAACGCCGTGATCCCCCCCTGGGTGCAGGCAGGAACACGACGCGCGGCAAGCAGGCTGGCGCCCTGCCTGCATGGCTGGACGCCGGCCCCGTCCAGGGCCGGTTCGCACCAGAAGGCGCCTCGCACAGGCCGGTCATCGGGCGCCAGGCGTCAGTCAGCGAAATCCGTCGCCTCCGACGCGCCTCGCCAGGCATCGATATCCCGGCGCGCGGCGGCCTGCTTCTCGTCGGCAAAGCCATTGGCGACCTTGCCCACGAACAGATGCACCGGCGGTTCGGCCACCGACGCGGCCTGCTGGATCAGCAACGCCACCTTTTCCGGGTCCCCGTCCTGCTTGCCGTCCAAACCCTGATGCAGATCCAGCGAGGCTTGCGCCGCGGTGTAATCCGCAATCGAACGCTGGGCGATCACCAGGCTGTTGTTGGCCAGGAACTCGGTGCGCACCGGCCCCGGATACACCACCGTGGCCTTGATGCCCAGTTCGGCAGCCTCGGCCGCCAACGTCTCGGTCAGCCCCGCCAGCGCGAACTTGGTCGCCACGTAGCTGCCCCAACCCGCATAGCCGCCCATGAAGCCGGCGATGGAGGCCACGTTGAAGATATGCCCGCTGCGCTGCTGGCGCAGATGCGGCAGGCTGTGACGCAGCACGTGCAGCGGCGCGAACACGTTGACCTCGAAATTGCGGCGCACTTCTTCGTCCGTCAGCGCTTCCAGCGTCCCCTGCTGGCCATAGCCCGCGTTGTTGACCACCACGTCGATGCGGCCAAACGTGGCCATGGTCTGTTCGATGGCGGCCTGGACACTGGCTTCGGATACCAAGTCGACCTGCAGTGCGAGCAGATTCGCGGTGTCGTTGCCCAACGCCTTGTGCAGGCTGTCCAGCGTGCGCGACGTCGCCGCGACCTTGTCGCCGCGCGCCAGCAACTGGCGAGCCAGCGACAACCCGATGCCGCGAGCGGCGCCGGTGATGAACCACACGTTATTGCCTCGATGATTTTGCATTGTTCCGTGCTCCTGAAGTGAGGGATTGCAGGAACAGATGCTAGGCGCGCCAGCCTGGGCCGAATAGGCACACAGCTATCGGATGATTGCCTATTCCTAAACCTTATCCGCCACTCTTGCCCGATACCGGGCAAAATCATGCCTAAGCCTCTTAGCCGAAGATTCACCCCATGGCTACTGCAACCGCCGCCCAGCACCAAATGACCGCCCTGCTCGCCCAGTTGGCCCCCCAAGAGGGCTACACCCGGTCGCGCCTGGACGGCGTGCGCTTCATGCGCGCCAACCGGCCGCTGGGCCGCACGCCGGTGCTGTACGAACCCAGCATCGTCATCGTCTGCCAGGGTTCCAAGCGGGGCTATCTGGCCGACAAGGTCTACCGCTATGACGCGCAGCATTACCTGGTGCTGTCCGTACCCCTGCCGTTTTCAACGGAAACCGACGCCACGGCGGACGAACCGCTGCTGGCGGTGTCCGTACGCCTGGACATGACGACGGTGGCAGACCTGGCGATTGAAGTGGATGACCCGGCCATGCAGGACGCGGCCCTGGAAAAACCCGGGCTGGCTACCGATCCGGGTCAGCGTGGCCATGCGCCCGAGGGCATTGTTTCCACCCCGCTGGACGACGCCTTGGCCGACACCACGCTGCGCCTCTTGCGCGCCCTGGCCTCGCCCATCGAAGCCCGGGTGCTGGCGCCCGGCATCGTGCGCGAACTGTGCTTTCGGGTACTGCAAGGCGAACAAGGCGGCGCCATCCGCGCCGCCCTGGCCAGCCAGGGCAACTTCGGCCGCATCTCGCGCGTCTTGCAGAGCATCCACAACGACTACGCGCGCCCCCTGGACGTCGGTTCGCTGGCCCGCGAAGCCGGCCTGAGCGTGCCCGCCTTCCACGCGCACTTCAAGGCCATCGCCCGCACGTCCCCGATTCAATACATCAAGTCCGTCCGGCTGCATCAGGCCCGCCTGCTGATGATCCGCGACAACCTCACCGCCGCAGCCGCCTCCGCGCGCGTCGGCTACGAAAGCGCATCGCAGTTCAACCGGGAATTCAAGCGGCAGTTCGGCCGCAGCCCGGGGGAAGAAGCGCGAGAGATGAAATTCGCATTTGCGCTGTTGCCGGCGGTGCAGTTGGAGGCCGTGGCGTCAACGCATTGATCGCAGCGCGTGCTATTCATGCTGCAAGATATTGACCAACGTCCCCACCGGGTCCCTGACGTAGAACCGGCGCACGCCCCAGGGTTCGCTGACCGGGCCATACTCCACGGCAACACCGGCCGCCTCGACCCGGCGCAGCGCCTCGGCCAGGTCATCCACCTCGATCGACAGCGCCGGCAGTGGCGTATCCGAGCCGCCCTGGCTGCCGACACTGACCTGCACCGTCATCTTGGCCGACCCCGCATAGGTGCGGATCCAGCCGTGGTCCATGGCCAGGTCCAAACCCAGGATTTCCCGGTAGAACCGGTCCACCACGGCGGGGGCGGCGGCGGGGATATTGGCGATGATGCGCTTGACTTGCATGGAGCGTCCTATGGGAAGTCGGGTGATGGATGCGCGAGGATACGGCGCACGCGGCGCGACGTCGGCCACCAGACACGCCTTGGCCGCATACTACCCGGTCACGCGCCGAAATGACGCCCGATAATCAATCGGCTCCAGGTGCAGCTGATCCTTCAGCCTGCCCTTCAGGATATAAAGCTTGGGCGCCTCGCTGAACTGGAATACACGGTACAGATGAAATGCCTCTTGCGCTTCCTCGGAGAATTCCAGTTCGTTGCGGCTGATGATGAATGACGACGCATGGGCGCCATTCGTGGTCTTGACCTCGATGTAGCGATGCTGGCTTGGTGTTTCATGCGACAGGATGTCGTAACCGATGCCATCCCCCAGCCGATCCGATACCCAGTCCAGCCGTTCGAAGAGTTCCGGATACCCAGCTTCGAAAAGACGGCGCTGCTCGAAGCCGATCACCCAGTGTTCGCCGGCACGCCCTAATTTTCGGTTCGCTTCGTCGCGCTGCGCCCAGTTGGTTTTGCGCGGCAACCTGAGTTTGGATACGCCCTTTTCCAGCTGCGCCACCGTTTCAAGCGCCGGCGGGTCCACCAAGGACGCGTGAAATGTCCGTTCGCCCGGCGTCTTGACTTCCTCCAGCGCATCAACGACCTGTGAAACCAGGCCCGGCTGCGCTTGGATGAACTGCTGAACTCCCTGGCGCAGCAGCAATTGCGCGTTGCCTCGGGGCTTGTAGCCGCGAATGAAGGGCAATTCCAGACCGTTCAAGATCGCGCTGATGTTCTGGTACTTCAGTTCCACCGACGCTTTGCTGCGGTTGCGCAATCGCGGACGCAGCTGCGCATTGAATTCCGACTTCACATAGCCCTGTTGCGCGGCTTCCAGCCGAAGCATCTCGAAGTACGACGCGACGGTGGCCTGCACCTCGTCCGCGGTCCAATCCTCGCCGATGGTCACGACTTCAAAACCCAGCTGTTGCAGCCGGGGCACGACGGTCGCCTCGCCCCCGGAAAAGTCCGTGGGTTTCAGCGGCCCCTCGCCGGGAAACTGATAGCCAAACGCCACGCCGACGATGGCCTTGGAATCGCACAACTGCCCGGTCTTGGCGTTGCGCACCAGAAAGCTGCGCGACTTCGCGTACCCGTAGCGCGACAGAAAGGCCGTTCGGCCAAGTTGTGCGAACTCGTCCAGTGCGCGTTGAACGGCGGCCGGGCTCTGCAAGCGGGACAGTTCCACCGCCATCAGGCCCCCACCCTATTGCCTGCCGGGCAGTACCTGCCGCAGGCGATGCATTCACGTTGTGGCATCGAAAGTATGACGACTAAGAATTTAGAAGTAACACTCGATGCTACAGCATCCTACTTTGCCGTATTACCCATGGTCCGGGCTGGACGCCGCCCGCGCAATCGCCGCATCCTGTTCCGGCGTCCCGCCGGACACCCCCAGCGCCCCCAGCAACGCCCCTTGCTCGTCAAACAGCGGTATCCCGCCGCCCATCAGCAACAGGCCCCCTGCATGCACATGATCAAAGTGCGGCGCCGGCACGCCCACCTGCAACGGCGCATTCAGCGCCTCGCTGGGCATTCGGAACATCACCGACGCCCGCGCCTTGGCCAGCGCCAGTTCGTTCGACGCCAGCCACGCATCATCCATGCGCGTAAACGTGACCAGGTTCGCGCCGCGGTCCAGCACCGCAAACACCGCCCTCACCCCGGCCTGCTCGGCGGCCTGGCGGCCCCGGGCCACCAGGCGATGCGCGTGATCGATCGCGATGTCATGCATTCTGCGACCACTCCGTCGCCTGCCACTGCTTGGCCACATCGATCGTCGCAAGCGGCCGCATCGTACGGTACAGGTGTTTCTCGGCGGGAATGATCTCGACCATCGCGTCGATCATTTCCTGCGGATCGGCCTGGTGCAGCAGGCTTGCGCTGAAGTCCGGCATCGGCACCACCGCCTTGTCGGCGTCGTACCACTGCACGAAGCTCTCAGCGCCCGTGTCGTTGAAACCCGTGCCAAAGACGCCGGGGTTCACGGTGGCGACCTTCACGCCATGGGGTTCCAACTCGGCCTTCATCGATCCGGCAATCGCTTCGATCGCGTGCTTCGTCGCGCAGTAGATGCCCAGAAACGGCACCACCAGAATGCCGCCCATCGACGACGTCCACACCACCTTGCCCGACCGGCGCGCCACCATCCTGGGCACGATGGCCTGCACCAGCTGCAAATGCCCGAACACGTTGATGTCGAACGATTCTCGGACCCGCTGCATCGGGATATCCGCGATCGAGCCCCCTTCCATCACCCCCGCGTTCAGCACCAGCACGTCGGGATCAAAGCGGCCGGCGTGCGCGATGTCGATGCTGTCCAGCAGGTTGAGCTTGATGACCTCCATGGCCACGCCCGCCTCGGCGGCATCTGCCCGCAGGCTGCGCACTTGCGGCCAGGTTTCGGCGGTGGCCACGACCTGGTGGCCCTGACGCGCCAATTCAATCGCCGCGCCCCGGCCAAAACCCGAGCTGGCGCCTGTAATCAAGATCTTTTGCGACATGGTCTGCATTCCTTGCGTGCTGGTGTGAATTCCTGCCAGCCAGTGTAGGAAGCCGCTACTATCAAAACAATCACATCAATGCTTGGCGACTCGATGAATCCCATTCACCAATTCAAAGGCTGCGACCTGCTGGCCCTGAACGTCTTCCTGGCCGTCGCCGCCCACCGCAACTTTCGTGCGGCGGCCAAGGAAGTCGACATCACGGCATCTGCGGTCAGCCATTCCATCAAGACCCTCGAGCAACGCCTGGGCGTACGGCTGCTCAACCGCACCACGCGCAGCATGTCGTTGACCGATGCCGGCGAGCGGCTGGCGGCCCGGCTGCGCCCGACCCTGTCATCGCTCAGCCACGCCCTGCAGGAAATCGACGACCTGCGCGAAACGCCCAGCGGCACGGTGCGCATCAACGCCAGCGAAGGCGCGGTGCGGTTGGTTCTCAGGCCGCTACTGGCGCGTTTTCTGCGCACGTATCCGCAGGTGCATCTGGATATCGTGTGCGACGGCAGGCTGAGCGACGTGGTGGGCGAAGGCTTCGACGCAGGCATCCGGCTGGCCGAGGCCGTGCCGCAGGACATGATCTCGGTGCGAGTCGGCGGCCCGGTGCGCTTCGCGGCCGTGGCCTCCCCGGCGTACCTCGCCGCGCGAGGCCGGCCCACGGTGCCGCAGGATCTGCATCAGCATGACTGCATCCGGTTTCGCTTTGACAGCGGGGGCCTGTACCGGTGGGAGTTCGCGCGGCATGGGGTGCAAGAAAGCATCAACGTGAACGGGCCGCTGACGCTGACGGACCAGCCGCTGATGGTGGATGCGGCGGTGGATGGCATCGGCATTGCCTTCGTGCCGGACCATCTTGCGGTGCAGGCGCTGGAGGACGGCAGGCTGGAACGGGTGTTGGAAGATTGGTGCCCGGCGTATCCGGGGCTGTGTCTGTATTACTCGGGGCACCGGCATGTGTCGGGTGCGTTGCGGGCGTTGATTGAGATGTTGCGGGAGGCTGTGTGAGGGGCGTTCGTTTACGGGCTTACGCCGCCTCTGATAAAACCATCCATTCGCCCACCGTATTACGCCGCCGAGAATTCATTCATGACCGATACGCTGCAACACCTTAGCCAACAACAACGTGAATTCGCCCAGGATCGCGATTGGGAGCAATTCCATTCCCCCAAGAACCTGGCGTCTGCCCTGATCGTGGAAGCGGGCGAATTGCTCGAACACTTCCAGTGGATGACCGAAGCGCAAAGCCGGTCGCTCTCTGCTGAGAAACTCGAAGAGGTCGGCAGCGAGATCGCCGACGTGCTGCTTTATCTGGTCCAACTGAGCAACGTGCTGGGCATCGATCCCGTGCAAGCCGCGCAGGCCAAGATCCAGGTCAACGCGCGGAAATACCCGACTGACCGCGCCAAGGGCCGCAGTACGAAATACGATCAGCTTTGACGGCGCCTGACGGGATGGCTTTTACCCAGCCCGACCAAGCGCATCACTAAAACGGCATGTCCTCGAAACGCGGCATGGCCAGTGACCGTTTCATGACCTTCAACCAGCCCTTGAGTCGCTTGATGTCATCGAACGCCAGCAAGTCGCGCTCATATATGTCGAGATTCTTGCGTAGCGAGGCAAGGTCAGCGACAAGATTTCGCATGATCGTGGCCGGCGACACGTCGACAAACGGCGGAATTCCGTAGTTGTTCCTGAACGAATTCTCGACGTGCTCGATTTCCTGATCAAGCTCACCGACCTGTTCCTTCAAAATCGTGTTGTAGTGCTTCAACCGGTCTTCGCCGATGTTGTTGATGGCGTGCTGGTCGATGTGCTCCAGTTCCAATTGCAATTCCAGCAATTGCAACAGGCTATTCTTGCCATATGCCTCGTTGGCCCGCTGCATCAGCGCGGTCTTGCGTTCACGTTCCCGGGCATCGGTTTCACGGTCGGGATGCAAGGCGCTGACCAGTTTGCGGTAGACCTCGCGGATCGACAGGCTCAGTTCGGCCTGCGCGGCTTGTTCTCGCGCTTCGGCGGCGAGTTGCTTGGGCGTCTTCTTTCGTTTGGCCCGACGCGCGTCCCGCGCTTGATTTTCTCGAACCTCTTCCGCCTGACGCTGCTCCATTTGCGCCTGTACGCGTTGCAACATCTCGTCAGGCGAAGCCATGTCGGCATCGTCGCTCAGGTCGACTCCAAGCACGGCTTCAAGCGCCAGTTTCAGCTCATCCAGCTCGGCGGCGGCTTCGCTGTCAAAGTCGGATTCGGTGTATCGGTTGTAAATGGCCTTCAGATCCGGATCGTCGGTCTGCGCGGCCAGGTCACCCGCCAAGTCGATGATCAGGTCTGCAATAGTGGCTCGCTCGGATTGGGTCAGCCCCTTCTGATCGTGCGCCTCATCCAGGCGATGCACCAATCTGGTTCGCAAATCGATGGTCGTTTGCTCGAGAGGAACGAACTCGCCCACGAATTTCTGATGAAAGGCAGGCGTTGCGGCTTCCCAGGCGCTCAGTCGTGAACGCCGTTTTTCAATCTGCTTGATGAGCCGGTTGAACGTCTTTTGCCCTGCCGAGAGCGTTGGCTTGTCCGGGTCAGCAGCAATGCTGATGGGCTTGAGATGGGTCCTGGTCATGTAGCGCTTCATTGATTGAGGTGATGACGAATACGCCCTATCTTAGTCTGTGCGCGTCGATCCATTTCACCGACTGCGCAATTCCCCCGAACGGAAAGAAATGCAGGCTCACCGGTCCATGGGCGTCCGTCAGCCCGGCGGTCAGGCGATCCACGAACACATCCGGCCCCGCCGTGCCGAACAGCTTGCCCAGCGAGATGCCGTACTTGGACCACATTGACGCGCAGGCGCTGACGCCGCACAGCGCGGCATAGCGCGCCAGCACCGCAATACCCGCGGGCCCCGGCACCCCCACCCGCACGGGGTGGTCAATGCCCCGCTCGCGCAGCGTTTGCAGCCACGCCAGCGCCACGTCGGCGTCAAATCCGAACTGCGTGATGATCAAGGGGGCCATGCCGCGGCGGGCAATCATCTGGCACTTGCGTTCCAGCACCTCCCACCGATCGGACGCGCTCATGACCGGATGCCCTTCCGGATGCCCGCCCACGCCAACGACCCGGATGCCCGCGCGTTCGAAAACGCCGGTTTCGATCAACGTCGCACTGTCGGCAAACGGCCCGACCGGGGTCGATGGGTCGCCTGCGATCACGAAGCAGCGCTCGACTCCGGCTTCAGCCACCGCGCGCGTGACGAACGCATCCAGCTCGGCAAGCGACGCGATTCGCCGTGCGGACAGGTGCGGCATGGGCTCGAAGCCCAGCCCGCGCACGGCCCGCGCGGCAGCCAGTCGCGCCTCGTCGTCCTGCCCGGGCAGGTAGGGAATGGAAATGGTCGATCCGGGCAATATCCGGGGCGCCGCGGCGGTCAACGCGGCAATGTCCTTGGTGCTGACTTCCAACGAATAGCCGTCGGTGATGTGGCGAAGGGACTTGGGCGTACTGGGATGCATCAAGGAATCAATGAAGGGCCCGCCGAACGGGTCGAAAACGGGTCGAAAACGGGTCGAAAACGGGCTCGACAAATGGGCTCGACAGTCGGCTCGGCGGACGGTCTGCGTTCAGCGGTAGGGTTCAGGCAATGGCTTCCGGCGCAATGGCGGCGACGGGGACGGCGGCGGGATGGCGAGCCAGCTCGATGAAGGCCCGCACGTAGTCGATGGTGGCATCTGCCTCGCGCGCGCCCAAGTAGATCTGCTTGGCGATGCCGCGCACGCCCAGCCGC
This sequence comes from Achromobacter sp. FW305-C-28, assembly GCF_058783235.1. NCBI lineage: Bacteria > Pseudomonadati > Pseudomonadota > Betaproteobacteria > Burkholderiales > Alcaligenaceae > Achromobacter > Achromobacter sp. FW305-C-28. Next base: position 7,774 of record NZ_JBYSYL010000003.1, on the reverse strand, counting down.
ACGGGCACCACGTCCATCCTGGCCGCGTATTCCTCGACCAGCCAGCGCGGCAAGGCGGCCACGCCGCGGCCGCTGGCCACCATCTGCACCATGATGTCGGTGGTCTCGATGGCCTTGTGGCGCCTGGGCGTAACCCCCGCCGGCAACAGGAACTGGTTGTAGATGTCCAGGCGCTCGATGTCCACGGGGTAGCTGATCAGCACTTCCTGGGTCAGCTGCGGGGGCTTCACATAGGCCGCGCCCGCCAGGGGGTGGCCCTTGGCCACGACCAGCACCTGTTCGTAGTCGAACACCGGCTCGAACTTCAGGCCGGGCTTGAACAGCGGGTCGGGCGTGACCAGCAGGTCGATCTCGTAGCCGAACAGCGCGCCGATTCCGCCAAACTGGAACTTCTGCTTGACGTCCACGTCCACGTCCGGCCAGGCCGCCAGATAGGGCGACACCACCTTGAGCAGCCACTGGTAGCACGGGTGGCATTCCATGCCGATGCGCAGCGCGCCGCGCTCGCCCTGCGCGAACTGGCCCAGGCGCTCTTCGGCCAGGTCCAGCTGCGGCAGCACCCGGTTGGCCACTGCCAGCAGGTATTGGCCGGCCTGCGTCAGGCGCAGGCTGCGACCTTCGCGCAGCCAGACGTCGGTGCCCAGCTGCTGTTCCAGCTTCTTCATGCTGTGGCTCAGGGCCGACTGGGTCAGGTTCAGCACGCCCGCGGCGGCTGTCAGTGACCCCTGTTTTTCGACCTGCTGGACGATGCTGAGGTGGATGCGCTCAAGCATTCAGATGATTCTCGCTCATGGATTCGTGAAATAAAACCATTTTACTTCATCACCCCCCTCCTCTAGCATGCGCTTCCGGCTTGTTGCTGCACCTGCACAAAAGCAGATGCGGCGCCGCGTAGATCCCTTCAAGTGAAGCAAAAATGACACGCCCCCTCCGTCTAGTCGCAGTTTCCGGCGGACTGCAACGCCCCTCCAAGTCTGCGGCCCTGGCCGAGCACCTGCTGGACCTGATCGCTGACGAGTTTTCCTGCGAACAGCACCTGGTCGAACTGGGTCAGCTTGCCCCGCAACTGGCAGGCGCGGTCTGGCGGTCGCAACTGCCCGCCACGGTCGAGCGGGAACTGAGCATCGTCGAACAGGCGGACATCCTCGTCGTGACCACCCCCGTCTACCGCGGCTCTTACACGGGCCTGTTCAAGCATTTCTTCGACTTCATCGACCAGGACGCCCTGGTCGACACGCCCGTCCTGCTCGCCGCCACCGGCGGCAGCGAACGCCACGCGCTGATGATCGACCATCAATTGCGGCCGCTGTTCAGCTTCTTCCAGGCGCGCACCTTGCCGCTGGGCGTCTACGCCACCGACAAGGACTTCGTCGACTACCGCCTGCAAGACCCGGCCCTGATCGAACGGGCCAAGCTGGCCATCCAGCGGGCATTGCCCTTCATCGAACTGACGCGCGATCTACGCGCCGCCATGGCGCAAGAAGCGGTCGCGGCCTGAAAGCCAAGGCCTCCACTGCCCAAACCAGCGCTACCGCCCTGCAGACCTTTTTAAAAACTGGCACACCCAATCAAAATGAGCAACGCGTTCACCTTCAGCATCAAAAGCATCAATTTTGATGAAAATTATCAGCCGTCTGACAGTACGCGCATCACGACCAACTTCGCCAATCTGGCCCGGGGTGCGAGTCGCCAGGAAAATCTGCGCAACACCCTGAAGATGATCGACAAACGCTTCAATAGCCTGGCGCATTGGGACAACCCCACCGGCGATCGCTATTCGGTCGAAGTCGAGATCATTTCCGTTGAAATGAACATGGGCGCCGAAGGCGGCGATGCCATTTTCCCGCTGATCGAGATCCTGAAGACCAACATCGTCGACAAGAAGAACAACGAGCGCATCGAAGGCATCGTCGGCAACAACTTCTCGTCGTACGTGCGCGACTACGACTTCAGCGTGCTGCTGCCCGAGCACAACAACAACAAAGCCACCTTCAGCACGCCCGACAACTTCGGCGAACTGCACGGCAAGCTGTTCAAGCACTTCGTCAATTCCAGCGCCTACAAGGCAAACTTCAGCAAGCCGCCCGTCATCTGTATCAGCGCCTCGAGCAGCAAGACCTACCAGCGCACGGAAAACCAGCACCCCATCCTGGGCGTTGAATACCAGCAGAACGAATTCTCGTCGACCGACCAGTACTTCGAAAAAATGGGCTTGCAGGTCCGCTACTTCATGCCCCCGGGCAGCGCCGCGCCGCTGGCCTTCTACTTCCAGGGCGATCTGCTGGGCCACTACACCACGCTTGAGCTGATCAGCATCATCAGCACGATGGAAACGTTCCAGAAGATCTACCGCCCCGAGATCTACAACGCCAATTCCGCCGCGGGCAAGCTCTATCAACCGAGCCTGAAGAACCAGGATTACTCGTTGACGCAGATCGTCTACGACCGCGAAGAACGCAGCCAGCTGGCCGTCAAGCAAGGCAAGTTCACGGAAGAGCACTTCATCAAGCCGTACGCCAAGACGCTCGAAAACTGGGCCGCCAACGCCGCCCTCTAATCACTCGAAACACACAAGACCACAGATCATGAAAAAACTTCTGCCCACTTCCACCGCCGGCAGCCTGCCCAAGCCGTCCTGGCTGGCCCAGCCTGAAAAGCTCTGGTCGCCCTGGAAGCTGCAAGACGAAGAACTGGTCGAGGGCAAGCAAGACGCCCTGCGCCTGGCGCTGCAAGAACAACAGCACGCCGGCATCGACATCGTCAGCGACGGCGAGCAAACCCGCCAGCACTTCGTCACCACGTTCATCGAACACCTCAGCGGCGTCGATTTCGAGAAGCGCGAAACCGTCCGCATCCGTGATCGCTACGACGCCAGCGTGCCGAGCGTCGTGGGCGACGTCAGCCGCCAGAAGCCGGTTTTCGTCGAAGACGCCAAGTTCCTGCGCCAACAGACCAGGCAGCCCATCAAGTGGGCCTTGCCTGGCCCCATGACGATGATCGATACGCTGTACGACGGCCACTACAAGAGCCGCGAAAAGCTGGCCTGGGAATTCGCCAAGATCCTGAACCAGGAAGCGCGTGAACTCGAAGCCGCGGGCGTCGACATCATCCAGTTCGACGAGCCGGCCTTCAACGTCTTCTTCGACGAAGTCAATGACTGGGGCATCGCCACCCTGGAACGCGCCATCGAAGGCCTGAAATGCGAAACCGCCGTGCACATCTGCTACGGCTACGGCATCAAGGCCAACACCGACTGGAAGAAGACCCTGGGTTCGGAATGGCGCCAGTACGAGGAATCGTTCCCCAAGCTGCAACAATCCAACATCGACATCATCTCGCTGGAATGCCACAACTCGCACGTGCCAATCGATCTGCTCGAACTGGTTCGCGGCAAGAAGGTCATGGTCGGCGCCATCGACGTCGCCAGCGACAAGGTTGAGACCGCGGAAGAAGTGGCCAATACGCTGCGCAAGGCGTTGCAGTTCGTGGATGCGGACAAGCTGTATCCGTGCACGAACTGCGGCATGGCGCCGCTGTCGCGCGCGATTGCCAAGGGCAAGCTGCTGGCGCTGAGCGAAGGCGCCGAGATTGTCCGCAAGGAACTGCAGGGTTGATAGCCCGCTGAAGCGGGATGGGTGTGGAGGGATTGAAGCGGCAGCTTGGTCCTCCAGACCCATCCATGACCCGTCCTGCCACGGGTTGATACGTAAGACGACTTTCAGCGCTGCACGGCGCCGCACATGACGGCGCAAGAGGCCCTGGACACCCGGTTGCTCAATCGCAGTACGCGCGCAGCAGGTGCTCTCTGACGATGGGTGCCAGTTCACCTGCATACTCGTGGGCAAGATCGTGATGCCCGCCGTTGATGACCCGCAATTCAGCATTTGGCAACAGCGCCAAAAGCTTCTTGCCAACAGCCACGGGACTAAACGGGTCGGCATCCCCCCACAGCAATAGCACGGGCTGAGAGACACGACCGATCTCGCTCGACAGATCCGATTCGAACGACAGAAACCACGACGGGAGACTGGCGTTCGCCTTCACGAATTCGGGGCGCCAGTCTGTAGCCCCCAACGCTCGCGTATCCAAGCCGCCGGAGGTCACACTCAGTACCAGATGGGTAATAAGATTCGGCAGCTCAAGTGCGAGACGCACTGCAAGAATGCCCCCCATTGACTGAGCGATCAAAGCCGTCGGCTGATCGATATCTTTGACGATGCGTTGAACCAGATCGTCGATGCTGTCGACGCAGGGGTCGGCAGGTGTGGCGCCAAATCCCGGATAAGAAACGATCTGTTTCTCTGCGCGATATTCCAGCAGATTCGCAAGCGGTTGCCAGAACGCGGTGCTGCCGGATGCTCCGGGAAGAAAAAGTAATTTTGTGGGCCGCTGCATTACGGTTGCCCGCCTGCTGCTGCGATGGATGGCTTCGAGTGCAGCGTGTCAGGCATCCGGGTCGCCTCGTTAATTGTCCGTTAAGGGCCGAACTCGGCCAGCCATGTCAGTGATCTTCCTGGATGTGAAAGACCCCTTCAGTTATCCACGGAATATCTTTTGATTTGCGCGCACCCTGGGCTGCGGTACCGCAAACAGCCTGCACGCAGTTTTAGTTCACTTTCCGCCACACAGAAATCGGCACATCACCATTGGGCCGCGGCACGACGCGATAACTCAGCTCGCCGTTTTTAAGCTCATAGGTCCGCTTTTGTTGCTGTCCTTCCCAGTTGGGGAAGGATGCGCTTTCGATGCGAAAAGTCAGTGTGGCGGTGGCCGGATCGACGCTGATCGTGCCGAAGTGCGTGCTGGAACCCATGACAGCCGTTTTGTACTCATCGGGTGTTGCCGCGCTCTTGTCGGCTGACGCAAACCTGGGGCGTTCCGCCTTGAAAATCTGCAGTGAGTAATGTCCTTGTGCGTCGATCATCAACATGCCCTTGGGGGCAGCACCATAGTCGCGTGCCCGCGAGCCATCCGGGTGCTGCACATCCGCAGCGACCAGGGTCCATGTTCCCACCATCGAGGGGACGACCGTCGTGGCGTCAGCACGTGCGACCGCCGTCAATAGCGCGCTGGTGAAAGAAATCGCACTGATGAAACCGTACTTGAGAATTTTCTGCCTATTCATGATCTTCTTTGCTCCGTTACTCAGGTTGTTGGCAAGGCTTTATCGAGACTGGTGTTGCAGTCGGCATCGCGACCACATGTCTTTGGCGGGCTATATCGCCGTTGACGTGCGTCGAGCCAACCACGCTCCCCAAAACAGGCTGGCAAAGAAGCGAAGCGGCTGCACGAAACCCGCTTTCTCCAGCAGAGAAAACACGGCTTCTTCCGACTGGGGCGGCTCTGCCCCACGCAGGATCTTGTTCATCCTGGATTGAACTTCTTCCGGATTCGCGCCGTTCATCCGCCAACGGGCAGCCCAGGCATCCATAAGCAAGGGCTGCGAAGCATAAGGCCGATAATTTCCGGCAATGACCACGGGGGCCGCCGGTAGCAAGCGTGCGGCAATCTGCGTCAAAATTTCCTGCTTCGCCTCATTCCCGGCAAGGTGATGCAGCACGCCGATCATGATGGCGGCATCGAAGGACAGCGTTGGATCAATGTCTTCGGCAGTACCGAGAACAGTGTTCACGCGATCAGAAATACCCGCATCGTCCAAGTGCGCTCGCGCCAGCTCCAACATTGGCGGTGATGGATCGACAGCAACAAAAGACCATGTGGGCTCCAACCGCGCGGCAGCGATGATTTCGCCTGCGGTTCCACCGGCGCCGACCACCAAGACCCGTGCGGGCTTTCCATCGCCCAGGGCGGCCGACAGCATGCAGGCAGAAAGCTCATGGCAGGCGTCATAGCCCGCGAGTGCGATCCGACTCTGGGATGCATATTCTCCTGCGCGATCAGCATCGAATTTTCGGGCGGAATTCTGCGTCATACAGCCTCTTGCGTGTCGTGTTTGAGTAGCGGGCTAGCGCACCACGGCATAGCATGATAAAAGATTTAGGATCAATTTATCTTCAAAAATCATGATCGAAAGTTCCAAAATAGACCGAAAGCATGATCGGTTGGTGGCGTTTCTGAAAGCCTTTTCGCTAAGCGCCGCGCATTGCGAATCAATAGAGCAGGCCAATCTCCTCATCGTCGATGTTGAAGAGTCCGGTGAGCCCACCCATCTGCTCTACCGCGCACGATCCAAAGCAACGCTGCCGGAAGGAGTCGTTGTGTGCGCTGCTACGACAATAGATTTTGGTGGCAATGCAAATCCGCTTGTCGGTGCATTGCCTGATGAGTTGTGTTTCTCATTGGCTGACGACCCGCAATTGCTCGAGTTGTCGAAGCTGATCGTGGCCGAGGTGAACGTTGCGCGTTGCGGTGGAGGTTCCATCCGGGCGCGATTGTGCGAGGTCATTGTGGTTCTGGCGATCCGTAAAGCAATAGCCATTGGTACTGTCAATGCGGGATTGCTGGCGGGGCTTGCCCATCCCAAGCTGCACGTAAGCCTCATTGCAATGCACGATGATCCTGCGCGGAACTGGAAAATTGCTGATTTGATGGCCCTGGCGGAAATGTCGCGCGGGCCGTTCATCGCAGCCTTCAAACAGACCGTTGGCCAGTCGCCCGGCGCATATTTGAATGGGTGGCGCTTGGCACTAGGGCGCGCGCACTTGCTCTCCGGGCGAAGCGTCAAGGTTGTGGCCGCAATGGTCGGCTTCGGTAGTGCCGCCGCATTTTCTCGCGCGTTTTCACGTAAGTTTGGTCATCCCCCGACGCAGAGCAAGTTGCCACATTGAGAGGTACGAGACGGCTTTTGCCGCCGAGGACCCCGCACGGGCGCGAAGACGTGCTTATCTGCGGTGACCCGTCCTGCCATAGGTTGACACCTACCGGACGGTATCCGTAGCGCTGCTACGGACTGAACGCCCGATGAACCTCATCGGGCGTTTTGCATTGTAGGGACAGATGTGGGCGCTCGGTGTTGTAGATCTCGATAGACTGCTTGACCATGAGCCTGGCTTGGGCCAGGTCGGCGGGCCTATGGGGCAACAACTCTCCCTTCAGGATGCCATTGACCCGCTCGGCCAAGGCGTTCTGGTAGCAGTCGTAGCCGTCGGTCATCGAGCAGCGGATGCCATGGCGGGCGTGCAGGCGCTGGTAGTACGTCGAGCAGTACTGGATGCCTCGATCCGAGTGGTGCACCAGCGGTTGGTTCAAACGCCGCGAGCGCAACGCCATCTCCAGCGCGCGGCGCACCCCTTCGGTCTGCAGATTCTCGGCCACGTGGTAGCCCACGATCTTGCGCGAGTAGGCGTCGGTCACCAGGCTCAAGTAGGTGCACCGCTGGGCCGTCGGCAGGTACGTGAGGGCCTATCCGGGATTTTGTGGGCGGGGCATATCATGAGGACTAAAGATCATGGATATGCCGATGAAGAAGAAACGTACAGCCACCGCTCAGGCAGCGGCCCGAGGGCCGCTGCCTGAAGTCCCGGCCGAGTTGCTGGATCACCTGGTCAAAGGACCGATGACGCCCAGCGAGGTCCAAGACCTGTTCCTGTCGTTCCAGAAGGCGGTAATTGAGCGGACGATGGCCGCGGAGATGAACCTGCATCTGGGATATCGCCCGGGCCAGGACAAGCCCGAAGGCCAGGCCAACGAGCGCAACGGAGTCAGCGGCAAGACGCTGTTGACCGACCATGGCCCGGTGCGCGTGCAGCTGCCGCGCGACCGCGACGGCTCCTTTGCTCCGATCCTGATCCCCAAGCACGAGCGGCGCTTCACC